>JBBQSD010000177.1:0-10445 GCA_038214135.1 Chloroflexales bacterium | reverse complement strand
AGGGGAGTCGGAGCGTGTTCCCCTTCGCCCGGCTTGGGAGAAGGGGTTAGGGGATGAGGGCTCTCTCCCGGCTTGGGAGAAGGGGTTAGGGGATGCGGGCTCTCTCCCGGCTTGGGAGAAGGGGTTAGGGGATGCGGGCTCTCTCCCGGCTTGGAAGAAGGGGTTAGGGGATGCGGGGAAAACAGGCCGCCGTTCACGTACGGGAAGCTATCGGCCCACGGACGGAAGTTGCCGGTCGCTCGATCGGCGAGCGGTGTACTCATCGCGCGGAACAGTTCGGAGAGCACCATGTGCGTGTTCGAGGAATCGCTGGCGCTCATCTGCGCGATGGTAGCGGTGAACAGCCGCTCGCCGTGGAAGATGTGGGTATCTTCGGCGAAGAAACAGAAGATCAGCCGGGCCATAAAGTGGTTCAGATCCGTGCGGCGCGCGGCCTGATCCCACTCCGGGTTTTCCTTCAGCAGTTCGACGTACAGGCGATTGAGGCGACCGGTAGCCTTGATATCAAAGGCATTTTCACGGATCTGCTTGACCGTTGTGATCCCCGCCAGCAGCAGGAAAAACCCGAAGTGGTCGTGAAAGTCGGGATACTTGCAGGCGACGGTCTCGCCATCGACGAGATTTTCGGCCTCAAAGCTCGTGCCGTCGGTGGCAAGGATGAATTTGGCTTTGTAGCGAGCGGTGGCCGGGCTATTACGCAAGGCCGTGAGCGTCGCAGTCACCTCGCCATCGCGGCAAACGTTCAAGTGAATATTGTTGCGCTGGAGCACGCCGCCGGGCAAATCAGATTGGTTCGCGCTGCCGCTGTGGAGCCTTTTAAGGGTCGTCTCCTTATTTCCGAAGGCTTCGAGAAAGGCAAACGGGAACATCGCCGGGTTAAAGGGCGCTTCGGCAAGCCGGGAGACGGCTTCTTCAATTTCAACGGCATTCATATGCTAACTATCAGCGGAGCAACGCTTACTTCGTGGCCGTATAATAGGGAAAGAGATCGTCGACCGCAATTGACCAGCCGGGGACAGCAGGTTCCGCTTCAGCCTGATGCCCGCGTCGATACATCGTCGGCTGGGTTGGCATATCTGCGCGGTACACTCGGATGATCTCATCACTCAAGATATCCACATCCCATACGACCAGCGTCCCGGTCGTGAAATAGTCTGACCGTTTGTCGGCCATGTCCTGCTCGGCGGCACGGCCGTAATCGTTCTCGCTGCGGACTTCCACCGCAAAGCAGGGGGCACCTTCGAGAAAGCGCATCCCCGTTGGTTTGCCCGTATAGAAGGCCGCATCTGGGCTGAAGGATTGCCGATGGGGTAAATCCACGATAAAGCCGGCATTATCACCAATGGCATACCCGGTGCGTGTCCGTCGGGCATAATCGCGGAGGCTGGCATAAATCTCGCCGGCCACATAATTGGGCAGGAAGCCCGTTGGCGACATCGGGATGATCACTCCATCTATCAATTCAGCTTTGCCGTGATCGGCGACACGCGCCAGATCGTCTATGGTGGCGCTCTTCGTTTGTGTCATGCGGACACCTCACGTTGCTCGGAATATCGTTTCGCATTCGTTCGGCTGTAGTGTACCATAAGTTATGTGCGAATACGTTGTTGTCGGCGCGTGCTTGCAGCTTGGCTGCGATTGTGCTACAATATTGTAGATATATCTATCTATGTATTTGTAGATAGGAGCTGCTCAAAATGACGACGACCACCACCATTCGGGTCTCGGTGCAAACCCGCAATCTCTTGCACACGATTGCTGATCATACTGGCCTCTCGATGCAAGCGGTGTTGGAGGCCGCCCTGGAGCAATATCGCCGCCAGCAGGTGATCGCGGCCACCAACGCCGCGTACGCGCAGTTCCAAGCCGATCCGCAGGCGCTGGCGGATTGGGATGCTGAGCAGCGCGGCTGGGATCAGACCATCGCGGACGGATTGGAGGACGCCTAAATGGTCATCCTGCCGAATCGTGGGGAGATCTGGATGGCGGATCTCAATCCCATTCGGGGGCATGAACAAGCTGGAACGCGTCCCGTGTTGATTATCTCAACGAATGCGTTCAATCATGGCCCGGCCAACTTGGTGTTTGTCGCACCACTCACGCGCATGGATCGCCGTATACCGATCCATGTCCCACTTGATCCCCCGGAAGGCGGGGTGATCAGCCGCAGTTATATCTTGTGTGACGCGCTGCGCTCGATCACCAAAGATCGGTTAGGGCCGCGTCCATGGGGTATGGTCTCGGCGGCGACCCTGCGACAAGTGGAAGATCACCTGCGTATCCTCATGGATCTGTGACGGCTCCCCATCCCAATGCTCTGGGCAACCATCCCCTTACCGCAGGCTGATGATCTATTACATTTTAATCGGGTAGGGTTCGGCTGTGTGTCTGGAGTGCGGCAGCCATGCTGCCGCAGCGCAAGCCATGCTTGCGCAATCCACGAGCATACGCTCTGCAACACCATCCGCATATGCTATAATCGCTGCGATGAGATTGTTATGCGCTTTGCTGATACTTGCCATGCTACTGGCTTCTCCTGTACCGCTTCGGGCTGCATCCACTGGATTGCTCGATGCCAATGCGGATGAGCTGGTTGTTCGGTTGTCCCCTGATGTTGTGCTCTCCACCAATGCCTATGCATCCGGCCCGCATGCTGCTGATCTGAATGCGCTGCTAGGCCCGTTTGGCGCAAGCGCTGCGCATAGGCTTGGTGCCACGAGTGCGACATACAGGATCAGGTTTCGGGCTGGTGTTGATCTGGCCCTACTGGTGCAGCAACTCGATGCAAACCCAATGGTTGTGTATGCTGAAGCAAATCATGTTCGCGCCGTTATGCGTACCACCAATGATCCGCTCTTTCCGCGCCAATCTGCCCTGGCCAATATTAGCGCCCCCGAAGCATGGGAGATCACAACTGGCGGTGCCGTGCCGATTGCCATTCTGGATACCGGCATCTCGCCAACCCATCTGGATCTAAAGAGCAAGCTCCTGCCTGGCTACGATTTCCTCAATCGCGATAACGATCCCCGCGATGATGATGGCCATGGAACCTATACCGCTGGCGTGGCGGCTGCAATCAGCAATAATACCCTGGGCGTCGCTGGGGTCTGCTGGGGCTGCCCGATTATCCCTGTGAAGGTGCTGAATCGGCGCGGCCAGGGCGATGATGCAACGATTGCGGAAGGGCTGCGCTGGGCTGTCGATCAAGGCGCACGAATCATTAGCATGAGCCTTGGCGGCCCGGAAGATACTCGTGTGCTGCGTGAGGCGATCGATTATGCGATCAACCGTGGTGTGCTGGTGGTCGCGGCATCTGGTAATGGCCAGGCCGATGGGAATTTGCCGAGTTTCCCCGCTGCCTATGCCCATGTTCTGGCCGTTTCTGCCACCCGCGCCGATGATACAATTGCCGGGTTTTCGACAACCGGTGCGTTCGTCGATATCTCTGCCCCTGGAGCCGGGGTACTCAGCACACTCTGGAATGTTGTCGAGGGCGATACCTATGGCATTGCCAGCGGCACATCGGCGGCCTGCCCATTTGTTGCTGGTGCGGCTGGCCTGCTGTGGAGCATTCGCCCCGATCTGACGCTCGATCAACTGAGTGATCTGCTCGCAATGGGTGCGGACGATGAGGGGCCGCCTGGGAAAGATCCCGAATATGGTTATGGGCGGCTGAATATCCGGCGCTCGCTGGATATCGCCCGCGACCCAAATGTGCTGAATCGGGCGCGGATCGAGGGTATCGTCGGTGGGCAATCACCAAATGAGGCTATTGTTTCGTTGAGTAACGGCCAGACGGCCAGGCCAGATGGGAATGGGTTTTTTCGCTTCGATAATCTGCCAACTGGCACCTATGGCATCAGTGTCAGCGGCCCAAATCTCAATCTGCCGCCGCGCCAGGTTGTGTTGAATGGCACCGCACTCAGTGTTGCGTCGGTCAACTTCACAAATGGCGTCAGTACTGCGTGGGCATTTGCTCCGGTTGCGCCGCCAGCGGATGGCACCCGCTATTTCGAGCAAACCGGCCATACGCTCAAGGGTGCGTTCGGCCAATATTGGCAGGCACAGGGCGGCCTCGCCATTTTTGGCTACCCGATCAGCGAAGAATTTATCGAACGTTCTGCCGATGGCCGTGAGCGAACGGTTCAGTATTTCCAGCGCCATCGCCTCGAACTGCATCCCGAGAATCAACCACCATATAATGTGCAGCTCACACGTCTTGGCGATGTTATTCTGCAGCAGCAGGGCCGTAGCTGGTTTGATTTCCCCAAGGGTGAACCGCAGGCTGGGTGCTTGTTCTTTGAAGAAACCGGGCATCGCTTGTGTGAGCCATTCCTGAGCTACTGGCGCTCGCATGGCCTGGAATTTGATGGCCGAAAGGGCACATCTACGGCAGAAAGCCTGGCGCTGTTTGGCCAACCGATCTCTGAACCATTGGTGGAAACACGGCCAGATGGAAGGTTACTGCTTGTGCAGTGGTTCGAGCGTGCGCGCTTCGAGGATCATGGTACCGAGGGTGGGGTGCTGCTTGGGTTATTGGGCAATGAATTGACACGCTAATCACATCTTCGCCACGCGCAGCCGCACATAGAACAGCAGATCGCGCCGCCGTACAACCCCCATCAGATTCTGCCCCAACACAACTGGCAGCAGATCCTGATCGCTCTCGACCAATGCCTTGAGTGCATCGGCGGCGGTTGTTTCTGGCGAAAGAACACGAATGCGACCAACTGGCGTCATCGCCTCCTGGATGCGCGTTAATGTCCATTGGCTCAGTGCGAAGCGGCGCAAATCACGCACCGACATCATGCCAAGCAGGAGTTGCGGTGGCCCTACTTCTGGGTGCGGAAGCACCGGAAAGCCATTATCGCTCTGGCCAAGCACAAAGCGGCTGACGAACTGATCGAGCGGTAGATCGGGGCCAACGGCCCGAAACACCTGTTGCATAATATCGGCAACTCGTACGCCATGCAGCGCACGCTGGAGTGCCAACCGCCGAAAGCCATCGACTGCCGTATGGCTGAGGAAGTAACCAGCGCCACCAAAGACCATCCCATAGGCCAGGTTGTTCGTTCCGAGCGCAATCACCACACCAATCAGCACCAATACCCAACCACAGGCTCGCCCAATCAGCGTTGCCGAACGAGCTGCTGGGATCTCATCATCGAGCAGAAACCACAGCGCCGCCTTCAGAATGCGCCCGCCATCAAGGGGATAGCCGGGTAACAGATTGAGCGCCAATAACCCCCCATTGACCGTCGCCAGAACAAATGCGAAGGTTTGAGTTGGCCCTGGATCCGTCATCGCGCCAGCAATCCACCAGATTGCAGTCAGCAGTGTGCTTATCGTCGGCCCCGATAGAGCTATCAGGAGTTCTGTCATGGGCGTACTACGCGATTCTTCTACTTCCGTACGCCCGCCAAAGGCAAACAGGGTGATCGTTGGTACTGGCAGGCCGACAGCATACCCGGCTACTCCATGGGCTAACTCGTGCAAAAGTATCGATCCATAGATCAGCAGCGCAGTAAGAAGGCCAGCAAAGCCAGCAGCAGCGCCCGAAAGGCTCTGAATATAGAGCGAACTCAGCAGCCCGGCTAGTGCCAAGAGAGCAGGTGGCCACGTCCAATGGATTTGAAGTGTCGTCTGCCCAATATGTGCAATTGTCAGAAGCCGGTGTGGCAATGGCGAACCTCTTTCCTGGTGGCACAATGGTACCCAAGTGCCTGCCATAGCATAGCACATGCAATCAACCCATGGATAGATAATGCTGCAATCAAGATGTCATCCCAATGGCTCGTGGTTCGATCAGTATGTGGTACTATTAGCACTCTTTACGAAGGGGACTATATGGCAGTACCATACAAAAGCAATGCATGTACATAATACGAACAGCAATACTATGATGATCGATAGCAGTAAAGACGCCCGCCGCGCCGTAGAGATGTATGCCGTGGAGACGCAAAATCTTGCGTCTCTACGGCATGCAAAGTAGTTCACACATGAGCGATCTAGACGCCGATAGTTCAATAAGTGCATCAATAGGAACGAAAGCAGTTGATGGCTCGCCACCATCTGATGCGGCCATTCAGACGATGGCGGATGAGTTGCGCCAGCGTGAGCTGCAGCTCTCCGCAAT
This sequence comes from Chloroflexales bacterium, assembly GCA_038214135.1. GTDB lineage: Bacteria > Chloroflexota > Chloroflexia > Chloroflexales > Roseiflexaceae > JANLSE01. The sequence continues at coordinate 4,309 of JBBQSD010000177.1, read as the reverse complement.
CACTGCCAATCTGCCTGGTATTCTCTATCGGGTTGTTCTGCAGGCCGATGGTGTGATCGACTTTCCCTATATCAGCCCGAATACTCTGGCAATTGCTGGCCGCCCGCCAGAAGAACACTGGCTAGATCGGATTCATCCAGAAGATCGGGCGGATTTCTTCAATGCGCTGCGCAGTTGTGCCAAACAATTGTTGCCATTCGACCTTGAACAGCGTGTGATGAACGTTCCTGGCCAGGAGATCTGGGTTCGTAATATCACTCGGCCACATCGCGGTGCGGATGGAGCTGTCGTTTGGGATGGCATGATCCTCGATATTACTGCCCAGAAACGAGTCGAGCAGGATCTGCAGAATTCACTGCGCGAGAAGGATGCTCTGCTTCAGGAGGTGCATCATCGCGTCAAGAACAACCTACAGATCATCTCCAGTCTGCTTGATCTGCAGGCATTGACAATACCCGAATCCCAGGCTCAGGCGGTATTTATTGAGGCCCAGCGCCGTATTCGAGCAATAGCACTTGTTCATGATCAGCTCTACCATTCTGAGACAATGGCCCAGATTGATTTTGAGGCCTATGTGCGTACCCTAGTTGAGCACCTGCAACAGTCATTCTTCTCGGAAGCGGCCCATGTTGCACTAGAAATTGTGATTGATTCGATCTGGCTTGATGCAAATTCCGCGATCCCATGTGGGCTGATTATCAACGAGTTAGTAACAAATGCGTTCAAACACGCATTTCCCAATGGCCGAACTGGTACAATACGTATTGCTTGTTCGACTACAGAGGATGGCCGCATTGTTCTCTCGGTCGCAGATAATGGTATTGGGCTACCTGCACCAGCTGATCGAAGCTCTGGCGTACTCGGGCTGAAACTGGTTGGTACACTCACACGGCAGTTGCATGGGTCGCTGACGCTAGAGAACAAGCATGGCACTGTCGCAACTGTAATCTTCGCAAGCGGCTAGAATTTGGCGGAGCACATGAATATTGCCAATATCCTTGTTGTCGAAGACGAAGCGATTGTCGCTGCGAATATTGAGATGCGCCTACAAAGCCTGGGCTATAGCGTCCCTGCCGTTGTCGATAGTGGTGCCGATGCGATTATGGTGATTGATAGTGTCCATCCCGATCTTGTGTTAATGGATATTCGCATCGCTGGGCCGATCGATGGGGTCGTAACGGCGGAAATCATTCGTGCTCGCTACGCAATCCCGGTGATCTATCTGACAGCCTACACAGATGCTGAAACACTCCAGCGCGCTCGCCGCACCGAGCCATATGGCTATATTCATAAACCATTTGAAGTTGGTGAGTTACGAACAGCGATTGAACTCGCGCTGTATAAACATTCAATCGAACGCGAACGCCAGGCTCGTGAACGTTGGTTTGCAACAACACTACAGAATATTAGTGATGGCATCATCACGACCGATGCCGATGGGCGTATTACCCTCATGAATCTGGCGGCTGAAACACTGACTGGCTATCGCCTGGTGCATGCTCTTGGGAAAACAATCACCGATGTTGTTCGTTTGGTCGATGAAGCCAGTGGAACGCCAGTCGAAGATCCTATTATCCAGGCGCTGGCTGGTGATATTGCGCCGCCATATGCCGTTAGCCGTATGGTCCTTTCGGATACTGGTATCGCAACTCCGGTGGATAGCAGGGTAGGGTTGATCCACAATGAACAGGATCAATTGCAGGGCGCGGTATTGGTTCTGCGCGATTTACGCGAACGCCGGGCAATTGAGCAGCGCCTACGGTTGATCGAGATCGCGGTGCAGCAGATTGACGAAATAGTCTTTATTCTCGATGCCAATGCCCAACATGGCCATCAGATCGTCTTTGTGAACCAGAGCTTCTCTAGGATCACAGGCTATACCATTATGGATCTTATAGGGCATGGCTTGGAATTGTTGTATGGCCCTGGTACAGGCCAACCCATGATCGATGAATTGGGTGCGGCGCTGGCTCAGGGGCGGTTGTTCCAGGGTGAGGGGTTGGCCTATTGTATGGATGAACGCTCATTCTATGCGGAATGGAGCCTGACACCACTGCGCGATGTTCGCGGCCAGACGACCCATTGGGTTGGGATTCTGCGCGATGTCACGCGCCGTAAGCGCGAACAGGAAGTTCGTTGGCAGCGCCAGAATCTGGAGAGCCTGGGTGTTCTGGCCGGTGGGATTGCTCACGATTTCAATAATTTACTGGCAGTCGTGCTTGGCAATGTCAGCATCGCCATGCTTGAGTTGCCGCCCGAATCACCAGTTCACGATCTGCTGCTGCCAATTGATAACGCCGCTCGCCGCGCTGTGGGGCTGACTCGCCAGATGCTGGCCTATGCTGGCCATGATCGGCTCAGCGCCCAAGCGCTGGATATGAATCTGCTTGTTCAGGAAACCTGTGCGAGCCTGATGATCAATTTACCGGATGGAATCGCACTGCGTATTCATCTCGCACCAGAACTGCCAATCGTGATTGCCGATGTTGTGCAGCTCAGCCGGGTGCTGCGCAACCTGATCATCAATGCCTATGAGGCGATTGGCGATAGACCTGGTGTGATCGAAATCAGCACTGGTATGCGTCAGATCGATAGTGAATACATTGCCTCAACCTACCTGGCACCCAATTTGCCAGCGGGTAACTATCTCAGCCTCACTATTCAGGATAGTGGTATCGGCATGGATGCGGATGTGCTGACACGGGTGTTTGAACCATTCTTCAGTACCAAATTCGCTGGCCGTGGCTTGGGCCTCGCGGAAGTGCTAGGCATTATTAACGCGCACCAGGGCATCATCAAGATCGAAAGCAACCCCGAAACTGGCACAATCTGTACAGTGCTGCTCTCCGCGATTGGGACCGATTAACCTAGAACTACTCATAGCGCAGGGCATCGATTGGGCTGAGCCGTGAGGCTTGAATAGCGGGATATAGCCCAAAAACGATGCCGATCACAATCGATGTAATTGTGGCCAGTAACACCGCATCAAGCTGCACTCGCGCAACCGCCCCGGCTGCGACATTCTGCAATACCAGTGTGCCAACCCCAGCCAGCGTTGCTCCTAACGCAATCCCTAACACGCCGCCAGTCAGGCTCAGCACCAATGCCTCAATCAGAAACTGCGTCCGTATGTCGCTGCGCCGTGCGCCAACCGCTTTGCGTAAACCTATTTCGCGCGTTCGCTCGGTGACGCTCACCAGCATGATATTCATGATCCCAATGCCACCAACCAACAATGAGATCGCCGCAATCGCCCCCAGAAAGGCCGTCAGCGCGCCCGTAATTGTGCCGAATGAGGCCACAAGATCTTCCTGGGTGACAATCGTAAAATTATTGTCCTGGTATGTCAGATTATTGCGCTGGCGCAAGACCGTTGTGATCTGATCAATCAGCGTATCGACGCTGCGCTCATCAACAGATTGAATATAGATCACGCTCGCATCGATCTTGTTGACAATGCCAGGCGCAGGCGGAAACAGCCGCCGTTGGGCAGTGGTGATCGGCACAAACACGACCGAATCATCGTTTGGGCCAAAGCTGCCGCCGCGTGAGGCCATCACGCCGATCACCTCAAAACTAATATCGTTGATCCGAATGCGCCGCCCGATTGGATCTTCATCCCGAAACAGCGAACGACGCACTTCTGAACCAAGCACCGCAACCCGCGAGCGCCCATCGACACTCGCTTGATCAAAAAAGACACCATCGGATACTTTGGCATTGCGAACCTGTGGGAAATTGGCGGTGACACCCGAGACACGCCCATCGAAACTTCCACCACCATACAGGATCAGCCCATTACGGCTGAGTTGGGCACATACCGCTGCTGCAGCCGGAACATTGAGTGGGTCGGCCAGCGCTGCAATATCATCATTGGTCAGCCGTGGTGGCACACGCCGGTTGAGTTCGGGATCGTTCGTTCCAGCAAACACAAACACGAGATTCGAGCCAAGCCCCTGCAATTCTTTGGTGACGAGGTTCTGGATCGCACCGCCCAATGCAAGCAGGGTAATGACGGCACCAACGCCAATAATGATTCCAAGCATTGTTAGAATCGCCCGCAGCAGATTGGAGCGCAGGCTGGTAAAGGCAACCCGGATCGATTCGAGAATACTCATTGTGTCACCGCCGTACTCCTGGTGGTGGGCCAGAGAGCAGGCTTATTCGTGCATCAATGCCCTCCACAAAAACGCAATCCTGTGCCGTCACACCACCAATAATCTCAATTGCTTGCTCATTACTGAGGCCAACCTGCACATCGTGTGGATCGGTTGGCGGGCGCTCGGGCAGCTTATCGCGTGGCAGCGCA
>JBBQSD010000176.1:0-10530 GCA_038214135.1 Chloroflexales bacterium | reverse complement strand
GTAAATAGGCTCGCCCATAGGTCTGCAAGTCGCTGCGTTTCTCGAACAGCGCCACCATGCGCCCACGATCAGCCTTACCGGCTTCCGCAAGAACGAAGAGTGCGAATGCGCGAGCATCATCGACGCCATTGCCCTTACCAGCCGCGAGCGTATCGCCATTGAGTGCTCGTTCGAGAAATGCCAGGCCGTTATCGATCATTGGTTGATCAACCGACATGCCAGCCTTCTGTGCTTCGAGTAACCCCTGAATGACATAGGTTGTGATATAGGCGTTGCTCATGTCGTTTTCCCACCAGCCCCAGCCGCCATCGAGATGCTGGAGTGCCATGAGCCGTTGCGTGCCGATTGCTAGGTTCTGTTGCAATTCGGCTTTGAGCTTGGTATCGTCGTTCCCTGCTTGCTTGAACAGCCTGTAGGTCACGGCATTCGGCAGAAATTTGCCAACGGTCTGTTCGGTGCATTCATATGAATATGTTGTGAGGTAATCCAGGCCAGAATAGATGCCTGCCGCCAGCGATGGCGTGAGTTGCAGATCGACCTGCCCATCGCCCGTTGGTGCCTTGATCGTCTCAACCGTTGTGTCGATCACCTGCCCTGCCGAAGCAACCACCTCGGGCGTCACAAAGCGCTGGAGCGGAAGTGTCGCTTCAACAGCATCGCGTTGGCCGCCGCCCTCAACGGTCAGGCGTAGTGTTAATGCTCCATCAACAGGCACATTTGCGCCAAGCTTGGCCGGCCAGCGAACCACCATCACGCCGCCAGCTGGCACCTGAACATTCTGGCGAGCTGGTGCATCGAGTGTGAATGCGCTTGCCTGATCGCCAGCGATCTCGAGTAAAACGGTCGCATCAATCGCTGCATTGGTTGTATTCTGCACAACGGCCTGAAGCGTCGGCGTGTCGCCAGCCGTTAGGAAGCGTGGCAATGCTGGGCGTACGAATAATGGTCGTGTTGCCACAATATCGCTGGTTGCCTGGCCAACACGGGTGTCGGTTGTCAGCCCACGAGCCGTCATCCGCCAGGTTGTCAGGCTATCGGGGAGTGCAACAGTCACCTGCGCCGTGCCATCGGCAGCAGTCACAACCGATGGATTCCAGTAGGCTGTATCGGGGAATTCGCGCCGGAGTGGCGGGCCAGCATCGGCACCACCGCCGCCTTTATCGCCTGGCTGAAGCTTGCTTGTAACACGATCAACCAGCGCAGTCAGGCTTTGCGATGTCTGGATGGCGAGTGAACGGCGGGTATAGAACGCCTGCACAAGCCCTGGATTGGGGTCGTCGGCCAGGCTCAGCACGGCTTTATCGACCAAGGCCAATCCGACTTCGGCGCGCACACCTGCGCCTGTATAATCAGTGGCACGAATGGTATAGGTGATCGAATCGCGTGGGCCAGCCTGGGTTTTATCGGGAGTAACGCTGATCTGTAGCTCCTGCTGCTCTGTTGAAACAGACAGATTGGCCAGCCCAACCCGTAGTTCAGGAACCTCGGGGCAGGGGTTTGCGGCAGCAGCCTGGGCATTGCATGGTGTTTTGATCAACACAAGCGAGGCATACACATTCGGTGCATAATCGGCAGTGATCGGGATGGGAATTAGCTGGCTGGTGCCCTGGATTGTAATCAGGCGATGCTCAATCACTCGGCCACGCTCGATCGTTAATAGGCCGCTCATGCCAGCATATGGTGCTGTCACAAGCACATTCGCCGTTTCACCAGGGCGGTAGCTGCGTTTATCGGCAATCAGATCAACGCGGTTGGTGTCATCGACGCCCCAGAAGACATCGCCACCCGTGACCCAAGTAAATGCCGATGCCTTGGTTGTTCGGCCAGTATCGTCCTTCGCCGATGCCAGAATGCGGTAGATCCCGCCCTGTGTTGGGCTGAAGCTGATCTCTGTGCGGCCCTGTGCATCGGTGGTGGCCGGGATCGTTTGCATGAGTGTATCGGTGTAGCTGGATGTCCAGTATAATCGGCCATCCTCGCCACGCTGGCGGGCGCTATACCATTCGCGGCGAAAGATTTCGGCCTGCACCGCACGATTGGCGATTGGAGCCTCCTGGGGTGAGATGGTTGCCAGCGATACCTTCTGCGTGTCGCCCGTTTTGACGACATAGCCGGTTGGCCGCAGGCCAACATAGAATGCTGCTGCATGAACCTGAACACGCGCCTGGCTTGTGATTACCTGGCCATCAACATCGGTGATCTCAATTTCGATTGTGAGTGTACGGCTTTCCGCAGCTGCCGTTCCACTATTGCCAGTAGTGCCTGTGCTTGAGCGACCATACAGATCGGCGGGTAGCTTGAGGTTGAAATTCCCCTGTGCATCGGTGCTGCTCTCACCATCGGCGATCAACGAGCCACCGCCAGTGGAACCATCGCCGCGATACCACAGATCGGCATCATCCTGGTCGCTGAAACTATAATCGGGCATATTTTCGGAATAGAACAACAACGGCTCCGAAAGCAAGCGCCAGCGCACTGGTGCTTTGGCAAGTGCGCCACCGGCAAAATAGCGGGCAGTGACATTCGTATCGATTGTTTCGCCCTGGATCATATCGCTGGCTGAGGGTTTGACAGTGAGCTCAAATGTTGGTTTGCGATACTCTGCGACGCTGAAACTGCCATACACAGTTGCGCTGTCGTCCTGTTCGAGTGTTGCCATGAGTGAATAGCTGCCAAGCGTCGCACTTCGGTCGAGTGGGAGATCGGTGCTGAAGGTTCCGAACTCATTCAAGCTGAGAGTTCGGGTAAGGACATTATTGCCTTCGGGATTGCTAATCACTAGTGTGGCCCGCTCGCCGGCGGGCGTCCGATAGCGCTCGTTTGAGCTGGAACTATCGAATTCGCGCACGCGCAATGCCCCACGAATATGGACGGTCTGCTCCGGGCGGTAGATTGGCCTGTCGGTGGTCAGCGTTCCCAGCAGGTTGCCGCTGCCATAATCGGCAGTCAGCCCGAAATCCCATGCGCTAATGCCGCTTGACCAATCGGTGGTTGCGAAGGCGACTGCTTGCGTGCCAGATGACCAGAGAAACAGTGTACCAGAGGCGTCGATTGAATCGAGTGGGGCCTCAATGATGCCCTCGTTATTGGTTCGGCCAAGTGGTTTTGGCGGATTAATGCTACTATTTTCGTAGCTATAGGATGCAAACTGTAGATCGAGATTGCCAACTGGTTTGCCAGTGGCCAGATCGACAGCCCAGACGAACAGGCGATCCGGGCCGCGTTTGATCGTCAGTGTATAGGGGCTGACCAACAGAATCTGGCGGTCGTTCTGCCCAGCACTCTGTACTTCCAGGAAGTACAGCCCTGGCGCAAGTTTGCCAAGATCGATCAGCGCAATCCGGGCTTTATTCCGTTCGCCAGGGGTCGGCAGATTGCCTGTGCGCAGGATGCTTGGCTGTGCTGGCGCATACTCGCGCCATTGATCATAATCGGAAGCGAGCGATGCTGATTCTGCGGCAGTCAGGCGTGCGAGCGTGTAATTGGCCTGATTGAGATTGACAACCTGCACTGGCACGCGAGCGGTTGCATAGGCATTATAGACACCAATTCGCCCACCGGTGCTTATCAGGCTCAGTGATGGCTCAAGTGGGGCTGTGCGGAAACTGATCGTCGTGTCGCGGCCAATCGAAACGCCAAATCGATCCACTGCTGTGCCACCAACAGTGACAGAATAGTTTGTCTCGGCCAGCTGATCGAAATAGAGGTACAGTTTGGTTTCATAGGTGGATGTATACACATTGGTTGGTTTGGGCGTGATCGTCAGATTGCGCTCAACGCTAGCCCAATCCATTTCGGTGCTGAAGGTGATCTGCAGGCTGCCGTTCATGTCGGCAGATTGATCGCCATTGGCGGGATCGGAATCGGCGATTGCTGGCAGTGGAGCCACACGAAATGTTGTCGAGAAGGGGCTGGCCAATTCGCCCTTGCCATTGGCGGAGCGTAGCCCGATTGGCGCAACCACCCGGTAGGTTGCCCCGCGCTCCAATGGCGCATTTGGCGTGATGATCACGGTGCTGCCAGCGATCCGTTTTGTTGCTGCAACCTGATCGATGGTTGGTTCGCGCATCAACAATATATCTGGGAGTTCGGCGGGATCAATCGGCTGGTTGAACTCAAGCCGCACGGTACTGGTAGGCGGCGCATCGCTTCCTTCTGGAAAGAGCGATAGTACCGCAGGTGTGATTGTGGCAAACTTCCAGGAATAGGCCTGCTGCAATTCGCTGCCGGTCTGATCGCGTAACCCAGCTGGCACCACCGCCTCATATGTGATCGAAGGCTCCAATCCCACCGTTGGCGAGAAGACATAGGTGCTGGTATCGAGCCAGCTCCCCGTTCCCTGAAGCGCGGGAGTGATTTTCAATGGATTTGGCAGGCTGGCCTGGTTGGTTGCATCGGTCAGCGCAACAATTGGATGGCTAAAACGCACGCTGATTCTGTGTGTGTTGGTGAGGACTTCGGTTGTTGCTGGTGGTGGTTCAACCTGAAGTACCTCTGGGTCGCCAATCGTATTAAATTGCCAACGTAATGGCTGATTATTGAGCAGCGCGCCGGTACGGCTCTTGACACCAGCACCAAGTACAGCCTCATAGCTAGCACCATTGCTGAGTGGTTGGGCCGGGCGGAAGCGGAAGCCGCCATCGAATGGTTCGATCACACCAGGGAGCGCATCGCCACCGCTGGCAAGGCGCAGTTGGAAGGCAGATCCAGCCGCCGTCAGATCAACATCCTTGGCCAGCCGGATCTCAATGGCTGCTGCTGGTGCGACATCCTGCTCGCCATTAAATGGCCGTGAGCCAACCAACAGTGGTGCGGCTGTCTGGAATTTCCAGCTGACCGGCTTCTCCAAGCGGGCCAGGCCATCGCTCGAAACATCTGGCTGCACCTGAGCGCGATAGGTCGTCGCTGCATATAGATCATCGCTTGGGTAGAACCCATACAGTGTTGGCGAAAGCCAGCGCCCAATGCCAACAGCCGGTGTTGCTGGTCCACCCTCGGGGGTTAGAACAAGCGGATTAGGCAATCCATCGGCCTTGCGTGGATCTTGGGCGGCGGCGGCAACTTGTTCTGTGGTGACGACTGGGGCCTCAAATTCGACAGTGATTGGCCCACGTAATGGCACACCAGTTGCGCCATCGGATGGGCCATATTGCTTCACCGAGGCATATGGAACCGTTGCGAAGGAGATCGTCAGCGGCGGATCGAGGGTGCGACTAAACTGGTTCTTCAGCCCGGCGATTGTCAGGCGGTAGGGCGTGTTATAGCGCAACGCCTGCTGTGGCTTGATGTGCAGGATCGTCCCTTCGACAGTTGATGTCATTGGGATCGGCGGATCAAGCGCGATTCCGCCAAGTGAACCAGGCTGAACTGCCTGGCTTAGCTCGATCCGCAGTTCGGCCTGCGGATTAGCAGCCTGCTCGCCATCGGCAGGGATTGTTTTGAGCACTCGCGGTCCATTCAGCGCCACTGGCCCGACGATGATGCCAATGGCGACCAGAACAATCGCGATGACAGCCCCGGCTGCAATCAGAATACGTGAACGAGGATTCTTCACAATACCTCCAGAACGACTACAGCTAAATGCAGATCTCTACGATTCCGATCTTTGGAATGCGGCAGCCATGCTGCCGCACGCGCAAGCATGGCTTGCGCACTCCATAAACTCAATAGGTTTGCTCTTCGCTGCCGCACGCGCAAGCATGGCTTGCGTACTCCATAAACTCAACAGGTTTGCTCTTCGCTATAGCGAACTACCGCAACCCTTCGACAGTATATGTGCTTGTTTCACTCAGCAGCACATGCCCCTGCTGATCACGGGCTTTCACAATAATCGTATGCTGCCCTGGCGTGAGCTTCCAGAATGTGCGATATGGTGGCCCGCTGAAGTTCGCTACTGCGACACCATCAACAATGATCGTCAGTTGAACGATACTATTGCCAGCCTGGGCAGCGATTTCGAGCCGCTGCCGAGCAGATGGTATCCCAGGGCTCAATGCGAAGACGGCCCCATATGCAGGTGCAACAATCCGTGGTGCGGCACGGTCATTCTCTGCGGCATCCGTTTGAGATGGATTGCTGGTATTGGTTATTGCACCAGGAAGTGGGCAGATCTTGCGTGGTGCGACCGGCACTCCTGCATCAATGGCCCACAGTTGGGCTTCGGGCGGCAACATATGGAAGATCCGCATTGCTGTCTTTTCGGGCGGGTAGCCAGGTAATGCACGGCAACCAAGGTGCAGATCAACACGCAGCGCAACATGGGTGTTATCTGGTTTATTGGGGACGGTTCCCGCAATAAAGAGTTCGCGGCGGGTTGCCGGGCAGTGCGGGCCGGGCAGGAGGCCGCTATCGCTACAAATATCGGCCTCAACCAGACCTGCTGGGCGCGTAAATGCATGCACGGGCAGATCGCGATGGGCCGCTTGCATCACGGCTCGCCAGACAGGCCCTGCGCCGGTGATGCCACTCACAGCTTCCATCGGGCTACCATCGGCATTGCCAACCCAAACCCCCACGACGCGATCTGGTGTGTAGCCAACCGTCCAGTTATCGCGCCAATCGGTTGTTGTTCCTGTTTTCGCGGCAGCAGGGCGGCCAATATCCAGCGTACTTTCCAGGCCAAACGCCCGCATACGGGCATATGGATCGGCCAGAATATCGCTGATCAGGTAGGCAATCTGTGGTGAGAGAACTGAGACTGGCGCTACTCGGGTCGATTGGGTAGCGCTGTGTATCGTCTGCATTGATGATTGATCGTTCGGGTTGTTGGTTGTATTCGATACATTCACTGCTTGGCCTTCAGCATCTGATAGAGCAAGGACGGCGTAGGGCGTCACTCGGTTCCCACCATTGGCAAAGGCAGCATAGGCGTTTGTCAGTTCTAGTAACGTTACCTCACCACCACCAAGGGTGAGCGCCAACCCATAGCGGCTTGGATCCTGGCCAAGCGAATGAATGCCAAGACGTTCGGCCATATCGAGCAGGGATTGCAGCCCGATTTCGTGGAGCAGGCGAACCGCGGCAATATTGGATGATGTTGCAAGTGCCTCGCGCAATGGGATCGGCCCGTGGTATGCGCGATCATAATTCTGTGGGGTATATGGCCGCCCTTCGCGTGTCGGGAAGCTGGTTGGCACATCCAACACCATGGAAGCGGGTGTCCAGCCACGTTCGAGAGCGGCGGCATAGGTCAATGGTTTCAGGGCCGAGCCGGGCTGGCGCAGTGCTGTTGTGGCATTGACCTGCCCTTGGCTATGGGGATCGGCGAAATCGGGGCTGCCAACCATGGCCAGAATCGCACCATCGGCTGGATCGAGTGTGATAACGGCTCCATTGCGGGCACGATGATCGGGGCCACCATCGCGTGGTTGGGCCAGCAGGTCGATCTGGCGCTTCAGAATCGCTTGCGCCGCTTCCTGAAGCCCAATATCGAGTGTGGTTGTGATTGTCAGCCCACCGCGTGCGAGTGAATCGGCACCAAGCCGTTCAACAAGATCATCCAGCACGAAGGCCACGAAATGAGGTGCGGACGCGGTGCATGTTCCTGTCCGACATGCGCCATCCGCATAGTGAAGTGGTTCTGCTGCGGCCATTTCGGCTTGAACAGAGCTGATATAACCAGTACGAACCATCGCAGCCAACACCAGGCGTTGGCGTTCGCGGGCGTGCAGATCGCCATTGGATAGTGGATCAAGTTGGGATGGCGCTTGCGGTAATCCGGCCAGCAGCGCTGATTCAGCCAGATCGAGTTCGTGGACGGGTTTGCCAAACAAACGCCAGGCCGCTGATTCGACGCCATATGCCGTACCGCCATAGTAGATCTGGTTCAAATAGAGTGTAAGGATCTCGTCCTTGGAATAGGCCGTTGTGAGTTTGAGTGCAACGATTGCTTCACGCAGTTTGCGATCGAATGAACGTTGCCGCCCGATGGCTGGATCAAGCAGGAAGGCGCGGGCGAGCTGCTGGGTGATTGTTGAGCCACCAGCAACAATTTCGCCATTGGCGAGGTTCTGCCAAATGGCACGCAGGATGCCACGTGGCTCAATGCCCACATTCTGGTAGAAGTTGGCATCTTCAATCGCAATCGTTGCCTGTTGCAGTGTGATCGGAATGTGATCAAGTGCGACCGGTTGGCGGCTGGTGCCGAGTGGGTCGGGAATGGCGGCAATCAGGCGGCCAGTTCGATCAAGCAAACGGGTATCACCAAGGGCTGCGCGCGCACGCAAGCGTGTTGGGGTCGGCAGATCCGTCGTTATCCACAGATAGGCAAACGCCAGAATAGGTAGTGCCAGGCACACCGCAGCTAGCCGCCGGGGGATTCGGCGCTTGGGTATAGAACGGCGGGGCAGCAGCATAGCACATCCTTGGGCGCTTCGGGCGCTAATTCATATAGCGATACAGCATATACGAGGATACGCTGCCCATGGTAACATGTTCAATCAGATGGGAGAATGACATGCATCTGAAAAGCTACTTGGCGGTATTTCTCATAATTTTGCATAAAAGAGTAAAAACCGCTTGACCACCTGAACGAGTAATGCTATCATCGCAGCGCTGTATGGAACCACGTCTGATATCATGCAGCTACCACGAAGGCCGCAGATCAGTGTTGATGTGCCGTCGTGGTTTTCATTTTTTGGTTCGGACGCTCGTAGGACAGTTGTAACAAACATGATTGCCGGACTCAAACGCCTTCTTGTTGGTCCGCCGCTCTCGAATGAGCAACTCGCTCATGAGCGTCTCTCAAAGCGAACGGCGCTGGCGGTTTTCTCGTCGGATGCGCTCTCGTCGACAGCCTATGCGACCGAAGCAATACTGATTGCGCTCTCTGCTGCTGGTGCGACTGCGCTTGGCCTGGTTGCTCCGATCAGTATTGCAATCGCTGCACTGCTGATCATCGTTGCATTCTCCTACCGACAGACGATTGCCGCCTATCCCCAGGGTGGTGGAACCTATATTGTTGCGCGAGAAAATCTCGGCACCATTCCATCGTTGACTGCCGCCTCAGCACTACTGATCGACTATATTCTGACCGTCGCCGTCAGTATGTCGGCTGGTGTGGCAGCGATCACATCGGCATGGAATTGGCTCGATCCATGGCGGGTCGAGATCGCTGTCATATTAGTTGTTGTTGTCACGCTCGCCAATTTGCGTGGCGTGAAGGAATCTGGCGCGATTTTTGCCATTCCAACATATACATTTGTTGGCAGCATGTTCGTCCTGATTGGCTTTGGGCTGTATAACATGGCAACTGGTCAGGTTATTGCGCCGCCACCACCCGAACTCCAACATTTCCCAAAGGAACTTGAGCCGCTCACCGTCTTTCTTATTCTGCGGGCATTTGCGGCTGGTTGTACGGCGCTAACGGGTATTGAGGCGATTGCGGATGGTGTTCCGGCCTTCAAAAAGCCCGAGGCGACCAATGCGGCGATTACCCTGGGCCTGATGGTAGCGCTGTTGTGCATCATGTTTTTGGGTATTTCGCTACTGGCCAGTAGCTACCATATTATTCCTGATGGTGCGCGTGAACCAGAGACGGCCAATTCACAGCTGGCGCGGGCCATCTTTGGCTCTGGTTCGCCGTTCTACTTTATTCTCCAGATTTCGACGATGCTGATCCTGGTTCTTGCTTCGAATACCGCCTTCGCCGATTTCCCGCGATTGGCCTACTTTCTGGCCGCCGACCGATTTCTGCCTCGGCAGTTCGCTCATCGTGGTGATCGGCTGGCGTTTTCAAATGGTATCCTGGTTCTAGGCCTGATCGCATCGGTTCTGGTGGTGGCATTTGGTGCTCGCGAACAGGCATTGCTACCGCTGTATGCCGTTGGAGTGTTCATTTCATTTACGATCTCACAGATCGGCATGGTGCAGCGCTGGCGGCGCACCCGCGCACCCGGCTGGTTTGGGAGTGCAGCCGTCAATACACTTGGTGCAACCGTTACTGGGTTGGTATTGGTGATTCTGGCCTACACCAAGTTCCGCGAGGGTGCCTGGGCGGTTCTGTTGATCATACCGTTGCTTGTCGTAGTGCTAAAAAGCATCAACAAGCATTATGCCGAGGTGGCCGAACAACTCTCGCTCGCTGATGCCCGACCACCGATTGCTGTTCGCCGGCATACTGCTGTTGTGCTGATCAGCGGTGTGCATCGGGGTGTTATCCCAGCGCTGCAGTATGCGCTATCGCTCGCGCCCGATAACGTGACGGCGGTGTATGTCGATCTTGATTCGGCGGCGACGGAGCGAATCCAGAAGAAGTGGGAGCAGTGGGGCTCTGGTGTGCCATTGGTCGTTCTGCCATCACCATTCCGATCCTTGATTCGCCCGCTGCTCACATATATTGATGAGGTCGATGCAATCTATGATGATGATGTGCTCACGATCATTTTGCCCGAGTTTGTGCCCTCCAAGTGGTGGCAGTATGCGCTGCATAATCAGACGGGCCTGCAGTTGAAGGCTGCGCTGTTCTTCAGCCATGGCAAGTGCGTGCTGAGTGTTCCCTACCATCTCGATCACTAACATGTGCTGGATTGC
>JBBQSD010000175.1:0-11120 GCA_038214135.1 Chloroflexales bacterium | reverse complement strand
AGATCGTGGGTGCAAATAATGACCGTGCAGCCCTCATCGCGCAGCTCGCGCAACAGGCCAATCATGGCTTCTTCTGTCTTGGCATCGATCCCTGTAAATGGCTCATCGAGCAGCATGATCCGCGCATCCTGCGCCAGGGCGCGCGCCAGAAATGCGCGCTTCCGTTGCCCACCAGAGAGCTCGCTGATCTGACGCGTGCGGAAATCCTGCATACCAACGCGCTCGATGCTCTCGGCAACCTTCTGTTTATCGAGCTTGCGTGGAGTGCGCAGGATGTTCATAAAACCATAGCGGCCCATCATCACCACATCCTGCACATTCACGGGAAAGGCCCAATCGACCTCCTCGGCCTGTGGCATATAGGCCAGTCGGCCAGCCTTTTGCGCTGCCGCAACTGGCCCACCATCGATCAACACCCGCCCGGCGGCAGGCGTCAGGAAGCCCATGATGGCCTTGAATAGCGTCGATTTCCCGGCACCGTTCATGCCAACCAGGGCGCAGATCGTGCCAGATGGGACGATCAAATGTGCATTGCTCAGGGCAATAAAGCCGTTGTAATCAACGGTGATATCATCAACAACAATGGCAGGATTATTCATATACGTCTTTCCTATTCCTAATGGAATTATTTGCGTGCTTCGGCATAATTGCGTGCAATCGCAGCGACATTGAATGTCAGCATGGCTAGGTAGCTTGGCGCATCGCCATTGGCTGCGGTGAGTGAGTCGACATACAGTGTGCCGCCGAAGTGTGCCCCGGTTTCGCTGGCGACCTGCTGCATGGCCTTGGCATTCACGGTACTCTCGCAGAATAGCACCGGGTACTTGTTCGCCCGCACTGTATCAATTACCGATTTTACTTGCTCCGGTGTACCTTCCTGATCGGCGTTGATCGCCCACATATAGACCTCTTTGAGCCCTGCGTCACGGGCAAAGTAGCTGAAGGCACCCTCGCACGTCACCAGCGCGCGCTGGTTTGCTGGAACAGCGCTGATCTGCTGTTTGAGCTGATCTTCCAATGGTTGAAACTTGGCGATATAGGCGGCAGCATTCGCGTTATATGTCGCGGCGTTGGCCGGGTCGAGCTCAACAAGCGCCTTACGAATATTCTCAACATAGATCTTCGCATTTGTCAGCGACATCCAGGCATGGGGGTTTGGCTTGTTCTGGTAGGGGCCTTCAGCAATTGGAATTGGCGTAATCCCCGTACTGACATCGACAGCCGGAACATCCTTAACAGCGCCAAGGAACTTTTCGAACCAGCGTTCCAACCCCAATCCATTATTCAGGATCAGGTCGGCCTTCTGAGCACGCACAATATCGCTTGGCGTCGGCTCATAATCATGGATCTCCGTGCCGATCTTGGTGATTGATTCGACGATTGCAGCGTCGCCAGCAACGTTCTCGGCAATATCCGCGATAACGGTAAAGGTGGCGAGAATGCGCTTTGGCTGGCCAGCAGTATTCGAGCTTGTCGCCGAAGGAGCCGATTGGCCGCAGGCAGCCATCAGCATGCTCGCGAGTGTGATGAATAGGAATGTAATTCGCATATGATCGATCTCCATTATATTTCAGAAGTATTAGCCATGCAATAATAATAATTTAGGTATTCCAAAAAGTCAAGCGCAAAAGCTAGTTCACAATATAGACAGTCCTGATTGGCAGTGCTTATTGTGCATCGCGGATGGTGGCTATCACCTGGATTGTGCCAGCCTTCTCGAATTGCAGCGCGAGCGGAATGCTATCGCCTGGTTTCAAATCCTGTTTGAGGCCGATCAGCATAACGTGCATGCCACCAGGGGTAAGCTGCACTTCGCCATTGGCTGGAATCTCGACACGCTCAACCGGGCGCATCTGCATCACGCCATTGGTTTCGGTCATGCTATGCAGTTCAAGTGCTGCGGCAATATCACCCTGTACCATGAGCAGCGTATCTGCCGTGCCACTAGTGTTTTTAATTGTCATATAGGCACCGCTGATCGCCGAGGACATGTCCATCGCCATATCGCCAGCCATGACCTGTGCGGGACGAACCCAGACATCACTGATCTGTAGTGAACCAACCGATGGATTGGGTTGGGCATTACCACAGGCGACACATACGAACAGCAGTGGGAATATGAACATGGTGCGAACATGCATAATGCGGCTCCTTTTATTTGGTCAATATTCATCAGCCCGCGGTGTGCTATGAGTTTGGCAGGATGCCTGCATTACGGGCCTCGTGCAAATGAGCGATCGATGAACGAAGGCGCTGATTGAGCACACGAATGATACCCCGTGCAATCTCGATCTGATCGTCCATGAGCTCATAGAATGGTTCCTGATCGAGGCGCAGCAGGCGTACATGCGTATCTGTGGTGGCCGATGCAACTCGTGGCGTACTATCGAGCAGTGCCATCTCACCGAACACCTCATTATTGCTCAGATTGCCGATGATCTGCTCGCCATCGTGGATTCGCACCTGGCCATCAATAATAATATACATTGTGTCGCCGTGATCATCTTTCGCAAAGATCGGCGTTTCGGCTGGCAGATCGATTTGGGTTGTCAATCCGGCGATCTCGGCCAATATGTCATCTGGCGTTGCCGCAAAAATGCTGACAGTCTTGAGGATCAGCACCTTCTCAATTGTGACGAGCTGCCGGTTGGGTTGGCGCTGATCACGTGTTTGCTGAAGAATCCAGGATGCTGTTTCGCCAACGAGTGGATCACGAGTGGCTTGATCCGTCATTGTCCTGACAAGATCGGTTCTGCCGATATTCTGGGCGGCAACCAGCGCGCTTGCCCGAATCCAGGATGTTGAACGCTCGCCTGGTTCACGAAGCAGCGCCAGCAACCACTGGGATTGATCCTGAATTGGTGTGTTAAACAGTTCGCGAAGTTGGTATTCGCGGGTCGTATATGCTGCATCGCTGATCAATGGCATCAATAGTTTGCGGATGTCGCCTTCGACATGTAGTTCAAAGAGTTCATAGGCATAATCACGTTTGGTGACGAGCGGACTATGCAGATGATAGTGGATGCGGCGGATGGCACGTGGTTCATAGATCAATTCGAGCAGTGCAAAGATCCGCTGTTCTATTCGCGCAACTTGCACAGTTAGGGCATCACGCAATAACGCGACGTGTGGATTATTGCCAATTGCCACTGCTGCTGCCAACATCCAGGCCGTGTGCCCAGCCTCGCGCCGGATCTGGGTGCGAACCTGTTGGGCTTGTGGGCCAGTGGCCTGATACCCACAGCGCCTGAGTGCGAGAACAACAGCATGGCGCACGCCATCGTGGGGGTAGGCCAATTGCTGTATGAGCATTGCAGCGGCAATTTCTCCACGAACACGCCCACAGATCGTCGTAAGCCGAATGAGCAAGGCTGGCGACTGATCGCTGGTTGAGAAGGCAGTGGCGATTGACTGCATTGTTGGAGCAGCAGCCCCACGGCGGGCCAGCGCCTGAACCACAGCCCCACGCATGGTTGGATCTGGCAGCATTGTGAGCAGATGGGCAAGAGTTGCTGCATCGCTGCGGCGGCTGGCAGCGCGGATTGCTGAACGGCGCACGGATGAATCGCTATCACTGATAAGCTGGATGAGTTCGGAAGCCCAGGCATCGCTCGGCAGCCTGCCGATCACCGCTGCAGCCCGCGCACGCTCATCTGGCTTTGGCGAGCTGAACATGCGTTGGAGGAGAATCTGAACATGTTCGATATGGAATTCATGATCAGAGCGCAATAATGTGATGAGTGCCGCATCGTGTACGTGTGGCGATGGATCGTCAAGCGCCTGCAGCACAGCCCGATTGGCCAGACTATCACGCATACCGCCCAATACCTGTACCATGGTTGCGCGAACATCGGCATTGGTTTCGTGTTCAAAGGCATGCTGGAACTGTTCGATCAATTGTGGATTGGCGCTACTGCCGATCCGCTTGGCCGCCTCGCGGCGTACCTGGGGATCGGGATGGACCAGTAGTTCTGGCAGGCGTTGGGCCAGCAGATGTGGTTGTGTACGCTCAAGCAGATTGATCGCATAGATCACTTCCCCAGGATGCGGGCTGCCAAGAGCGCGTTCGATCACTGTACGGCTTGAAGCATCGGTGAGCGAAAGCGTGCTGCCCTCCAACAGGCGGCGGGCAAGCGCCCGACCGAGCGTTTCACGGTAATAACGCATCACACGCCCGGCAACAACAATCCAGATCAGGCTGATTACCAGCATAATTCCGGCCAGGGCCAGTGTATTAAAGCCCGGCACGTTGGTCAGCCCGATCAATAACAAGCTACCTGCTCCAATCGCGACTGGTTCAATAATACCTTCAACCAGTGAGAGCGTTGCCAGCCGTTGGCGTGCAGAAAGTGGCTGGTACAATAATTGAACAGAAGTCCGCTGGATTGATGGCTGTAGTATCGAACCAAGAAAGCGCGTTGTGGAAGCAAGCACAAACACCGATCCAGCAATTCCGGCCATGCCGCCCACCAGAATGAGCGCAATACTGCTCAGGCCAAATGCTAATGGCAGCGCAAGCAAGCCAATTCGTAGGCCAAAGCGATTAAGTACCCAGCTACTCAGGATGCTGCGGGCCACAATTCGGCCAATTGCGACAACGCCAAAGAACAGTGCAAAGAAGCTCGCCAGTTGTTCTGTACTAGTGAAGACCAGGCGGCTTTCGGCGGAGAAGGCATAATCGGCGAATAAATAGTTGAGAATCGCGCCAATAGCAATGATGATGATCAGGATGCCATAGCGCCCAGGGCCACTGCGTGTGGCCTGTTGTTCACCCGCTGGCGCTGCATCCTCCGGTGCGAGTGTCGTCAGCTGTGTTTTACCAGCGCGTGCCAGGAGAATGAGCAGGACAAGGCTCAAGCCCAGGCCAACGACGGTGATCAACAGCATGTTGATAGTGCCGATCCATAGCGCCAACAGTGCTGCTGAGAAATAGCCAAGAATACCGGCGATTGGTTCGCCTGTTCCGACTAAGCCAAACAGGCGTTTGCCCTGGCGCAGGCTGAATAATTGGCCTGCCAAGCCCCAGAAGAGAATGCCATTAAAGGCATAGAACAGCCGATACCAGATGAACAGGGTAAAAACGGGCCAGGCAGCGTTGTTGAACGCAATCTCGGCCCACAGGGCAATCACGGTGATCAACAGAAAGCCGGTGGTCAGGATCGAGAGGGTGCTCATCGCTAATCGGCGCTGGAGTCGGGTATAGGTAACACCAACCAGCGGAATGACGAATGCTGCGCCGAGGTAGGCATATGGCAGTTGTTCCGCTGGAAATTGATCAAGGAATAGTGCGCGTGCGGCAATATCAACAAAGACCAACGCGCCGCCCATTGTGAATGAGAGCAGCAGCAGCAAGAGCACGAGTGATCGCTCGCCTGGTTCGATGATTGTGCCCAGGCGGTTGATAAAGCTACGCATCGTGTTAATGATCTATCATACTAGTGCGAATGGCCAGATCGCGCTGCGGTGAGATCGCGAACACGATTACGAAGGTGGCCGGTGAGTACCCGAATAATGCCACGAGCAATCTCAATCCGTTCGTCCATCAATTCAAAGAATGGCTCCTGATCCAATCGCAGCAGCAGTGTGTCATCGATGGCAGTGACTGAGGCAACCCGTGGTGCAGCATCGAGCAGTGCCATCTCACCAAAGATCATGCGTTCACCCAGATGGTTGAGGGTGTGATTGCCATCGTGAACACGTACCTCACCACTCACAATGATATACATGCTATCGCCGGGATCATCCTTGGCAAAGATCGGCGTGCCAAGTGGCACATGCATCTCAACCAGCAGATCGGCGACTTCGGCAAGCACATCCTCCGGCGTCGCCGTAAACAGGTCAACAGTACTCAGAATAATCACTTTTTCAATGGTACTGAGCATACTATGGCTGGCTCGTTGTTCGCGATCTAGATGGCCTGATAATAGCATAAATAGTATCTTCCAGAAACTCGATGCTCAGGATCGAACCCACGCCGCTACCATTGCACTCAGGCGTGGCTGGTGCGGCTGCCGCGCGCGACGTATTGTTCTGCATGCGCTGGTGCAACGACCAATCATGGCCGGAGGGGCGGTTCGTGAACCGCCCTCCATGACCGGCAATGGCGCCCATGGTGGGCGGTTCGTGAACCGCCCCGACCCCATCGCCATGCCAACGCTGCCGCAATGCAGAACATTCCGTTACACCCTTGCGTCTCGACGGCTTGACGGACTCCAGACAGCACGTTATACTGCGAACATCGGCATAGGCCGATATTGGTGAACCGATCTCTCTCGTTAGGTGCGGCACCGTCCAGACACAGGTCGCTGCCCCGGCCCGTCGAAAGACGCTGAGGGGTAGAGCAGGGCAAGCCGAGCTAAGGCTCGCTCTAACGCGACTGCGTAAGCTACGCTGGACGATGGCCAAAGCCCAAGCAGGGGAGGGACGCGCTCGCGTGATCCCATTCCCCTCCAGGATTTCTGGGAGGGGTCTTTGTTTGCGAAGGATTATGGACGTTATCCCTAGTCATTGGTGCATGCAGTCCGCAGGTGTTTGGCCTGTGCTGGCTTCTTCGTGCTGTGATCGGGATCGCCAAGTGCCTCCAAACCCCGTCTGCCTCTGACGGTACTGGTTGCACGATGCGCCCGCACAGCTCGATGCTGTGGGGGCGCTTTTTTTCCCCACATGGCTAGTACCTCCAATCACTATATCTGCATGCACGTTACACGGAACCGGAGGTTGGCCATGGCTGTGTTCTCGCTACACAGTGTTGCCTCGCCACACCCTGCCTTCCTGGCGTATACCATTGGTGTACCAGTACGCGGCAAGGCCGGCGAGGAGATTGGGCGGCTCGACGATCTGATCGTTCGAATCGGTGATGGGCTGTACCCGCCGATCAGCGGACTGGTTGTTCGTGATCGGCGCAAACGCTTCTTTGTCCCAAGTACGCATCTTGCCGCACTGAATGGTGTGGTTCAATTGAATACCTCCGTGGTCGATCTTCAGCCATTCCAGCGCCGCGATGACGAGGTATTGCTGTATACCGATGTACTGGATCACCAGATTATCGATATTACGGGCCGTCGCATTGTTCGCGTGAATGATGTCCAGTTTGCCTGCATCGATGGTCAGTATCGCGTGATTGGCGTGGATGTCAGCCCGCAAGCTCTGGCACGGAGGCTGGCACCACGGGCATGGAGCGAGCGAATTGTTGGCCGTCAGATCATCGATTGGGCCGAGGTGCAATATCTGGTAAGCGCCGCACCAGTCCGCCTGAAAGTCTCATACGATAAGCTTACCGAGCTGAACCCTGTCGACTTAGCGCGGATCGTCGATGCGCTCTCCTATCGCGAGAGTGCTGAGATCGTTGCGGCACTCGATGATGAAACCGCCGCCGAAACACTCGAAGAGGTGAGCGACGCCCGCCTTGCCGATCTGCTTGAAGGCATGGACCAGGAACGTGCAGCCGATATTCTGGAGGAGATGACGCCAAATGCAGCAGCGGACATCCTCGAAGATCTTGATGATGAGGTTGCCGAACAGTTGCTCGCTCGCATGGAACCAGAAGAGGCCGCCGATGTGCAGGCATTGCTGGCCTATGATGAGTTCAGTGTTGGGCGCATTATGACGACCGATGTTGTTCGCGTTCCATCTAGCATCACGGTTGGCGAGACACTGGCCTATATTCGGGCACTTGATGAACCACCTGATCCGCTGTTGGCTGTCTATGTGGTCAGTGAACAAAATCCCGAGGAATTGGATGATCAGCCGGAAGCTGCTGCTGCTGCCTTCATGCCAAATGAATCGGGCGGGACGACAATGCCGGAGGAATTGCCATTTCTGCTGGGAATTGTGCGCCTACGCAATCTGATCCTCTCCCACCCGGATACATCTATCCTGGAGGTGATGGATAGTGACCCACCGACCGTGCATCCCAATGATCCAGCCGAGGAAGCGGCGCGCGTACTCACAGAATATAACCTGCTGGCTGTTCCTGTTCTTGATGATAACCACCATCTGATTGGCATTGTGACCGTTGATGATGCCCTAGCAATACTCCTCCCAGAGGTCTGGCAGCATCGTGGTGAACGAAATTTTGCGTAGGCGGAAAGCGATAGAGTGATGACGACACACGAGGAGGGCGAGGGGCTGCGGCGGGTACGGGGTGGGCGGCGACGCTTCCTGCCCTACCTACTTGCCCTTGGCCCAGGGTTACTGGCGGCGAGCGCTGGCAACGATGCTGGTGGTATTGCGACGTATGCATCGGCAGGTGCGAGCTATGGGAATGGCCTGTTGTGGGCCATGGTTGTTGTGACGATCTTTGTTGGTATTGTTCAGGAGATGAGCGCTCGGTTGGGAGCAGTCACTGGCAAGGGTTTTTCAGATCTGGTGCGCGAGACGTTCCCACTACGAATAACAGCATTCATTCTGCTCACGCTATTTATTGCGAATTTTGGCATTATTGTTTCCGAATTTGTTGGAATCGCGGCGGCAGCAGAACTGTTTGGGATCAGCCGTTATGTAGCAGTCCCCGTTGCAGCCGTGGTTATGTGGGTGTTGATCACCCGCGGCTCGTATGGGCGGGTCGAGAAGATTTTCTTGGGACTCTCTCTAGCATTTCTGGCCTATATTGTAGCGGTAGCATTGGCAAAACCAGATTGGGGTGCTGTATTACAAGCAACGCTCACGCCAAAATTACAGCTGAACGCAGGCTACTTGCAGTTGTTGATCGCAATGGTTGGCACAACGATTTCGCCCTATATGCAATTGTATGTCCAATCGAGTGTAGTGGAGAAGGGTGTCACACCGGAAGACTATCGCTACACCCGCTTTGATGTCTGGGTTGGGACAATCTTCGCCGGCATCGTTGCATCGTGCATCATTATTGCAACATCTGCGGCCCTGTTCCCACATGGAATAACGGTTGAGACAGCAGCCGATGCGGCTCAGGCGCTACGGCCTGTTGCTGGTGATTATGCCAGTATCCTGTTTGGATTGGGCTTGTTGGGCGCTTCCGTTCTGGCAGCTGGGGTACTGCCCGTTGCGACAACCTATATGCTGAGTGAGGCGCTTGGCATCGAGCGAGGCGTTTCACGCTCCTGGGAAGAAGCGCCGATCTTCATGGGTATGTTTACCGGGCTGCTGGCTCTTGGGGCCGCGCTGGCGCTCATCCCTGGCCTACCGCTCATCCAAGTATTGGTTGGGGTGTATGTGCTGAATGGATTGCTGCTGCCAATCGAACTATTCGCGATCCTACGGTTGGTCAATAATCGGGAACTGATGGGCAGCTATGTCAATCGTGGCATCTATAACCTGATGGCCTGGGGTGTTGCGGTAATTGTCAGCCTGCTTTCCTTCACGCTGATTGTGATTACGATACTTGGCTGGTTTGGCATACAGCTGTGATCTTGCGTGACAAGCCGGGCTGTGGTACTGTTCGCGCCGCAAGCCGAACGAATAAGGATGAGGCGAGGTATGCCGCATATAGCAACCGCACAGGCGCACGCCAATCTGGCCTTTGTCAAATATTGGGGCAAGGCCGACGCGACACTCAATCTGCCGCTCAACAATTCGATCTCGATGAACTTGAGCGAGGCAACCACAATCACAACCGTCGAGTTTGATGATTCACTGCCAGCCGATCAGGTACTGTTGCACAATTCAACAGTGCAGCAGGATCAGACTCAGCTGACGCTGCCATTTGGTGAAGCGCCGCAACCAGCAGGAGCCGGTTTCGCGCAACGCGTCGTCAATCAGCTTGATCGCATTCGTGCCGTGGCGAGCATCCGAACACGCGCTCGTGTCACAACGGCCAATTCGTTTCCATCTGGAGCTGGAATTGCCTCATCGGCCTCGGGAATGGCGGCACTGACGGTTGCGGCAGCAGCGGCGCTTGGTCTGAACCTCGATCAGCGAACGCTCTCGATCCTGGCTCGCCGTGGTTCTGGATCGGCATGCCGCTCCATTCCGGCAGGGTTTGTCGAATGGCATGCTGGCACGAATAATGATGATTCCTATGCAAGCCAGATTGCAACACCCGAACACTGGCCACTGATCGATCTGGCTGTGGTGGTATCACGCGAACCCAAAAAGGTGCCATCATCGGAAGGGCATCAACTCGCACTCGGCAGCCCATTCTCACAAGCGCGCCTGAATACACTGCCAGAACGAACAGGCAATATTCGCCGAGCTATCCATGAGCGCGATTTCGAGACATTCGGGCGCGAAACCGAGGCAGAGGCATTGGCAATGCATACCATCGCGATGACATCTGCCCATGTTGCTGATGGTAGCTGGCGTTCTGGGGTGTATTATTGGCTACCCGATACACTCGAACTATTAGCAGCAGTGCAGGAATGGCGCGCCGATGGCCTGGAAGTCTACTTCACCCTTGATGCAGGCCCAACCGTGCATTTGTTATGCCTGGCAGACCAGGCGAGCGCTGTGATTGATGCGGTTCGAACACTCGAAACCGAACGCGATGGTCGTATCTGGGAGATTATGCGCAATGAAGCGGCAGGCGCAGCCCGCGTTATTGGATAATACTACGTTATGACAACCTATACTGCCAGTGCTCCAGGGAAACTCATGCTCTTCGGTGAGCATGCCGTCGTCTATGGCCGCCCATGCCTCGTCACAACGGTTGGCCTGTATGTTTCGGCGACGGTGACACCAACACAAACCTCAGCAGTAACAATCACGACTCCGGCGTTACGCGCCCGTGGTGAAGTTCATACCGTGGCATTAGCAGATCTCGGGCGCCAGCTTCAACCAGAGACTGCATTCGTCGAGGCGATTGCTGCACGAGCGCTACAACTGGCTGAACAACCGCATGGCCTCCGCATCGATACCGATGGCCCACAGCTCAGCTATGGATTGGGAAGTTCATCAGCGGTTACGGTTGCAACAGCGGCGGCATTGAATGCGGCAATCGGCCTCGCATTAAGCCAACGAGCATTGTTCGATCTGGCCTATAGTGCCGTATTGGATGCACAGGGCAAGGGTTCGGGCTTTGACGTTGCGGCAGCGATCTATGGTGGCACGCTGTGGTTCGAAACGGGTGGAACCGCGATTGAGCCTGTTGATGCGCCAGAGCTGCCATTTCGAATCGGCTATAGTGGCGCGAAGGTCAGCACCCGCCG
>JBBQSD010000174.1:0-11237 GCA_038214135.1 Chloroflexales bacterium | reverse complement strand
TACTAAGCATTTCTGGAGAAACTCTCGCTCGTCAGCCATATCGCAATCCTCTCGTGTATCCTGAACAGCCGACTATTACTTCCTAACACACCTTTATCGAGGGGTTATTATCGACGTGCATGTTTGTAAAATGACACTTGTGGCGATCTGGCAAATATGTGCGGATTGTAGGATGTGTGTTGGGCATTGTCAAGAGAGGTGTTTTGCGCTGCCCAACATGAAAATGGATGGAATGGCATTTCCGCTATTCCGCATAAGAATCTTCCTTCAAGTGTACCATAGGTCGTCAAGATGCGCTATCTCGTACTTTGGGCCTGGTGTTATAGACGCGCACCTGTCTATTTATTCGTAGATCCGATCTGGCGATAGATCCGATTTCCTGCTCGGTTTGGGCCGATACCAAAACTGGCCGTGATGAGCCGCCCAACGGCCAGCGTTCAGCTGCCGCTGTCTCGCTGTTTCCAGATTCCAAAATAGCCCCGATCGTGGCGCGCAGCGGTCGTGCTGCAACGCGGTGTTCGGCGGTCGATCCGTCGGGTGCGCTCAGTCCTGCGTTGCCGCGCGGAGGCGTATCACCAGCGTTGTCGCATACGATTGAAAGCCTAACGCGGCGGCGATTGCCAGTGATGCATGATTGGCCTGTAACGTTCGATACTGGAGCACGTACTTGTTCTCCAGTGCATGGGTGCCTATCGCACTCACCACGGATGTACCATAGCCACGGCCACGAACGGTCGGATCGGTTGTGACGCCAATATGGGCGAGGGTCGCGCCCCACACCGTATATCCAGCCGCAGCCACCAACCGTTCTTCCTGCCAACACCCTGCGATTGGGTGCGACCCTGCACCAAGCCCACTCTGTTCCCAGGCACCTGCGCCAACGGTGCGCGCAAACGCCGCGAATGCTGCTGCGTCACTCGACCGTACTAGTCGTGTTGGGTGGTGGATGCGGGGTCGAAACTGGTGCGCATCAGCATACCCGAGATAGGCAGGCCCAATCACTTTTAGCTGCGTTGTCCCGAAGGCGTGTTGCCACCACGCGGATGTCAGCAGGCGTGCACGATCGTGCAGCCCGATGGGTTGATACGAGCTTTTCCTGACGGCACCGAACAACAATTGGCCACGACGTTCCAAAATCGCCCCGATCCCGGCGGGTCGGGTGTAACGCCGTGTTAGCCTGCCTCGTTACCATCGATTGACAATGGTTCACGCCGATGCCAGGTATGTGCTATTTTGCGCATCAGAAGCGCACAATCAAATGTTACGGTTCCTGCCGGAAAGCGTGCGGTGTCGTCAAAGAAGCTGGATGTCACACGCGAAATCGCAAATGGTTCCACATGCCACTCCTGACTACGCAGTTCGAGCCCATCCAAGGCATGGCGATCACGCGCGGTGGAATAGCCAATTGAGCCGCGTTCAAAGAAGCGTGACGCCGCTGCTACCGACGGGAAGATCGATGTGCGTGGAAGTGCTGGGGCAATATGCCCGGCCACCGAAACGGTAACTGTTCCATCATCGCTGGTACATGCAATCTGCAACTGATTGGACTGCGTGGTGGTGTGAAAGTCGGCATGGTGATGCATGCCCGGAAACAGGCGTCCGCCAACGAGCGTATTCAGGCGCGAATTGGTGTCGCGCCGGGGAATATAGACCCCCTCAGTCGTGCGGTTCGAGGTGTCCGTCCACTCGACGGCGATCCGATGGGCCGCATTTTCCGAGGTCAGACCGACAAACGCGGGCAATCCGGTCGGGCGAATGTGCTCCAAGCGAATCAGGCAAATCCCCGCCATCCCAAACCCATCAACCAATTTTGGGCGAAAGGGCGATGGCAGGAGCGCACGGAGTGTGTGTGGGTCAACGCGGTAATTGACTAATAAACGACGGGCAATGAGGCCACGCATGGTTGGGAATTGCATAGAAGCTCCAGAAGGTGTCATAGATGATATGTGAATAATATCACAATAAAAGGCAGAGTCAAGCAGTTCATCATGTATGGAGTGGTACAATATAGCGCCGCCCAACGCTTGCGCTAAGCCGCCTGCCGAGGGGTTGGCACGCTGGTGACCCAAGCGCGCCGAGGTCAGCACGCCACGATGGCCATAGAATCGCCCTGATTCCGCAGGTCGGCTTGAACGTGGTGTTAGCCGCGTGGGCGGAGTGCGGCGGCAGAACCCACCAACCACTCAATCGGCGCATGACCATTCAACGCTCCCGCCACGGCATGCACCACGACCCGATCTTCAGCGAGCGGACGGAATCGGGTGGCATGCGCCGCCGCACTCGCTCTCTGAGGAATATGATACACCAACCTGACATGCGTGGCATCCAACCCACCGCTGCCTCCTGGTGCATCTAGCCTGTGCATTCAGCCGTTGATGTTGCGTATTATCGCGCGGAGTACGCTGTGTGAGAAGGTAGTGATCAGCGGCGGCAAAAATCACTGTTTCGCTCAGTAATTAAGTATTCTCACTATGGATCTATTCCTCTACTCTGAATAGCAGTGCCTAAGCATATACTAAATATAGCGATCCTATTTCATTTGTAAACAAGCGGGGCACTGGGGGCGCAGCTCCCAAGAAAAAATCCTTTCTCCCTTATATTCTTATCCGATAGGATTGCTATATATCTGCGTCTTGTCACAATCTGAGGATACCGATGATGGTATACTCGTCGACGAACAACCTGTCGACCTCCATACCCGATTGGCCCTGCGAAGGAGGTCTCCATGTTCTATGCGACATCAATGGCGGGCGTCAATCGTCATTCTCTGTTCACCCCATTGATATCAGCGATGGCTGCAATCCTGATGATCGTCCCATTCTCATTTCTGCCAAATGTTGTCTACCGGGTTCGCCAGATTGCGGATATTAATCAGATCCAGCAACAGGAAACTGAGACGGCTGGTTCCTATCCAAGCCATCCAATTGAGTTGGGCGGCAAGCTGTTTTTTACTGCCAACGATGGCATCCATGGTGTTGAACTCTGGTCGAGCACTGGTCGAGCAGATGGTACTGCAATGCTGCTCGATATCGTCCCCGGAGCAGCGGGTTCATATCCTGATCATCTCACGGTGGTTGCTCAAACCCTGTTCTTTACAGCACGCGATCCGGATCAGGGAACAACAAATCTGTGGAGGAGTGATGGAACACCTGCTGGCACCGCTGTTGCCATACAGATGGGTACTATCACATCCCTAACAGCGATTGGCGGGAAACTGTATCTGTTTGATAGTGCGGGTATGTGGGTCAGTGATGGCACGGCCGAAGGAACTATTCTCCTGCGACAGATGCCACCCCCAGCATTTCCGCTTATGGAAGTAAACGGTACAGCCTACTTTTTGATATGGACAACCATGAGCTATGTTCTGTTTACGAGCGATGGTACGCCAGCAGGCACGCATGTTGTAAGCATAATTACGGTCGGATCAAAAAGTGCAGTTACACAGCAACTTGTTGTGAACAATCGGATGTTCTTTGTGACAGGCTTACGCTCTCCATTCCCATTCTTGCATTTCACCTATACGCACCTGATAGCCAGCGATGGCACATCGGTAGGGACAGTCCTTGTCAAGACGTTTGTTCCCACTGATGATACGCATAGGCAGCCACTGATCGGCCCGATTACTGCGATAGACACTACCCTCTACTTTGCTGCTGAAGACAGCGAACATGGCAGTGAGTTGTGGAAGAGTGATGGCACCGCTGAGGGAACGACTCTGGTGGCCGATATTGTGCCAGGTGCCAATGGTTCGGGCATCCAACAGTTAGCTTCAGCAGGTGACACCCTCTATTTTGCCGCCAATGATGGTGTGCATGGCAGTGAGCTGTGGAAGAGTGATGGCACCGCTGAAGGCACCGTGCTGGTGGCAGATATTGCACCCGGTGCTGCTGATTCTTCTCTCGAACAGATGACGCCTGCACCTATTGCTGGTTGGATTGTCTTTAGCGCATCGGATGGGAGTACGAGCAAGCAACTCTGGATGAGTGATGGCACAGCTGCTGGAACAACCCGTGTTGGCACCCTCACACCAGATGCAACCGCACTGCTGCCTTCCTGGATTGGGCACGGCCTCGGGCGCATCCTCCTGATTGCCGACGATGGGCATACCGGGCTGGAACTCTGGTCACTGACGGCCTGGCGCTTGGTTGAATGGTAGCATCTCAGGTGGGGTGTGCAATGGATACGACACACCCCACATCTATCACATCCTGACCGAACGAAAACCCTATCACGAGCTTGATTGAGCGTGCCCGTATTGCTACCATAGCGCTATGCTTATGCTCTCGATTCCGCTCCGCCGATCCATATAGTATGTATAGCGCTCATGTAGTGCCTGATTGCATGATGGTCTACCTCAACGGAGTCGTCTATGAATGGTATTCTCGCACCTACTTCGGACAACGCGCACCCGCTGATGCACACATACCTCCAGACAATGCTCGCTGGTGATCGGCAGCTCGCCCACAGCCTGATCATCGATGCCTTCCATGATGGTCTGTCACTGCGTGCGATCTACCTTGATGTCTTCCAGCCAGCGCTGTACGAGGTCGGACGGCTGTGGGAGCGTGGCGCGATCTCGGTCGCGCAGGAGCACCTAGCGACGGCGATCACCCAGGGCGTGCTCGCAAGCATCTATGCCGCAGTGCCTGTCGCACCGCGCAAGCCCCAGCGGGCTGTGGTGGCCTGCTTGCGGGGCAATTATCACGAGATTGGCGCACGCATGATGGCGGACTTTCTCCAGTCCTCTGGATACGATACCCTGTTTCTGGGTGCAAATACACCAGATGATAGCCTGCTAGAGCTGATCAGTCAGCAGCGGCCCGAAATTATTGGGTTGCCATCGACAATGACATCACAGGTTCAGGGCGTGCAATCCACAATCATGCAGATTCGTGGCGATTTCGCGAGTTTCCACCCAACGATCCTCGTGGGCGGTATGGCGTTCAATGCAGTCGATGGCCTATGGAAGAAAGTCGGGGCTGATGTCTGGGGCCGCGACGCCGGCGAAGCACTGGATCATCTGATTGGAGCGGCGGCCTAGCCAATGTCAACAACTATTGGTTCACTGTGGCAAAGCTGGTCCCCCGAACTGTACGCTTTTCTGGAGCAGAGCAAGGCCCTCGCGGTCGGGCTATTTACAGTCTCGGGCGAAATCGTCTACACTAACGCTGGCATGCGCGATCTCCTGCCCTACAGGAATGACGCTGCGTCTCCGCTCGACTATTTCGTCGTGCCGACCTTTGCCATGCTGTGTGCCGCACCAGCCAGTGATACAATCGTGTACCAGGGCTGGCTGACCTTTGGAGGGCCGGGGTTGCTGCATTGTTCTGTGCGTGGCGAGGTTCGGCGTGTTGACGAGCAATTCCTGGTGGTCGCCGAATATGATGTCGCCGAGCTGACGCGGATCAATCGTGAGATCACGGGACTGAATGGCGAGATCACGAACCTCCAACGCGAGGTGACGATCAAGAAAGCTGGGCTTGAACGAACCCTCACCGAACTGCGTGAGACCCAGGCGCTGCTGATCCACTCCGAGAAAATGAATGCACTCGGCCAACTAACAGCCGGTGTTGCACATGAGATCAACAACCCGATTGCGTTCATCATCAGCAACATGCATAGCTTGCACCAATCGATCCGCGATCTCCTCGCAGCCTACACACAGCTCGATCAGCTGGTCGAAAAGCAGGGGACTGTGGATCAACAACAGGCCGCACAGTCAATTCGCGCTGCGGCCGATATTGATTTTCTCCAGGACGATCTCGACGACCTGCTGTCTGCCTCGACTGACGGACTCGTGCGTGTGAAACGGATCGTCGATGACCTGCGGACGTTCTCACGGCTGGATGAGGCCGCATTTAAGCAGGCCGACCTGCTGGCGAATATTCAGAGTACGCTGGCAATCGCCAGGCCAGAGCTGCGCCACCGAGTTGCCGTGATCATCGACGCCGACGGCCTGCCACCGATCCGCTGCTATCCAGCCGAGCTCAACCAAGTATTCCTAAATTTGATCGTCAACGCTGCACAGGCGATTGCAGATCAAGGCACGCTCACCATCCGTGGCCGTGATACGGGCGCTGCGATTGAGCTGATATTCCAGGATACTGGTGCAGGGATGTCTCAGGATGTGCTCACACGCTGTTTCGATCCCTTCTTCACCACCAAGCCAGTTGGCAGCGGCACGGGCCTCGGCCTGAGCATGGCCTACACAATTATTACTCATCGTCATAAAGGGTCGATTCGTGTCGAGTCCGAGATCGGCGTTGGAACGATCTTCACTATCATGCTACCAAAGGAGATCCAGCTGTGAGCGGTTCTGCGACAGCGATACCATCCAGTATCCACAATTTGCTGATCATTGATGACGAGGAGGAGATTCTCAAAGCACTCCGGCGCCAATTTCGGCGCGAGTATGGCGTCTACATCGCCAACAGTGCCGAGGAAGGTTACCGGGTGCTCGCGGAGCATCCGATCCATGTGATCATCTCTGATCAGCGTATGCCAGGCATACAGGGGTCCGCGTTCTTCGAGAAGGTCAAAGGCGAGTTTCCCGACGCGATGCGCCTGTTGCTCACGGGGTACGCCGATATTCAAGCCGTGATTACCGCGATTAACGATGGCAACGTGTTTCGCTACATTACCAAGCCATGGGATCCCATCGAGCTAGAGACAATCGTCCGCGAGGCGTTCGCACGCTACGATATGATCATCCAGAACCGCTACTTGGTCGCACAGCTCCAGGCCGCCAATAGCACGCTGGAGTTGCAGGTGGCACAGCGGACGACAGAACTGGCTGATGCCAACACGCAGCTCACGGTGCTTAACCAGCGCAAAGATGAGTTTATGGGCATCGCTGCCCACGATCTGCGCAGCCCGCTGGCAGCAATCATTGGGTATACGATTCTGCTGATTGAGTGCGATGAATTTAGCAATGCAGAGCGTGAGGAGGCACTCATCTCGATCCGCGATGTTGGCGAGGGAATGCTCAAGCTATTGACGAATCTCCTTGATATTACCACGATTGAATCGGGCAAGCTCGATCTGCATCCCAAGCTGGTAGACATCCCGACATATGTTGAGCAGGTTACACGCATCAATCGATTGATTGGTACGCAGAAGCGCATCAATCTGGTGACTCAGATTGCACCCGATCTGCCGCCGCTAGTCTTCGATCCGGAGCGGATCAGTCAGGTGCTCAATAATTTGATCGGTAATGCATTTAAATTCTCGTACAGCGAGACGACGGTGATGGTACAGGTTCGGCTCCATGGCGCTGGTGTCGAGTTTGCCGTGATCGATCAAGGCCAAGGCATTCGCCCAGAAGAGATCGCGGCGATCTTTGGTACCTTTCAGAAAACCAGCACCAAATCGACTGCCGGCGAGCAGAGTACTGGGCTGGGTTTGGCGATCTCCAAGCGGATCGTCGAGCTCCATGGGAGTCAGATCGAGGTGACGAGCGAGTATGGCCGCGGCAGCCGCTTCTCTTTTACGCTGCCGCTCTAACCCGCGACTCCGGCTGTCACGTATGCAGATGTTCACACACTGCCCGGTGCCGTGCTGGTATGAGCGCTGTGCATGCCAACGCTCTTATAGTGGACCCAGAAATCGGGCTCTTACGCAGGTTTAGTGAAAGACACTCCTCCGCCTGAGCCGGTTCCGCATAGGAATGCGGCGCGCAGAGTTGCGATCACGTTACTTGGATCAGAGCATGATCAACTCGTTGCTGCATGTCGATCCTGCCCATCCAGTACAGGCTCAGTTTCCTCATCAAAAGAAAATGGTTGCAGCTCACTCATTGAGCGCCCGACCGACCCGTTAAGCGATACCGAATCGGGATGCGCTTGTTGCAAATCGCGTGCCCACGCGGGGGTTTCAGCAGCCAGTGGTCGCTTTTCATCATCGGCTTGCAGTTTTTGAATCACGCGCTTCACGACTTCACAATCATCTTTTATTCTGCGGCCATAAGAGTTACCATCCGGCAACATAATCGCTGCTCGCTCCAACTCATCAGCGTTCTATTCAGCCATACGGTTCCTACCAGCATCGCGCCCGCCAACCACAACCTGCGTTGTGACCAGACCGCCGTCTGTCGCTTTGGGTGCAGCAGCGCGGCAAGAACGATTGCCGCCAGCGTTGGTCCATAGGCGGCAATCGTGCCAAGCCAACGGGCACTGATCGGGTTGCCGTCGATGAGCAGCGACTGCAGCCCCCAGAGGCTCCAGGAGCGCACGAAGGTTAGGCCGAAGAAGGCCAGCAACGTGTGCTGCTGGAGACTGAGCGCATGGGTATGCCTCCCTGCACCAGCATTATTGGTCCTCAGCAAGGATGAGCCACTCGGCCTCACTCCAGACGTCGTGCGGCACGCTGGTTGGTGCCGTGCGCGCTGCTCGTTGGAGCTGGGTGATCTCGTGCTGGAGCGCCAGTGTGCGTTGCCGTAACCGCAGAATGATCGTAATTGCGGCATGCTGCAGCTCCAGATCATCCCGCAAGCGGCGGGCGCGGCGCAACTCACGGAGATCCGCCTCGCGCTGCGTCTCACGCAGGCTGATCACCCCATTATCGAACAGATCCTGAACCAGTTGGACTGGTAGCCCGATCTGTGCGGCAAGCTGCTCACGGTTGAAGGTTGTATCGGTGGGCATCGATCAACTCCTTGCCGACGGTACGGGCTGACGGGCATGCCGAAGCGTTCGTAACGTCTCGATCTCCGACTCGCTTAATGCGTCTGGTAATACTAGTTTAGCACGCGCATACAGATCACCGCGCTCGCTGGCATGCTCCAAACGCGGCATCCCCTTGCCACGCAACCGGAACGTGCGGTCGGCTTGGGTACGCGGTGGAATTTTCAGCACGACGGTGCCATCCAATGTTTGCACGCGTACCTCACCGCCGACTGCTGCAGTGAAGATATCGACCGCAATCTCGGCGTTCAGGTCATCGCCATCGCGGGTGAAGCGTGCATCCGGCACGACATCAATCTCCAGATACAGGTCGCCTGCGCTGCCACCCGCCGCCCCAGCGCTCCCTTGGCCTGCCAGCCGCACGCGTGAACCAGTTCGTACGCCGGGCGGAATGCGGACCTCGATCCGGCGCTCGCCGATCTGGAGCGCACGGCTGGTTCCATGAAATGCTTCATCGAGCGTGATTTCGACCGCTGCCTCAGCATCGCGTCCACGGCGCGGGCGAGTACTGCGCTCCTGGGCCTGCTCACGCCCATACAGCGAGCTGAAGAAATCCGAAAATGCTGCATCCTCACCAAAGATATCGCGCATGTCATCGGGCGACATCCCGCCGTTTGGTGCACGTTGGTTTGATGATGCCTGCCGCTCACCCCAATTGAATCCGCCGCCCGAACGTCCTACCCCGCCACGTTGCTGCGATTGCTGATGCTCCTGCCGTTGCTCATCGTAGGTGCGACGGCGTTCGACATCGCCAAGGGCTTGATAGGCCTCGTTGATCTGCTTAAACCGATCTTCGGCAGCTGTATCACCCGGATGCAGATCGGGGTGATGCTGACGGGCCAGGGTGCGGAAGGCTTTCTTAATCGCCGCCGCATTGGCATCGGGTGTAACACCGAGTGCGGTGTAATAATCTTTGAATTCCACTGCGTGTGCTCCATCCTGCTGCGCTACGCCACCGATCCGGGCTCACTGATGATCACCTGGGCTGGGTGCAGCAGTTGGCCATCGTGCAGATAGCCATTCCGTTGGACAGTGACAATCGCGAATTGTTCCTTGATAGCGGCGCACCGACCGACCGCCTCGTGGCGCATGGGATCGAGTGGTGAACCGATCGGGATCTGCATTAGCACGGCAAGCAGTTGTTGATGGGTTGCGTGCAACCCCGTGTGCAATGGCGTGTCTGGTGTGCTGTAGCTGAGTGCGCGCTCCAGGCTATCGACCACATCGAGCATGTCGAGGATGAGTAGTTGTAATCGTTGATTGACCCGTGTCGTCACCTCACGTTCGGCTTGTTTGCGGGCATTGTCGAGCGCCGCAGCGGCACGCAGATATTTGTCGTTCAGTGCCGCGACATCCTGCTGCGCTGCCGCCAATGCCTGTTGGGCGGCAGCCATGCTGATCGGTGGCGGTTCACCCTGAACGGCTGTTGCATCATTGCTCATGATCACTCCTTCGAACTCATTGCTGTTCACTGAGTGAACTCGCCCGCAACGATGTCCGCTCTCCCGCTGCGTTTCGGTTTCAGGTGAGTGTAGCAGGCCGACATCACGTTGGTATGAAGATCGTTCATTACGAGTTGTTCAGCCCGATCGCCTGCGTGCTTTTGAGCTATGCATTCGTCGGTAGAATACATACTTGGCAAGCTCGGCGGTCAGCATGGACAAGATCAGAATAATTCCCAACATCACCACAAACAGCGGCGGGATGGGGCTAAAGCCTAAAAAAGCGGCGAGCGAGTGTATGGGAACGCCAGCGTCAGCGCATCG
Organism: Chloroflexales bacterium; assembly: GCA_038214135.1. Classification (GTDB taxonomy): domain Bacteria; phylum Chloroflexota; class Chloroflexia; order Chloroflexales; family Roseiflexaceae; genus JANLSE01. The sequence continues at coordinate 790 of JBBQSD010000174.1, read as the reverse complement.
ACAGTTAGGGTTGCGATCCGCAGCGATGTGTCTGGTTTGTTCTGATAAAACGGGCCATTGGTGCGGATCATGAGCGTAATCAGCGATGCGGAGATGACCGATTCCACAAACCAACCCGCCCGAAATTGTTCTGGGCTGGCATGTGGGATCACGATCAATACCCCGAATGGAAGATAATCAAACAGCGAACTCACCAATCCAAAGGTGAGCATACAATTCCGATGCGACATCCACAACACTTTCCACCGAGATACCAACGTCGGCTGCGTGCAGCGCCGACGCATCGTTGATGCCGTCGCCCATGTAGCCGCGACATGCCCGGCGCGCTTGAGCGCCAGGATGATGCGCTCTTTGCGTTTTGGGTTATGTCGATCATTACTCAATACCAAGTTAGGAATCTGGATGGATTATTCGTTTGGTGGATCAGTTGGAGAGATCGTGATTACCCGCAGCGCGAGGCGTCGCTGGACAAGATGGTAGCGTTGCAGCGCTAACCGCGGTAGCGGGAATACACAGTCAGGCGTGTCCGTAGTTTCCCCGACAGTATCAGGTATATTGCCGATACCACATGCGCTGCTTTCCCGCTTCTCGATCCAAGCGCGTGTTCCTATACTAGAGCAGTATTCAGAAGCCAGGAGTCAGAATAGCTTATTCATAACGATAGAGGCAAGGGAGGCCAACCCATGACACTTCGTAGCGTTCAAGAGATCTATGGCTACCATATCCAGGCGACCGATGGCGAGATCGGCACCGTTCAAGAGTTTCTCTTCGACGATGAGCATTGGGCGAT
>JBBQSD010000173.1:0-11373 GCA_038214135.1 Chloroflexales bacterium | reverse complement strand
CCACCTGGCTTTTGGTCTGCGAGATCATCTGTCCAGCGCTATTGAGCAGGGTGATCTGAACAGAGACGTTTGCCTGAGGCGTTTGGCTGTCGTTGCGTAGTTCGCCATAGAATGTAATTGAATTCGCTGTATCTTCCCATGTCACCCCCGAATAGCTGAACTCGCTGGTGTTTGCGGCTGGCTTCGGGTTCACCATCCGTCCCTGTCCGAGTTGGCGCAGCGCGAGCTGTGTAAGCTGGCCGGGTGGCTTGGCGGTTCTCACGATAGGCTGAATTGTCGGGATCTGTACGTCAACGTGTGTATCTTTTGGCGGCACGGCTAGTCTCAGCAGCACAGCCAGCAGGATAACAGCGCCAATTGCAATGAATCCCAATATCAATGGTTTGCGCGGCTGGCTTGGCATCGGGGCTGGACGTGCCTGCTGATGGATTTGATTCGCCCGTCCTGTCTTCGGCGGCATCTGCGCCAGGCCAGGCGTGCCCAGAATCACCATGGTTGGCCCGGTTGCTGCTGCAGGTGTAGCGTTGGCCGCAGATGGCGTGGCAGGCAGAAGCCTACCTTGGATGGCCATCAGCGCCTGGGTGACAGATGCTGCGCTGGCTGGTCGTTGCACTGGGTCTTTATCAAGCAATTGCAACACCAGTGTTTCCAGATCGGGTGGAATGTTCGTCGCCAGCGTTCGCAAATGCGGTACCGGGTGTTGCAAATGGCCCTGGATGATCTCGGCAGTCGTGCCATCAAATGGAACCTGGCCAGTTAATGCTTCAAACAGCAACACGCCCAGCGCATACAAATCGGTATGCACTGTTGCTGGTTGGTGGCGGAACTGCTCAGGGGCCATATAGGCTGGCGTACCAAGCAACGATGTTGTCTTCTGTGTAGAAACACCAGCAACTGCCCGCGCCAGCCCAAAATCAGCCAGCACAGGCGTCTCGTCCGGGCGCAGTAGCACATTGGCGGGCTTAATATCGCGATGAATGATCGATTGGTTATGGGCATACTCAAGCACATCAGCCAGTTTCAGGCCAATCCGGATCACTTCGGCTGGTGCCAATGGCCCATTTGCGATCCGATCAGCAAGGCTCGCGCCAAACAGTTCCATCACAAGGAATGGTTGGCTCTGGTATTCATCAACATCAAATATATTCACAATATTGGGGTGCGATAATCCGGCGACTGTTCGCACCTCGCGCATAAAAGAGGCATGCGACTCGGCATCGCTGCTCTGAATAAGCTTGATCGCAACCGGGCGAGCCAACTGTGGGTGAAACGACTCATACACCGTGCCCATCCCACCGCGCCCGATCTCACGCCCTAGTATGTACTTGCCAATCTGCATCGTTCCTGTTTCTTTATATGGGCTACGTGCCCATGCCCGCATCCAGGAATCTATTCTTGTAGCCGCTGCTGTGCGCGGCAGGCACCAGGGAACCACTCTAATCTTTTCTGGGATCCGCTGTGCGCGGCACACCAGGGAACCGTTCTGTCCAGTTCCCGGAACCCTCCAATCGGCCAGGCGCTACGGCACCCAGAGTTGTACCCGACCCATAATGGATGTGATTGGCTTCCCAATGCCTGTTGGTCATGCCACGGCTGCTGATGGCAACCACCATGGCATAGCAATAGTGACATCGCATCCAATGAACGTAGCGGCGATACCAAGCCGCCTCGATTCAACCACCGCAGTTATATTGCCACGCGGCGCGTGTTCGCCCACACCGGATACCGCGTTGGAATGCGATGGATAAAACGGAATGCCTCGGCTACTTGTTCGGGCGGACACATAGGTCCGCACTCTCCACGGGTTTTTGCTCTTCTGACTCCTGACTTCTGACTTCTCGGTTCTCCCGCTCAGGGTATTCTAACTCCTGACTTCTGACTTCTGAATACTGGTCAGATCGCATCCAGTGTTGCTACTGCCCGATCATACACATCCGTCTGCCAGCCAGCATACCAGGCGACCCAGCGGGCTGCGCCAATCAGAAACGGCCAGCGGTCATCGAGTTCACAGGCCCGGAACTCTTCCACCATGGCGTGTAAATGCTTGAAGTTATGCAGCAGCGTTCCATTATCGGTGCAGGCCACCGCAGTCAGCAGTGCAATCAGCGGCTCTGGGTCAGCGTTGGTATTGGCGTAGGCCCGCACAGCCGCCGTCGCCGTTCGATGATCCTGTGCGAACAGTGCCTGGTGGAGGCATTCAAGCAGCGTTTCGGCATTCTGGCCAGAATGGCGCGCAAGATCATCGGCATATGGGTAGGGCTGTATAGCCGTAAATGGAATAAACATAAGATCGCAATCAAGCACACTCGGCCCACGTTCGAGCAAGCTGCCAGCCTGTATTGCTGCCAGTGCTCGTGTGCGTGGCTGCATGAGTGGCAGTGCTGCTCGCAGCGCATTCATGGTCGTGCCAATATGGATCGGTGCAACCTCACGGCTGACAGCATCGTAATCCATGTGCGGCACGGGATCTGTCATGAGGTACATATCGGCGGATGCCAATGATGCCGCTGCAATCACCGATGCGGGCGAAATGCCATTGGCAAGTGCCTGCGCTGCAACCACAGGCCGATCACAGGGTTGGCTCGTATGGAAGGCGGCCCGTAGTTCCGCAACAGCATCGCGTATTGGGCGCGCATCGATCTGATCGCCAGGCGCACCAGCGGAAAGCTGATATGACTCAAGCAGGGCGACGGCGCGGTCATAGGGTTGGAAATCACGCGGGAAGCTAGCACTATAGCGGATCGACCAACGCAGCAATGGTTGGGCTGCTTCCCAACCAATCAGATCGGCCATACCAAGGCACAGCGATGGTGAAATGAATGTGTGATCATCGGTGACAACGCCCTCTAATCCGATATCCAACAGTAGGTCTGTGATCTCGGCCTGCGATAGATCCTCTTCCAACGCCACAAACCGATGGTCAACACGCATATACTCGCCAAAGCGTACATCACTGCGCAGCAAGCTGATATTTTCCGCCAGGGTTGCTTCACGAGTAGGCCAGAAGGGCACCAGTTCATATGGGGCAAAACATGGGTCAAACAAATCATACACCATCTGTGAAAGCGCCTGAATAATTAACAGATGGCGTGTGCGCGTTGGTTGGGATGTAGCGAGTTGACGGGCATCCTGGCACCCAATCATTGCGTGCGAAACAAACCCAAGCAGATTGCGGGCCTGATTATTGAGGTAATGTGCCGAGCATAATACGCCCGCCGCCCACAGCTGATCTTCATCGGCGCCATCGCACAATACCGTGGCCAGCATCGCTGGAGCAGTTGCCGGTGTCAACTGCCGCAGCCATGCAATGCGCTGTTCGATGGCCGCAACGTCAAACGCTGGAGCGGTTGCTGTGAATGTCATAACATACTCCTTCCTTGTGCTGCCAGGCGACATTCGTGACTATTCTTGACTAGGTGACCGGGTGACACGGTGACACGGTGAATGTGCTTTATCGATGTGGTACAGTTTCGATCAAACATCTGTCACCGTGTCAGAGTTCACCCCTTCACCCGTTTTGGCAGCCATGCAACTACATCGAGGTAACGGGCAAAATGCAATAATGGCTGGGTATTGGGGCAGCGCAGACCGATCTGGAACATCATTTCGTTCTGTTCAAATTCGGCCTCGGCAGGTTGAAGTGGCCAGGGGGTGTGCAGAATGTCGCCTCGCGAAACATGCCCATGTTTGTCGGCTGCATACAAACAGTAGCGCTCGGTCAGCCAATATTCAAGGGTTCCTGGTTGCGATTGGTAGATCGGGCCGGTTGGGCAGTAGGTAGCCCGCAGTGCAGCGTCTGGTGCCTTACGATGTGTTCGCACACTGCGATACCGAATACCATCGCCATGTGGTTGGCATTGCATGTGTGCATCGAAATAGGGCAGATGAAAGGTTGCCCGTGCCACTTGTACAGCAAGCGGGTTGGCCGCATCGAGGCTAAAAAACCAGACTCCCGGTTTCCCGCCTGCCGTAACATAGGTACGCACATTCAATTCGGCAAAATGCGAAATCCAGGGTAGGGACGGAACCATCCGTGGGCGCACATTCGTCATGCGGAAGGGCACAATCCCGATCCATGCCCAACCATCGAATGTTTGGAGTTCCAGTGTTGGCGGGATGAGGCCACGCAATGCAGCAGCTGGAATGGGCCAATGTGCAAATAACAGATCGCGCCATTCCATCGCCATTACCCATGGGCCGCTTGGACGAGGTGACACGGTGACATCTGACACGCTGGCATCCTTTAAAATGGTGACATGTGACACGGGCAATCTTGACACGGTGACATCTGACACGGTGATAAGAGCTTTATCGAAGCTGTGCCACACCAATTAAGCACAGTCACCTGGTCACGTGTCACCGTGTCAAGGAAGAGTTACTCTTCTCGCAGAATATACCCAACCCCGCGTACAGTATGGATCAGGCGTGCCTCACCACTCGCCTCAAGCTTCTGGCGCAGGTAGCGCACATATACTTCAATAATGTTGCTCTCACCGCCGAAATCGTAGCCCCACACCCGATCATAAATGACCTCGCGGGTCAATACCTGTTGTGCATGGCGCATAAACAGATCGAGTAGTTCATATTCTTTTGCTGTAAGCTCGATCCGTCGCCCGCCAATCGATGTGGTATGGGCAGCGGTATCCATCACTAGTGGCCCATAGCGCAATACAGTTGGCTGATCATCGCGCTGGCGTCTGCGCAGTTGGACCCGCACACGGGCAAGTAGTTCCTCAAAGGCAAACGGCTTGATCAGATAATCATCTGCACCAGCTTCAAGCCCGGCGACCCGATCTGGCACAGCATCACGGGCAGTCAGCATAATGATTGGCACATCAGAAGCCGAACGGATGCGGCGTGCGACCTCCAGCCCATCAATGCCAGGCAGCATCAAGTCCATCACCACCAGATCCGGTGGGCGGTCGCGCGCCGCCACAATAGCCGCATGACCATCGGCGGCAATCTCTGCCGTGAAGCCTTCGAGCATCATGCCGCGCCGCAGGAACCCAGCGATCTCGGCCTCGTCCTCAACAATCAGAATGTGTGTCATAGCAAAAACTGCCTGATATAGCGCTGCGTCAGCAGTAGCATCGTCCGACGCAGCGGCGGCTGCCCCCAGATTGGCCCATGTGGTTCGATTGTCAGATGGCCCGAATATTGGTTTTCATACAGGAATGCAAAAACCTTGCCCCAATGTATATCGCCCATACCAGCTGCTGGCTGTGAAGCAACATCGCCCTGATGGTTGAGATGTTCCTTAATATGCACATGCGTCACACGCGAACCATAGTTGCGCAGGACAGCAATATAATCTTCGCCTGCATGATCAACATTCGCTGGGTCGAATTTTAGCCCAACATCTGGCACGGTTTGCCAGAGCGTTGCAAAGGCATCGGCTGTTCGTAAGAATCCGCCATGGAAGCCATACAGAGCCAACTGCATCCCGGCGCTTTTGACCTGATTGATCGCTGGGCGCAGCACATCCGCAAACACAGCAATATTCTCGTGCAGGTTCTCGGAATACTGCCCACCGCCCGTAATCAGGGTTGGAGCACCAATGATCTGTGCGAATTCAATGGCACGTGCAAGCTGATGCAGGCTCTCGGCTCGCTCATCGGGATTGGGCGAAATGTGGTTCCAGCCCCATAATCCAAATGTCGAACAGGCCACCCCATGATCATCAAGGATCTGCCGCATCTGGCGAACCGTCTCTGCGCTCAGATCCCTGAAATTGCCCCAGTAGTTGAACTCCAGCCCTTCAAACCCATGCTCCACTGCAAAACGACAATCCTCTGCAATGCCTGGGAGATCGCTATTCGCAATAAATCCAAGTTTCATAGCGCCACCTCGCGACCACTTGCGGCGCTTTCGAGCAGGGCTTCCATCATTTCCTGAACAATCAACCCATGTCGTAATGGCGCAGCGCAGGGGATACCATCCAGCACACAGGCATTAAAATGATCGGCCATGGTCGTCCAGACATCATCGACCGTCGGAAACGTGATCGTCGTATCGGTGGGTGCTTCGTTCACAGTTCGGTATATTGTTGGCGGGAAGACCTTGCCGCCCGCTTCGGTGCCGAATAGTTCGATCTGCAATTCCTCGGGTTGATGCGAAGCCCAGAAGCTCTCGACCTGTAGGCCAGCCCCATTTGCGAACCGAATCATGCCGCCGGCATAATCATCGCTGGCATATTTGGGGCCAAGCTCTGGGTGGGGAACGTAATCCCAGTAGCCAATACCGCGTGGGCCGAATTTCGCACCCGAAACCCCCGAAACAGCAATTGGGCGCGGCATACCCATCAACCACCAGACTGAGTCGAGCACATGCACACCCATATCGCGGAAGGCTCCGCCGCCAGCCTGGACAAAGCCCAGGCTCCAGCTCGGAATACCGCTGCGCCGCACACTACGTGCCCGTGCATAATAGATATCGCCAAACTCGCCGCCCTGGACGGCCTGGCCCATATACTGGGTGCGCTTATCAAAACGGGTGCTCAGCGACATCATATTGACGACCCCGGCTGCCTCGGCAGCTTCGACAAGCTCGCGTGCAGCGGCAACAGAATCGGATAGTGGCTTCGTCACCATCACATGCTTGCCATTGCGAACCACCTCAAGTGCCACTGGCACATGGAACTGATTTGGCGTACCAATAAAAATAGCATCGATCTCTGGATCGCGGCACATCTCGTGATGATCGGTGAAAAAGCGAACTGGCTCGGGCATTTCTTTGGCAACGCTCTCCATTCGCTCTGGGATCAAATCACAGAGTGCCACAACCTGGCTGCGCTTGCTACGAGCAAACCCACGTGCATTCGTGCGGCCAATACCCATCCCAATAATCCCGACTCTGATGCTCTCCATGGCTCCCCCTTGAGCAGAATATTCTTAGTGATGAGTATACCATGGGCAGCGGTTTATGTGAATTTGAGGTGCCAGGCTGGTGTAAGGCGAACCTTGTGCTCGCATACATTGGAGCCAACGATGATCATCAAACCACACAGTTGCTCGGCCCGAAAATATACATTGCACCTATATAAGTGTGGTATCATGATGTAGATATTGTACGCATGCTGTATTGGAGAATATATCATGGTTCGTACCCAAATTCAATTGACCGAGCAACAGGCACAGGCACTCAAGGCTCTGGCGGCTACGAATGGTGTTTCAGTCACCGAGCTGATTCGGCAAGGAGTCGAGTATATCTTAGCAACCAAGCAAATGCTGAGTTCAAGCGAGCGCCAGCAACGTGCGTTAGCTGCGGCTGGTCGCTTTCACTCAACTATTACCAATCTTGGCACTGCTCATGACGAATACCTTGCTGAGGTATATGGAGAGACAAACTAATGGTCTTTGTTGATACCTCAGCGCTCTTGGCAGTGTTGGATGCATCCGAACAAGGCCACCTTCTTGCCAGGGATGCTTGGGAGCAACTTGTCACCAACGCAACACCAATGCTCACAACCAACTATATCCTGGTAGAAACCATGGCGCTTGTTCAGCATCGTCTTGGTATGGAGGCGGCGCGGGTCTTTCAACAAGATATTGCACCAATGCTACAGATATTCCGGATCAATGATTCCTTGCATGCGATTGCAGTATCTGCAGTATTGGTGGCGAATCGCCGCAATCTGAGCCTAGTAGATTGCTCCAGTTTTGAGGTCATGCGGCGGCAGGCTGTAATTCAGGCATTTACACTTGATCGACACTTTGCTGAACAGGGTTTCATGTGCATACCATAGCTGGGTTTAACACACAGCGCCCAGAGCGTTAGCTCCGGGCGCTGTGTGACTCTCACGAACCGTGGATATTACTCCGCTGCGGTTGCTGGTGCAATTGGTGCCGATGCAGGTGGTTGGCGAGTTGGAAGGCTCACCAATGGCATCTCACCAAGTTTCGTGACACCCTGCAACTGAAGTTTTTCCGCAAAATGGCAGGCGACCCAATGCTCGCCACCAATGTCACGCAGCGGCGGTCGCTCCGTCTTGCAAATATCTTCTGCATAGCGGCAGCGTGGGTGGAAGTAGCAGCCCGATGGCGGATTCGCCGGGCTTGGCACGTCGCCGGGGAGCTTCAATGGCCGGTTACGATTACGCGGATCTGGCTTGGGAATCGATGCTAGCAATGCTTCGGTGTATGGGTGCTTTGGCGTGTAATACAGCTTATCGGTTGCGGCCATCTCAACCATATAGCCAACATACATCACCGAAACTCGATCCGCGATATGCTCAACCACGCTAAGGTCGTGTGCAATGAAGAGGTAGGTAAGATCATACTTCTTCTGCAGATCCTCAAGCAAATTGAGCACCTGCGCCTGGATCGACACGTCGAGTGCCGAAACTGGTTCATCGCAGATAATCAGCTTTGGGTTGAGTGCTAATGCACGGGCAATCCCGAGACGTTGCCGCTGCCCGCCAGAAAAGGCATGGGGGTAGCGGGTCATGTTCTCGGGCCGGATTCCCACTTCATCAAGCAATTCTGCTACCCGGTCGGTGAGCGCCTGCCCGCTCAGCGTATTCTGGATCATCAGCGGTTCGCCAATGATATTACGCACCGTCATACGTGGGTTCAGCGATGAGAATGGATCCTGAAAGATGATCTGCATGTTCGGGCGGATCTTCTTCAGGGTTGCCGAATCTACTTTGGCCAGATCGACCTTCCCGAGGTTTGGATCATTAAACATGATCTCACCTGCGGTTGGATCATACAAGCGTAGAACCGTACGGCCAGTCGTGCTTTTGCCACAGCCCGACTCACCCACCAGGCCGAGCGTTTCGCCCTTTTTGATGTAGAAATTAATTCCATCAACGGCCTTGACCTGGCCAATAACCCGCCGCATCAACCCGCCCGTAATCGGGAAGTGCTTCTTCAGGCCCTTCACTTCGAGCAGAATATCATCGCCGGGCACTTGTGTCGCCATAGGGCAGCTTCCTTATGTGTACAGATGGCAGCGCACTGTGTGTGACGTACTGCCCTCGACGAACTGTTCCACCGGCTCGATTACTTCGCAGACACCAGGAATGGCGCTTGGGCAGCGCGGGTGGAACGGGCAACCCGTGACGCGTGAATAGGGATCTGGCACCGAACCCTTGATCGATTCAAGCCGCTCGCCATGATTGACACCCAGGCGTGGGATGGAACGCATCAACAGAATGGTATAGGGATGCTTCGGATCATAGAACAGGTCATCGATCGTCGCCCGTTCGACAACCCGCCCTAGATACATAACCGCAACCTCATCACACATCTGCGCCACCACCCCCAGGTTATGGGTGATGAACATAATCGATGTACCAATTTCATGCTGCAGATCACGCATCAGATCCAGAATTTGGGCCTCGGTGGTCACATCCAATGCTGTAGTTGGCTCATCGGCAATCAGCAGCGTTGGTGTGCAGGAAAGAGCCATTGCGATCATGGCCCGTTGGCGCATTCCACCCGAGAGTTGGTGCGGAAACGATGCCGAAATCCGCTCTGGGTTGGGCATACCAACCTTCTGAAGCACATCAATAGCCCGCTTATGCGCCTCGTCCTTATCCTGGGTCTGGTGCAGTAGAATGGCCTCTTCGATCTGATTGCCAATCGTGTAGCATGGGTTCAGCGAGGTCATCGGTTCCTGGAAGATCATGGAGATATTATTGCCACGGATGTGGCGCATCTCGGCACCATTCTTCTCGAGTTTCAAGATATCGATTGGCTGCTTACCAGCAAACTCCTGGAATAGAACATTACCGCCTTCATAACGCCCAACCGATGGTGTCAGCTGCATCACAGCCATGCCAGTTTGGCTCTTGCCACAGCCGGACTCACCGACTACACCAAGCACCTTGCCACGTGGAATGTTGAAGCTGACACCATTCAGTGCCCGTACGACACCCAATGGTGTATAGAAATTGAGCCGCAGATCCTGCACACGCAGGACATCGTCCTCGCTGACGATCTGGGTGGATGATGGCGCAGCAGTTGTTCCTGTGCTTGTCATAACACGCTCCGTCTTCGTCGTCGGCTTATCCGTAGGGGTCGACTGCATCGCGAACACCATCGCCCAGGAGGTTGAAGGACATAACTGCAACAATCAGTGCTCCAACTGGGATGAGCAACCAGGGGTAACTAATCACAGCCTGGATCGTTTGGGAGTCGCGGAGCATCACCCCCCAGCTCACAGCTGGTGGTAGCACTCCAAGGCCCAAAAAGCTCAGCGCTGTTTCAGCACCAATTGCTCCTGGAATAGCGAGCATACCAACCACGATGATATGGCTCATCGCATTCGGCACCATATGGGTTGTGATAATATGCCAGTTTGAACCACCAGCTGCGATTGCTGCATTGGTGTAGTCCGACTGACGATAGGCCAGTACTTTCCCGCGCACCTGGCGGGCCAGGCCGGTCCAGTTGATCAGACCAATGATCAGCGTGATCAGGAAGAAGCGCGTCAGGATGGGTACATTTGGTGGTAGCGCAGCAGCCAACGCAAGAAACAGCGGCAGATCCGGAAAGGATGTGATCAGCTCAATCACACGCTGCATGAGGTTATCGATCCAGCCACCAAAGTAGCCAGAGGCCGAGCCAAACAGTGAGCCGATCGTCACCGAGATGATCACACCAACGAACCCAAGGCTCAACGAAATCTGGCCGCCTTTGAGAACACGGGTGAACACATCGCGGCCCTCTTTATCGGCCCCCCACAGAAAGATCTTCGGTGCAGGCGTTACAGCCGCGTTCGGTGGTACCTCAATGTTGAACAGGTGCAGCTTGGAGGGAATAAGGCCGAACAGCTTATACTCATAGCCCTGCACGAAAAACTTGATCGGGTACTGGATGTTCGGGTCAACTTCATAATAGTACTGAAACTTTTCGGGATCAAGTTTCTGTACTAACCCATACACTACCGGGCCACTGCCGGTCCAGTGGATCTCGCTCGGTTTGATGAAGGTTGAGTTTGAGTCAAGCTCATCATGGGAATATGGTGCGATGAAATCACCCAGGATGATCACGATATACAACACAATCAGGACATACAATGCGCCAACCGAGAGCTTGCTCTTCTGGAAACGCCTGATCATCAGCTTCCATTGCGGAATCTGGCCGACATCCTCGACTTTTTTACCTTTTCCCTGATCAACCTGCTTGAGATCTTCAGCGACGGTTGCCATATGCGTACTCCCTATTCAAGCCGCACACGCGGGTCGACCCAGGCCAACAATAGGTCTGCAATCAGATTCCCGACCAGTAGCAGCGCTGAGAGCATCACCAGAATAGTGCCAGCCAGATACAGATCTTGTGAAATCAGCGCATCCAAATACATGGGGCCGATGGTTGGCAGGCTCAAAATGATCGCAATCAGCGTCTCGCCAACAACCAGTGCTGGCAG
>JBBQSD010000172.1:0-11473 GCA_038214135.1 Chloroflexales bacterium | reverse complement strand
TATCGGCACTGCTTGTCTGCTCAAGAAACCCGCGCGATTGACAGGGCGGGACAATATGATCCTGCTCGGCGATGATATTGAGCAAATTGGCTTTGATCTTGCCAACATCAACGATTTCGCCCTGCATCCTGAGTTTGCCAGCCATCAGGCGATTCTCACGATAGAACTCGACAATCAGTTGGCGATAGGCAGCCCCTGCAAATGGCACATCATCGGTAACCCATGTGTTCATGGCCTGCCAGGCCTCAATAATTTTCGGGTCGTCCAGGTTATCGAGCAGCCGGAGATTATTGCCAAGATAATTTTCAACTGGTTTGAGCAGTTTGCTGCCGACATCAATCAATGCACCAGGCATATTGCCAGTTTGATCGAGCAGCGCATCGATATTGAAGTATTCTGCCTGAAGCCAACGCGGGAACGGCCCCATCTCCTGTTTGTGCGAAAAATCGAGTGGTGCTGTCAGCGTGACCATATTCCGCAGGCCATTGTTGGGCCGCATCGCAGCATAGATTGTCGTCAGCAACGCGCCAATGCACCAGCCAACGAAACTAAACTCGCGTGAGCCAGAATGGCGTTGCAGTACACGAATAGCACGCGGCAGGTAATCGAGTGCATAATCCTCGAAGGTCATGTCGGCATCTTCTGGCCCAGGGCTACCCCAATCCAGCAGATACACATCGTGGCCCTGATTGAGCATATATTCCACAAAACTGTTGCCAGGGCGCAGATCGAAAATATAGGGCCGATTGATCAGCGCGAACACCAACAGAATTGGAACACGATGGCGCTTCTCTGCTGGCACCTGCGGATAATAGTGATACAGGCTGGCCTTATTCAGCGACCAGATTGTCTGTTTGGGTGTCTGGGCAACCTGTGCGCGCAGGGTGCCATTCACAATCCGGGTGCTATTTTCGGTGACTCGGCCAATGCGCTCAAGCTCAGTATAGAACTGGCGTATGACATCGGCCGACGTTGTGGGAGTGTTACTCATAATATCATTCCTCAGCAGGTGTAGCAGGCTTACGGTTAGAACGACGAGCAGGGCGCTTAGGCGTTTCCGCAGCCTGTGTTGGTGTCACCATCGAAATTGATTGTATTGCCGTAAGCAGCGTATCCAAGCGTGCTTCGATTGCCTGAAGGCGCGCATCAACGACGGGTGCAATACTTTGTTCGGCAACAACTGGTGCAGCAGGTTCAGTGCGAACCGCCTGGAGGATATCATCGATTCGTCCATCGAGATCATCAAGCCGCATTTCGATATTCGTCAGGCGGCGGGCAACGCCGGTAACTTCATCGCGGCTTGGCATATTCAGTCGTGGCAGAACCGCCTGCATATATTGATCAAGTACCCGTTGGATCGGGGCGCTAGCCGCCAATGATGTGTTCATATAGGCACCAAGCCACTGCGCGAAAAGATCGGTGTTTACCGCATCAATAGCCGTTTTCGACCATGTTTCGAGGGTTGCATCGCGTAGTGAGCGCATCATCATGAAGGGGTTGAGGGTTTCCAGGCTCTGTGATTTTGTCATTGGTTTCTCCGACGGAGTTCATAACAGTGGCGGGTGCAAGGATGCCCCGTCGTGTTCGTTCATCCTAGTAGGCGAAGTTACATGGCGGTTACGCACGACTGTTAGCAAGCTGTCATCCTTCAGGCTTGCAGCAATCGGTTGCACTATTTACACTGTCGGTAGTACGTCAATAGATCCGAGAGAGACAATGCTCGATCAGCCAATCAATCCCACACCCAATCCAACAGCCACTGATGTGAGCCCGGAAAGCTTTACTGCATCGCTGCGTGAGGATAGCTTCCATATTCTGCTGCGCTGTGCGGAAGTTAGCGCAGTTGGGTTGCTGCTGTTTGGCTTGCCTAGCTTGGTTGGCAATGGCAGGGCATCACTCGCCATTATTGTGGGCGCTTCCATACTAGCGACTGCACGGCTTGGGCGGGCTATCTGGCGGTTTGGATGGTATCGTGCAGGTGTGCTTATCTTTCTGATTGGCTTGATTGGTTCGGCAGCCTGTACTGTGCCTGCGATGGCGATGTACGAGAACCCGTTTATCTTCTATACCCCAATCGTCATTGGCATCGCGGGATTGCTGTTGCACCCAACCTTCGGGTTCATTATTGCAACGGTTGCACTCGTTATCTATAGTGTTGTTTCGCTCAGCATGGGTAATGGTCATGCCTTAATCGAGGTACCATTTCTCGCTTCAGTTGTGTTGAACTACCTGAGCGCCACGGTGACATGGCTTTCGGCACGTGGGTTTCTTTCGGCAGTTGAATGGTCGATCGACAGCTACTATAAAGTTGAGCGGCGCGAGGCTCAATTATATGCCAGCGAGAAGCAGCTCCAGCGAACACTGCACGAGAAGGACCTGCTCAACGGCCAACTCCAACAGGTCAATCGCGATGTTGAGCGAGCGCGGATCGTGGCAGAAGAGGCCAACCGTATGAAATCGCGTTTCGTTGCAAATATGAGTCACGAGCTTCGCACGCCCCTGAATGGCATTATTGGCCTCTCCTATATTCTGAAGCAGGAGATCAAGGGGCCATTGAATCCAGAACAGCACGATTACCTTGGGCGGATCTATGACGCTGGTGAGCATCTGATCAAATTGTTGAATGATATTCTCGATAATGCCAAGCTTGAGGCGGGGCGGCTCACTATTCAGCCAGAAGCAGTGCAGCCAGAGCTTATCTTTCACGAAGCACTGACCATGACACGGGTTCTGATTAGCGATAAACCCATTATGCTGTATGAGGATCTGGAAGCCGATCTACCGGATGTGTTCGTTGATCGGATACGAGTGACACAAGTATTATTGAATCTGCTCTCGAACGCCGTTAAATTCACTGAGCGCGGCACAATCACGGTTCGCGCTACGTGTGATGCGGTGGATCGTCGTTGTGGGCAGATCATGGTCGCAATCATCGATACGGGTGTCGGAATCGCACCAGAGCATCAGAACCTCATTTTTGAAGAGTTCCGGCAGGCAGATGATAGCCTTTCGCGGCGCTATGGTGGCACAGGGTTGGGCTTACCAATCAGCCGACGGTTGGTGGAACTGCACGGCGGTACCTTGGAAGTCACAAGCAAGAGTGGTGTTGGATCAACGTTCTTTTTTACACTACCGATAGCAACAGCCGAACAGATAGCAGTAGCGCAACTGGTGGATGCAAGTAGCGACTAACATATAGCCGATAACCGATAGCCAAGAACTAGAACTGAGAACCCGATAACGAAGGCGCTTCTTATTCATCAATATGCACATACGCAGCAAGGGAAGCCCCCAATGACAATAGTGACGCAATCACAGGGATCTGGGATGCCAATCAATCGCGCCGAAGATGCCTACATCCTCCTGATTGAGGATGATCCAAATTCTTATTTGATTGTTGAAGATCTGCTGAAGCACGCTGGCTTCAAGCATTTCTATCATCGTAGCAGCGGCGCAAAAGTGCTGTCGTTGATCGAGGCGCTGCCGCAGGTCGATATTATTCTGTTGGATATTGGCCTGCCGGGCGAGGATGGCTTTGCGATTATCAAAAAGTTGCGGGCACACCCACGAACGACCAAGGCACATATTGCAGCGGTGACTGCCAATATTATGCACCAGACGCGATTGCGGGCGAAGGATGCTGGCTTCGATAGCTTCATCAGCAAGCCAATCCGCCCGGATCAGATCGTCGACCAGATTCGCAGCATGCTGCGCGGCCACTCATTCTGGTGGTAATATTTTGGCCGTGTCAGATGCAAGAGCATCTGACACGGCCAAACGCCTATTTGGGGAGGCTGCGCCTCCCCACCCCACTGTTTGCTTGGACTGCGCCTCCCAAACCCCATCCGCCCAATCATTATGTTATTATGTTAATATAATTGACATACCCATTGCGGGCTGGTATAATTTTCCACAACTATATATTGCTCATCAAGAGGGGCAGAGGGACCGGCCCGATGAAGCCTCGGCAACCCCCACATGGAAGGGTGCCAAATCCGGCAGCGCGGTGCTGATAGATGAGGTAGTGTTCCCTCACGCAGTCGCGTGGGGGATTTTTTGTACACGCGAATTCGCAGAACGAGGCCACATGAGCACGAAACCAACCTATTTGGAAGCACTTCAATCGCGCGTGTTGATATATGATGGCGCGATGGGCACTAGTATTGATCCATATAATCCGACAGCCGAGGACTATGGTGGTGAGCGCACCAATGGCAATCGTGATTATCTGGTGATCACGCGGCCGGATATTATCGCAGAGATTCATGGTTCATTCCTGGAGGCAGGTGCCGATGTGATCGAGACCTGTACGTTCCAGAGTACGCGCATCCGGCTTGAAGAATGGGGTTTGGGCGAGCGAACGCACGAACTCAATGCAACGGCAGCACGCCTGGCACGTAGCGTCGCCGACAAATATGAGGCCCTGGATGGCCGCCCGCGTTATGTCGCTGGTTCGATGGGGCCAACCGGAAAATTGCCATCTTCTGATGATCCGGCGCTTTCCAATATCACGTTTGACGAACTCTCGCAACAGTTCTATGAACAGGCTCTGGCCCTGATTGAGGGCGGCGCTGATGTGTTGCTGGTTGAAACAAGCTTCGATATGCTGGAGGTCAAGGCGGCATTGGATGGCATTCGGCGGGCCAAAGCGGAGAGCGGTAGTGCGATTGCGGTGCAGGCGCAGGTTTTTCTGGATGTTTCGGGCAGAATGTTACTTGGCACCGAGATCCCGGCCATGCTGGCAACTGTCGAGGCGCTGCCGGTTGATGTGATCGGGTTGAACTGTGGGACCGGGCCGGAATATATGCGTTCCGCGATTGAGTATTTGTGCAAGCACTCACGCAAGCCGATTTCGTGCATCCCGAATGCTGGCCTACCGATTGAGGTCGATGGCGAGGCTGTGTTCCCAATGGAGCCGGTGCCGTTTGCGCGCATCCTGGGCGAGTTGGTCAGCGAGTATGGCCTGAGTGTGGTTGGGGGCTGCTGTGGCACGCGCCCGGCACATATTAAGCTGCTGGCCGAGACGGTGCGGGCGATTACGCCAGCGCAGCGCGAGATCGAATATCTGCCCAGCCTCTCATCGGGGATCAAATCGGCGGCCATCCGCCAGGATGGCACCCTGACCCTGATTGGCGAGCGGGTGAATACGCTTGGCTCGCGCAAGGTGAAGCGCTTGCTGCTGAAAGACGATTATGACGGGGTGGTTGAAGTCGCCCGTGATCAAGTCGATGGCGGCGCACATCTGCTCGATATTTGTGTGGCGATGACCGAGCGGGCCGATGAGCGCGAGCAGATGGTCAAGCTGCTAAAAAAACTGACCATGAATGTCGAATTGCCAATGGTGATCGACACAACCGAACTGGATGTATTGAAGGCTGCGCTGGAGATGTACCCTGGCCGGGCGCTAGTCAATTCTGTTTCGCTGGAAGGTGGGCGCGGCGAGAAGATCGATAAAGTGATGCCGTTGGTCGCACGCTATGGTGCGGCAACGGTTGCGATGACGATTGACGAAGAGGGTATGACGCATACAGCAGAGCGGAAGCTTGCGGTGGCGAAGCGGATCGCGCAGATTGCGTTGGATGAGTTCGGGGTGCCACACGAGGCGCTGCTGTTTGATGTATTGACTTTCCCGATCACGACGGGACAGGAAGAATTGCGGCGGGCGGCAGTCGAGACGCTTGAGGGCATTCGGCTGGTCAAACAGGAGATTCCAGGCTGTTTCACGACGCTGGGTGTCAGCAATCTTTCGTTCGGGGTTGCGCCACACGCCCGTGCCGCACTCAATTCGGTGTTCTTATACCACGCAGTGGCGGCTGGCCTCGATACCGCGATTATCAATCCAGCGCATGTGATGCCATATGCCGAGATTCCGGATGAGCAGCGCATCATCTGCGAGGATTTGATCTTCGACCGACACGAGGAGGCACTGGCGCGCTATATCCAGTTCTATGAGGAAAATGAGACCACTGAAGCCGAGACAAAATCCGACCCAACCGAGGGCATGTCGGTGGCACAACGGCTGCACTGGAAGATCGTTCATCGCAAGAAGGAAGGCGTTGAGCAGGATATCAATGTGCTGCTGGCCGATGGGTTGGCCAGGATTGGCTACACGATAGACAATCCAGCGGTTATCGCGTTGAATCCGACGACTCAGGCTTCGCCGCGTGGCGTTGTTGCGGTTGGCATCCTGAATGCGGTGCTGCTACCAGCGATGAAAGAGGTCGGCGATCTCTTTGGTTCAGGGCAACTTATTCTGCCGTTTGTGCTGCAGAGCGCCGAAGTCATGAAGAAAACTGTCGCACATCTGGAGCAATATCTGGACAAGCTGGATGGCAATAGCAAGGGCAAAGTCGTGCTGGCAACAGTGTATGGTGATGTACACGACATCGGCAAGAATCTTGTCAATACGATTCTTTCCAATAATGGCTATACCGTCTACGATCTGGGCAAGCAGGTGCCGCTGAACACGATCATTGAGAAGGCGATTGAGGTGAATGCCGATGCGATCGGGCTTTCGGCCTTGCTCGTCAGCACTTCCAAGCAGATGCCATTGTGTGTTCAGGAGCTGCACCGGCGTGGGCTGCATTTCCCAGTTCTGGTTGGTGGTGCGGCAATCAATAAGCAGTATGGCCAACGCATCCTGTTTGTTGGCGATGAGGAGCCATATGATTCGGGTGTGTTCTATTGCAAGGATGCCTTTGAGGGCCTGGAGACGATGGATAAACTCTCCAACCCGGCCATCCGTGATGAGTATGTTGCCCAGATCAAACGCGATGCCGTGAATGTGCTGTATGAGAAGCAGCGCGGGCGCATGGTGCTGGCCGAACAGGGTGCAGCGACCAAGGGCGATACGGTTCGTTCGAATGTGCGCCACGATGGATTAGTACCAACGCCACCATTCTGGGGGGCGCAGGCGACAGCGCGAATCCGATTGCAGGATGTTGTTGAATGCCTGGATCGCAATGCGCTCTACCGGCTGCAGTGGGGTGCCAAGAATGCCAAAGGCGAGGAATGGGAGCGGCTGAAAGTCGATTTTGACCAGATGGTTCGCGATCTTATTCGTGAGGCCGAGCGTGATGGCTGGCTAGAGCCAAAGGTTGTGTATGGCTACTTCCCATGCCAATCGCAGGGGAACGACCTGATTGTGTATGATCCGGCATCTGTGCGAACCAAGAACCAGGCAGCAAAAACCAATCGAGCCGATGGCGCACTGCGCGAACTGACCCGCTTCAACTTCCCGCGCCAGCCTGAACGCGAGCGGCTGTGTATTGCCGATTATTTCCGCTCGGTGGAGAGCGGCGAGATGGATGTTGTGGCGCTGCAGGTTGTGACCATGGGCACCAAGGTCGATGACATGACCGAGGAATTGCAGAAGCAGGGCGACTACAGCCGTGGTTATTACATTCATGGGTTGAGTGTTTCGCTGGCCGAAGCATTGGCCGAATTGACCA
Source organism: Chloroflexales bacterium (assembly GCA_038214135.1). GTDB lineage: Bacteria > Chloroflexota > Chloroflexia > Chloroflexales > Roseiflexaceae > JANLSE01. The sequence continues at coordinate 4,022 of JBBQSD010000172.1, read as the reverse complement.
ATCGGCTCATCCAACAGGGTTTGGGGCTGAAGGGTTCGGCTGGCAAGCGCTATTCGTGGGGCTACCCGGCCTGCCCAGATCTGGATGAGCACGCCAAGCTGTTCCAGATTCTCCCAACCGAGAAGATCGGGGTTACGCTGACCGAAGCCTTCCAACTGGTGCCTGAACAGAGCACGGCGGCAATCGTTGTTCATCACCCTGAAGCCAAGTATTTCGCGATTGGTTCGGCCCGTGAGCGGGCAGAGGCGGATGTCGAGGCGTTGGTGTGAATGGAGCCATCAGCTTTCAGTTTTCAGGAGTTAGTACACAGGGTAGAGACGCTCCGGTGGAGCGTCTCCAAGATGGTCCTCATTCCTGGAGCTTTCCCAATGAGCGGGAAGCACAATATTTGTTCTGGAAAACCTATCAAATGATGATGGATGCGATACTAGAGAATGCTCTCCGATCATGCTGATCGGAGAGCATTTTCTATGGGAGTTGTTAGCACAATAACCATACTTCCTATCCTATTAGAAAGCTTTCATCATTCATTTTCAGCAAAGATGCTACTATACGTGTATTGGTAGTTGTTCAATCAGTAACGGAGATAGTATGCGTATTCTCTTGACTCTGACGCTTATGTTCGTGGTGAGCGCCTGCGGTTCGAATACGCTCGCGACAATACCACCGACTGTACCACCAGCCACTACGGTGCCTGTAAGTGCAACACCCCTGCCGACCAACACACCCCTGCCGACCAACACGCCACAAGCACAGCCCATCCCAACAGAGCAACTCGCCGATCTTGCAGCAACTAGTATCGCCGAACTGCCAGCTACAAGCACACCAGATGCCAATGGCCTAGCAGATTACCCTGGGATTAGTACCGTCCAGGTACGCCCGCTCACCGGCCCTGGCGGTGGCCTGGCGGTTGTATTCACATCCGGATTTCGTCGGTTCGAGCCAGAACAATCCCATTATGTTTCTATCTACAGCCGTGATGAGCAGGGCTGGCGCGAACTCAGCCGCGTTGAGCTTGGGGAACCCGATTATATTGATCCCGCCAGCGTGCAGCAGGTTCCAATCACGCCCGACCGCGTCTGGCTGACCATTGATGGAGGCGTTGGCGCACATGGGAGCTGTTTTAATCTGCTCAGCTTCGATAATCCGCAGCTCACATCGATCATCGAATCCTGTTCATCTGCCCCTGGCGCAGGGAATGTTGGCGATATTGATGGCGACGGAATAACCGAGGTGTTGTTAAATGGCACAGATTATTATGTCACCTGTTATGCGTGTGGGTTGCGGGTATTCCATACAACCGTGTTACGCTGGGATGGGAATGAGTTCAAACAACTGCAACTGACCGAACTACCTAGCGATACAGAACTGGCCAAGCTCAATAATGAGGTCGTTATGTTGGCAAAATCTAACCGTTGGCGTGAGGCGCGTCTGCCGCTGCCAAAACTACGCAGCCTTGCGAAGGGTGATCCGATTGTTCTGACCAATGCCGGGTTAATTGAAATAGATGGCAGGTCGTTCGCGGATCAGGCGGCAAATACTGCGCTTGCGCCACTCATGCCCAGTATCTTCTATGGAGATTATGAAGCAACACTCGCATACCTGCGTGAGAAGCCAGTCGCGGATCTGTTTGAGGTCGAACGTTCCCAGATTTTTGGACCGGAAGTACAGGGCTTCGAGGCAAACATGCCCAAATATATCACGGCAGCCATTGAACCAGCACTGCTTCTTGACCCGACACTCGCGCCGGCGCGCTTCCTGAAGGGTTGGGCATTGATATTGGCCGACCCGACCGACCGACAGGGGTTGGCCGAGATTGAGCAAGCAGCACAACTGGAACCGAAGGAACCGCTGTATGCGGCGTGTGCGGCCTACCTTAAAGCAAGAGGCTAATACCGAGTATTCAGAAGTCAGGAGTCAGAATACGGAACCACCCTGTGCGAACAAGCGAACAAGAACCACGGAACTGCCCTCACCCCTTGCCCCGCTCCCACTGGGAGAGGGGTTAGGTGAAGGAATCCGCGCAGTGGTATAAAGAACTTGACAATATGTAACCATGATTGTTATTCTATTCACAATATACAACACAGATGGGAGCAGGAACAGGATCATGCGATTGATACTCATCCGCCATGGTGAGACGGAGTGGAACGCCACGCTGCGCTACCAGGGCCACGCGAATATTCCTCTGAACGAGCGAGGGCGAAACCAGGCGCGTGCCACTGCTGAGCGCCTGGCTCGATATAGCATCACCGCACTCTACACCAGCGATCTATCACGCGCTGCCGAAACGGCCAACCTGATCGGCCAACAACTCGGGATAAGCCCGGTTGCCATGCCAGAACTGCGCGAGATTGATGTTGGCCATTGGGAGGGCTATACGCCCGAAGAACTGTACCGGCGCTTTCCCGAACATATGCGTGAATATGAGCGTGACCCGGCTCGCACCGTTCGGTTGGGCGGCGAATCATATGCACAGCTCCAACAGCGAGCGCTGATTGCACTCAAGACGATTCAGCAGGCCCACAAGCCAAACGACATGATCCTGGCTGTTTCGCATGGCGGTACTATTCGAGCGCTTTTGTGTGATGTGATCGGGCTGGATCTGGCCCATTTTGGGCGAATGTGGCTCGACAACGGCTCGCTGACGGAATTGCGCCTTGGCGCACATGGCTGGCGGCTGGTTCGATTAAACGATGCGGCACATCTTGAGGGCACTGATTTGGCGAGTGGCGAGTGAGGAGTGCATAATGAGTGCTGCTGATCACACACTAACAGTGACGACCCCCAGTGGCAGCTATGCGGTGATCGTCGAATCTGGGGCATTGGCACGCCTACCAACAATGCTAGAAACACTTGGGCTGCATGGTGGGCTGTGGCTGATCTGCGATAGTGCAATTGAGGCTCGCTATGCGCTCCCGCTGGCGGAACAGTTGGAAGCATCTGGCCGCAGCGTGCGGGTCTTTGCAGTAACTGGCGAAACCAGCAAAGATCTCTCGGTTGCGATGAAGCTGTATACCTGGATGATTGCCGGTGGAATCGAGCGCCGCGATACGGTGCTGGCGCTTGGTGGTGGTGTGGTTGGCGATCTGGCAGGCTTCGTGGCAGCAACCGTGCTGCGTGGTGTTGCATTCATTCAACTACCAACAACACTATTGGCTATGGTCGATAGCGCGATCGGTGGTAAAACCGGCGTCAATCATCCGTTGGGCAAAAACCTGATCGGGGCATTTCACCAGCCTCGTGTGGTGCTGAGTGATACCGATCTGCTGGTTAGCCTGCCAGCACGTGAACTGAATTCTGGGTGGGCCGAGGTGATCAAGCATGGTGTCATTCGTGATGCCGGGCTGTTTGAAGAACTGGAGTCAGGAGTCAGGAGTCAGGAGTCAGGAGTCGGTGTAGAGACGCCTCGGTGGGGCGTCTTGATAGCGGCGTTGATTCGGCGGGCGGCTAAAGTCAAGATTGATATTGTCAATATCGATGAGCGCGAGACCGGCGAGCGCATGCTGTTGAACTATGGCCACACCCTTGGCCATGCTGTCGAGGCTGCTGCTGGGTATGGCGTGTTATTGCATGGTGAGGCGATTGCGATCGGTATGGATCTAGAGGCACAGCTTGCACAACAGCTTGGCATGGTTGATAGTGCATTTGTGAAACGCCAGCGTGCCCTGCTTCAGGCATATGGATTGCCAACCAGACTGCCACAGGGTATGCAACCGCATGAACTGCTCGCACTAACACTGCGCGATAAGAAGGTGAAGGCCGGGAATGTGCGTTGGGTGCTACCAACAGGCCTGGGAATAGCTATCGTGCGTGATGATGTGCCAGAGGTGCTTGTGCGAACTATCCTAATCGATCAGCCCTGAATTTGGCCGGGGTGTGACGTATTGTTCTGCATGGCTGCTGCCCGGCCCGTGAACGGGCGGGCTACTCACCGCGAAGGCCGCCTCCGCGGCCTGGATGAGCCGGCGCAGGCCGGCTTTGCCATCGGTAGCTGCGGCTTTAGCCGCCAAGCGTGGAGC
>JBBQSD010000171.1:0-11592 GCA_038214135.1 Chloroflexales bacterium | reverse complement strand
GTCTTGCCATTCGAGAGTTCGGGCGGGCTGCCGTTGTTTGGCCTGTTGTTCAATTCGGTGGAGCTTGCGGCAACGCTGGTCACGATTCTCTGGCTTGGGCTGTTGGTATATGAACGCCGCCGTATGGATGTTTCGGGCTGGCTGGCAATCCCAATGGTGCTATTCATGGTTTCGCTGGTTGTGAGTGCGCTATTGGCCCCTGAATATGGCCGCGATGCGCTCAAGTTTACGCTGCGCCAGGCCCAGGGTGCGCTGATTGGCTTGTGTGTTGCCGAACGGCTACGGGCCGAGGGCTGGCCGTTAGCTCGCAATCTGTTGTTGGCGCTTGCTGCTGGTGCTGGCGTGAGCGCGTCTCTTGGCCTATGGGAGCTTGGTGAGACGACCAATGTGCTTGGGTTGTTGGCTCCGTTCAAGACCCAGCTTTCGTTTATGGGTGGGCTGTTGCGCCTGAGTGGCACGTTTGTGTATGCCAATGTTGCGGCGATGTTCTATGAGGCCATCCTGCCGATTGCACTGGTTGGGGCGATTGGGCTGCTACGTGGCTGGTGGCGATTGTTGGGCTTTGGGTTGGCTGGGTTGCTGCTGGCTGCGACACTGTTTACTTATAGCCGAGCGGCGCTGATCGTCTGTGCAGCCCTGCTTGTGCTGCTGCCATGTGGGATCTGGCTTTCTGAGCCGCGCCACACGCAACGCCGGAGATCGGTGTTGGTGCAGGCTGTCGGTGGATCGGTGGTGGTTGGACTCGTGCTGGTGGCGTTACTGAGCCTGCCCACCTTCCGGTTGCGCCTGCTGGAGCCAAATATCGATGATTGGTATGGAGCGACCTACCAGGCCACTCCGATCCAGCAGATGGGGACGAATGAGCTTCGCAGCGTTGATGTGCAGATCCGCAATAGTGGCAGGGTTGCTTGGCCGGAGGGTGGCGTGCGGCCGGTGATGCTGGCCTATCACTGGTTTGATCCGCTGAGTGGCAGGGCGGTTGTGTTCGATGGGTTGCGTACGCCATTGCCACACAGTATCGCGCCTGGTGAGGCAATTACCCTATATGCACAGATCCAGGCACCAACTGTTCCAGGAAGCTATGAATTGGCCTGGGATCTGTTGCGCGAGCATGGCGGCGGATGGTTTAGCCAGTATCAGGTGGCACCGGCCCGTGAGCGGGTGACGATTATTGCTGGGAGTGCAGCGCAACCGGCCACCCCGCAGGCAGCGCCGCATCGCACGACGCTTGCACCCGTGACGGTTGATGAGCTGCCACAGCCAAGCCGTGGGCAGTTGTGGCGGGCAGCATTGGCGATCTGGGGTACCCGGCCGGTGGTTGGGATTGGGCCAGGCGTGTTCCAGTATATCTACGGCCCATATATTGGGATGCAGCGCTGGGATACCCGCATCCACACGAATAATGTATACCTTGAGCTGCTGGTTGGTGCAGGGTTGCTGGGCCTAATGACCTTCCTGAGCCTGATTGGTGCCCAGATTGTGCAGGCAACCATAGCACTGCGCGAATCGCGCAGTGGTGGGTTGATGCAGCCACAGCTTCGCTGGGCGCTACTGGCGTGCATGCTGGCACTGACGGCCTTTCTCATCCATGGCATGCTCGATGCCTTTCTGGGATTCATGACGACGAATCTGTTGTTGTGGATGCTGTTGGGGATGGTGAGTGGGCTGTGTGCGTTGATGATAGGGCGGAAGCGGGCGAACACAAGGTTCGCCCGTACGGGATGGGATAATGGGGCGGAAGCGGGCGAACACAAGGTTCGCCCGTACGGGATGGGATGATGGGGGATGCATGCGGGTTGGCTACGACATAACGGCGATCGATGAGCGGCCATCTGGGGTAGGCACCTATGCACGAACGCTGTTGGGAGCGTTGGCGGCCAGTGATGCTGGCCATGCGTTTGTGCCACTTTCGAATCGCCCTGGCGCAGCGACACGCTCGTTTCCGAGCCGCATGCTATGGATGCAGTGTGTGTTGCCCGGTGAACTGCGGCGGCTGGGGCTGGATCTGTGCCACTATACCAATTCGATTGGGCCGCTTGGGCATCCGGGATCGTATGTTGTGACGATCCATGATATGACGTTGAGCCTGATGCCGCGCTACCATCCGTTTCGTAAGCAACTGCTGATTCGGCCCGTGGTTGCGCTGACGGCCCGCCGTGCCAGCCGGATTATTACTGTTTCAGAACATGCCCGCCGCGATATTATGCGATTGTTGCGTGTGCCACCCGAGCGGGTGTGTGTGACATCTGAAGCTGCTGATCCGATCTTCCGGCCTGTCGATCACGATGAGCAGCAACGGGTGCGAGCGGCACACGGCATTCGTGGGCCATATCTGTTGTTTGTTGGAACAATTGAGCCGCGCAAGAATCTGGCTCGCCTGATTTCGGCATGGGCGCGATTGCGCGCTGATCGCGTGATACCGCACCAGCTTGTGTTGGTTGGTGGGCGTGGTTGGCATGATCAGCCGATCTTCGAACAGGTGGCGCGCTGTGGCTTTGGCGATCAGGTTATTTTCACGGGCTATGTGCCACGCGCCGATCTGCCAGGGCTGTATACTGGGGCCGATGCGTTTGTGCTGCCATCGCTGGCCGAAGGGTTTGGCTTGCCGCTGATTGAGGCACTGGCATGCGGCACGCCAGCGGTGATTTCGGCCACACCGGCGCTGACAGAGGTGGCTGGTGGTGCGGCGCTGCTGGTTGACCCAAAGAGTATTGGATCAATTGCCGTTGGATTGGAGCGGATTGTGTGCGATCCGCAGTTGCGCTGTATGCTGCACGAGCAGGGCTTGCGCCGAGCGGCTGAGTTTTCCTGGCAGCGAACCGCCAGTTTGACGTTGGGAGTTTACCAAGAGGCGTTGAATGCAAGTACACCTGGGCGCTCCCGCAACCTGTACAGCACGTGACGTTGCGCTGCTACGGGCGGTTGCGTATGCCGATGTGTTCGATTACCCACTGACCGAAGCGCAACTGTGGCGCTACCTGGTTGGTGTTGCGGCCACGCCTGCTGAATTGTGTGCGACGCTTCAGGCTGAGCATCTGAATGATCTGGTGCATGTTTGCAATGGGTTTGTGGTGCTGGCTGGGCGTGCCAATCTGGTTGAACAGCGCCAGGAGCGGGCTGTACGGGCGCTGTTGCTGTGGAAGCAGGCGCGTTTCTATGCTGCCAGGCTGGCGCAGTTGCCATTTGTTCGCATGGTTGCGGTGACGGGTGCGCTAGCGATGGATAATGTAGCTGCTGGGGCCGATATCGATTACCTGATTGTGACAACGCCAAACCGTTTGTGGTTATGCCAGAGATTAACGGTGCTACTTGTGCGTGTGGCTCGCCTGGCTGGTCATGTGATCTGCCCGAATTATTTGATCTCCGAGCGGGCACTGGTGATGCAGGATCGTTCGCTCTATACGGCGCATGAACTGGCCCAGATGGTGCCACTGGCGGGAATGCCGATCTATCGCCGGATGCGCACACTCAACGGCTGGGTTGATCAGTGGTTGCCGAATGCGATATTACCACCACAGCGCTCTACCAATAGCGCAAGTAGTGGGCGGATTGGTGCGCTGGTTGAGGCACTGCTGCCTGCTGGGCTTGGCACCTGGCTTGAACAATCCGAGATGGAGCGCACAACTCGGCGGCTGATTGGGCGGCATGGGCCAGCAGCAGAAGCATCGTTTGGGCCAGATTGGTGCAAGGGCCATTTTGCGGGCCATGGAGGCCGGATTCTGGCGGCGTATCAGCAAAGGTTGGTTCAGTTGGGGATAGAATAGGGAGACGCGATGCATCGCGTTTTTACGCAGCGGCAGGTACCAGGGAACCGTTCCGCCAACGCCCAGAGGGCACCCGCCTAGATCTTCCAGCGGCCAGGCGCGACGGCACCCAGAGGGTACCCGACCCGTAAATGATGATGGTGGGCCGCGAACTGTCCACCATGCATGCCTGTGTCGGTCATGGAGGGCGGTTCGCGAACCGCCCCTACGGATCTGGTTGACCCGGTGACATTGTTGCAAAAATGTATGCCGCACCCCCTTCCAGCGGCCAGGCGCGACGGCACCCAGAGGGTACCCGACCCGTAATGGATGCTGGTGGGCCGCGAATGTTTGTTGGTTATGCCACGGCTACAAACGATGTGGGTTGGTGGCACGTATTTGGGCGAACACGAGGTTCGCTCCTACCCTGGTTCTTGGTGGTTCTTGGTTCTCGGTTCTCGGCGCAGTATTCTGACTCCTGACTCCTGAATACTCGTCTACACGAAAGGCCTTGGTAGTTGATCGATATTCTGCTAACCCACGGCTACCATTTGTATGAAGATCCGCACGAGTTGCAGGTGATGCGGCCATACCCGCCGCTTGGCATTCTGTCGCTTTCGGCATATCTCAAAACGCGTGGTGTTGCAGTTGGTATGTTTGATACAACCTTTCGCAGCCGCCAGGAATTTGCGGAATTTGTTGCAACTGAGCGCCCGCCGATTGTTGGGATCTATGCTAATTTGATGACGCGGGTGAATGTGTTGGCTGCGATCCAGATCTGTAAGGCGGCTGGTGCGCTGGTGATTATGGGCGGGCCGGAGCCGGCCAACTATGCCGAGGAGTATCTGCAACGCGGTGCCGATGTGATTGTGGTTGGTGAGGGCGAACTGACGTTGGAAGAGTTAGTGGCGGAATTGCCCAATCACGGCCCGCATGATCTAGCGCATGTGCGTGGGGTTGTGTTTCATGATCAGATGGGGCAGGTTGTACAGACCCCGGCTCGCCCACAGATTGCCGATCTGAGTACACTGCCATTCCCGGATCGGGCTGCAATCGATATTCCAGAATATCTGCGGATCTGGCGCAAACACCATGGCCAGGGCGCTGTTTCGTTGATTACGGCGCGTGGTTGCCCCTATACCTGTACATGGTGCAGCCATGCCGTGTATGGGCACACCCATCGGCGGCGCAGTGTTATGCATGTAGCCGATGAGGTTGAGCAGATATTGGCGACCTACAAGCCCGAGTTGGTCTGGTATGCCGATGATGTCTTCACGATCCACCATCGCTGGCTGTTTGCCTATGCCGCCGAATTACAGCGGCGTGGTATTCGGGCAGCATTTGAGACGATCTCGCGCGAGGATCGCTTGAATGAGGATGTCGTGCGGACGCTGGCCGAGATGGGTTGTTTCCGGTTGTGGATCGGTGCGGAGAGTGGTTCGCAGCGTATGCTCGATGCAATGCAGCGCCGCACAAATGCCGAGCGCATGCGCGAGATGATCAAGCTGTTGCAGCGCTATGGAATTGAGGCTGGCACATTCATCATGCTTGGCTATGATGGTGAGGAACCAACAGATATTGCCGAGACGGTTGCACATCTCAAGGCGGCCATACCGGATAAACTGCTGACGACGGTTGCCTACCCGATCAAGGGCACGCCCTACTATCGGCAGGTTGCCGAGCGCATCATTCCACTCAAGGCATGGGAGGTTGGCTCGGATCGCGATGCGACAGTACGCGGGCGGCGTTCGCGGCGCTACTATCAGTACGCCACGCGCTGGATGGTCAATGAGGTTGCGCTTGCTCGCCAGATCCAAGCGCCAGAACGTGATTATATGCGGGTTGCGAAGGCAGCCCTGAATATTGGGATTGGGCGCGCTGGAATGCTGCTTACCCAGGGTGAACGGGAGCAGTAGCCGAGGAGTCAGGAGTCAGGAGTCAGGAGTCAGAATGCGGGCCTAGAAATGATACATCCATAGCCGCACGGCTTCAGCCTGGGGCGTAGCGGCAAATTCTACCCGATATACATGTAAAAGCTCATCATCGCATCTGTATGGAGTCAGAATGTTGATTCAAGAACTCCCTAGCCCATTTGATGCCGCTGCCGCAACCTATGACGCTGATTTCAGCTATACACGGCTCGGGCGCTGGATGCGGGAAGCTGTCTGGCAGCAGATCGAAGGCTTCTTTCAGGCTGGTGATCGGGTTCTCGATCTGGGCTGTGGGACTGGTGAGGATGCACTGTGGTTGGCGCGGCGTGGCGTGGCAGTGATGGCAATCGATGCATCTGCTGCGATGCTGGCCGTTGCGCGCCAGAAGATAATGAGCGAATCGATTGCGGGATTGGTTGATTATATGCAAGCTGATTTGAGCAACTTGGGAGAGTCGACAGATCTGCATGAGCCTATGCGGGCCAATCAGCAATGCTATGATGGTGCATTAGCCAATTTCGGTGCGCTCAATTGTCTGGCAGATCGACAACTGCTTGCACGCTGGTTGGCAGGCATGGTCAAGCCAGGCGGCAGGGTTGCGCTTGTGCTGATTGGGCCAATCTGTGCCTGGGAGATCGGTTGGCATGTGTTGCGTGGTGATATGCGGCGGGCCTTCCGGCGTATGCGTGCGGGGCAGGCGGCGCATACTGGTGGAGGAAGCGCCGTGCAGACCTGGTTTCCATCACCACAGCAGCTATGTGCCGAATTCGCACCCGACTTCCGACCAAGCGGGCTGTATGCGATTGGTGGATTGTTACCGCCGCCCTACCTGGAACCACTCGTGGCACGCTATCCGGATCTGTTTGGAACCCTGGCGCTGCTAGATCGGCATGTGGCTGGATCATGGCCCTGGCCGTATGTGAGCGACCATTATCTGGCCGTGTTTGAGCGAGTAGCCAAGAACCTGGACTGAGTATTCTGGATTCGGAAGTCAGAATACGAAGAACCGAGAACCGAGAACCCATGTAGGGTGCAGACCTATGTGTCTGCCCAAGAACCCAGAACCCCGAACCAAGGAATAAGGAACAAGGTAGGGGCGAACCTCGTGTTCGCCCAAATACGTGCCACCAGCTCTTGATCCAAAAACAAAGAGAAGTGTCGTTCGACCGGGCGAACCTCGTGTTCGCCCAAATACGTGCCACCAGCCCACATCGTTCGCAGCCGAGGCGCGACCAACAAGCATTAGGAAGCTCCTGTGTTCCATTTATAGCAAAGAGCAGAAGCATGGAGCTCCTGTGAACGAGCGCATGGGCTTTCTGATGCGCCAGCCATTCTGGCTCCTGAATTCTGAATTCTGCTATAGTGATTGAGTTTGGTCTGTGCCATGCAGATAATATTCCAGCGCGTCATACAGTCCTTGCTGACCATACGCTTCTCGCTGTTCCAACGCCACCGCCATGCACGATTGGTGCTTGAGCGCATGGCAGGCTTGAATCTTGTTGTGCTGCCAGAAGTCTTTAATCCGGCGCTGTTCTTTAGTAGCAATCTGCTTGCTCAGGCGGTTGCAGCAATGCCGCTTGGGCCGCAGGCACGGGCGCTCGATCTTGGGTGCGGTACGGGGTTGCAGGCGTTGGTTGCGGCACGGCATGGGATGCAGGTTGTGGCAATCGATGTTAACCCACATGCAGTGCGCTGTACGCAGATCAATGCACTGCTCAATAATCGGCAACAGCAGATTGTGGTATGCCTGGGTGATCTGTTTGCGCCAGTTGCGAGGCAGCGTTTTGATCTGGTGATCATCAACCCGCCCTACTTTGCTGGTGTGCCGCACACGCCACTTGAGCAGGCGTTTCATTCACCCGATCTGCCCGATCTGGCCTGGCGGTTTGCGACCCAACTCGGTGCGCATCTTGTTCCAAAGGGGAAAGCATTGATTGTACTCTCATCAATTGGCAATGAGCATGTGTTTCTGAATGCACTGCAGCGAGCCGGATTTGTGTACACGCCTGTACGCCAGCGCAATCTGATCAGTGAAGTTCTGACCGTCTATGCGCTGACTGCGAAAAACAATCAATGATTATTCTCTACAACCCGCCAAGCAATGCCCAACACAAGCCAGTTCTGCCAATGTCGCTGCTCGCGCTTGGTGCCGTGCTTGAGGGTAAACACGATTATCGGATTATCGATGGCAACCTGGCTGCCGATCCGCTGGCGGAACTGGATCAGGCCATTCGTGAGACGCAGGCCGATATTCTTGGTGTGACGGTGATGCCAGGGCCGCAGTTGAGCAATGCGGTGCCGATCTGCCAACAACTTAAACAACGCCACCCACGGCTCACAATTGTGTGGGGTGGTTATTTCCCAACCCAGCATTACCCAATCTGCCTCAAAGCTGCCTATGTTGATTATGTGCTGCGTGGGCATGCCGAACTGGCCTTCCGCTCACTGATCGATGCACTGCGCGCTGGAACAGACCCACATGGAATTGCGGGGGTCGTTTCCCACGAGACGGTTGCCCAGCAACATAGCACTAGCAGCATTGAACTTCTGCCAGCAGCCCCACGCCGCCGGACGATCATGGCGGGCATGCCAGAAATTCCGCATCCCAATGAGTTGCCCGATTTCCCATACCATCGGGTGGCACTTGAGCGCTATATTCGCCCGACGTTTATGGGCCGCAGGACGATACCACACCATTCAAGCTATGGCTGCCCATTCTTCTGCAACTTCTGCGCGGTTGTCAATATGGTTGGTGGGCGCTGGCTGGCCCAATCTGCCGCTCGTGTTGCGGAAACGACCCGCCATCTGGTTGAGCGCTATCATGTCGATGCGGTCGAATTCTATGATAACAATTTCTTTGTTCAGGAAGCGCGAACCGCCGAGTTCGCCGAGCGCATCATGGATCTGCAGATTGGCTGGTGGGGCGAGGCGCGCATCGACACACTGATGAAGTATAGCGACAACACCTGGCGGCTGATGCGCGATAGTGGCCTGCGCATGGTCTTTCTGGGTGCTGAATCTGGTTCGGATGAGACGCTCAAGCGCATGGATAAGGGCGGCACGGCATCGACAGCCAAAACACTGGAGTTGGCCCGCCGCACCCGCGAGTATGGCATTGTGCCCGAAATGTCGTTTGTGTTGGGCAACCCTCCCGATCCCCAGCGTGATGTGCGCCAGACAATCGAGTTTATCCGCCAGGTCAAGCGCGTGAATCCAGCGACCGAGATCATTCTGTACCTGTACACGCCGGTTCCATTGGCTGGCGAGTTGTACGACCAAGCCCGCGCCAGTGGTTTTCAGTTCCCCGAAACACTTGAGCAGTGGATCAGCCCGGAATGGAGTGATTTTGCACAGCGCCGCAGCGCCGGGTTGCCCTGGATGTTCGACCCACTGCGGCGCGAGTTGCACGATTTTGAGCGTGTGCTGAACGCCTACTACCCAACCACAACCGATGTGCGGCTGCGCGGTGGCTGGCGGTATCTGCTGCGCGGGCTGGCATCCTGGCGCTACCATTTTGGGATCTACCGTTACCCAATTGAACTACGTGCCATCCAGCGCCTCATCCGCTACCAGCGCCCCGAGACCAGTGGTTTTTGAAATGATGCACGTGGCCCGCATTCGTCGGCGCATCCTTCCCAGCCTTGCTGCTGGGGTAAACACACTGATAGTTCCACTACTGACTCCACTTGTCTCGATTGCGGTGGTGCGCCTGGCCTCGCCAGCGCTGTGGGGCCAGTTTGTTCAAGTCATGCTCGCGGTACAGTTGGCCAGCCATATTGCTAGTTGGGGTGCCCGCGATTACCTGCTACGGGCGTTTAGTAAATCGCCTGCCCGAATTAGCAGCGAGTGGCAGATCGCACTCGTCGCTCGACTTATGATATTGCTGTTGTGTATGCTGCCATTGCTGCTGCTTGGCTGGCCGATGCCAATACTGGTGGCTGCACTGCTCTGGTTGCTGGGCACATTACTCGCTCAGGCACACGATTCGCTGATCACCTATGCGAAGGCGTTTGGCTATGCTGCGCTGCTCGAAATCCTGGCCACGCTCACACTTGCTGGCAGCGTAGTGCTACTTGGATCGCAGCTAACACTCCCATCCCTGGTTGGGCTGCATGCCGCAATCACGCTGATCAAGGTTGCCGCATTGGTATGGCACTTTCGGCGCTGGACATTCAGGCGGATTGCAATTGATTGGCTAGCATCGTGGCGCTTCCTGGCTGGTGCGCTGCCATTCTTTCTGCTTGGCCTGAGCGGCATGCTGCAATCACGGGCGGATCTGTACTGCGCCAGTTTGCTGCTTGACACCATTGAACTGGCCCACTACCAGGTGCTTGTCACGCTGGTGAGCTACCTCCAAGCGCTGCCCAATCTGGCACTGCTGCCACTCATCCGTGCGCTCTATCGGCTCGGACCGGAGGCGACTCCGCGTCTGGCTGGCCGCATGCTGCTGGCTGGCATACTTGGCATTCCGCCATTAGTTGGAATAGGTGGCTGGCTGATCGCATCGATCTACCATTTTGAATTGCCTGTGCTGGCGCTGGTTGGTGTGGCACTGGCCGTCATCCCAATCTTTTGGTACCTGCCACAGATCTATGCACTGTATCGGCTTGGGCAGCAACAGCGGGTATTGTGGGCTAATATCGTTGGAATACTGGCCAGCCTGGCTGGTAGCCTGTTGCTCATCCCACGCTTGGGTATCGCAGGTGGGGCACTCGCGGCAGCGATTGGCCAGTGGATGATGCTAGTGATCTATAGGTATCATCGTGCGGATAGATAGTATGATGCATCCACCACTCAGTTGCCCGAATTGCCATGAACCATTGACGGGGCATGATACCTGTGGTTGTGGGCGATATTATCCGCAACAAGGCGGAGTCATTCGGCTGTTGGCTGAACCTCAAGGGCGTGCTATTCGGGCCTTTGCGGCATTGATTGCAGCAATACGCCGCAGCCAGCATATCCCTATGATTCAACCGGCGCACTACGCACAACTGCCGAATGGCCCTGCTGGATCTGGCCATGAATGGCGGCTGCGCCGCCATGATCTCGCTGTTGTACGCGGGTTACTTGGGCGGCGAGGCCCACTGACGATTCTTGATGTTGGGGCCTGGAATGGGTGGTTGAGCCATAATCTGGCACTGGATGGTCATATCGTCACTGCCGTCGATTATTTCGATGACACCCACGATGGGTTGCAGGCCCGCCAATGGTACCCAAGCGACTGGCGTGCAATTCAGTGTGATCTGCTGGATCTAGCATCCCTTGGAACCTATGATGTGATCATACTCAATCGCTGCCTTCAGTTTTTCGGTGATCCATTGAGCTACGTGAATGCAGCGCGGGCACAGGTGCGGCCTGGTGGGCTCATTATTCTTACGGGATTACAGCTCTTTATTGATCCACGCCGCAAAGCAGCAGATGTTATGCGGCTTCAGGAAGCCCACCGTACGCGCTATGGGTTCGAGCTATTCCTGCGGACGTGTAAAGGGTTTCTGGAGGTGAGCGATGCCAGAAACCTATGGCGGGCAGGCCTGACCCTGCGACCATACATGATTCCAAGTAACATCCGCACTACAATCGAACCAACACGACCATTGCATGTGTATGGGTATGCGGTGGGGTGAGTATTCAGGAGTCAGGAGTCAGGAGTCAGAAGGCCGAACCGAGAACCATGAACCATGAACCATGAACCATGAACCATGAACCATGAACCATGGTAGGGGCGAACCTCGTGTTCGCCCAAATACATGCCACCAACCAACGGGCGGCGGGATGTCGTTCAGCGAGCGGCGGAGGGCGAACCTCGTGTTCGCCCAAATACGTGCCACCAACCAACGGGCGGCGGGATGTCGTTCAGCGAGCGGCGGAGGGCGAACCTCGTGTTCGCCCAAATACGTGCCACCAACCAACGGGCGGCG
>JBBQSD010000170.1:0-11680 GCA_038214135.1 Chloroflexales bacterium | reverse complement strand
CCACTCGATAGCGCGCCATTCCGCTGCCTCATGGTGCTGCGTCCCGCCGCAGATCAGAGTGTCAGCAACGATCTGCAAATTATTTTTTGGTTGGTCTGTTTCGCTGCTACAGCAGAAAAGCTGCTGACGCAGCGAAACAGGAGTTGCGAGGGGAAGCCCCTCGCGCTCCCGCTTTTGTATGATCTTGTTCCCTCAAATCCCTCTTTGCATCTCCACACGAAATTGGGTATAATGCTTCGCTGCTAGAGCGGAGGATTTACCTATGCCCGATATACTCCAATTGCTGGAAAAAGATGCTGCCCACGCCCTGATACCGCGTGTTTCTCGCGATCTCACCCCACGTGAGCGTCGTTATTATGTCTGGACGGTCGGTTGCCAGATGAATATCTCCGACTCAGAGCGGCTTGAGGCGGCGTTGCAGGGCGTTGGCTACGCTCCAGCGGATCGGCCAGAAGATGCCAGCTTTATTGTGCTGAACTCGTGTAGCGTTCGCGCTTCTGCCGAGGAACGGATCATTGGTAAGCTCGGCGATCTGCAGCGTGTCAAACGCAACCTGCCCGATACAACCGTGGTTCTATGGGGCTGCATGGTCGGTCCAAATAACCATTCTATCTTCAAACAACAACTGCCGGTCGTGGATCATTTTGTCTCACCATCGGCTGTGGATGAAGTGGTTGCGCTGGCTCCCAATTCCCTCTACCAATTGGATGAACTGGCCATGCCAGCGCTTCCCGTGGCCGATTGGACGCATCCGCCGGTTTCGGTACATGTGCCGATCCAATATGGTTGCAACATGAGTTGCGCCTTCTGTGTGATCCCACTGCGGCGCGGGCGTGAGCGCAGCCGCCCGCTCGATGAAATTGTTGAGGAAGTTCGCCGGATTGTGGCCCGTGGCGCGAAGGAAATCACGTTACTCGGCCAGATCGTCGATTCCTGGGGCCACGATCTGCCTAGCAGGCCGGATCTTGCCGATCTGCTGCGGGCCGTCCACGAGGTTCCAGGGCTATTGCGCCTGCGCTTCCTGACTTCGCATCCCGCGTGGATGACGGACAAACTGATTGCGACAATTGCGGAATTACCGCGTTGCATGCCCGAGATTAATTTGCCGATCCAGGCCGGGCACGATTACTTACTGAAGATCATGCGCCGCGGGTATACCGTCCAGCGCTATCGCGAATTGGTCGGGCGCATTCGCGCAGCCATGCCGCATATCGCAATGGTTACCGATATTATTGTTGGGCATCCTGGTGAAACCCGTGAACACTTTGCGGGGACGAAAGCGCTGCTGGAAGAGATTCACTTCGATAAAGTGCATATTGCCGCATACTCGGCCCGCCCGGACACCCGCGCCGCTGCGATGGAGGAAGATCCTGCACTCGCGGTTTCCGATGGCGAAAAAATACTGCGGCGAATCGAACTCGAGCAGCTTCAGGAACAGATCGCCACCGAACGTAGTGCAGTGTTTCTTGGCCAAACGGTTGAGGTGCTGATCGATGGCGAGCATAAAGGCAAATGGCGCGGGCGCACCCCAGGCAATAAGCTTGTCTTCTTTAGTGATGCACAGAATTGGACTGGTCGCCTCGCCCAGGTTCGGATAATATCAACCGGCCCCTGGTCGTTGCAGGGCGAACTAATCAGTGAAGGGGCGTGGGCCTGATGTCCAATACGGAGCTGATTGCCCCATTGCCAGCACCTATTCCAGAAAAGATTGTCCGGCCTGGCCGCGATCTTGTGCTGGATCTTGTCGTCCTGGCGCTGCTGTTTCTGGTGGTATCGCTGGTCGTTCCGGCTGCCTTTATTATTGTTCGGATCTTTCAGCAAGGGCTGACACTTTCTGCACTTCAGGGGATGGATCAAACGGCGCTCCTGAAATTGGTCGGCGTCGATGGAATTGTGACGCTGCTGTTTATTCAGAATGCCGTATTTGTGGGCCTGCCAGTTGCCAGAGTCATCCGGCTACAACGCAAGCCACCGAGCGCTATTGGGCTACAATTCGAGAAGCCACTGCGGCTGATCGCAACTGGCATCGGCCTTGGCGTTCTGGTACTGATCAGTAATATTTTGTTTAGTTCCCTATTTGCATTCTTCGATATTCGCCAGAACCAGGCCGCTCAGTATCCGCTGTTCAAAGGCGATTATCTCGGCCAATTCTTTTTTCTTATGGGTGCAGCACTCTTCGCTCCAATTGGCGAAGAGGTGCTGTTCCGTGGGTACATCTTCAATACGCTGCGGCGGATCTGGGGTGAAAAGCGTTGGGGGATAGTTGGCGCATATGGGTTGAGCGCCTTTCTGTTCTTGCTCGCCCATAGCGGGGCAGCTAGCGAAGGCTTAATCGCCCTATTACTACCGGCCTTCGTTATGGGTTTGCTATTGGCCTGGGGCATGCATCGAACCGGAAGCCTGCTGCCGTGCGTTATTGCCCATGGAATGAATAATGGCCTGGCCCTGCTCGCATTGCTGGCGTGTGTCAATGGCGCAGTACCATGCCCTAATTTCTAAACAACCCTATATACAAAGAACAAGTAAGCATGAACACTGCGCTGTTTGTTCGTTTATTGATATGTTGCTGCACAAGAGAACAAGAGTCTGAGATGTACTTGTTCTTTACACAAGATTATCGGGATCATAGGAGGATCACTCTTGGCCAAACAGGATGATAAGCAGCGCGCACGTCGCCGGCTGCAGAACCAGGCTGTCGATCTGGCGGCCAAAAACCGCTGGGAGGAAGCCGCCGATCTCAACAAACATTTACTCGATCTGGGAGAGGATGTCGATACCCATAATCGGCTTGGGAAAGCCTACTTTGAACTTGGGCGGCTCGAAGAGGCCCGCGATTCGTATCGTAGTGCATTGCGGATAATGCCCAACAATCCAATTGCTCGCAAGAATCTTGAGCGGATCGATGATCTGCTCGCACGTGGCGCAACCGCTGGGCCATCGCGTGCTGGGCGAGAACTGGTTGATCTACGCCTGTTCATCACCGAAATTGGCAAGACAGCCCTAACAACGCTGATCGATGTGACCCGCCGTGCTGGTAATGGTGCCGTTGTCACTGGCGAAAAGGTTGTGTTGCTGGTGAATGGTCGCCATATCAATATTCTGGATGCAGAGGGCAACCTGGTTGGGCGGCTTGAACCGAAACTTACCCAACGGCTGGTTGAACTGATTGCTGGTGGCAATCGCTATGCAGCGGCGGTTGCTCAAGTCAGTGGCGGCCATACACGTATTCTGCTTCGGGAAGTCTTTCAGGATCCAGCAATGCGAGATCGGGTCTCGTTCCCTGGCAAACTGAGCGAGAGCGCGCTGCGTGGTGGCTTCATCTCAAGCGCAACCTATGATGATTATTCTGAGGATGTGCTCGACGACGATGATGGTAATGATGATCGTGAAGAGATCGAAGAAGAATCATTCGGTAACGAAGAGGAAGATCTCGGCCTCGATGAGATCGAGCAGGATATTAACGAAGAAGAGGACATGGGCGAGGAATAGGATTTGCATCAGGAGCCGATGCCTTCCGGGCGACGGCACGAAATATCAGAAAACGTACATTACAGAGTACTGATTACTCCGTAACGTACGTTTTCTGGCATTAGTCGTTAGGCAGTTCATGGCGATCACACAAAAGCGTATTCTGATCTGTACCGCGCAGGTGCCATTTGTGCGTGGCGGTGCCGAACTACTTGTCGATGGGCTACGCGACGCACTTAGCGAACGTGGCCATGTTGTCGATATTGTCAGTGTGCCCTATAGTTGGCAGCCGCACGAGCAGATCGCCGACTCAATACTGGCCTGGCGTCTGCTGGATCTGACCCACGTTGGCCCAGATCCGGTCGATCAGATTATCTGCACAAAATTCCCTTCCTACGCAGCCCGCCACCCGCACAAGGTTGTCTGGCTTGTCCATCAGCATCGCCAAGCCTATGATTGGTATGGAACGCCACTCAGCGATTTCACCAATACAACCGATGACCGGGCGCTGCGTGAATCGCTCATCCGTATGGATCGGGTGACACTTGGCGAGGCAGCCAAGCGCTTCACCATCTCGCGCAATGTTGGCGAACGGCTGCGCCGCTATAATGGGCTCGAAAGCCAGCCGCTCTACCCGCCCAGCCGCTATGCTGCCAAACTCCACGCCGGGCCATATGGTGATTATCTGCTTTCCGATGCGCGCCTTGATGCTGCCAAACGAATCGATCTGTTACTACATACACTTGCATGCACCAAATCCATGGTTCGCTGCGTCGTAATCAGTACAGGCCCAGAACGCGAGCGCCTCGAAGAATTGGCTGGCCAATTGGGCCTTGGTTCACGTGTTGAGTTTCGCGGATATGTGAGCGCTGAGATGCTGATTGATCTCTATGCCGGCGCGTTGGGTGTGTATTACGCCCCATTCGATGAGGACTATGGCTTCACCGCCGTTCAGGCACTGGCAGCGGCCCGTCCAGTTATCACAACCAACGATTCAGGCGGGGTCCTGGAATTTGTCGAACACGGCATCAATGGCCTGGTGGCAGCACCCGAAGCGCATGCACTCGCCGCACAGATTGATCGGCTTGTTGCAGAAGCAGGGTTGGCTGCTCGCCTTGGCGCTGCTGGCCCTGCCCGTGTCGCCGATATCACCTGGGATCGGGTCGTTGAGGCATTGGTGCTGTAGGCCAGTATTCAGAAGCCAGGAGTCAGGAGTCAGAATACCAAGGAACAATAGAACAATGATTGCACCGATTCTTGTTTGCTTGTTTGCTTGTTCTTTCTTAGATAATCTACTCATTCCGAAGGAGACGATATGATCATACAACCACCAACGCCACCAACCCGCTGGCAGCAGGCGCGCACCCTTTCCCTGCGCTGGCTGATCAGCACCCTGGCGATCTTTGCAGCCGTTCAGTTCGTGCCAGGGATTACGTTCGTTGGCCCTGGCTGGGAACTCGGCCTGATCGCAATGATCTTCGGCCTGGTTAATCTGGCATTGCGGCCCATATTAACAATCCTAACTTGCCCGTTGGTGATTCTGACGCTCGGCTTCTTTGGGTTGGTGATCAATGCCATGCTGCTCATACTGACTGCACAGATTGCCACAAGCTTCGGCTTCCGCTTCGAGATCGATGGCTTTTGGCCTGCCTTCTGGGGTGGCCTGGTGATTTCAGTGGTGACAACCATTCTGAGCATTATGGCTGGCGACCGAAATATGCAGGTTGTTGTTGGGGATGGCCCGAATGATCGCCCGCCGACCCCTCCATCCGCAGGCTGAAGCCTGCGGCTATAGTTTATCTCATTGGTGGCGAGCGCCATGCGTAATGTATCGGCCACATCGACATAACGGTTCTCGTGTTGGGCATAGCTCCAGGGATGCACCCGCCCGGTGAGCACTTCATATGGCAGATCGCTCTCGAAGCCAAGATCGGCCCGCACATACTGGTACAGCGCCGCCGTGTATGGCCCAATAATCGCCGCCAAACTCGAGTCCTGCTCGGTCGATTCACCAACCGAATCGCGGTCAATGCCAGTGAACCGGCTATCCAACCGCCCAACAGTGCGCTGGCTCGTTCGCAGCAGTTCCTTCACAAAACGATGATCCTGGATGCGAAGATTGCTGCGCTCGATATACTCAGCCGTCAGGCCAGTATAGGCCGCCAATCGGCGAACAATCCGCGCCCGCTCGGCATCGGGCAGCGTAGCACCCTTCAGCAAGGCTGTCGCATATTCGCCATGCGTAATGTATCGGCCACATCGACATAACGGTTCTCGTGTTGGGCATAGCTCCAGGTATGCACATCGGCCTGTTCCGGTTTGTTGGTCATATCTGTGCTCCATAACAAACGGCGGTAGGGGCGGTTCGTGAACCGTCCACGAAATTTGCCACGATGGGCAGTTCGCGAACTGCCCCTACCTAATAACAGACCTGCCCATCACAAGGATACCTATGAAGATCGTCATCGATGCACGGCCAGTTGCCGACCACTTCCCCGGCATTGGGCGCTATGTCTATAACCTGCTGGCAGCCCTGGCAACGCTCAACACACCGCACGAGTTCATTGCACTCACCTGCCCAACCATGCCAAATACACGCTACAATCTCACAAATATTGGCATCCGGCTCATTCCAACCGATACCCAGCCATTCAGTATCGCCGAGCATGTTCGCATTCCGGCATTGTTACGAGCACTGCATGCCGATGTATACCACGCGACCTATTATGTGCGGCCCTATGTTGGCCTGCCCTGCCCGTCGATCACAACCCTGTACGATATCATTCCGCGCCGCTTCCCACATGCCGTCACACCTCGCGCCCGTATCCTGTTCGATCTGCTGCATCGCCTGACGATCCGCTCATCGAGTCGTCTGCTGGCAATTTCTGCAAGCGCCTGTGCTGATCTGGTTGCGGCCTATCATATTCCTGTTGAAAATATCACCGTGGCAGCATTGGCCGCCGATCCACAATTCCACCAGCAACCAGCTACAATGACTGCTGCGCTGCGAGATCGCTATACGCTGCCCGAACCATATGCCCTGACGCTGGCATCAAATAAGCCGCACAAGAATATTCTGGGCTTGTTGCGAGCATGGCACATGCTTGCCAAGAATGCAACCATAGCACTGCCAGTATTGGTCATCGCCGGTCATTGGGATCGCAACTATGGTGAGGCCCACGATCTGGTTGTGCAACTGGGCCTTACTGGCATGGTTCGGTTTCTGCCTGATCTGCCAGCCGCCGATCTGCCAGAATTGTATAGCGCAGCCGAATTGTTTATCTACCCATCACTGTATGAGGGCTTTGGGTTGCCACCACTCGAAGCATTGGCATGTGGCGTGCCAGTGCTATGCGGCAACACATCCAGCCTACCCGAGGTTGTTGGTGATGCAGCGCTCACCGTGGATGTGGCCGATCCCCAGGCACTCGCCAGCGCAATCCAACGCCTCCTGGGTGATGCACAACTGCGCGCACAATTGCGCGCAGCCGGGCCAATTCGCGCAGCACAGTTCAGTTGGCAGCGCACGGCGGAACTCACGCTGGCGGCCTATGAATTGACCGGCGTGAGTACTTCCGATGCATCCAGAATGCGGTAGGTATAGCCCTGTTCGGCCAGGAATAACTGGCGATGATGGGCAAAATCCAGCTCACTAGTATCGCGGGTGACGAGTGAGTAGAAGTGGGCCTGGCGGCCATCTGGTTTGGGGCGCAGCACTCGCCCAAGCCGTTGCGCCTCTTCCTGGCGCGATCCAAAGGTTCCCGAAACCTGGATCATCACCTCGGCATCCGGCAGATCAAGCGCAAAGTTGCCAACCTTCGAAAGCACCAGTAGTTCAACATCGCCAGCCCGGAACGCATCAAACAGCTTATCGCGCTCACGTTGCGGCATCTTGCCCGTGATCAAGGGTGCCTTGAGGCTCGTCGCAATCTCCTCGATCTGGCGAATATACTGGCCAATCACCAGCGCAGGCGCACCAGGGTGGTTATTCAGGATGGCCCGCAATAGTTGCAGCTTACGCGGGTTTTCTGCCGCAATCCGGTGCTGATCGCGCTGTTCGGCAACAGCATATTCCATGCGCTGCGTCTCTGGCAGATCAAGCCGCACCTCCGTACAACTGGCCTCGGCAATCCAGCCACGCCGTTCCAGATCGCGCCATGGTGCATCATACTTTTTCGGGCCAATCAGCGCGAACACATCGCCCTCGCGTCCATCCTCACGAACCAGCGTTGCCGTCAACCCAATCCGCCGCCGAGCCTGGATCTCGGCAGTGGCGCGGAACACCGGCGCTGGCAGCAGATGCACCTCATCATAGACAATCAGGCCCCATTCGCGCTCATTGAACAGCCGCATATGCGGGAAGCCACCATCCTTATCGGGCCGATGAGTCAACATCTGGTAGGTCGCAATCGTGATCGGGCCAATATCCTTTGAGCCACCGGTATATTCAGCGATCTGATCCGTACGAACCGTGGTTTTCTGTAGCAACTCACGCCGCCACTGGTTCACCGAAGTCCGGTTGGTCGTCAATATCAGCGTTGATTGGCCAACCTTCGCCATCGTCGCAATCCCAACGATTGTCTTGCCGGCACCTGGCGGCAGCACAATCACACCCGAACCACCGCGAACATCGCCACTGGCATAGAAGGCATCTGCGGCCTCAAGCTGGTAATCACGCACATGGAAGATACCCTCACGCAGCGTGATCGCAAACGCCTCACCCTCGGTATAGCCAGCCAGATCTTCCGCCGGCCAGCCAGCCTGAACCAGGGCTTGTTTGAGCACGCCACGGTTCGCAGGTGGAACCGCAAAGCTGCGTTCACCACGCGGGCCACCAAGCAGCGGGCCAATCTCCTGGCGGCGGGCGAGTTCGATCAGCAAGGCCCGATCATCAGCAACAAGCTGGATCTCATCATTGATCGGCATGAGCTTCAGGCGGCCCCAACGCCCAGCAAGCTCATTAATATCGGCAATCACATTACCCGGCACAGGGTACTTGGCAAACGACTGCAACCGTGTCACAATTGTTTCCGGGCGCATGCCCGCTGCCGCAGCGCTCCACAGCGAAAGCGGCGTGATCCGGTAGGTATGGATGTATTCGGGGCTTTTTTCGAGTTCAGCAAACGACGCAATCGCATCGCGGGCTGCTGCAAAACGCTCGTTTTGCGTTTCGAGCAGCAATGTCCTGTCACCCTGGACAATCAGTGGGTTTGTTGGATCAAATGTCATATCCGTATTGTACCCGATTCTGGTGATAGAATGCGCTACATAAGGCATCATTTTATTATATTGCAGGTAAAGGGATATTTTTTGCTGGGCTACGCGCCCGCGTCTAGACCTTTCCTCGGCTCCTCTCCGAATCGGAGAGGGGTGCCCGCAGGGCGGGGTGAGGGCAGTTCCGCAGTTCTCGGTTCGGGCGGACACATAGGTCCGCACTACACGGTTCTTATTCTTTTGTTCAGGGTAGGTTCGGGGTATTCTGACTCCTGACTCCTGAATACTTGGTTCTCGGTTCTGGTTCCCGTATTCTGACTCCTGACTCCTGACTCCTGAATACTTGCCTATCAGCTAGGATGACCAGGATTGACAAGATTTCCATACATTCTCATGATTATCGGTTTTTGGTTCTTGGTTCTGCTCAGCGCCTGCGCCGCATCTGTAGAACCCACGCCGCAGCTCCCACCCGCGCCAACAGTCGTGCCATTTACGCCATTTGGCGGGTTGCCTGCGCAAGGGCAAATAATAACCCTTGGCTATCTACTGGTGCGTGAAAGTGGGGCATTGTTGGTTGGGTCGGCAAGTTTTGCAGCAGCCCAGCCACAAGCACTTGGCAATCCAGTTGATGCAATCTGGTGTGGAGATCCAGCCATGCTGCACATAACTGGAGCGCTGAGTGGTTCTGATCCAGTGCGCTCAGCAATCGTTATTGCTCGTGGAACACTCAGCGAGCCTGGAGCATATGGGCCAAGTGGCATCTATCGCCGCCAGTTGCGCGACGCAATGCTGACTGTGATCGTGCCAGAAGAGACCAGCGTCGCAAACCTTCAGGACAACACTGGCTATTATGAAGGCCGCGTTGTCCGAGTCAATGGTGGTATCGTCACCCGCGATACCTCAGCGGTTCTGGTTGATCGGCTCGGCTCTGGCGGCGTCCCACAGCCAGCAGCTCGGCAAGTCAAGCTGCGCTGGACCGCAGATGATACTGCCCTTCTCGCACAACTAAACAGCGCCCCTGGTGGCAAGGTGCGGTTCGGGCAGGTGCAGATCGAAGGCTACTGGCATAATGGCACCCTCATTGCCCTGGCCATCCGCCCGGTTTCACCCTGAAGCGCTTGACCAAGTGACAACCTGACATGCTGACATGGTGATTGTGCTGGATAGAGGTGGTACAGCTTCGATCAAGCATATGTCACCATGTCACCCCTTCACCATGTCACTGTGTCAGGGAATATCGTGTCACCTTGTCACTCGCCTGGCGGAACAACCCCAATTGTCAGCAGGATATTGGCATAGATGCGGCGCTCACCTGTTGCGATCACCAATGCGGTTTCCTGGCTGCGGGCCATGTCATAGAATGGGAAGCGGCCCAGCGGCTGCAACTCGATTCTTGGCAGCAGCGCACGAAATTCAGCAAAAATCGCTGGCTCTGCACCATTGTCAGGAACCATCACATTGGCTGCCTCAATCGGGATCGCTTCAGCCAGCACCTCCAGCACATCCGTCACCTTGAGCATGTCGGGTGCCAGATTAAGGTATACCCGCTTTGCAAGTGCATGGCCACGGGTATCAACGGGATAGTTTCCATCGGCGATCAGCACCAATGCCCCATGACCAGCACCACCAAGTGCAGCAAGAATCTGTGGATGGAGCAGTTTGTAGGTCAGCATCGACACCCTCCTGTGTATGGTGAGATTTCGTGAGATAGGGATATACCTATAATAACACGGCGACATCTGACATCTGACACGGTGACATGTGGCTTGATCGAAGCTGTACCGCATTAATCAAGCACAGTCACCTGGTCATTCGGTCACGTGGTCACGTCAGCTTGGCACAATACGCTATACTCACTCATACAGCTAGAGTTATTGCATACAGCAACCCTGAAACACAATGGGAGGGCATGTGTCGCATCTCATTACCAGCATGGGCGAAATCCTCATCGACTTCCTGCCAATTGAGGAACATGGTCAGACAACCGGATTCCGTATGTTTCCGGGCGGATCACCGCTGAATGTCGCCGTCGGTGTGGCCCGGCTTGGGCAACCAGTAGCCTTTGCCGGTAAAGTAGCCCACGATTTCTTTGGACGTTTCCTGCGCCATTATGCCGAGAGCCAACAGATCGATACCCGCTTCCTGATCGACTCAGATGCGCTCACGACTCTGGCTTTTGTTGCGGTGGAGGATAATGAGCCGGCCTTCAGCTTCTATGGCGAGGGTGCCGCCGATACATTGCTTACCCCGGAAGAGTTGCCGTCGGCCATGTTCGATCACACCCGTGCCCTGCATGTTGGGTCAATCAGCCTGCTGCGCGGCAAAACACCCACAGCGGTGATCAGTGCCGTTGAACGATTACGCGGCAAGGCACTGATTCAGTTCGATCCAAATATTCGCCCTGGGCTGGTTCGTGATCCAGCCGCCTACCGCGCATTGATTGATCGGCTGGCCGGTATGGTCGATATTTTCAAGATCAGTGCTGCCGATCTGAGCTGGCTCATGCCCGAGATCTCGGTCGAAGCCGCTGCTCATCGCATCCATGGCCTTGGCCCGGCACTCGTGATTGTGACACAGGGCGGGCGTGGTGGGCTGGCGCTCCGTGGGGCAGAAGCGATCACCATCCCTGCCTTCAACATCATATTGGCCGATACTGTCGGTGCAGGCGATACCTTTAATGCTGGCGTATTGGCTGGCCTGGCCGAACGCGATGCGCTCTCCCGCGCCGCATTGTTACAGCTCGAAACCGATGCGCTGGCCGCAACCCTGCGCCTTGCATCGGCTGCCGCAGCCCTCAATTGCACCCGCCCCGGCTGCGATCCGCCTACCCGTAGCGAGGTACAGGCATTATTGACACGGTGATTGCTTTAATCGGGCCTATGATAGCGTCATCAAGGGTAGGGGCGGTTCGCTTTAATCGGGCCTATGATAGCGTCATCAAGCGTAGGGGCGGTTCGCTTTAATCGGGCCTATGATAGCGTCATCAAGCGTAGGGGCG
>JBBQSD010000169.1:0-11716 GCA_038214135.1 Chloroflexales bacterium | reverse complement strand
GCAGGCTGGCTACTGATGGGTGTGGGTTGTGACGGATTCTTCTGCCGCATTGGGCAGCGATGGTATCACCATAGGTATGGGCGAACATGGTATGATGCGATAGAATACATCCGGAACCCGAATGCGCAGGCTGATGAGGATTGATCAATTCATCGGGGAGATTGTACCTGGCGCCGTTGGTGCGGATGTGGATTGCGCAAGCCATGCTTGCGCTGCGGCAGCATGGCTGCCGCACTCCATACACGCAGCCGAACTCTACCCGACGAAAGAGTAAAAATCCATCAGCCTGCGGGGCATGGTAAGGATCTTCAGAATGACCGACACAAGCTATGATGAAATGCCATATCACGGAATCGCGCTGCCGACGACACACCCGGATCATCTTGCCGCGCTAGCGACGCTGTTCGGCATGCGCCCGGCATCAGTCGAACGCTGCCGTGTGCTGGAGTTGGGCTGTGCCGAGGGCGGTAATCTCATCCCGATGGCCTATACGCTGCCGAATAGCAATTTCGTTGGTATTGATCTTGCACCGCGCCAGATCGACCACGGACGGGCGGTGGCTGCCAGCTTGGGCCTCACGAACATTGAATTCTATGCGGC
The DNA here is from genome assembly GCA_038214135.1 of Chloroflexales bacterium. Taxonomy (GTDB): domain Bacteria; phylum Chloroflexota; class Chloroflexia; order Chloroflexales; family Roseiflexaceae; genus JANLSE01. The sequence continues at coordinate 11,116 of JBBQSD010000169.1, read as the reverse complement.
CGATCTTCGCAGCATTGATGATCAGCTTGGCCAGTTCGATTACATCATTGCCTATGGGGTCTATTCCTGGGTGCCACCCGAGGTACAGCAGGCGCTTCTGGCAATCTGCCGCCGCCACCTCGCACCCCAGGGCATCGCACTGATCAGCTATAACACCTATCCCGGCTGGCATCTACGCGGTAGTATCCGTGAGATGATGCGCTATCATACGGATCGCCTGGCGACTGCACAGGAGCGTACGGCCAAATCGCGCGCACTGCTGAATTTCCTGGCGACAGCAACAGCACGGCTTGGGCGCACACAGCCAGATCTGGGGCTCTACAGCCAGTGGCTTGGGCTAGAACAGGAGATCCTGGCAGACAAACCGGATTTCTATCTGTTCCACGAGCATCTGGAGCGCGATAACAATCCACTCTACTTTCACGAATTCGTTGAGCGAGCAGCGGCTCATCAGCTCCAATACCTTGGCGATGCGAACCTCTCAAGCATGCTGCCAGCATCGCTTCCGCAAGAGATCGCTACCGGCCTGATGGAGATGTCGCGCAGCGCAATTGATTTTGAGCAATACCGCGATTTCATTGTCAACCGTACGTTTCGCGAGACGCTGCTGTGCCATACTCAGATCAATCTACGTCGCGATCTGCAACCCGCCTCTATGCGCGATTTCGCCTTCGCCGCTCCAGTTCGCCTCGTCACCCCCGATGAGGCCAGCTACAACCCAACTATACCGAAGCTGCGTAGCCCAAGTGGTTCGGTGATTGCACTGCGAACGCCGCTCTCGGCGGCAGCACTGACAATGCTTGTCGATGTGTTTCCCCGAGCGCTGCCATTCGATGAACTGCTGTTGCGTAGCCGTGCCAAAATCGACGCAAGCCATGCAACCGATGCAGCAGCGCACGCACAACGGCTCAGTGATGCCCTGCTCAGCTGTCTGATCGCCAGTATGGTGACGATCTCTACCCGCACACCTCCGTTTGCCAGCCTGCCGGGCGAGCGCCCAATTGCAAGCAAATTCGCTCAGCTTCAGGTACGCAGATCAACCAGCGTGACGAACCTGTTGCACAATACCATCGAACTCGACCCAATTGCGGCACAGTTGATTCAATTCATGGACGGCAGCCGCGACCATGCGGCACTGCGCGATGAACTCATGCGACTGATTGATGCTGGTGGGATGCAGGCGAGTGTTGAAGCAACACCAGATCAGATGCTTCAGGACTACCTGAACCGATTCGTGCGTATGGCATTGTTGGTTGGCTGATGATGTGCGCGTTTCCTCTGTGCCCCTGACCCCTTTCCCAGGCCGAGGGGGCGATCATCGCCATACTACTGTCACGGTCATCAATGCCCATCCACGCCGTAGGGGGCGCACCAATGTGTTCGCCCATGTGTATCATCATAGAAGGCACACATTCATGAAACCGCCCAAACCTGATGCGAGATGCCTTGTGTGTGGTGGCCGCATACAGCCGGTGATTGCCGTGCCCTACCTGCGGCTGCCCGGTATATGCCAGTTTGTTGCATGCCAGGAATGTGGCACGACCTTCGATGCCGCACGGTTATTCGATGATCAGTATGTTGGCAGTAATGCGCAATATACAGAAGCAGACATTAAATTTTATGTCGAGTATGTTGCAGGCATTGAATATTTCGCGATGTTAATTGGCATTCTGAAGCATGTCCTCGCAAATGCACCTGTTCCGATTGCAACCCCGCACTTCCTCGATATCGGCACCGCATTTGGGTTTGCCGTGTCAATCGCCAAATCGTGTGGCTGGGAAGCAATTGGTATCGAACCATCGAGTTTTGGAACGATAGGCAGCCAACTGCTAAATATCCCGATTATTGTCGATTATCTTGGGAACGCTGATCTGGCAGCAGAATCGTTCGATTGCATTATGATCGCCGATGTGATCGAACACGTTGCTCAACCAGAAGCACTGGTCACATCTGCACTTCAGTTACTCAAACCCAATGGTATCCTGCTGATTACGACACCAAACAGTGAGGTTGTGACTCAACACACGGAAGCCGATGTCACCGATGTGCTCTCGCCCGGCTATCACCTGACGATTTTCTCGCCGAATGGTCTTGGCCACATTCTGGCTGGCACAAATGTGGCAGAGAATCGTTTCTTCTTTCAGGGTGGCGCATCTGGCCGCAAATCAATGACCATTCTGGCAAGCCGTACACAAGGGATTATTCCCCTCGAATTGCCGTGGGAGCAGATCGCAAGCGAAGCCAATCTGCTCGCGGATGGTTATTTGAAGCAACTGGTGGCGCAAAAAGAGCATGCTGCCCAAACCGATATGCTGTATGGCGGCGCGCTGTTCCGGCTGCTCGAAAAAAGCATGCTGCAACACGATTACCCAACAGCCTACCAGTTTCAGCAAAAACTCGAACGGCTCGATGCTCAAAACAGCGCGAATAATTGGTCGGAAGCACGGCTGAATGAAATTGCCCAGATGGACTTTACCGCACTTGTTCAGGCCCTACCAGCCTATTCGGGCATGTTCCATTATTATTCTGGGGTATTGAAGCGAGAATACCTCAAAGACGATACTGCAGCAAGTCGTTCGTTTCATATCGCCAAGCGCCTATTTAGCGTTGAAAAACAAACACAGATCTTTCCGCGTATCAGTTGGCCCGAGAAAGCCGGTTATTATGAAGCACGAGCGCTGCTCAACGCAGGCTACCCAAAACAGGCAATCATAGCTTTTCAGGAGCTTATGAATACTCCACAGGATGTTCCAGTTGAGTTCTGGGAGCAGATCTATAGAGGCAAAGCCACTGCACACATGCGCCTTGGGCGGTATCCATCCGCCATACAATCACTGGTACAACTATTGCGCCTGCACCTGGCCAAGGGTTCCGGCAAGAGATAGCCTAATGAATTCGGGATACCCCACGCCGTCGAGGCGTACCAATGTGCGCCCGCATCAGCATGGGCAGACATGTCGGTCTACCCCTACATCCCACCGTTTGGCATCGAATCATTGCCCGTCGCGGTGAGGCGGTTCGCGAACCGCCCTATGTTCATTGGCGACCTCGTCGGGCCATAACCACGTGTCTGCCCATGGTGGACTGTCCCACCCAGAGAGGGGCAAAGCGTTTACCGCACTGGTACCGTCAGCGTGGCCCTTTCTAAGCCTTCCGAGGTAATGGTAATCGTGATTTCGCCCGCTGATCGTGCCGATTGGACAATCGCAAAGGCCATGCCAGCAAATGCCACCCGATCAGCGCTTGTAGACAGTTCCTTGCTCTCGGGATCACCATTATCGAGGCCAAGTAAGCGCCCAGCACCGGATACAGCAACGTGTAACTTGTTACTGGCATTGGGAACAAGGTTTCCACCAGATGGTGCATGCTGATCATACGCAGACTCCACACTCCAATCGTGGGGCCAACTAACCGGACGCCAATCCTGCTCGCCGGAACGGGCCGTCTCTGGTGACAGATCGCCAAGATGGAAGAACCAATCGAAACCGAATAATTCCTGTTGGCGAGGTTTGCCGTATGAGTTGTTGTGTGAAAGGTGCATCTGCATCACCCCTGTCTGAACCTGAATGAATACACAAGAGCGGCAGGGATCATCTCCCTGCCGCCCTCCGTGATCACAGCGCGTTCGTTTATGGGGTAATCACGCTCACGAACGCATCGCTATTGCCGAACTGGCTGCTGCAGTGCTCCGTTGGGGCTGGCTTATTGCCTGGCTCGTGCGAATAGGGATTCTGGCCGAGCCGTGTGGCGATCCGATCACCCATGTCGCCGCGCACCGTTTCGGTGCCAGCAATAATCCGCTGGTACTGATCGATGGCTGGGCAGCCAACGCCATTGCGCGTATCGGTATAGATGAACCAGGCATTCGTCGCACCAGAAACCAGGACATTATAATCGCCATAGAACTGGCGGGCCAGGTTATTCTGGGCGCTCGCAGATGGATCGGATGAGGCCGTGCTGATCTTGATCGGCGCACTCCAACTGCCGCCTGTTGGCTTCGAGACATAGAAGCTATCGATGGTGGCATTGCCGGTGCCAAAGGTTGCAGGGTTGAGTGTCTTGAGCGCCTGGTAGGCCAGATCAACACGTCCATTCGGTGCGACATCGAGTCCCTGGAAGAATGCGTATCCCTCGGCGCTAGTGCTGACCTGCACAGGCGCGCCCCAGGTTACACCGCGATCGGTTGATGTGCTAACCCAGATACGTCCGCCATCAGCGGTGCGCTGTGACCAGGCGATATACAGGGTCGTGTTGCCAGAACGCGGGTCGGCAGCAATACTCAAGAAGCTATTGGTGCGGAAGTTTGCGCCAGGAATCGGATCCTGAATGTCAACGACTGCGGCAACGTTGATTGGGCGTGTCCACTTCTGGCCGCCATCACGCGAGATCGATACGACATGGCCACTGCCCTGCTCAAAAGCCACATAGACACTGCCATCAGGCCCGCTTGTCACCATCGATCCCTGTCGCCCATTGCCAGTACCATTATTGCCAGCTGGCGAGAGCTGCTTGGGGCCACCGAAACTTGCGCCGCCATTGGTCGAGATGGTCACCATAATTGGCTCAGAACCGTTGCCCGCCGAACGGAACTCCGTCCAGCTAACATAGACACGGCCAAAATAGGGGCTGCTTGGGGTATCATCGACAGTAATCCACTCTTTGTCATTAAAATCGTTGGGATTATCCTTGGTGGTCGCCAGCACTGGCGCGCTCCACGTCAGCCCATTATCATCTGAATAGGAGACGGCCAGATATTCTGGAGCCTTATTGGGTGGGTATGAGCCATTATTATTCTTGTACGATGCCAGCGTTGCATAGTAGGCACGAGCACCATTGGCATAGCTGAAGCTGCCAGTGCCAGTTGGCTTCGGGCCATAGGCAATCACTGGATCACCATCCGATACCAGGGCGCTGGAAATCCAGCTTGCCTGGTCATCGAGCAACCCTCGATTAGTCCATGTCGTGCCGCCATCGGATGAGGTATAGATACCGGACGTGCCAACATTTGGGAAGAATGAGCAATCGTTGGCCGGCACACTGCCGCGCACCGTGCCAGGGCCACATGGTGGCTGGCGCTGCTCATCGTTCGAACCAGCGATCAGATAATGACTGTCGAGCGGGTTGACTGCAATAGTAGGCTCGTTCTGCTTGTTAGTAGGAAACACCGCACTCATGTTCGATGATGGATCGCCGCTGACCTGCGGGGCATTCGCCTGGCTATCAAAGAAGCTACCAGCAGCACTGGCGGTCGCGATGATCAGCAGCGCAATCAGTAGCGCAGTCGTCGAGCTGAGTCTGCGAACAAGGGTATGTTTCATCAGGTCTCTCCTTTACTTGAACTTAAAGTTCGCTACATGGATCGTCCCATCATTCAGCTTCACCACCAACTGTCGGCATGTTCCCGCCCAGGCTTTTTCAGTCTTCCAGACATAGTGATACTGGTTGGTGGCTGGGTCGTATGTGAGCGTGCTGGCACCGGCGGTATCGGTCTGCTCGATATCGTCCAGCGCTGCGCCCGTGTCACAGGTGATTGGCTGCGATGCCGGATAGTCGGCGGCAAAGATATTCAGGCCCTGGTTGCCGCTCAGGCTGAATTTGACGGGTATCGAGCGGCCAGCATTGACCACATTGAGCGTTGGCAGGTTGTCGATCGGTTGGAAGAAGCCGACGAAGTTATAGATCACACTATGCGTGCTGGAGCTAGTGCCAACGCCACCATCCTTGTCTGTAACCATGGCGATGACGGTATACGACCCAACGTTGGCATAGGTGTGGGCTGGGCCAGTGCATGTGTTGCCGACGACGGTGCCAGCCAGATCACCCGAGCCATCGCCATAGTTGATCGTGCAGGTGAATGGCGCGTCCGGGCCTGGATCGCTGAATGTAGCGCTGGAATTCACCAAACCACCCTTGATCGATGGTTCTGGTGTGACACTCGGTGCATTAACTATTGGCAGAACATTCGTCACCGCAACTGTTGCAGTGCTCGTGGCGCTCAGGCCAAGTGCATCGCTAACCTGTACACGCACCGTGTAGCTGCTTGGGCCATCCAACCCCGCAGCCGAGAAGCTGACACTCTGGCCTGGTGTCTCGAAGCTGCCATTATTATCCAGATCCCAGGCATAGCTCAGCGTATCACCAACATTCGGGTCGCTGCCCGTCGCTGAGAGATTCACGCTGCCACCCTCGGCAACGGTATATGGCCCGTTTGCAGAAACTGCGGGTGCCGCATTGGGCGTCAACCCAATCACCACAGGGTCGTGGTCGGATACTCGAAATTGGTCGGGCGCATATAGTGATACGACCTGCCCGGCTGACTTGAACTCGACATTATAATCGAGCACAGATGGCTCATCAGCGTTGATATGATAATCGCCAACACCATTGATCTGGCCAACAATCGACGCCGAGCCGAGCGCGTGGTCGAGATAGCCCCACTGGCCATCGAACACATATGAATACGCATCTGGCCCAAGGAATGCCTCGATCAGGTTGGTAAACCCGCCGTTCTTGATCACGCTGATCGGATTCTCCATCGCATAGGAGTTGTAGTCGCCAATCAGCAATACATCGGTATCGCCGGTGCCGGTTGGGTCGCTTGCCAACCAGTTCACCAACTCGGTCGCGGCATTCGTACGAACGATATTACAGTTGCCCTGGCCGTCGCCGGCGTCGGCGTCAGTGCAGGCGCTGCCCTTACTCTTGAGGTGATTGACATCGACAACAAACACAGCACCTGTCGAATTGACCTGATAGGCCTGGGCTAATGATGGGCGGCTACGCGGTGCCGAGTCCCCGCCATTCACAAACGCAACACTATTCAGGGCAGCAGTCTGACCAACTGGCGTCACCAGGCCAGGCTTGTACAGTTGTGCGACCCTGATCGCATCCGTTCCCATGGCGTTGGATTGGCCGGTGTTGGCGTCCACATTGATAAAGGCATATGTGCCGGGTGCCGTTGCTGCATTGAGCTGGTCGACCAGGAACTGGATCGCGCTGGTCGATCCATATCCATCATTCTCAAGCTCGTTGACACCAAGGACATCGGGGTTCATCGCCAAAATGGCAGCGACTGTCTTCGGATACTGACGCGCAAACTCGCTTGAGCTGTTCGCGCCACGGCAGTTGGTGGTAGGGCCACCGGCACCGGCAGTACAACCGCTGAAGGTATTGAAGAAGTTAAGTAGATTCATGCCGACAACCCGCACAGTACCGCCGACGGCTGGTACCGCCATTGGGCGCGGATTATTGGCCACAAAGTTGATAGTGCCACCCAGGGCGTTGATCGGGCGCACTCGATAGGCATTGCCACTGGCGGCATTACCAGCCCAGGTATAGGTCATCACGCCAACAATGCCGCTGGTCGTGTCGCCGCCGCGCAGTGTATTGCTGGCGCTCAACGGCAGGCCGCCGCGTGCGAACAGGATCGGGTCGGGATTCTGGCCCTGCGAGGCATCATCGAGAAGGATCTGGTTCAAGTCATTCTGGGCTTGTAGCGCATTGGCCGCTGCCCCTGGCAAAACGATATTGGTTGGCTGGGCCAATCGGCCACCCGCAGATAGGAGCACCTGGCCAAAGCGGCCAAGCTGGAAGTGCTCGCTCACATACAATCTCTGCGGCAGACGCACGAGCATACCCTCGTAACGCTCGGCATCGATGGCTGAGGCGAAGGGCAGCGTCACATCAACTGGGGCCACACTGCCAGTGCCGCACTTGCGCAGGCTCGTTACGCCACTGATCTGTGTCTGATCCTGGAACTCGCTGGCCGTTCCGGTGATACGTACAACGTCGCCAACGACAACACCATTGGTGTTGCCATTGAACACAAAGATCGCATCGGAGGTATTTGGATTAACGTCACCACTCAGATCCTGGAGGTAGAAGCCGCGCAGGAAGCTGGCGGTGCTGCCGCTGCCGGGGTACTCATAGTCGCCAACCACCACGCCCTGGGTCGTCACGCTGCCGGTGATCGCTGCCGCTGCGCCGCTACCCTGGATGTTATAGACTGGCGTGTAGCTGAGTGTACAGGGATCGGCCTCGGTGGTGAAACCCACGGTAAAGTCGAGTACCATGGTATCGGGCGGATCGTTATTATCCTGGTCACTCACCATGGTTCTGTCGATTACCAGGGTACAAACCTCACCAAAAACGAAATCGGTCGTCGGATTGAGGATGAAACTACTTGGCCCGCCACTCACGGTAGCCGTATGGGCACCACTGGTTGCACAAGTGAGGCTAAACCAGGGGTTAGTCACATTCACCGGCTCAGAGAAGGTAATAGTGACGCTCTGATTGATCGGCACGTTAGTCGCGCCATCGGCAGGCACCGTACTCGCCACAGTCGGCGCATTATCTGGGCCGAGCGTGCTAAAACTGGTGACATAGTTGACCGCCATTGTATCGGGCGGATCGTTGGCATCCTGGTCGCTCACCTGGGCAGCAATGATCGTCACGGTGCAGCTCTCGCCATTGGCAAGATCGCTGGTCGGGTCGAGCGAATAGCTGGTTGGGCCGCCAACAACCGTGGCCGCGTGGTTGCCACTCAGCGAGCAGTTAATGTCGAACTATGTGCCAGTTACGTTTACTGGCTCCGAGAACGTCACGCTGATAGTGCTGGTGATAGCGATATCGGTCGCGCCGCCACTCGGGTTTGTGCTCGCCACCGTCGGCGCGCTATCGGCGACGACGCCAAGCGGCGTCAGCGAGAAGTCATCGACGGCCAAGCCATCATCGGAGCTGCTGATGTTGAAGTCAGTCCAGCGAATCCAGATTGTCGCGCCGTTGAGGATGCTCAGGCCACTGATCGTGCTGTTGATGGCAGTGCGGTTGCCAGCAATGTTACCATTCTGCAGGCCGAGGGTGGTGTTGATGTTCGGGCTGTTGAAATCTAGGCTGTCCACATCAACCCAGCTTCCAGTCGCCAAATTTGTGGCATTGGTACTGTACTGAAAGTCCAGCCGATCAGCGGCGTTACGGCTGGTCACACCCGCACGCCACATCTCACCTGTATAGCTGAGCGCCAGGGAAGTGATGGTGCCACCTGTGTTGTTGGTGAACAATGCACCGATCGTCGGAGTCAGCGAACCGCTGAGCAACCCACCAAAAGCTCGGTCGGCCGGAGGCGTGCCATAGCTGTAGGTATCGCCAGTAGCGCTACTACCGGTTCCGCCTGTGTAGCTTGTATTGGCATTGGTACCGCTCTCACTGAAGTCCCAACCCAGGGGAACTGTGCTGGAAAGGCCACTAGCGGCGAGGGTGTTGAAGTCCTGGCTATACGTGCCTCCCAGCGTAACCAGGGAGACACTGCCAGCGGCGTGGGCCGGGCCAGCGGTAAGAGTGGAGAAGGCCGAAATGACAACCACCAGGGCGAGTAGCCCGTTCCAACTGCGATGGGCAGAACCAGGCAACATACGCTTCGTACTTTCTTGGAACATCACCTGCATGGGCATAGGTGATCGGCGATCAGGCAGGACAGGCGATCTTTTAGCAGAGATGAGGCTGATTGTTGTGATACAGCCATGGACGACGGACGACGTGGCGGGCAAAGAGGCTGGCCTTATCAACAGAGCCACAATGAACCCGGAATTTGGGGTGATCATGTACATTCCACATTGAATGTATCCTCCAGTTCTAGCGAACGGCACGACATGAATATCCACAGAACATCGATATACCTAAAACCAATACAGATGACCCTTGGGTCGCCTGTAGGGTATAGCGAGACAGACAAGACAGACAGTGCAGCATGGCTCACTTCTGCTATTTGAGTTGAATAGAGAGTTTTGGCTGATACTCACAATAATACACGATCTTGGTGCGAGCATATATGACAAAGAATTCAGGTTGCTCTCTATCGTGTTCCTTAAAGGGTTCGTTTATGAACCAAAAGGGCACCAGGAATTGCTTCCTGATGCCCTCGAGTGCCGTATAACGCATGCCGCGCTATGTGTGCAAACCGCCGCAGCCAATCTGCAAACTGACACAACCCAAAAATGGTACGCCACTGGCGATGACGACCGCCTATGAGTACGGTGCATTAAACCGTGTAACGGCGGTTACTGCAGGATCGGGCACGCCACTTGCCCGCCGTGATGTCACGACCTATAATGCTGATAATACGATTGCCACCACCATTCAAAATTATCAGGATGGCGTCTTTACTGCGGCCAACCCTGACCAGGACATTATTACGACCTATGGCTACGATGGCGTGGGGCGTCAGATTTGGGTACGTGATGCGCTCGGGTTTGCCAGTGTCACCCGCTATAACAGCCAGGGTCAGGTCGAAGCGACGGCGCGCAATGTGTCCACCCCGTTGACCTTCGATGCCCAGGGGCAGCCGATCATTCCTGCATTCAGTGCTGCCCAACCAGATCGCAATGTGGCGACCTTCTATGGCTATGATGGCCTGGGGCGTACGGCGCTCGTCACCGAAACCGGCATCCTGACCGGAACGTTCAATCTGGCGACACTGACGTTCAGTAGTGCCACAACCCGCGTGACCCGCACGGAGTATGACGCCCTGAGCCGTCCGGTCACGACGACGCTGAACTATCGGCCAGGTCTGCCAACGACTGCCGACACGAATCTGCAATTGCTGACCTTCTATGATGGTGCAGGCAATGTGGTGCGCCAGCGTGATGCCTATGGGCGCTGGACATACATGCAGTATGATGCGCTCAATCGTCCGGTTCGCACCATCCAGAACTACCAAGATGGTGATCCACTCACCGGCGCACGTGATGCCGATCTGATCAGTGTCACCAGCTATGATGTTGGCGGACGTGTGGCGCAGCAGATCGACAATTATGTTGATGGTTTGTTTAGCATCACGCAGCCAATTACGGATCGGGTCACGTTGTTCCAATACGATTCGCTGGGCCGTACCACGATCACCACCCGGAATCTGGCCAGCGGTCAGACGAATACCGCACTGAACCGTGTGTCGCTGGTGCAGTACGACCCGTTTAGTGGACGTATGCAAGGCCAGCGTGACCCGCTCGGGCGCTGGGTCAGCCAGCAGTACGACGCCCTCGGACGGGTGACGACCACGATCCAGAATTGTCGGACGAGTGGCGGTGTGGCCAATGCCACCGGCTGTGCGGCCTTTACGAGT
>JBBQSD010000168.1:0-11806 GCA_038214135.1 Chloroflexales bacterium | reverse complement strand
GGTTCGTCCAGGTGCTGGCGCATGTGCTGAATCACTGGATTCAACCGCTGAAGGCCGTCCAACTTCTCCTGGGCATCGGATTTCCAACGACGCCTGAGCGCCCTCATCCCCCAACCCCTTCTCCCATCGCCAGGGAGAAGGGAGCGATTGACCGTATGAGCGCCTTATACGCCCCTCTCCGCTGTGTGGGAGAGGGGTTGGGGTGAGCAGAAATCAGTTGCACGAAACAGCGGAAACGCGCAGGTTGATACATGTGGTTCGCGAACCGCCCCTACGCTCATTATTGCTTGTACTATTAGACGACCGCTGGAACCTGATCGATGACTTCGATATTCTCCTTGCCACCATAGATCGTCCACCATGGCTTGGCACCCTGGGCGAGAACTGCGTTGAGGGCTTCGATATTCTTGACACCACGATCCTCAAGCCAGGCATCCAATGCGGCAACGCCCTGTTGGCCATAGATCGGAACGCCATCCTGCCAGGTAGCCCTTCCACACAGCACGCCCGAGAAATCGGTGCCAGCCTCGGCGGCCAGCTCAAGCGTCTCACGGAAAACATCATCCGAAACACCGGCGCTCAGATAGATGAAGGGTTTCTTCGCCGCAGCAGCCGATTCGCGGAACAGGCCCATCGCATCAGCACGGGTGTAGGCGGTTTGGCCAGCATAGGCGCGCATCCCCTCAACAAATTTGACGTTCACCGGAACTTCGACTTTGAGGATATCGACGCCATAGCGCGGCTTGGAAAATTCCTCCATGTAGCGAGTCACATATTCGGGCTTCTTCTTTGCAAACGCCAGGCCCTTTTCGTCGCCAAGTTCATCGTTATAGGCCAGCGGCTCCAGGAAGAAGGCCACATCCATCGCCCGGCACTCAGCGCCAATCCGTTCGATGAATGCGTGCTTGATCTCATTGATCGCTGCACTATCGTCCGGGTTATAATACAGCAGAATTTTGATTCCATGCGCGCCGATCTCGACAAGGCGGCGCACGCTCCATTCCGAGAGCAGATCGGGCAGGCGGCCCTTCACGCTCACATCATAGCCGGTTTTTTCGTACGAAACCAGCACACCGGTTCCTGGCGCACGCTGCCGGATAGCCTCCAGGCCATATTCTGGATCCATCAGAATCGCCGAGGCATGCTTTGTCAGAATTCGTGTTACTGATGTCTTGAAGATGCTCAGATCTTCGGCGGTGGCTGTGCCATTCTCGCCGCGTGATTTGGCGATCGACTTCTGAAGCGACCCACGCTGATCGGCGGCGGCGGCGGCAATCACACCATTACTAGCAGCAGTGGCATTGATGCAGTTGAACTTCCCACGGGTTATGGCAACTTTCGCCATATCAATTCCCCCTTATACATAGTGGAGCAGAACAAGCCAAACGCTACGATACTACCACATATTTAGATGCTCATTACTCCGTAAAGTACGCTCTTGGTTATTTCAGGTTTGATGATCCCTCACCCCCAGCCCCTCTCCCATTGGGAGAGGGGCTGGGGGTGAGGGAGAGAATGCTAGAAAACATAGTTTACGGAGTGCAAACGATGGACGTACGTGGGCAAACCAGCGGCCTCTAGCACCGATAACGAATCCACTCTGTGTCAAAGCTGAAAGCTGACGGCTGACGGCTGAACGCTTCCTTTACCGATTGCCAAACAGGCTAAAGGCACTGAGCGTCATCACGACTGCAAGCACCAACCCAGCCAGAACCTGCAATGGCGAATGATTACGGGTGCGCACGCGCGCCCAGCCAACCGCCAGCGCGATGATCCACAGCACCGCGCCAAGTGTCGGAGCAATGATCGCACCAATTGTTGCTAGGGTTCCGATTGCGGTTCCGTGCATACTAATCTTCCAGACCAGATTAACCAATCCACACACCAACCCCAGGCCAAGCGTACAGATCGCCATGGCCCGATAGACAGGCGGTGCATTCAGGCTATTCAGCACCACAATCGAGGCCAGCACCGACAGCGATCCAACCAGATAGAGTTCGTTACGCTCGTGTCGCACCGAAACATCAGCATCGCGGTACTCACCCGTATGGCGTCGGTACAGATACAACAGCGAGGTCGGAACCATTTGCACCAGGAGCGTCAGCAATACCCAACCAGAACCCTGTGCAAACGGCTCGGGCTGCACATAGGCAATCAGCAAATAGGCGGCGACCGTCACCAATGGTGGGCTAAATATCAGCGACAGCCAGCGTGCCAACGCAAGGCTGGGTCCATCAATGGCCTCAGTGGCAAGTTCATCGGAGGCAAGATCGCGTTGTTGTGCCATTATTGTTGGTTATGCTCCTCAGGCAGCGCTGCGGCCAAGCTCACGATAGAGTGCCAATACCTGGCTAGCCGCATGACTCCACGTAAATGCGTGTGCCCGCTCGGGGCCACCCGCACGCAGACGTTCTCGTAATGCTTCATCGCCCACGATCCGTTCGAGTCCTGCGGCGATCGACGAAACATCCTCAGCGCGCACCAATACAGCCAGATCACCAACAACTTCTGGCAGACTCGAATTATCCGCCGTCAGCACTGGTATACCACAGGCCATGGCCTCAAGCGCTGGAAACCCAAACCCCTCATAGATCGAGGGATAGACAAACGCCCATGCACGATTATACAACGATGGTAGGGCCTTGTCATGCACATAGTCGAGCACTCGAACATGCTGCGTAAGCCCCAGCTGCTCAACCGCCTGAAAGAATTCATCATACATCCAGCCCTTGCGCCCGGCGATCACCAATGGTAGGTTGCCGATCTGCTGGCGAACGTGGGCATAGGCTTCCAATAAACGCGGCAGATTCTTACGCGGCTCGATCGTACTCACAAACAACAGATATCGTTCTGGCAATTTCATCGTTTGCCAGAATGGCTCACTCTCGGTCAGTTCCATTGGGCGAAACTGTGGGCCAACACCAGGGTACACCACCGTGACCCGTTGGGGATCAACATGCATCAACTGCTCAAGATCGCGCTTGGTCGCCATGGAATCGGCCAGGATTGCATTGGCACGCTTGACTCCACGTGGCACGGCACCATTGAGGTAGCGGGCCACACTTGGCAACGCACATTCGGGATGGACAATATATGACAGATCATGAACCGTGACAATCACTGGCACTGGTGTTGCGACTGGTGGCGGAACAAAATCGGTGGCGTGCAGCAGATCGATCCGCCCGGTAAACAGTTCAATTGGCAGCGGGATACGCAAACGATGCCAGATCTGGGCCAGGCGGCGGGGCGGGAGTGGAATAGGAATCAGGCGCACATTACGATGCTGTGTGCGAATCGCAGGCAGGCTATCCAACAAGGGGCTGGCTGGATCAAGCCCATAGGCAGCATAGAACAACCGATACTCGTGTTCTGGCCCTTGTTCAATAACGGATCGGATCAGTTCCCGTGTGTAGCGCCCAATTCCTGCCCCCTGCCAGACAGCGGCAGTATAATCGATCGCAATACGCATGTTATTTACGCTTCGAGAACAGATACAGAATAAACCCAAATACCACAATGCTCCAGTAATTGATAATCCGATCAAGAAAGGTGACGGCTAGGGCAAGTTCCTGGCTGGTTTGGGCAACCCGAATCAGCACCGCAGTAATCGAGCCTTCCACAATTCCCAGGCCAGCTGGTGTGAACGGGATGGCGGTGAGCAGTGAGGATGCGAGTGCAACAAAAATAATCATCGGCAGAGTCAGAACCAAGCCCTCATGGCTGAGCGCCTCAATCACAAAGAACAGCCGAAAGCCTTCCAACAACCAGACCCCGCCGGTCAACAGGATCAGCAATGGCAGAATACCAGGCCGGAACGAGCGTAGCGCTGCGTCCTCAAATGGCTCATAGCCGCGCAGCAATTGCTTTGGTACCAAGCGACGGATGTAGGGGCTCAGCCAGCGCATGCTCGCCAGGCCAGCCACAATGATCAGCACCAACACCAGCCCTGCGCCAAAGATGATATTCGTTTCCGGCGGGAGCTGGGTGCCAAACACAAACCAGCCCGAAATCACCAGGAAGGTAAACAGACCTAGCATATCGAGCAGGCGCTCAGCAAAGATCGTCCCAAATGTCGATGAGAAGGAGACTTTTCCATTATGCTTGAGCAAATAGCCGCGATATGCATCGCCAAGTTTGGCTGGAACGATACAATTTGCGAACCAGGAAAGATACATATATTCCATGAGTGCTGGCATGGAGGCCCAACTCTTACGGCCATCCTGGATTGGCACGCCAGCATTCTCCAACAGAATCCGCCAGCGAAATGCCCGCAATGGGAATGTCGTATAGAAGACGACCAGGCCAAGGATCAGCAACTTCCAATCAGAATTGGCCATGTAGCCCAGAGTCTTCTGGAGATTGATATCGAAGCCGCGAAAAACAAACAGGATAATCGCAATCGCCAGCGCAAATGAGATCAGGGTGCGTGGGTTACGCAGTGATTTCGTCAATGAGAAGCCCTGACGCTCAACATCACGCTGCTCTGGCGTTTCGGGATGCTCTTCTTCCGATTGTTCAGGTCGTACCATATCCGGCGTATCTTTCATCATGATCGGTGGATTTCCTATTGATGATGCGACAAAACATCTGCCTGATACCATTCCCAGAAGCGCGCCAGGCCTGCTTCAATGCTGGTGTGCGGTTCCCAACCAAGTAAGCGGCCAGCCTTCTCCACAGCAGCATACGTAATTGGCGGATCGGCTGATGGCAACGGTTTCGACTCGATGATCGCCTTTTGGCCTGTGACTCGTTCCAATGCCGCAATAAAATCAACAAGTTGGACGGGGCTTGAATTGCCAAGGTTGAAGATTTCATATGGCAGATCACAATCCAGTGCGGCCACAACCCCAGCAACAATATCATCAACAAATGTCCAATCGCGGAACACCCCTTGGCCGCCATTGAACAGCGTGATCGGCTGATTGGAGAGCAGCGGGGCCATAAACAGCGCAGGTGTCATATCAGGCCGGCCACGTGGGCCATACACGGTAAAGAAGCGCACAACCCGCGTTGGCGTTGCATACTGGCGATGGGCAGTATAGGCGATCAGCTCGGCGGCTTTTTTGGTGGCCGCATAGTACGAGAGTGGCCGATCAGTTGGCGTCTCCTCCGTCCAGGGCGTTGGCGCAAGCCCATACACCGATGAGGTGGAGGCGATCACACAACCCTGCACACCAGTACGCCCAGCGTTCGTCAACACATTCAGCGATCCACGGACATTCACCTCTTCATATAGCTCGGGATGTTCAAGCGAATAGCGTGGGTTGGCCATGGCTGCCAGATGAACAACCTTCTCGGGCTTATAGCGCTCAAACACATCCTGGATCGCAGCAGTATCACGAACATCGGCCTGGACAAGTGTGTAGCCGGGGTGCTTGCAGGCTGATTCGATATTCCGACGCTTGCGATCAGGGCTATAGTAATCGTTAAAATTATCCAGGCAGATCACCTGCTCACCCCGCCGCAGGAGGAGTTCGCACACATGGCTGCCAATAAATCCGGCCCCGCCGGTCACCAGATAGCGCATCGATTATGTTCCTTCAGGCCAGTATACCAGCACCATACCAAGACCCCATGCCGTCGCAATCTGGATCGTCATGTGCAGCACATACACATGCTCGAACAAATTGTGCCCAGCCATAGCGGCGATAATACCACATATTCCGATCAGCACAGCCCGCCGCAGGATTCCATGTGTATGGATAAGCCCATGGTATAGTGATCGAACAATTGATCCAAGCAGTATCAGGTAGGCAGCCAGGCCAAACAGCCCTGCTTCTGCGGCAATATGCAGATAATAGTTATGGGCATGTCCACGCGAGGCAAACCATGGCCCAGCCGTAAATTCCTGGTAGGCAGCCGTATAATTGCCTGGCCCAACCCCAAGCAACGGATGGGTCAGAAACATCTTCCATCCAGCCCACAACTGCGCCATACGTTCCACAACGGCAAAATTCGCTGGTGTCACCGTGACGGTACTTGGGTCAAACAATCGCAATGCACCGCTGATACTTTCCAAGCGGATCGCAATCGGCGCTGGGAGGAACTGTGTACCACCCACAATCAGCAGCAGCAACATTCCGGCAATGATCAAGCCAAGGCGCGCACCACGTCCGCCCAATGCCAGCAGCAACCCGAGCAACCCAAAGGCTGCTCCAATCCAGGCTCCGCGTGAAAAGGATGCCGCCAGCGCAGCCAGCAGTATCCCCGTAACAATCCATAATAGTAATGCCAGAGGGACAGCGTTAAAAGCAGAGCTTCCCGCTCTCACGCCGGGGAGCGGGGAGAACTGCCCCCTTACAAACCCTTTACGCCCCGCTTCACCGCTGGGGGAGGGGTTGGGGAGGCGAGTCACTGCCATCCGACTCACCGCCACAGCCAACGCCAATCCGAGCGGCCAGGCCATATTCAGATAGGCAGCAAACGAGTTCGGCTGGCCAAGCGTTCCATAGGCACGCATATACGGCAGATCGGCAACCATCCGAAACGCATGTGGTCCATCACCTGTTGCAAACTGGATGAGGCCAATCAGTGCATTGATAAGCGGCCCTGCCAGCAAACACCCCACAACAACCACGAAGTGCCAGGGCCGCCGCAGCGATGTTATTGCAATCAGCCAGGCCAGAAACGCCACACCCCAGCGCCAGAGTTCTTTCAGGCCCTCTACTGGCCCATACACGCTCAGGCTCGTCGAGACCAGCAGGACTGTGAGGAACAGCCCCCAGGCCGCACCTATTCGCCCAAGCCCGAGCTGCCGTTGCGGATGCGCCAGCATGCGCAATGCCCACCCCACAAACGCCAACGGTACTGCGATTTGGGTCAGCGTTAGATCGCCAGGCAAGCGTAGCGCATCCTGTGCTGTCACCGAGAGCACAAGCATGCCCAGGCCGAGCACAGGATGAACGAGCGGCAATGCGCTCAGCACAGCACCAAGCAGCCAGTGCCAAGGGATCAGCCCAATCAGCAGCCCGATTGGCATGGCCATCAGGATGGTACGCCATGGCACGACAAATCGTCGTTGGGTGATCATAGACGTGTTCCGTAGTGACACAAGAATGCGGCAGCGAGTGTCGACGGGAATCAGAGGAACATTGGGAAGAATGATCGACGCACTCTAGTTTCGCAGGCTAGCAGATGATCACGCATAGCCGCGTGGCTTCAGCCCGCAGCAGGTTAGCAGGTTAGTTAATACGCACCGCGCCCCGAAAGAACCGCTGGGATCGTCTGGATCAGAATACGCACGTCCATATCCAAGGACCAGTTCTCAGCATAGTAGATATCGAGGCGCACCATCTCATCAAACGATGTATCGCTGCGCCCGAGCACCTGCCATAACCCCGTTAGGCCAGGCGTCACTTCCAGGCGACGGTAATGCCAATGATCATAGCGTGATACCTCATCTGGAACCTGTGGGCGCGGGCCAACCAAGCTCATCTCGCCCATAGCCACATTCCACAGTTGTGGCAGTTCATCCAGGCTTGTACGCCGCAACATGCGCCCCACCCGTGTTGTTCGCGGGTCATCGCGGATCTTGAACAGCCGCCCATCAGCCGCTGTATTCACCAATTCTGCTTTGCGTGTCTCAGCATCGGCGACCATTGTGCGGAATTTGTAGGCAGTGAATGTCTTGCCATGCCGCCCAATGCGCGTCTGCCTGAAGATCACCGGGCCGGGCGAATCGAGCCGGATCGCAATTGCAATTATTCCTGCAATAAGCAACGAGATCGGCAGCGAAATGGCAATCAGCAGCAGATCGAGCAGGCGCTTCAACAGCAGATTCCCGCCCTTCAGCGAGACAGTCTTCAGGCCGATCAATGGAATACCGCTCAATTGATCAACCTGCACCCGATCAAAACTAAGATGGTAGAGATCTGGTGCAACCCGAAACTCAACCCCAGCTGCCCGGCATGCCCCAACCAATTCTGGCAGGCGATGCTGCTCCCAGAATGGCAGCGCCAGAAAGACCTGTTCGATTGGATCGCGGGCCAGGATCTGTTCAAGTTCACGCACCGGCCCCAAGTGGCGGAAGTGTTTACTCGGCATCGATTCGGCAACAGGGGTTTCGTTATCTTCCAGGTAGCCAACCAGATAGTAGCCCAGAAACGGATGGGCAACGATCCCTTCCATCACCGAACGCCCAAGCCCTTTGCCGCCAACCACCAGCACCCGTTCACGGCCAATACCCTGCGCCCAGCGTAATCGTAGCACCCAGATCACAACCGTCCGCCAGATCGTCAGCAGCAGAACAATGGCACCCCAGGCAAATGCAAAAATGAGGCGTGAATAGAATTCGGAGGGCTTATGCAAAAACACCACCACAATCAGGACGGCAATCCCGGTGGTGGTGCTGCTAAGGATGATTCCAGCATAATCCAGAATACTTGCGGAGCGCGGCAGGCGATAGAGGCCCTTCATTGCATACAGCGCCAGGAGCAGCAATAACAGGCCAATGGCATAGGGCGTAAATGCCTCTATCGAAACTAGGTTCTCCGCAGCAACTTCGCGAACAATTGTCTCGAATGGCGGTGGCCAGCGCAACCAGTAGCGCATCCAATAGGCCAGGGCAAATCCAACCAGAATGAACGCTGCATCCAACAGCACCGTCAGCGCTATCGACAGACGATGGCGCTTGGCAGTGCGCGGCACCGGTGTAAGCTGTGGTAGCGTCTCGACTACGACAGCGTCGATCGGTTCTGGCACGTTACTCCTCGTCAGACCAGTTGAGCGCCGCCTTTTCGATATACACCAGATCACCCTCCTGCACACCAGCAGCTCGCAGGGCCGTGTTGATGCCGCTTGCCTCCATCACCCGCTGAACCCGCATCAGCGACTCCTGCTGGGCAAAGTTGGTCATCGAAATCAGGCGCTCAATGCGCTTCCCACGCACCCGCCACCCTTTACGCTCCGACTCGATTGTGAACAGCGTTGGATCAATTGCTGGAACAGGCCAGGTTAGTGTTTCATCGCGCTGTTCACGCTGCAACAATGGCATGTCTGCCAATCGTGCAGCCACCGATTGAACCAATGCATCCACGCCGGAACGAGTTGCAGCCGAAATCTCGAATACATCGCGTGTAGGAAGCTCAATCGCCTTCCGCAATCGCGCAATATTCGCCTGAGATTCTGGCAGATCTGTCTTGTTTAAGGCAACGACCTGTGGCCGTTCTGCCAATTCTGGCCGATACAGGCGCAGTTCTTCATTGATCTGTTTGTAATCATCAACCGGATCACGGCCATCCACCCCTGCCGTATCGACAACATGGATCAACAACCGGGTGCGCTCAACATGGCGCAGGAAATCGAACCCAAGCCCAGCACCGCGATGCGCGCCAGCAATCAGGCCTGGAATATCCGCAGCAACAAACGAGAAATCGCCAACGCCAACAACACCCAAGTTTGGTTGCAGTGTGGTAAATGGGTAGTTGGCAATCTTTGGGCGTGCTGCACTAATCACCGAGATCAGCGTTGACTTTCCGGCATTCGGGAAACCAATCAGGCCAACATCGGCAAGCAGTTTGAGTTCGAGTTCAAGCTCCAGATGCTCGCCTGGTTCGCCCAATTCAGAAAGCCGTGGAATCTGGTAGGTTGCCGTCGCAAAGTGCTTATTGCCCAGGCCGCCTTTACCGCCACGGGCCGCAAGTAGGCGCATCCCTGGCAAGGAGAGATCAATCTCATAGCGCACATCATCAATCGTGGCTCGTACAACCGTTCCAGGCGGAACGCGCACAATCACATCACGGCCATCACTCCCATGACGGCGATTGGTGCCGCCATTACCGCCACGTTCAGCAGCAAATTTGGCCCGTTCCCGAAATGAGAGTAGGGTATTAAGATGCGCATCAGCAAGTAGATAGATATGGCCACCACGGCCACCATCGCCACCATCCGGCCCACCGCGGGGAACATATTTTTCCCGACGAAAGCTGGCTGAACCATCGCCACCATCGCCAGCATCTACCGCAATTGTGGCATTATCGAACAAATCACTTGGCATAAGAATCCACATCCATTATCTGCTCACCGGATCACAAATGCCAGCGTCCGGCACAAGCTCGTCCGCTGGCATTCTAGCAGTACCGGTCGCGGCACCGCGCCGGGGCGCAGCATCGAGACAAACTAAGCCTTTGTCTCAGTCTCCGTCTTTGCTTCTTTCGCAGCAGCAGCAGCAGCGGTTGTCGCATTATCATCGCGCACAGAATTGCGGAATTCCTTAATGCTACCGCCCAATGCGCCTGCAACGCCCCTGATTCGGCTTGCGCCAAACAGCAGAAGAACGATCACAAGAATGATCAGCAGTTCTGGTACACCAAGGTTCATCGTATGTCTCCTTTGTCCTGAACCTGTGCATCTGTACGCTCAGATGGCAGGCTTATTAGTAGCAATCTGTTACAGTTCGATCAAGCATCGATAGTACACGCATTATACCGCAGGCCGTACCTCTGTCAACCGAAGGGCAGGATGAGAGAACTTCCCTAACCCAGCACAAACCGCCGCAATATATCGTATGTTTGCCCAAGGCTGGCAATATCGACCCATTCTTCATCTGAGTGTAGCCCTGCCCCAATTGGCCCAAGGCAGACGGCCGGTATCCCAGCACTGCTATAGAAGCGTGCATCGGTGGCAAAGTGTTCGCGGAAGAAGCCTGCCTGCACACCCGTTACCACTGTGATACGCTGTGCAAGTTGCTGTACCTGTGGATCATTTGGATCGGTGTGAAGCGGGTCCGCTGGCGCACGCCCATCAATATGCGCACCAGGAAACGCCTCGTGCAGCACACGCAGAATCTGCTGCGGATCCTCCTCGGGAACAAAGCGAATATCAAAGGTCAATTTGGCGGCATCTGGCAGGCGATTGCCTGCATCGCCACTGATCAGCTTCGTTGGAGTGACGGTCGTCATCCAGGCTGGTTCATCGAGAGTTGGGTAGAATTGCTCGATCGACGCTAGCCCAGCACCAATCGCCCGAATTGGGTTGCTGCCATCCCATGGCCGCGAACCATGCGATGGGCGGCCTTTGATCGTTACGTCAACCCACATCGCACCCTTATGGGCATAGCAGATCTGTAGATCGGTTGGTTCGGCAACCAAGAAGAACCCACAATTCCAGCCACGCTCCTCCAAGAGCACACGTGTGCCATTCAAGCCACCGATTTCTTCATCGCCAACAAACTGAAACGCCACATCTGGCCGTTCGGGTAGCGCAGCCAAATCACGCATGAGGCGCATCAGCACCGCAGCCGATCCCTTCATATCCTGGGCACCACGGCCATAGATGCGCCCAGCGCTGATTTCGGGATGGAATTGCGCTGGCAGCCCAGGCACCACATCGAGATGGGCATTCAACAGAAAAGCCGGGCTACGGGTTTCGTGGAATGCCACCACAAGGCTCGGCACGCCATTCGATTCGATGCGCTCCAGATGCAATCCAGGGATCGCACGAGCATAGCGCTCAACATAGTCAACTGCAGCGGCAATCTCATCCTGGCGCGTGTCGATCGACTCAAATGCGATCAGGTCACAGGTCAGTGCGGTGATCTCATCGAGCAAAGGGGTACTCATAGGAACCTTCTTTTTATATGGGCGTATGCGATACGCCCCTCCCAACCTTTTGACATCCCGTACGGGCGGTTCGCGTACGCACCAATTGAAACCGTACCGGCGGTTCGCGTACGCTCCAATTGAAACCGTACCGGCGGTTCGCGTACGCACCAATAGAAAACGTACCGGAGGTTCGCGTACTCTCAAAATGGAAGCTTACAGGACGTACGCGAACAGCCCAACATGAATCAGTCACGTCGCTAGGCAAA
>JBBQSD010000167.1:0-11818 GCA_038214135.1 Chloroflexales bacterium | reverse complement strand
ACCCAGCAGATCGGGCCATGGGGCCAGGCCGTCGTCGCGTTGCGCGTTACGGTACCAGAGACGACCGACGTGGCGGCGGGGGATTATTCGGTCGAGGTGCGGGCGCGTTCGCGGAATAACCCGGAGCAGGGCGGTAAGGTGGTGGGCCGCTGGACGGTGCGGCCAGTCGTGCGGGCGGCCGTGGTGATTGCGCCGACGCGGGTGGAAGGCCGTGGGCGCGGGCAGTATCGCGTCACCGTGCAGAATGAAGGCAACACAGCAGCGCGCTTCCGCCTGAGTGGCCGCGATGACGATGGGCTGTGCTATCGCTTTGAACCCGAGCACATGGCGGTTGCACCCGGCATGAGCGAGCAGGCCACGCTGTTCATCGAGGGCGATGCGCCATTGGTGGGCAAGAGCCGCGCCGGGCGTTTTGAGGTGCTGGCCCAGGCGAGCGCGGGCGGAACTGCTGCCGTCGGAGCCGCGCAGTTTGTCCGCGTGGCGCGCCTGCCCGGCTGGGTGCTGCCCATTGCGGCCTTGGTGTTGCTGATGGGGTTCGGGATCGCGGCGGCGGCGCTGCTCAATCCGCAACGCTCCCCGGCGATTGCAACGGGTGTGGATCTGCGGACGGTCGTGGCGCAGACGGCGCAGGTGGCGGCGGTGGCACGTTCTGAACGGGAAACGCAGGTGGCGGGCGTGTTGCACCAAACCTCAACCGCAATTGCGGTATTGCCATTGGAACAGCGTGCCGCTGCGGAGGCAACCCAGGCGATACTTGCCCAACAAACCCAGGAAGTACTCAGCCAGCAACGCAGCGCTGCCGAGGCTCAAATACTGCCAACAGTGGAGGCGACCCAACAAATCCTAAGTACACCAGGCCCGCAGCCGAGCCCACAAACATCAGCGGTTACACCGGTGATTGTTGCGGTTGCTAGGACGAACGTTACCATACCGCCAAGTGTTCAACTGCCAACACAGCGCATCAGCATTGCACCGACCAGCACGGCGGTACTGGCGAACGTGCTCGTGGCGATCAGTACGCCACAACCTGGCGCGGTGCTTGCAGGAACTGTGAATGCTCCCAGTCCAACGACCAATACGGCGACTAGTGTACCAACAGTGACGCTTATGCCCACGATCACCAATACACTACAGCCGAGCGCTACACCAACGACGCCAGCAACGCCCACGTCAACGGAGCTGCCAACACCGATGCCAACGCTCACCCCCACGATCCTGCCGACAGCCGTGCCGGTGCCATATGAGGAATATATCGATACCACGACGCAGGAATCCGATATGCACGCCTGCCCGCACGAATATGCAATTGCGGGAGTAAACGTCGTAGAAAATAAACTGCTCTGTCGGCGGGTGATCCTAGCTGGGGATGCAGCACATATTCAGACATTCCTCGATACTGGGACTGTGCGGGCATCTATGCATGCATGCCCAACAGGCACGTATATACGTGGTCTGCGGGTTGATCGCAATCAACTCTTGTGTAGCTATGATGATCGATTGACACTCATCGCGCTGCCTGAGATAGAGGATAGCACATCGCAGGGCTATGGGATGCATATCTGTCCAAATCCAGCCTCGCCCGGGCGTCGTGTTCTGACGGGCATTCATGTTGATCAGAATCGTTTTCTGTGTGGCCTTGTGTAACCACTGATCCAGGCAGCAATCGGCGGACCGTAGCGACGCATGATCGTGCATCGCTACGGCCCAACAATATCTCATCCAAGAGCGATTCCAGCGTGCGATTCGTTTAGATTAGAGATGGCCGAGACAGGTACCTCCATTGTTGTTGCTATTGGTGCCATCCGGGCAGGTTGTATTATTCCAGATGGTATTCGTCAGTGTCGCCGTCCTCATCCAGGTCGCCCCCTTCAGATTGACACCCGTAACGTGCCGGTGAGGTTCGCCCCCGCGAAGCTTACCTCCTTCAGGCTGGCCCCAGCGAGCGGGGCATTGACGAAGTAGCCGCCCACAAGGTTCGTGTTGCTCAGGTTGCACCATTGGGCAGCCTGCGGCACGATGCCCGTCTGCTGACGCAGTGAGCGCTGCGCGACTGTACGCACATCGATGCCATCAATCAGCACCGCACCATTCGTCACATCATACAGGCGTGCGATCAGATTGGTGTTCGATGATTTGCCCGCGCCGGTTGGCCCAACAAGCGCGATGGTCTGGCCAGGCTCGATCACCAGATGCAGATCATGTAGCACGATCATATCATTACGATAGGCGAAAGAGACACCCGCAAGTTCGATCCGCCCATTGATCGGGGCATCTCTGGTGCATTGGGCGCGTCGCACACATCGGATGGCGTGTCGAGCAGTTCGAACACACGCTCACCGCCGGCCATCGCCGATTGCATGGTTGTGTACAGCTGGCTTAACTCCTGAATTGGGTCGAAAAAGCGTGTGACATTGGCCAGAAATGCGACGACAATGCCAATCGTGAGTTGGTTATCGATCACCGCTCGCCCGCCAAACCATAGCACAATCCCCGTCGCAGGCATGCCCAGAAATTCGACGGCTGGCAGGAAAATGCGGCCCTGTTCCAGTACAAGCACCACATCCGCCAAGCGTAATGTCGAGATGCGCTGGGCGATACTTCCTCGATGCTTTCGCAATCCTCTAGAATGGTAAACCTGTATCAGCGTACCCGACAGGCTTCATATACTGAGCAGCAATCGCTGCGTTCGATAGCGGTACACAAGCGCAGCACCAATCCCAAGCAGGCATAGCCCCGCACACACCACAAGTGTGGCCGATACACCGATCACATTCGAGAGCGTACCGATCAGTAGGCCACCGATCGGCGTACTACCAGCAAATAGGAGCATATACAGGCTCAGCACCCGCCCACGCAACGCATCCGGCACCGTCAACTGCAACAGTGTGTTGGCGCTGGTGGAAAACACAATTCCCGCAAAGCCAAGGGCAATCAGGAGTATTCCCGAAAGCGCGAAATTGGTTGAGAGTGCCACCAGCGCAAGCAGAATGCTGAAGCATGTCGAGCCAATCAGCAGCCGTCGCACCGTTACCTTGCGGGCGTAGGCGGTGCTGAGTGCGCCAACCAGCGAACCAAAGCCCAGAAATGCCGAGAGCCCGCCATAACCAGCCGCGTTGGTATGCAGCACAAAGCCAGAAAGCAATGGCAGGACAACGCTAAAGTTGTAGCCAAATGTGCCAATTGCAGCAACGACGATCATCACTAGCAAGACGGGTGGCGTGCGCCAGACATACGTTAACCCTTCGAGCATGCGCTGGCCAACCCTGCCAGATTGTGTTGGCGGTACATTCCAGAAGGCGCGTGGATCCATCATCAGGAGTCCGATCAGAACGGCAACAAAGGTGATCGCATTCACGAACAGAACCAGCGAAATGCCAAACAGCATGTTGGCCGCTCCGGCGATCATCACGCCGGCCAATGCTGGCCCAACAATTCGTGCCCCATTGAACAGCATCGAATTGAGCGCAACCGCATTGACCATATGCTCGCGCCCAACCAGTTCGACAACGAATGATTGCCGGACTGGATTATCAATCGCGGTGATAATGCCCTGAAGCAGCGCCAGGATATAGACATGCCATAGCTGAATTGCGCCAGTTGCGACTAATGTGGCAAAGATTACCGCCTGAATCAGCGCGGCGACCTGAGTAATAATCACCAGCCGATGCTTCAGCCAGCGATCGGTGATCACCCCGCCAACCAGCGAGAGCAGTAATACAGGCAGAAACTGCAACGCCGTCACCAAGCCCAACGCAAATGGCGAATGGGTCAGTTGCAGTACCAGCCAATCCTGGGCCGTGCGCTGCATCCAGCTGCCCGTCTGCGAGATCAGCTGGCCGATCCAGAATAATCGGTAATTGCGTACCTGCAGGGCATGGAAGCCACGCGCAATGCGGGTAAACCAGGCAAACCGTTCCACTGGTGCCTGCTGCACCTCGGTTGCATGGTTGATCGGTGGGTTAATGTTCGTCCTTCGCATCATCGTCCTCTTGTGTCAGTACACGGTGCAACGCAGGGAGTGCGATGCGTACCGCTGCAAGCTCAGCGCGACTCAGTTGCCCGATGAGTGGCGTGAGCCGTTGGAGCATGTGATCAGTGGCTCGTTCATACTGCGCCCGCCCATGCTCGGTGAGTTGCAGCAGCGATTGGCGGCGGTCGCTTGGATCAGGCAGGCGTGCGATCCAGCCACGCTCGACCAGAACCTGTACAAGCTCGCTCATCGACTGCGGGCTCACCCGGCGCTGCTTGGCGAGTGTGCTTAGTGTCAGCG
This sequence comes from Chloroflexales bacterium, assembly GCA_038214135.1. Lineage (GTDB taxonomy): Bacteria > Chloroflexota > Chloroflexia > Chloroflexales > Roseiflexaceae > JANLSE01. The sequence goes on along the minus strand of JBBQSD010000167.1, from coordinate 7,548 downwards.
GCTGAGCGGCAAGCAGCGTCAGCACCCGAAACTGCGGCATGGATGTGTCCTCGCCAACCTCACGCCGCACCTCTGTCGCAACAATGCGGTTCAGCAATGGCAGAAGAGCAAGCAGTTCTTTGGTTGCCTCAAAGGGTGGTGATATATCCATAAAAACTCCTCAAGTAACCTGATCATAAGGATACCTGATCAATATAGAGATGTCAAATGAGAAATAGATGTTGAAACGTGGTATGATGAACATAATCAGCACTGTTGGAACTATATGCTTTGGTATCTGACACCATATGCGCTTCTGCCCGTCATTGCCGCACTGATCGCAATCGTCGTGTGTGTGCTTGTTTGGCAACGCCGCTCATCAGCGCTGGCACGGCCATTTGTTGCGATGATGGCTGCTATTGTTGTCTGGTGCATCTTTCAGGCGCTTGAACTATCGCATCGATCCATGATCGGCAAGGTCGGCTTTACCATTGTGGAATACTATGGGATCGCCACGATCCCAATCGCCTGGCTGTGTTTTGCGCTTGTGTATTCCGGTTGGGAGCACCTGGTGACCCGCCGATTGGTGCTTGGGTTGGTGCTGCTGCAACTGCCAACCTTCCTTGGCACCCTCACGAATTCGCTGCACTATTTGTTCTGGAGCGATCTGAGTATCCTGACACTTCCCGATGCTGTGGTGCTGCAAACCGGTTTTGGGCCGTTGTGGTACTATCATCTGGGCATGAGCTACCTGCTTATTCTGATTGGAACGGTGCTGACGGTACGGCGACTCCTGCGCGTGCCGCCGCTCTACCGCCGACAGGGTACCGCTATCCTGGTTGGCGTGTTTCTGCCCTGGATCGCCAGCATCCTATTTGTGAGTGGGATTCGCCCATTCGGTTTTATGGATATGACCCCGCTTGGCTTTGCGCTAAGTGGCGTCGCATTTGTGATTGGTATTGCTCGCTTCCAGATCCTCGATCTCATTCCAGCCGCCCGCGATGCGCTGATTGAGTATATGAGCGATGCCGTTGTGGTGCTGGACGATAATCGGCGGATTGTTGATGTGAACCCGGCGGCCCTGCGATTGGTTGGTGTTCCGGCCCATGCGGTGTTGGGGCGAACCATGCTGCATGTGCTGCCCGATCATGCTGATCTCGTCAGCCGATTCAGTAGCGTCGAGAACATCGCCACCACGATCAGCCTTGATCGCGGCTATGGCCTGGAACATTATGATCTGCGGATCTCGCCGGTTCGCGGGCGGGGTGGCCAATTGACTGGCCGCCTGCTGGTGCTGCGCGACATCAGCGAACAGCAGCGGGTGGAACACGAGTTACACATGGCAAAAGAAGCAGCCGAGGCTGCTAGCCGCTCGAAAAGTGCCTTTCTGGCCAACATGAGCCACGAATTGCGCACCCCGCTCAATGCCATCATCGGCTATAGCGAGATGCTCCAGGAAGATCCAGGCGATGACGCACCATCCAGGCAATCCGATCTGGAGCGCATCGCTGGCGCTGGTAGGCACCTGCTGGCCCTGATCAACGATATTCTCGATCTTTCAAAGATTGAGGCCGGGCGCATGGATCTGAACCTCGAACAGGTGATCGTCCAAGCGCTGGTGGATAACGTCATCGCAACAGTGGCCCCACTCGCACAACAACGTGGTAATACCCTGGATGTGGTGATCGATCCCAGCATACCGCCGCTGACTGCTGACCCAACTCGGCTACAACAGATCCTGCTCAATCTGCTCTCGAACGCGGCCAAATTCACCAGGGATGGCCAGATCCAGCTCGCAGTTACACTCAGCCATGCCATGCCGAATGGCGTGCAGCCAGCAATGGTTGCCTTTGCTGTGCGCGATACTGGCATCGGGCTGACTGCGGAGCAGCGAGCGCGGCTGTTCCAACCATTTGCCCAGGCCGATACCTCTACAACGCGCAAGTATGGTGGAACTGGCCTTGGCCTAGCGATCAGCCGCTCGTTCGCCCTGATGATGGATGGCGATATCACGGTGGAAAGTAGCCCAGGGATGGGTTCGACATTTACGTTGTTCGTGCCGGTGCTACGGCCAGAGGCGGAAAGCGATATGCTCAATGTGTTGCTATAGCATTACCCGTGAGCCGTATACTTGTAGAGAGGATCACAGCCATGACAGAGTCTTCTAGCGATATCGCGCTGCTGGATCGCTATCGCGGCGCGCTGCTTGGCCTGGCCGCTGGCGATGCGCTGGGAACGACACTCGAATTTTGTGCGCCTGGGTCGTTCGCACCGATCAGCGACATGGTTGGGGGTGGGCCGTTTGGCCTGCAGGCCGGCCAGTGGACCGATGACACCTCAATGGCGCTGTGTCTCGCCACCAGCCTGGTCGAATGCCGTGGGTTCGATGCCCGCGATCAGATTGATCGCTATGTGCGCTGGTGGCAGCAGGGATATATGTCCAGCAATGGTCGCTGCTTCGATATCGGTGTGACCGTTCGATCTGCGCTGCAACAGTACGTGCAAACTGGCGAGCCATACGCAGGCTCGGGAGATTCGAAGACGGCTGGGAATGGCTCGATCATGCGCCTGGCACCGGTGGTGTTGGCCTTCGCGAATGATCCATTGCTGGCGATCACGCGTGCCGCCGATAGCTCGCGTACCACCCATGCAACCCAGGCGGCTGTCGATGGTTGCCGTTACCTGGCGGCGCTGCTGCTCGGTGCCCTGCGCGGTGAACCGAAGGCAGCCCTACTTGCGCCGCGGTATAGCCCGCTCTCTGGCCTGTGGGAGGCGAATCCGCTGCATCCAGCAATTGATGCAGTGGCCACTGGATCGTTTCGGGAACAGCAACCGCCAGCGATCCGGGGCACCGGATATGTGGTTGCCTCATTGGAAGCAGCACTATGGGCATTCTATCACAGCGACAATTTTCGGGATGGCTGCCTGCTGGCGGTCAATCTTGGCGATGATGCCGACACCACCGGGGCGGTGTATGGCCAGATCGCTGGTGCGTTCTATGGCGAGCGTGGTATTCCCGCAGCATGGCTGAATCGGATCGTTCAGCGCGATCTGATAGCTCAACTTGCCGAACAGCTTCTGCAGTTGAAGGCAGATGATAGCGATACACTCTAGATCGCCTATAGAGAGAACCACAAAACCTTAGACTCTTGTTCCCTCGTTCAGGAGCAAAGGAACAAGCGAACAAACCACACATTGTTCAATGTTTCTTCTATTAGGTATTCTTAAGGCACAGGAGTACGCTTGTGCTTCGTTGCATTCCTTACCAATACCTAAATATCAACTCGTTCGTAGCGCAACAATCGGTGCCAAACGTGCGGCGCGCATCGCCGGGTAGATTCCGGCAATCAGCCCGATCAGCGAGGCGAAGCACAGCGAAAGGACAATCGCTGATCCATCGAGTAGCAGAAATGGCGCGAGGCCGAAATCGGCAGCGAAGGTATGCAGCAGGATCGCGCTGCCATGCACCAGTGTTGAGGTAAGCAGCACGCCACTCAGGCCACCAATCAGGCTCAGCACCACCGACTCAACCAAGAACTGGGCGAGAATATCGCGGCTGCGCGCACCCACCGCTTTTCGCAGCCCGATCTCCTGGGTTCGCTCCGTCACACTGACGAGCATCACATTCATAATACCGATACCACCAACGAACAACGAAATGCCACCAATGACTCCCAGGAAGGCGGTGATGCCAAGCAGGATGTTGGTATTTGCATCGGCGAACTCGCGGTAGCTCTCGAAGCGAAAGTCGTTACTCTGCTCAGGTTTAAGGCGATGGCGAGCCCGCAGCAGTGTATCGATTGCCGCTTGTGTTGCATCGAGGCGCTGAATATCATCAACAGCAATAGTTGCCTGAGATACCTCGATCCGGCTGCCTGGCAGCTTTGGTGCGACGCGGTCGCGCATGGTGCTAATTGGGATATAGGCTTCCTCACTGAAACAGTAGCTCTCCTGTTTGGCTGGCAGTACACCGATTACCTGGAAACTCAGCCCTTGTACCAACACCTCGCGGCCCATTGGTCGGCCATCGGGGAAGACTATCTGCGCTATCTGCCAGCTTTTCGCGAGCGAGATCGAGCGTGCTCTTGGCCAATTCAATATCGATGGCCCGCACAGCGTTCTGATCGGAAGCAAGGTCGGCACGGGCACGGGCGATCCGCGCAGTAGCCTGGGCCAGATTAGCTGGGCTTGGACCGGCCTGAAGTTTCGTGAGTATCTGCTGCGCCTGTTCTAAACGAGCCTTGGCACTGGTCACCTTTAGTTCGAGATCGCGGGTTTCCAGGCGGGCGAGGATCTGATTGGCGGCAACCTGTTCGCCTTCGGCTTTCAACACCTCGACAACGCGCACGCCATCGGGAAAGCTGACCGCAATCTGGTTCACTGGTTCAAGAGTACCATTCACCTGAACCGTCTTGATCAGATCGCCCTGCTCGACGGGAACGATGATTGATTGCAATTGCTGTGTCGTATCAGGCGGGCGGACAACCATGGTGCGATAGATGATCACGGCAATCGATCCACCGATCATCACAAGCGCAAGCAGCAGGCAGCCAACTGTTCGCCAACGAAACTGGCGTTTCGGTTTGGGAGTCTTCATAGAACTTGGCATCCATTGACTGATATGGCTGCTACGGCTGCTACGAACAGAGCGCTCGCCTGGCTGTGTACAGATGCGATATATCGCGTCCCTGCGAATGGTCATCCATCAAACAAATGAGCTTGGATGCGCTACTGGAAAGCTACTATGGTTGCTCATACCGGCACATTTTAGCATACACCACGGCTGAATGGTGCGGTGATTGCCTGCTTGAATTGGCAGGATACGTATGCGGAAAGAGGAGAGTTCCGGTCTTGTATAAGGAACGTTCAGGTTTGTAGTTTTGGGAGATGAGGCGGGCACGCAACGAAGCGGGCGAATGCGATTGTGACCCGCGATCCAGAAGGGTTTGCGACATCGCCCATTCCTGTGCTCAGTCCTCGCGATCTGCTTGCACGATTGTAAAGGTTCCTGTTTCACTCTGCTGATAGCTGAAAGCTGATAGCTGATAGCTCACTTCCATCATCACTCCCACTCGCCCGTTTCTACAAAGCGCGTTAATTCCCCGACACTCAATTCGGCAATACCTAATCGTTCCAGCGTGCGCCCCTTGCGCCAGTAATCAGTACGATGAACAATACAGGCCAGACGGATGATGCTGTCGATCCCCGAGACGGCCACGCCATAGCGCTGGCCCAATGCCGCAATCGGTACCAGGCTCATCGGCACTTCCTCGAAGATATAGCGATGGTGCAGCGTGGCCGGAGCCTTGATCCCTGCATAGCCCGACTGGTTGTGGATGGCATCGTGCAATGTTTCGCCGGTTGCGTTATAGGCCAGGGCCAGCCATTCCTGGGCATTGCGAGAACGAATGCCCAATGCTGCCGCAACCGTCACCCGCTCACGATCCAGCACTTCCAACACCCGTGCAACCGATGGCGTCACACCTTCCATATAGAACTGAAAATCGCCGCCTGTCGATTCAATCCGGCCAGCATTCAGCAGCGTGAGGGCTGGGTGGAAGATCGCGCCCATATTGTTCAGGCTGGTTTGGAGCACATTCACGCCATCAATATATTGCGGGAATGCGACACTGATGGCCTCCAACACATCGCCGGTGCGTGATGATGGCAGTGCCGCCAGTGGCACCGCATCCTTGATCCGAAAGATCCGCGCCTGGGCTGGGCCATCGGATCGGCTGGCATACAGGAATGTCTCTGTTTCGGCCACCGTCACATCCGCACGGCAGCCGGATGCACGCAGCACCTGGGTTACTTCAATTGCGCCACATGTGCGCCCTGGATGCAACAGCACAATCTGGCCATCGCGCAGATGCGCGGCGCATGCACGGGCAACATCGGCATGCGCCGATGATGGCACGATCACCATCACGACCTGCGCCCGCTCCAATGCCGCCTTGATATCCGATGTCACCAGGGTGAGGCGGCCAAAACCGCGTGGGCCGCCCTCGCTACTTTCCAGTTCAATCCCACCGCGTTTGCGAATTGCCTCGATATGATCGGTGGTGCGGTTATACAATGTGACGTCAAAGCCCATCAGCGCGAGATGGGCGGCCATGGCTTTCCCGCCGTTGCCTGCGCCAATGACGGTGTAGATTGTTGCTGGCATGATTACCTCATTATGCTGGATTGTTTTGCATCGACGAGCAGTTACCCAAGTGCGCTGCGAATGCGCACGCGCTCATCAATTGGTTTTCCGTTGCTATCGACAGTCAGGCATGCGCCATCGATCACGCGGGTAATCACCCGCCCAGGTGCAAAACGATTATTCCGCAATTGTGGCGCATCCAGCAACCCGATCGCAACGGCCCGCGCCAGCGTTGACGGGTCGGTCAGTGGGTCGGCAACATTCGGCGCAGCTATTCCACGAATCGCATGCAGCAGCAGCACCGTCTCCTGCACCAATTGGTCGGCACGATTCCGAACACGCGGATCGGCGGTCATATCAGGCTGGCCGCGCAGTGCTGTCTCGATTGCCCGCCGCGCTAGGCCACACGACTCGATCACATCATCGGCGGTTGCTGCATGATCGGCCTCGGTATGCCCAACAACATGAATAATATGTGGTTTGAGTGCCATTTGCAGATAGATGCTGGCCGATAGATGTGAGCGTGCGGCAGTACTATCGACAGGATAGCTCAGCAATCCCGTGCGGGTCTGTTTCCAGATCCGAAAATCCTCGCTTTGTAGCGGCTCGATCAGCGCGATGACTGCCAGCATCTTGGCCAGATCCATCGCATCGGAATGGCCGGGCGGGCTGTTGAACATCAACTGGGCGATATAATCGCGCACACCGGATTCCCGAGCATTATAGGCCGCCAAATAGGCACTGGCAACAAACACCGTATCAGGGGCATCGCGCATGCCCCAGTGGTGCGGTTCATTCAGCTCAACGGGGATGCCGCGTGTGCCATACCAGCGCATCACATCCTGATGCTCACGAATCGAACCCTCCAGATCCCAGGGGCCGCGGCCATCCATGGCATTAAACCAGAACAATGGAATGGCACACCAGGCAATATTGATCGTCTCGACATACAGTTCGGCCAGTTGAATGAAATCGTCGGTTCCCGAATAGGTACGCAGCAGTGGGTAGTTACCGCTGCGGCTGGCGGCATACAGGCTGCGGTAGTCATCGGCGCTGCGAACCGGCACGCCACCAGCACCAGTCCGACGGCGATCCTGGCGTTCCGGGTGAAAGAAGTTCTCCTGGGCGTCCTGGTCGGTTCCGAGCGAGATCACATCCAGCACCCGTGCTTCGGCAATCTGGGCAATACCGGCCTCGGTGGCGGCCATGGTGGGTAGCCCATAGTGGTGGCGGATGAGCGGAAAGGGGGCTTTCCAGTGGATGCGCTCGACCATGGTCTGTGGGTAGTCTTCGGCACGCAGTTGATCGAGTGGTTGGCCCTTCAGGTAGGCCAGCACCTGTTCGGCAGGTTCAGTGCCATCGAAGATCTGCTCGAAGAAGCCCAGGGTGCGGGCCTGTATTGCCAGCGGCGGTGTTCCGGCAAA
>JBBQSD010000166.1:0-11884 GCA_038214135.1 Chloroflexales bacterium | reverse complement strand
TGACTACCGCCTGAGCGTGCGCCCAACTCCACTGCCAATCTACCATCCGTTGGCGCGTATGAGCGATGATGAAATGGGCCTGGTGTACTACACCGATATTGCTGGAGTGCAGACTGCCACAACAATGGAGCGTGATCCGCTACCAACGGCGGCGGCGATGCTGCGCGATGTGATCGATATTGCAGGGAGGAGATCGTAGGGACACAAGATATTGTGTCTCATGCCCTTCCATCCGCAGGCTGAAGCCTGCGGCAAGGGGACGATGCGCCATAGCCGCAGGCTTCAACCTGCGGCGTGCGAGCGAACAACACGACTGAAGCCTGCGGCAAGGGGACGATTGCGGCAAGAGGACGATGCGCCATAGCCGCAGGCTTCAGCCTTCGGCGTGCGAGCGAACAACACGACCGAATTACAATGTGGAAATTCATTATCGCGCTCGCCCGAACCCATCAGAAGAGGAATTTCAGATGACTGTTGCATCGCCCAAGCGCCTGTATTATGGCTGGGTTGTCGTTGGCATTACGGCTGTAACCCTGATTGTTTCTGCGGGGGTTCGTTCGGCACCAGGCGTGTTCCTGCTGCCCATCCGTGCCGAGTTCGGCTGGAGCCGCGCATCGATATCGTTTGCGGTATCGATTGGGTTGCTATTGTTTGGTTTGGCTGGCCCGGTGACTGGCTGGCTCATGGATCGCTTTGGCCCACGGCGCTTGATGGTGGTTGGGATGCTTGTGGTGACGGCCAGTATGGCAGCCAGCGCCCTGATGCGTGAGATCTGGCAACTAAACCTGTTTTGGGGTGCGCTGAGTGGAATTGGAACAGGGGTTGCTTCTGCCGTGTTGGGTGCGACAGTTGCGAACCGCTGGTTTTATACGCGCCGTGGGCTGATTACTGGTGTTTTCGGTGCGGCAACATCGGCTGGCCAGCTCGTATTTGTGCCGCTGCTTGTCTGGCTGGCCGAGGTGATCGGCTGGCGGAATAGTATCTTCGTTCTTGGTGGCACAACGCTTGCCATCCTGCTGCCAATTGCACTGCTCATGCGCGATGATCCCGCCAGTATTGGCCTGCAACCATATGGCGCTCCTGCGACACTACCAAATGTGGCTCCTGCGCCAACCACCCGCGAACCCGGTGTGATGGGCAAGGCGCTGCGCTCACCAGCATTCTGGCTGCTTTCGGCAACCTTTTTTGTGTGTGGAGCGACCTCAAACGGCCTGATTGGTACGCATTTCATTCCGTATGCAAATGATTGTGGGATTGGGGCGGTTGTGGCGGCTGGAACACTGGCACTCATGGGTGGCTTCAATTTTGTGGGGACAATTGGTTCGGGCTGACTGACCGACCGCTATGATCCACGCAAGTTGCTGCTCTGCTATTATGGGTTGCGTGGCGTTTCGCTGCTGATTCTACCGTTTGTTCGCAATCCGATTGGACTCACGGCCTTTGCAATTCTGTTCGGGCTGGATTATATTGCCACGGTGCCACCCACAACCGCCTTGGTTGCCGATCTATTCGGACGCCGTAATGTCGGAACGGTGTTTGGCTGGGTGTTCTTTGCCCATCAGATTGGCGCAGCATCGGCCTCCTGGCTTGGCGGTGTGGCCCGCGATACAATCGGCGATTATGTGCTGACCTTTGTGGTGGCGGGTGGTATCGCAATCGTTGCTGGCGTGTTGGCGCTGCAAATCGGGCGGACGCCTAAGGGAGAACAGCCAATTGCACCAGTTGCACCAATTGGTAATCTGGCCTAAGTTTCTGTTGAAAAGAATGTTGGTGGCTCGGGTCAGCATACCTTGCTCCTGCTATCACTGAATCGATGCAGCGCTGCCGTGTAGTGCTACGGGCACTCTGGAATCACATGCTGGGTTGCCTCACTCTGTATGCCAATTTCAGAGCGGCGCGGCGCGCCAAACGGTGGATCGATGGGCCTTGCGAACAAAAAAGACATTCTGAAGCAAGGGCGTTGATCGGTACGCCACCATTGAACAAGCCACTGGCATTCATTTCATCCAAATCAACCACGTCGATCAACTATCTATCACCAAGTCACCAAGTCACCAAGTCAAAAAGGTCATCCTAGAGAGGAAGGCATGCCATGTACACTCCAGAACTCGACGAAATCCGTGCTGTTCGTGAACGCATTCGGCCTTGGGTGCGCCACACACCCATGATGCCGCTGCCATCTCTGATAGAAGATCGACCAAGTGGATTGCGCCTGAAACTGGAGAATCTCCAGGTGAGTGGTTCGTTCAAGGCTCGTGGTGCCTTTAATCACCTACTTCAGATGACGCCTGAACAGCGCGTGCGTGGTGTTGTTGCGGCCAGTGGTGGCAATCATGGGCTGGCAATCGCCTATGCATCCAAACGGCTGGATATTGCGGCGACGATCTATCTGCCGACGACGGCCAATGCGGATCGGGTGGCGCGGATCAGAGCCTGGGGCACAACGGTTATTCTGTATGGCGATAACCCGAATGATGCACTGCAACGCGCCAAAGAACATGGCGAAGCAGAGGGCATGGTGTATGTGCATCCCTTTGATGCGGATCGCACGATCCAGGGCACTGCCACACTAGGGCTGGAGCTATTAGAAGATCTGCCAGATGTTGATTGTGTGTTGATTGCCATTGGCGGTGGCGGCCTAATTGCTGGTATGTCCTCGGCAATCAAGCAATTGCGCCCTGATGTGAAGATTATTGGCGTTGAGCCGACTGGCGCGCCTTCAATGCAGGCAGCAATCAACGCCGGCCATGTCGTCCAGCTTGCGAACACAACAACAATCGCCGATACCTTAGCACCGCGTTCTGTCAGTGAACGAACCCGTGCCCTTACCGAGAAGTATGTCGATGATCTGGTATTGGTTGAGGATGCCGCCATGGTGCGGGCCATGCGCTGGCTGTGGCGCGAGTGTAATCAGTTGGTCGAGCCAGCCGGTGCCGCAGTGATTGCCGCATTTCAATCCGGCGTGGTTGATCTTAGCCCATACAAGCGGCCCGTTGCATTGATCTGTGGTGGTAATGCAGCGGCGGAAAGCGTGTTTGTATCATACGAACGCTAATCGAATACAGATGGAGGGACGGTTCGCGAACCGCCCCTACGGCCATGGCGGGTACTGGAGACATGATTTGGGACGAATTATAAGGAGTCCTCATGGATACTCAGATGGATACTCAGATGGATACTCAGGCATTCAAGGATCAGATGACGATATTGGCTGCTTTTCCAGATCAGTTACGAAAACAGATAGCGGGACTTGATGCAAATGCGTTATTGTTTCGCCCAGGGCCGCAGGAATGGTCGATCACCGAAGTGATTGGGCATCTGATTGATATTGATGTACTGATGCGGGCGCGAATTGGCAAGATTATTTCGACAGATAATCCAGTTCTTCAGGCGATTGATGTTGATGCAACGGTGCGGGAGCGGGATTATCAGCATAAACAGGCCACATTTCTGCTGCATAGCCTGACCGAACACCGTGCCGAGTTTATCGAGCAGATCCGCTATATACGCCCGCAAGCGCTTGCACGGCTTGGCCAACATCCGACACGCGGCCCGCTGAGTGCTGCCGAACTGATTACCATCGTTGTGCGCCATGATATAACGCATACAGAGCAGATTGCGAATAATCTTGTGGCGTTTCGAGGGCAGTAGGAGTCAGGAGTCAGGAGTCAGAATGACCGTGTAGGGTGCGGATCGGTGTGTCCGCCCGAAGCGTGTAGGGTGCGGATCGGTGTGTCCGCCCGAACTTTTCGGGTTATACATCATCAGGGACATGCACAATCGGCCCGCTGCGATCATAGCGAACCTCGGAGTGCAGATTTTCGACGACCCGCCAGGTACCTGGTGCGCGTGGTAAACAGATCACATCAATGCGGCTTCGTTGGGTGACTTGAACAGCTTCGGCTCCATCTGAAAGCCAAATACTACCGATATAGGTGCGCCGTGGTGCGACTGCAATGGCGCAATCGAGATTAGCACCTTCGATCTCACCGAGAATCGTGCGGTGCGGGCGCATTCGTAGAATATGCGCCCGCACCATCAACCCGTGCTGTAAGAGAGCGATTTCGTCCCTGAATTGCCGGATGGCCTGTACGAATCGGCCCCATAGCCTGAGAATAATCAGCAGGAATGCGGCAACCTGCAAATACCAGATTGCCTGAAATCCGATCATTGCCAGCCAAACGATCAGCGTTGCTACAACCAGTGGATCGAGCATATTACGTAAGAACGGCTCGAATAGATGATCGATCAGCAGATCCGAAAGGGCGTCGAATGGGAACGGGCGCGGGGTCGGCAGCTCGAAGTAGCTGGGGCTGACGCGCTGATTGACTCGTTGCATCGCCGACGAACTCCTGCGCTGATATGCTGTTGGCTTCTACTTTTTATTGTAGTAGCAAGCCCGTGTGTACGCAAGTAGCCGAATTTGCCTGATCGCTATCGCCAACTGCGAACAAGTGTTAATTGTTTTTGCTATACTCGCTGCCCTGGAAGCCGCATTGCGATCAGCATTCCGATTGCTGCTATGGCTGTCATGAGCAGAAACTGGGTCTGGAGTGCGCTGGCGATGGCAGCATTGCCATAGGAGGCAATGATCACGCCACCAATGCCAGCACCAAGGGCGGAGCCAAGCACATCGGTGACTTGTAGTGCCGCTGCGCTGCTGCCCTCACGGCCAACTGGAGCCAGATCCAGTGTTGCAAGCGAGAGTGTTGTATAGGCCAGGCCAATACCGAGGCCAGCGACGGACCATGCCACAATCCCGATCAGCGGCGATAGCTCGGGGTGCAGCACCAGAATACCGATGCCAATACCAACGACAATCAATGCTAGCCCGACGACGGCAAATGTGCGGCGACTATAGCGATGAACCATTCGATCAAGCAGCCATGATCCAGCTGTCCATGTGATGGTGGCCGCCGTTAATGCCAGCCCTGTAACGGCACTCGGCAGCCCACGCACATCGTGAAGTGCCAATGGAATAAAGGCATCGGTTCCAAAGAAACTCATGGATACAAAACCCATACACACAACGGCTGCTGGGAGGCCAGGAGCCGCCCGGAAGGCTCCTTCGGGCAATAGTTTGCGTAAGGCTGGCACGCTCATGGCGATTCCAGCGGCAACCAACCCAACCGACCAGGGTAGCTTTTGGCCTAATCCAATCAGCAGCAGGGCGGTGCCGAATGCGAGCTGGAATGCTGTAATAGCCCCATTCCAATCACGCGGGCCTTGCTCCTGGCGAGCAAGACTGCGTAGGGCGCGCAGCGAGAGTGCTGCCGCAAGCAATGGGATCGGCACTAACCCAAGAAACACCCAGCGCCAGCCCACAAAATCGCCAATCAACCCAGCGATTGCTGGCCCGATCAGCCCTGGCACAATCCAGGCAGTTGAATTGAGCGCCAACATGCGTGGGCGCACCGATTCTGGGTAGCCACGAGCGATGATCGCATACGAAACGGAGCCGATCACCCCTGAACCAAGGCCCTGCACAACCCGCCCAGCCAGCAATATTTCGGTTGATGGAGCAAACCCACCAAGTAACAGGCCAGCGACAAAGATACCGACGCCAATAAGGAATGGAATCGCTGGCCCTTGCCGATCCACCTCTGTGCCGGCCAGTGTCGAACCGATCAGCCTGGTGAGCAGAAATGCGCTAAACACCCAGCCATACAGATCGCGCCCACCTAGTTCGCGGGTTATGGTTGGCAGAATAGTTGAGACTGCCAGTGTTTCAAATGCGGCAGCCGTGATTGTGAGCATCAATCCGATGGTAAGATCGCGATATGGTGGCGACCATACGGATGGTATAGCGATTGGCGTATCGGCGGTCGTGGTATCCGGAGCGGCCACAATAGGGCCTCACTTTCAGCAATGAGATTGTATGTGGCATGATACTCGACTTATGCTGTGCGCCATCAGCCGTATGGCGGGTTCTCCCTCACCTGAGATTGACGTGCTATCATAACCGCCAATCCACCCTGATGATGAAAGAGGCATTCATGACTGTGCCCATTCCGGATCGAATCATTGAGCGATTGCAGGCCAATCTGCGGGATGCCAACATTCCGGCAACCGCCGAGGATATCGATGGACTGCTGGCCAAGGGCTTTCTGGTGCGCGTGGCGGCCTTCGATGAACTGGTTGCTGCAACGCCTGCCGATACCATCCCGGATATGCTGCGTGATAGTACCGATGCCATTGGCGTGCCAGCAGCAGCCGCGCTGGGTAATATGCCAGCCCAGGGCGAGATTAGCGTGATTGCCGAACAGATTCGGACGCGTCAGGTTTCGCCGATTGAACTCACTGAACAGGCGTTGGCAACGATTGAACGCTTGGATGCGCAGTTGAATGCGTTTCAGCTTGTTCTAGCCGAACGGGCGCGTGCCGCAGCACGACACGCCGAGCAGGAGATCGCCGCTGGGCAGTATCGTGGCCCGTTGCATGGGGTTCCGGTGGCAATCAAGGATCTGCTTGATCTGGCTGGCACACCAACAACGGCTGGTTCACGTATACTGGCCAGTAACATCGCGACATCGGATTCCTTTGCAGCCGAACGATTGGCCGCCGCTGGCGCGATTATGATCGGGAAGACGCGAATGTCCGAGTTTGCGTATTCGCCTGGTTCGAATAATGCCCATTATGGCCCGACGCGCAACCCGCATAATCTGGAGCGCGATACTGGCGGATCGAGCAGTGGATCGGCGGCAGCCGTAGCAAGCGGGATGGTGTATGCGGCGCTTGGCAGCGATACCGGTGGTTCGATCCGTATTCCGGCGGCGCAGTGTGGGATTGTCGGCCTGAAGCCAACCTATGGCCGGATCAGCCTGCATGGCGCAATAACGCTCTCCTGGTCGCTTGATCACCTTGGCCCACTGACCCGCACGGTTGCAGATGCGGCATTATTGCTCGATATCCTGAGTGGCCATGATCCACGCGATCCGCGTACCCGTGCAGTTGCGCCGCCCGAAAGCCAATTAACGCTGGAGGGTGGCGTCAAGGGTGTGCGGATCGGCGTGGTGCGCGATGATGGCACGGGCGGAATTCCGGCTAGTGCCGTGGCACTCAGCGCATGGCGGGCCGGGTTGGAAGGGTTGGCCGCACAGGGCGCCGAGTTGATTGAGATCGATATGCCGGAACTGGACATGTTTCGGACGATTCAGGCGTGTGTGTTGGCGCTTGAAGCAGCGACCTTTCATGAGCCATGGTTGCGTGAACGCCTGGAGGATTATGGCGAGTTTATGCGCCAGCGGGTGCTTTCCTCGTATGCATTTGGATCGCGGGCAGGTGTTCAAGCACAACAGATTCGGGCTATGTTACGCAAACGTTGCCTGAAACTATTCGAGCGCGTTGATGTTCTGAGTACGCCAACAACACAGGATATTGCACCGGCGCTTGGCATTCCGGGCTCGACATTCTTCACCAGCCCATTCAATAACCTTGGTTGGCCGGCAATCAGTGTTCCGTTGCGGCGCGGGCCGGGCGAATTACCATTGGGCATGCAGATCATTGGCCGCCCCTGGGATGAGGCAACGATTTTGCAGGTGGCGCAGGCGGTGGAACGACCTTCGTGATCGGGTGACTGTGTGATAGATGGTTAATCGACGTGATTGATCTGGATGAAATGAATGCCAGTGGCCTGTTCGATGGTGGCACATCCATCAACGCCCTTGCATCAGAACGTCTTTTTTTGTTCGCAAGGCCCATCAATCCACCGTTTGGCGCTTCGCACCGCTCCGAAAATGTCCAGGTGACTTGGTGGTCTCGCGTAGAAGGGCTTTTCACCCCTCACCCCAACCCCGCTCCCACGCAGGGAGAGGGGCTATACGTGGCATTGGAATGTGGTATTCCCCCTTCTCTCCGTGTGGGAGAAGGGGGTCAGGGGGATGAGGGGTAAAGCGCATTACATCACCCAGTCACCGTGTCAGATGCCACCGTGTCACGATTTCGGGTGTGGTATCATGGGTGGGCAAGGAGGTATTGTATGCAACCACCATTCCCAGGGATGGATCCCTACCTTGAAGCGCCAAGTTTGTGGCCAGATGTCCATAATCGGCTCGCATTCGCAATCTGTGATCAGCTTCAGCCGCAGATTGGCCCGCGCTACATTGCTGCAATTGTGCCATATGCGACCTTTGAGACGATTGATATTGCGCCAGCGCGCAAGATCGTTCCAGATATTGGCATTCTTGAGCGCGATAGGCCCTCCTCCTTGCCCGCTGGTGTAGCAATTGCCGATGCACCATTCACAACCACGATTGCACTGGATTTCCCGACGCGCTATGCCTCAATTGAAATTCGTGCGGTTGGCGATGAGACGCTGGTGACGGCAATCGAGATTCTTTCACCAGTCAATAAGCGCCCTGGTGCCGAAGGTGCCGATGCCTATGAGCGCAAGCGCCGTGAGATCTTCCGCAGTGAGGCGCATCTGATCGAGATTGATCTGCTGCGTGCTGGCAAGCGGCCAACCTTCCGAACCACACTGCCTGATTATCCCTATTTTATTTTTCTCAGCCGCAGTGAGCGCCGCCCGGTGATTGATATCTGGCCTTTGCCGCTTGCTGATGCGATCCCTGCCGTACCAGTGCCACTGCTGCGCCCTGATCCAGATGCGCGGCTCGAACTGAGTGCGGCACTGCTCTATGCCTATAAAAGTGCTCGCTATGATCTGCGGATCGATTATCGAGTGGCTCCGCCGCCGCCGGATCTTATAGATGCCGATGCCGCATGGTTGGATGAACGGCTGCATGCGTGTGGTGCGCGGTAGTACGTTTGGAGCTTACGCCCCTCATCCCTGCCCTTCTCCTAATATTGGGGAGAAGGGAGAAAACCGCACTGTGATGCCGCGCCGAGCCCCTGTCCCCTAGTGGAGAGGGGTTGGGGTGAGGGCCTACACGATTCGTTATTTAAGTAGTATTGATGTTAGCAGACTTTCCCGCTGAAAAGATTGTTACTATTGTGGAGTGCTATATGTCGGATGACCCAATCTTTGTGCGCCATCATCTGCCGATTATTCTTGATGTCCCCGAGAAATTGGCAAAGAACCCAGTACGCTCGGTCGAAGTCCTTAATTTGATCTGTACGTGCCTGACTGAAGCGATCGAGAAGGATGAACGATTGCAGGTGTTGTTGCGGCGCTATGGGATCGAATGGGGTTGGGAACAGGGTACCTGGGAGCCATAGAACGCCATACAGCGTGGGCATGGTTTATTCAACGGCCATCAACGACTATGGGCAGTTAAGGCATTTTTGACATGTGGCCTGTGAGATGCTATTATTAAATAGTCTGCACGCCTCGTAATCAGACTCCGGGTCCCATACGCGCTGCCGCGGACAGCGGTCCGGAAGGTATACTCAACGTACACAATGAGACTCGGGCCACACAGTATGTGGCATAACACCTGTACTCAACCGGTGGGAGGGGTATACTCGGAACTCAGCGTTCTGTCCCTCAACTGGCTGAGATAGATTCTCATCGGAGTATCGGAGCAACCCGAAAGGACCAGATTCTCATGGAAGACTCGACCAAAAAGGGCGACTATCAGCCAGGAATGCGGCTTACACGCCGTTCGTTCCTGAAAGCCGTCAGCGCTGGCGCCGGTATGTTTGTGCTGGCTGCCTGTGGTGGTGCCCCGCAGACTGCCGCCCCGACTGCTGCACCAGCAGCAACACTCGTGCCACCAACTGTCGCCCCGACCCTGGCACCAATCACGCAGCCGACTGCTGTACCTGCTGCGACTGCCGTTCCTGAGCCGACGGTGGCTCCTGCTGCGGATGCAGGCAAGACGGTCAATGGCGTGGTGTTGCCAGCTGATGCTGCTCCAGTTGAGTACCAGGTGTATGTCACCTACCACGACATCACCGCTAACTTCACCAGCCCGAACCAGATGGAAACAATCTATAATGCTGGTGGGTTTGGTGCCACTACCACAGTCACTGGTGAGACCTTGCTCCGTATCAACAAAGATTTCCAGGTTCAGCCAGCCGCAGCGCTCAAATGGTCGGTTGATGAGACGGGCAAAGCCTGGACCTTCGAGATGGATAAGAATCTGGTGTGGAGCGATGGCACACCACTAACGGCCAACGACTTTGTGGCAACCTTCCAGTATGCCGCTGATCCAAAGCATGCCTGGGACTTTGCCTGGTACTATAGCGCTCCTGGTGCGATCAAGAACTGGGATAAGGTTGTCGCTGGCGAACTGCCGCTTGATCAACTCGGTGTAACTGCCAAGGATGACTACACCCTGGTGATCGAGACCGAGACCCCAGCACCATTCCTGCCAGCCAAGCTGGTCTATAGCGAAGTGCTCAGCAAGGCAATGCTGGAGAAGACCGGCAACGGCCTGTATACTGCCGACCCAGCCACGGCGATCTCGTCTGGCCCATTCATCCTCAAGGAATGGAAAAAGGGCGAGCGCATGGTCTATGAGGCCAACCCAACCTACAAGGGTACAAACAAGCCACCGATCCAGAAGCTGATCAGCTTTGCAAATAAGCCCGAAAATTATTTTGCTGGCTATCAGACAGGCGAAGTCGACCGGGTTGATGGTAGTGCATTGCAGACAGCCGATAACGAAATTATCGCCAAGGATGCCGAGCTGCAGAAGGAAGTCAAGCTGTACGCCAACGACTTCCGCACCGATTATCTGTTCTTCGATTGTGAGAACCCTCCCTTCAATGATGTCAAGGTGCGCCAAGCCTTTACCCATATTGTTGACCGTGACTCGATCATCAAGAATATTATTACGCCAACCCAGGGTATCCCAGCCTACTCATTCTTGATGCCAGGTTTCCCAGCCTCGAACTCCCAAGGTCTGAAGGATATTCAGAGCTACGACCCCGACAAGGGCCGTGCGCTGCTGAAGGAGGCTGGCTTTGAGGGTGGCAAGGGCTTCCCGAAGCTAGAACTCTGGCTGCGCGGTGAGTCACAGTTGCGTCAGGCGATGGCGGCAGCGATTGCAGCGGCAATCACCCAGGAGTATGGCATTCAGGTTGAGGTAGCGAACAAAGAGTTCAAGACCTTTATGGATGCATTGAATGCCAAGCCAACCAAGCTTCAGTTTGGCATGGTTTCCTATGGAATGGACTTCCTCGACCCATCGAACATGCTTGGCGTGTGGTTGGGCACCGGTCGTCACAACTGGAAGAATGCCGAATACGACAAGCTGGTCAATGATGCTGCTGAATTCACCGGTGATGATGCCGAGCGCACCAAGATGTTCCAGGATGCCGAGAAGCTGCTGGTCACCGATGCGCCAGGTGTGTACATCTACCATCGTACCGTTGCCGACCTGTTCAAGCCGTATGTTGTTGGCAAGTGGGCCGAAAAGAACATTGCAGGCTTCTCCGGTTTGCAGTGGCCAGGCTATAGCTCGATGGACGACTCATTGAGCACGCTGTACATCAGCAACGAAGTCACCAAGTTCCGTAAGGAACCACCGAAATAGGATTTCTGACGACCTGGTCATTCGAACCTGTAGGGACGCGATATATCGCGTCCCTACGAACCAGATTTACAAATCGGGCTTCAAGACACCTCAGAAGCGGGAGCAGGAATGGTAGCATATATCGTCAAGCGGCTTGCCGGCCTCGCATTTGTGTTTATCCTTGTCTCGATCGTGGCATTTATGCTGATGCATTCGGTTCCAGGCGGCCCCTTTGATGAACCGAACATGCCACTCCCTCCAGCTGCAAAAGCCAATATGCTCCGCAAATACGGTCTCGATCAGCCTCTGTATGTCCAGTACCTTAAATATATGGGCAATGCCATTCAGGGCGACTTTGGTTATTCGTTTTCCAACCCATCCGAAACTGTTGCACAGGTGATTGGGCGTACGTGGCCGGTGAGTATTGCGCTTGGTGGGTTAACATCGGTGATTGCACTTGGCCT
>JBBQSD010000165.1:0-11895 GCA_038214135.1 Chloroflexales bacterium | reverse complement strand
CTTGGTGTGGGGCTGTTCCACTATCTCCGCGACCGACTGGTCAGCCCCGAGACGACGCCCTCACTCGCCGAGCGCATTGCCGAGCGCTCGACCCTCGCTGCTCAGCCTGCCGGCTGAGTCCAGCGATTATGGAGAGGATACTCGGAAAAGACACGTTTGTCAGCATGCGCGAACGCAACCTGGGCTTTTGCCGTTAGTCTCACAGTAGCGACACAGCCCTGGCATATTGCCAGGGCTGTGTCGTTTTGCCACAAGGGGAAACACTATAATCCAACCATCTTCCGAATGAAATCGGCAATCTGGGTAGCTATGGGCAGAACGGTACCGATAACGCCGCCAATATTGGTTGCTGCTTTGGTGAGCCGCCCTAAGGTATATTCCACATCCTCCTTATCCGGTTTTGGCGCGGTTGCTTTACTCACCGCGTCCTCGGTTCGTTTTGCAACTTCGGCGGCAGCTTCGGGATTTTGGGTACGCGCCTTTTCCAGTTCAGCGCTCAATTGTGCCACGAGACCCTTGAGTTGTTCAGCGTCTTGTGGATTGAGCTGTGTTGCTGCGCCGATCAATTGGTTTACATTCGTTAGGGTGGAGTTAATAATGTTACCCGAACCAGAAACGGTATACGTGTTGCCAGAATTGTGTTGATCACCGCTCACAAACGTCCCCTTTCGCTTATCGATATCACGCTCAGCATAATCACCACCACCAGTACTAATTGCGCGCGCATTGCGTCCAATCGCGACGCCACTGCTCCCGGAAATATCACCAACGCGAATTGTATCGCCCTGATTTGTAATCGTCTGATTCGTAGCAAAATTCACATCGCGACCAGACTGAATATGGCCGCTAACTTGTGGCCCAATTGTGACAGGCCCATGGAAGCTTCCAGAGAAAACCTGGCCCGAGACATCACCGGTAATATTGGTGACGTTTCCGCTACTTGCCTGGGTTGGCTGCCCACGTAGTTTTTCGATCATTGCCTGTTTATGGGCAAGTTGTAATTGCAGGGCTGCCTGAGCGTCTGGAAGATTTGCCAATGCTGCGATAGCAGCATTGAGTTGTGTTAGCTCATTTTGTAAGCGAGCGATTTCGTCAGACATAGTTGCTCTCCCGACTACTATGTTGGTATTACAGAAGGATAGGTGCTAACACCAAGCGAACGCCAACATTCACACTTATATTATCTGGCTTGCTCGCATTAAACTTCGCACACTCCAGATCTTGTTCCGGGCTTGCCCAACTCCCTCCAGCTATCCAATAGGCGGCACCTTGTCCGGCCTGTTCATTCGATGAGCATGTCCACTCCCATACGTTTCCGGCACAATCATATGCACCACAAGCAGCGATACCAGTGGGATAACAACCAATAGGTGCGCTTTCTCGGCTAGCATATAATGCCTTCTCAAGCGTAGGCGCTGCTTCACCCCAAGGATAGCGACGCATCACGTCTGAGCTATCGTACAGTGCCCCTCGCAGCCATTCATCGCACGTTGGCAAGCGCAGCACATAGCCTTCTGGAAGCGCATCGGCACATTGGGCAGTGAGCCAGGCACCATATGCCGATGCCTCATAAAAACTAATATTTACCATTGCATGATTATGACGTTTTGTTTGCAGATTTGCCCATTTCGTGGATACATCATAGGCGCCTGCCCACGCGATTCCTTCGGCGCTCCAATACGATGGCGATGACGGATTGTAACCAGACTCCGCAAATGCACGATATTGGTGAATTGTTAGCGGGTAGCGTGCCATCCAGAATGCTTGCGGCTTGGCTGAGAGATCAGTGGCAGTCGCTACTTCTAATTGGTATGGGACATAACAAAAATAGCTATTGCTTAAAATATCTGGTGAGTCTGCAAACAGTATTGACTTTTTGCGAAGCGATTCTTGCCACGAAGTGATCGTCACTGGATATCGATTGTCGCCCACATCCGCCAATACGGCACCAGCCTTTCGCCGTTGTGAAGTCGTGGTGATCGTTTTCGTATCCGCGACCATGGCAGTGCAACCTTCTTGCAGATCACGATTGATGCCAGGAAGTCTTATCAACTTCAGCTGTCGTAATGTTTCCCAACTACGATCCTGAATGACATCATAGGCAAGGCACAGATCGTTGTACCAAGTATCTAGTGGCTTTGACTCACCATTTTCTTCGCGTTCAACCAAGTTTTCGAGTATTTGATTGAGTGCAATCGGCTTCACCATTCCAATACTGAGCATAATAACATCGCGCCAGTTATTCTGATGGCGATACTGCGTAATAGTGTTAATTACGCGCTCCTCTTCCTGAACCATATAGCGTGCGATACAATATTCTTGGAGCATTGGCTGAACAAATCGGTAGCATTTGTCAGCCTCAAGCGCGACAAGGTCGCCGCGCTGTTCCATATATTCGAGACACGCTTCAGCCGGATTAATCTGGCCTGACCGCATATCTTGCTTGAACATGTCATAGAGCGCGGAAAAAAGCTCCGCTTTCACAATACGGGTAGCAGTACGATTGCCTGAGGCTGCAACAAAGGCCTGAAATACCTGCGATTCTAGAATCGGGCGAATTTTATCGAGTTCGTCTTTTGAGATGTGGTAATCACTTGCTAGTGTTGTTTGTGGCCGATTGAACTTCCAGCCATCGAGCATGTGATCAATAACGTTGTCAAAGAGCTTTGGACGTTCAAATGGGATGTCTTTTCCGGCAGTGACAATATCTACCATTACTTTTAGGAGCCATGGCGACCGTGCAAAGGCAAAAAGCTCCTGGCGCTGTGTAATCGCAGCAAGCAGCTTTTTTGAAATCTGGGATTGAAACTCAGGGGTAAGGCCTCGCTCCTCTAATAGCGTTGCCAGAAGTTCCTTCACTTGCCCTAAAGTAAAGGGAGCTATTGTTACAATATGCCAATTCAGTGCTGCCTTTACTTCTGCGGTAAATGCGTGATTACGGGATGTCACTATAACAATATTAGCCCGATAGCTCCGTGCGAATTGAGCGAGCGCCTTGGTGACTGTTAATCTATCAGCGATCTGGTTGCTCTCATCACCAAACGGTATTTCGTCAAGGCCGTCAAACATTAACAGCATGCCACCTTTATCCAGCGCATCATGTACCAGATCTTCCATCGACTTCGCGCCAGACTCTTGCATGATTACGAGAATGGATTCAATAATCAGTGCGTCCGTAGTGGCATTACGATGATCGTTTTGACTGTTCCGCATCTGCATTGCTATTTGGCGGAGAGGGATGAATACCGGAATCATTGGTCGATGCTCAGCCCAACCTTGGATTTCTATATCGCTGGACTGCTCCTGGCGCTTTTTGCGCGCTAACGACTTGAGCAGGCAACGCAAAAATTGTGATTTTCCACTGCCTGGTTCCCCCAATAAAACAATACCTTGACCCTCATCCAATGATTTTGTGAGCGCCTCAGTTACCAATATGCTCCGTGAAAGCACTACTGCTGGATCATCGGGCTTTGCATCAGCTTCATAGCGTTTCTTGGTAAAAGGATCTTCAACTTTGACTTGATTCGTCTCGGCAGATGGGCTGTATGTTTTCATTACAGGAGTGCCAATAACTGCTTCGTGCGGCAACCCAATGTCGGGGTTGAGCCGCCCAACCGGTAAAAAGGTCGTGTCGACATACTCAAGCCAATCGTCGGATACATTGCCAACCAGAAATGGTTTCGCTTCGGTTGTTGCGAGGCGTAGGAAAAACTGATGTGAACGCTTTTCATTGGCTGGGATACTGGCAATACGATTCAGATACCATTCAAGGCGGGCATGTTCATCTGGTGTGGGTTCACGTCCGTAGATTGTTTGGAAAATGTACTGCGTTGTTCCAATATTGACACTGTCACCTGTTGGGCTATCAACCAGCAGGCCATTACTGCTAAATGTTGCAAGATCGATCGCACCTGGGTCAGAGCTGATGAGTCGAATAAGTTTGCGTTTGCGATCAATGACCATTGGCGTGAGGGCCACCGCTGTTACCGGCGTGTCTTGAATGGCTCTTTCATACTGCAGTATTTCGCCAAAGAGCGTCGTCAGTTCTGTGGTTCGATCAGGCATTGTCATACCACCTATGCAATAATCAATGTCAAACGTCACCATCCACGGGTCAGGAGTGCGATATCCTCGGCTGTCGGTGTCCCATCCTGTATGCGTGCAGCCGCCAGATCAACTTGGGCGGGTGTGAGCGCGCCAGGAAGCGGTGTGGCTGGCACACTTTGATGTTCTTTGCGAGTTGGCTCATCATCCATGAAGCCGCGATCAAAACGCACAGGCAGATCACGTGGGTCATCGCCATGTAACAGATGTAAGACAGCGCGGCGCACATTTGGGTAGAGTGGTAGATCGCCATGACGGCCCTGCCAGACCTGGCGGCTCCCTGCACCAGGTAGCGCTAGGGCCGATGCCAGCGGAACGGTGCCATCGCCATCGGGGGTTGTGTCTGTTCCAAAATCAAACAGCGGTCGTTCGTTCGCAGCATAGCTAACATGCACGCCAATGCTGGTTGGGACGCCAGTGCCATTGATTAGCATCGTCGGCACGGGTAGTTCCTGTGGGGGCACGCTCAGAGCAGCGGCTGCTGCGGCCAGGCGTGCTGCGCTGATGCCCAGGATATGATAGTTCTCGGCTTGGAACAGATCGAAACTGGATGCGAATGGGTAGCTCTTCTGACCGTTTGCGTAATAAGCGCTTTGTGGCACTGGCATGAGTGCATAGAGGCCGGGTACACTACGCGACAAATCCAGCACGTCATCGCTGAAGCTAATTTTGCGGATCAGCTGAATCTGATCGCCGCCAACGGTCAGGTTGCGGATGGCCTCCATTGACCCAGCATTTGGGGTGCCGATCATGATCACCTGTGCGAGATTCCTGGCGGCTTCATCATTATACCTGGCGCAGTACGCACGTATCACCAGGCCACCCATACTGTGCCCAACCAGATGTACACGGCGACGATCAGTTGCGCGGAGGCCGTTAATCAGTGTCCGCAGCCGTTCAACTGATGCAGCCGGTTGGTAGCGCCAGTCGAATGGCAGCACATGCAGATCACAGCCGCCAAACCAACCCAGATGCAGGCGCATCGGCAAGTAGATCGACGCGATTAGGTCGGCGGGTTGGATATTGACGCTTGGAATGAGCGGTTCCGCCTGCTCATTCAAGGTCAGCAGGCGTAACCGACCACGCAAAATGGCCGGGATGTCCAGCCAGATGCGGCCCGTCTGACCGACAGTATTATCCAGGGTTGAACCCATGATACCGGGCAGCATCACAACTAATGGTCGCTGATCACCATCCATCATTGCGCCGCGCTGATCGGCCATCTTTTTAATATCGGTAGCCAGGGTTGCGCCAAACACCGCCTCTAAATCGGCATCGTGTGCGCCCTGTTCGATCTCAGCGGCCAACTGCTCAAACGGAATCGATTGCAATCGGTCAACCGGTGTTTGGGCGGGCTGGGTCATACAACCTCCTCAAATCGCAACAGTCGATGAGTGCGCTGCAACCAGGCGCATGTCGGCGCGGCCAAGCAAGCTATAGATCATGCCAAGCGGGTTTGCATCACGCTCGATCAGCATGCGGCGGGTATCGCGGATTGCAGCGCCGACCGATTGGCCCTGAACAAGTAGCGCCTCCAGCAGCGCTGTGCCAAAAACATCGCCAAAGATCACGGGTACTTTACATTCACTGCCAATCAGCGCCTGTGCGCCACGCTGAAAGAAAAAGCTGATCAGCCCGATGTCGCTGAGTGGACTCTGGGCAGCACTGGCACACGCATTCAATATCACCAGTGGGCGCCCACGCAACTGTGGCGCATGCTCGATTGGTGCCGCCTGCCAGAGATCGGTCAGATTGATACCGCCGTTCTTGGTCAGAAGCATGCGCGTTGCTGCTGTACCGATTGGCCCATCGGTTGGTAGCCGTGAAGCCCCAGGGACTGGTGCGGCATTTGCGACATGGCAGAACAGATACACCAGCCGCGCATCGCTGCCCGTACGCAGCCGGTCGAGCAGTTCTGCATCACTGCTGATACTCTCAGTCTGCGGAACCAGCTTCTGGACGAGCGCCTGTTGGCGTTCGATCAGCTGCGGATCGCCGGACTCAGTTGCAAATGGCAGGTAGTAGCCAGCCAGGGCCGTCAATGGCGCATTATCGTCTGGCAGAAAGTGTTCTGGAAGTGTATCCTGGGAAGCGATCATCAGTATGTGGCGCAAACCCCAGAACCCATCGAGATCCACGCCCACAGATGGGTCACGGTCATAGATCAGATGCCAGGGCATCGCGAGCGTTGGTGTGATCAGATTAAGTTGTAATGGGCTTGCGCGGCCACGCTCACGCACACGCACCGCAATCCGGTTGAGTTCTGGGGTGGAAAAGATCATCTGCCACAGATAGTAGCCAGCGTTTGCCAATCGCTGCAGTGCTTCGCGGCACAGTGCTGGCGTACCAGTGACGTTCTTCGCATAGTGCCCATTGCCGAGATCGCTGGCAATCGCCAGCAATTCATTGCGCGGGGTGGCGAACAGATCCGCCAGGCGATTCTCGCGCAGTGGCGACGGAAACGATTGCACCTGCCCATCTTCAATAATCTGGAGGCGATCCTCGTGCTTAATCAGGCTAAAGGATGGCAGTGCCGGCCCGCGATCCGCCCAGCCAAGTAGTTCGGCCAGGCGCTGCTCACGCTGGCCCAATGCGATCCGCAGCGGGCGTTGCGCATCCGGCATCCCGTTTAATGCAGCGATCTGTTGCTTGAGTGTTGCGATCTCACGCCGCAACTGTACCCGCTCGTTCTCTCCCTGGTTCTCCACACATCCTCCAGTAGCACACGCCTATCTAACCTGGTGCAACGGTTGTGATTGCGAGTAGAAAAATAATCTGTTCCAACTGTTGGGAGAATGCCTTGTGTACTGAACGTTAGATGCATTCGAATTGTTGCATTCGACTATGCATTACACCGAATGTTCGATGCTGGCCGACACACAGGTCAGCCCATACGCATGGCGGTTCATTGGAGGATGCCACCCTGCAAAAAAATACGCGATTCTGGGGAGAGCTTTGCTCTCCCCAGACCCCTCTCCATGCCCTGCATCCCACATGTTGTAGCCAATTCCTTTACACATTTCGCATCGGGCTATCGGCTATCGGCTATCGGGCTATCGGCTATCGGCTATCGGTTGAGACGCGGGGCCACAACACTCCGAAATCCGTCGTCGACGTTGCTGATGCCCGGGTAGTTCCAGCCCCGCGCCCCGCAGCGAACATATGTGCTGTTTTCATAGCATGAGCCTCCCCGCAGCGGGACATCGTATACGTTCCGTGTAAAGTCTTTTATCTCGAGCGCTGCCTGTTCAGGATAGGCCTGGTGCGAATTCGTACACCATTCCCACACATTACCGGCCAGATCGACTGCACCACAGGCCGCGCTTCCTGCCGGGCAGCAGCCAACCGGCGCGGCGGCAGCGAGCTTCAGTTCATCATAGATGGCCAATTCGGTGGTTGGATCGGCTGCGCCCCATGGGTAGATACGGCGCTGCTCGGTTCTATCCCACGCGGCGGCAGCTTCCCATTCTGCTTCGGTTGGTAGACGAATGGCATAGCCTGCGGGCAGGCTGCTGGCCAGTTGTTCACTCAGCCAGTTGCAATAGGCCATCGCCTCATACCAGGTTGCGCCGCTCATCGGCTGGTTGGGTTGCGTGTGTTGCGGCTTATCCCAACGCCAGGGTGCATCACGGCTGCCCTTCCACCGCCAGCCCTCCGGCGTCCACCAGCGCTCGGTACTGTAGCCTCCAGATTCCATAAACACCCGGTATTGTGCGACGGTGATCGGCAGGCGGGTGATCCAGAACTCATGAAGGCTCAGATCTGCTGATGGGTCGCCTTCGTCCCACCCGCCAATGCGGTAGGTTCCGGCTGGCACATAGCAAAAGTAGCCATTTGGTTGGCCGAAGCTACGATTATGTTGCTGCCATTGGGCTTGCCATTGTTCGGGCGTTACGGGGAAACGCGGGTCGCCCAGATCGCCAAGCAGCGTACCAGCGCGCAGCCGTTCCGCTATCGGGAGCGGTTGTATGGGATCGTTCAGCAGGATGGCCAGGCTACGACGCAGATCGCGTTGGATACGATCCACCTTGACATCCTGGGTACGCAGGTAATTCCAATCCCTGTCAACGCCGATCTCCGCTGCGAGGATCAGGTCGCGCTGCCAGCGTACGCGCTCCTTGGTGGTGTTTCCTGTTTCTTCTGGATCAATCAGATCGGTCAGGATTCGCTCAACCAGCTCAGGTCGGCTTTGTTGGGCGACACCAAGCCCAAGCATGATCGGTTCACGCCAGCGGTCATCGGCACGGTACTGCACCACCAGCGCTGCTGCGCCCTGATGCAGCAGCATATGCCGCCCGGCACAATGTTCCTGGAGCGTCAGATGCACAAATACATAACTTTTATCATCATCGGGGGCCAGCAAGCCACTGCGGAGTTCGATATAGGCGAGCCATTTGAGCGCGGTATCACCAGGGTTAGCTACCTGAGCCGTGGTGAAAAACTCGATCAGCTCATCGCGCACATCGCTGCGGCGCAGGCGGCCACGGCCATCACCAGAGGTAGCGGCCAGGTGGGCATCATAGGAGATTTTGTCGAGCAACCGCCGAAAGCGATCACTGCCCCAATCCGGCAGGCCAATCGCATCGCCAAGGCGCTGGCCATCGCGTACCGCATCCCACTGGCCGAGCAGCAGTTCAAGGATTTCCTCATACAACTTTGGTCGGTCACGCGGCAATTCGCCACGATTGAGTAACACCAGCGCCATCAAGGTCAGCAGCAGTGGCGTTTCGGCCAACTGGCGCAGCTTCGGGCTAGCAACAATCGTGTCGATCAGCTTCTGGCTCAGCTGCTCGACCTGGCCTTCCTGGAGTTTGCCACGCAGTGCTGTATACCAGGCTGGCGCAAAATGGCGGATCTGGCCAAGCGTGAATGCGGCCAGTTGATCGACCGGCCAACCGAGATCCTCACGCAACGTTTCGCTGAAAGCGCGAGTGCGGCAGGTAAGAATAGCCAGGTTGCGCGGGTAGAGCCGACAGAAATCCCGAATGGCGCGCAGTGTTATTGCGCGTGTTGCCACGCCTGGTGCGCCATCAATTGGCACTTCATCCAGGCCATCGAAGATCAGTAGCGCTTTGCCGCGCCCCAACGCCTCACTGAGTGCATCATCAAGCCCCTGAACACACAGTTTGGCCACTTCATTGAGCAGCGCCGTGCGAACATGCTGTTCCGCACTCGCGCGATGGTTGCCTGCCAATTGGCCAGCCAACTGGCGGATCGGCAGCAGCACTGGCAATAGGCGCTGCCCAACCTTCCAGCCTTGTAATGATTGCTGAGCATTGGGCAGATCCAGCCCAAGCTGGGCCACACCCCAGGCCAGATGCCGCACAAAGGTCGATTTGCCACTGCCAGGATCGCCAAGTAGCACGAGTTGTTTGCGCTCCAATAGTGCTTCGGTGGCAAGTAGCCGCCGGGCCACAAATGCGACGGGTTGATCGGTGCTGCCGGTGATATCGACCGGGGTTGCACCAGCGAACCAACCAAGCGCAATATCTGCCTGCCCCTGAATCTGCTGCTGGCGGGCAATCCGGCCCTCAGTGATCGCCCATTTTGAGATGGCCGTTGCAGGCAGTACCCAATCGAAGGAATATTCTGGACGCAGATGAGCCTGTGTCCACTGTGCCCAGGGGCGTTGCGCCACGGCATCTTCGGTAAAGTAGGGCTGGATCTGTGTGAGGGTGCCAGTTATCAGGTCACATTCTCGTTCGACCGAGAGCATGGTATAGACCTGTGGAAGCGTGATCTGATTACTCTGATCGGGCCGCTGGTCGATACCCTGGAGTGGCAGTTGCACCAGCTTATTGGCTAGGTTGGCCAGGTACCAGGCGATCCGCCGTCGCTCATCCTCCTGTGGATCGCGGCCATAGACAATCCGCCCCAGATTGATACCAACCGCCACGCCATTGATAGTAGCATCATCACGCAACTGGAGCGTGCCGAACGACCGATTATCGACCGTCTGGTTGGTAGCGATATTGACATCGCGTGTTGCAGTCGGAGAATCGATCTGTGGTGCCGCCTGGGTCTTCAGCGCTGCAATCTGGGCTTCCAACTCGGCAATCTTCCGCTGCCGTTCATCTGCATCGGATGGAACGCTCATACCATCACCACGTTTGCTTCAACGCCACACCCGTATCACACGGTTAGTGCCACACCACCAGACGCTGGCCAGTATTTCGGCTACGAGCCCAGTGGTGCAGCGCAATCTTCGGCTCAATGAGCCAGGGCACCGTCGCGCTCGCTCGCACATGGCCGCCGCTGCCGAAGGGACACATCGGCAGATGCATCGGCGGAGGGCCAGGCAGGCGATGGGCCACAACAATCCGAAATCCGTTGTTGTCGTTGTTGTTGTTCGGGTTGTTCCTGTTCCGCGCCCCGCAGTTTTTGGCGCTACCAACCGGTATTGCCGTCTCGACGAGCCCACTCTATTCTACGTGATACTATCGCTGCTGTGAATAGCCGATAATTCGATAGCCGATAGCGCAAACCGAATGGCTCTTTCGTCCACTCTAGCAGGAGCCAGGAGCCAGGAGTCAGAATGGGGATGTATCGCCTTGTTCCCCTCACCCCAACCCCTCTCCCACGCCGGGGAGAGGGGCTCTGCGCGACATTGGAATGCGGTATTCCCTTCTCCCCAATGTGGGAGAAGGGGCAAGGTGATGAGGGGAATAGGGACTTTGCGTAAGCCCTGGCGCAGTCTCACGAATCGCTATTGGGCAAGCCGCCATCGCGGGCCGCTTGGGCCTGCTGTTTGCGCCAGCCGCCAAGCAGCCGCCCAACTTCATCGAGCATGCGTGCAACATGTTCGTGCTGCCCAATCGTAAGCAGATCAAGTGTCTGGCCCTGGCGCAGTAGCAGCCGTAGTTCGTGCAGGGATTCATCGGCAGCTTGCAGTGCTACGCGCTTATCGCGCCGCCGTGCTGCTGCTATAAGTTCGCGTTGCAAACGTAGTACCGCCTCCTGGGTAGCCTTGCCAAGCGCCGCCCGATAATGGCGCGGGTAGCGCACGGTGGCCTGTAACACCCACACAACCAGGGTGTCGCAGCGGGCGAAGATCGGCGAATCGGACATAACACCCCCGTATTCTGGCACGATTTATTTCAGGTGGCGCACCACACGCTTTGGCACTCGCGTCCGCAGAATAGCTCGCCGTAACCCACGCGTACTGCCATGCTTGGTGGAACCGATCCAGCCATGGATGCTGGCTTCAAGGCGCTCACGGTTGATTGTACCGGCGGTATAGGCACGCAGCCGTTGGCGATAGCGACGCCAGAAGCGAATGACATTGCGCCGTCGCAGTCGCCGTTGGCGCGGGTCGATGGTCCAACCCAGGTACGGCAACCCAGCAGTCACCGGCGCGACTCGAATCCGTTGGGCATGCACGGTCAGTCGTAATGCAGCCAGCTTTTCCTGAATTGCCGCAATCCAGCTATGCAGAGTTGGTTTGTCGTTGGCAAAGAATAGCAGATCATCGCAGTAGCGCAGGTATGCGTGGCAGTGCAGTTCCTGTTTAATGAACAGATCGAGTGGATGCAGGTACACATTCGCCCAGAACTGGCTGGTTAGGTTGCCAATTGGCAGGCCGCGTGGACGATTGATGGCGAACAGATCGTCGCCGGCGAAATAGACTGGCGTATACTCTTCGGCCAGGATGTCGCGCCCGCTGGCGATAATGGTATGGCACAGTTCGAGCACCCGCCGATCTCCAATCTGGCGGGCCAGGATTTGTTCCAGAATGGCATGATCGATACTGGGGAAAAACTCGCGGATGTCGAGCTGGGCGGCATAGTGGTA
>JBBQSD010000164.1:0-12002 GCA_038214135.1 Chloroflexales bacterium | reverse complement strand
GCTGATTTTGTGAATGAACTGAGTGAGACCGCGATCAATTTACATGTGAAGTATGGCTCGCAACTGCCAAGCATGCATTCAACGATGCACCTCTATCCCATCGATGGCGCTGCACACCGAGTTGGCAAGAATGACACGGCCTTCAGCTACCGCGATGCACGTTGGGGTGCTGTGATTGTGGGTGTGGACCCAAACCCGGCTAATACAGAGGCGATTACGAACTGGTGCAAGGATTACTGGCTGGCACTGCATCCCTACTCAGCCGGCGGTGCCTATGTCAACATGATGATGGATGAAGGCCAGGAGCGGGTGCAGGCATCCTACCGCGACAACTACGCACGACTCGCACAGATCAAGGCCACCTACGACCCCCACAATCTGTTCCGAGTCAACCAGAACATCAAGCCGACACAGGCGAAGGGAGGGTAGCCGATGACAGAGCAACTTGAGCAAAACAAAGCACTCGTAACCCAGATGTTTGATGAGATCTGGAATAAGCGCCAGTTCGATAAAATCGAAACGTTCTATGCTCCAAATATGGTTGCAGGTATTCAGGAATTTATCGGCGCTCATTTTGCAGCCTTTACAGACTGGCAGTTCATTGCCGATATTGTCATCGCCGAGCGTGATCTGGTTGCAGTGCGTTGGCGAAATACTGGCATACATCAGGCTGAATACTGGGGCATCCAAGCGAGTGGCCGACGTATTATGTTCGAGGGCATCAGCTTGCTACGAATTGCAGATGGCAAAATCATCCATGATGAGGCCCAATGGGACGAGCCAGCAATTCGGCAGCAGCTCAATGGCGAGGTGAAAGGGTAGGGCGACTCGCGACGTGGTGTTTTTCATGCCACGTCGCTCCTCACCAGAACTGAGCCGCACGACCAAGCAATATGCCTTCCCAGCATTCTCGTCACTATCACTGCCGCGCAAATCGAATCCGCTTTTCGGTAACAACAACAAACTGATTGGGTAGTTGTGCCATATATTGCTGCAAGACGCGTTGGAGAGTTGCGATTTTGTTGGGTGCCCGCTCATCACGCAATCGCATCAGGATCACGCCATGATGGGCATGTCCTTCACGATAGACCTTCTCCCCAAAGTCCTTATCATTTGTAACCAATATCCAATTTTCAGTCACCGCTTTGTGAATGATGTCAGCATCATCCATCGTTGGTGCCTCATCATAGATCGAATACACCTCATGTTGCTGCTCCCGTAACCATTGTGCAACCAGTAGGCCAGTGCAGGCATCAATCAAAAAGCGCATTTACAGATCCGCTGCCATGAGTGGCATGAATGTGGTGGTCTCTAGGGCTTTAGTAGCAAAGAGTAAACAGGCACGAATGTCATCATCGTCCAAATTAGGGTATTCAGCGCGAATCTCCATCGTTGTTGCACCTGCGGCTAAAAGTTTCAAGATGTACTCAACTGTTAATCGTGTTCCTCGAATCACAGGCTTCCCGACCATTATCCGTGGATCGAGCGTGATTCGTTCGAGCAAGATATCATCAATCATATGGCACCTCCTCCTCATAGTATACTCCTACATGATAATCGATGAAAGCGGATCTGAGCATCATCACAAAATCACAAAATCATCGTATTTGACATATGTACGCCCAGGGGGTATAATCGCCTGCCGTAGAAGAAATGCTACCCCGCCATAGGCCACTCCCCAACCCTCGACCCCAAACGAGCCGAGAACTAGGAGCGCCGGCCGGGCGCGGAGCCCTTGCGGGCACCGGCTCCGAGGATTTGCATGCTGCTATGAAGTAGTATGCTTTTTGTCTGTGCGTGTATGTGTACAGGCTCGAAGTTTGGTTGCCAACCGCTTCCGCAGGGTCATTGTAATCGTATCTGATGCCGATGCGGGGTATTAGATGAATAGAATCCATCACTTGGAGGCCGCTGATCATGACCATTGACGCAGTAGACACACTTGACACACTCAAAGATCCGAACATTGAAGAGCTTGATTGGACGCAGCTGTTAGACGAGTACGACTATGCCCGCCCGCAGCGCGGTGAGGTTCGCGAGGGCGTGGTAATGAAAATTGAGGGCAGTACTATTCTGGTCTCGATTGGAACCAAGCGCGAAGGGATTATCCCGCCGCAAGATCTCAAGCAAATGGGCGATGAATTTTATTCAGGGCTTCAGCTTGGCCAAACCATTCAGGTCTATGTTCAGGATCCCGAAAATCGTGAGGGTGAACTCATCCTTTCGCTGACGATGGTGCAGGTTGCACGCGATTGGGAAGATGCTGGTCGCCTTCAGGAAGAGGGTGGCATTGTTCAGGGCACCGTTATTGGCTATAACAAGGGCGGTCTGCTGATCCAGTTCAACCGTATTCGCGGCTTTGTGCCAGCCTCACAGGTTGCACAGTTGCATGGCCGAACTGCTGCGGAAGAGCGCCAGCAAGCCCTCCAGCGCATGGTTGGCCAGATCATCCCCCTCAAGGTGATCGAGGTTGATCGCGAGCGCAATCGGCTGGTGCTTTCCGAGCGCAGCGCAACCCAGGAATGGCGCAAGGCCCAGAAGCATCGCCTGCTGACGGAATTGCAGCCGGGCGATATTCTCAGCGGGCGCGTCAATCAACTCACCAACTTTGGCGCTTTCATCGATCTGGGCGGTGCCGATGGCCTCGCACACATCTCCGAACTGTCATGGCAGCGCGTCAATCATCCCCGCGAAGTCCTCAGCCCCGGCCAGGAAGTCAAGGTGATGGTTGTTGAGATCGATGCCGACCGCGAGCGCATCGGCTTGAGCATCCGCCGATTGCAGCCAAACCCGTGGGAGACGATCGACCAGCGCTATGCGTTGGGCCAACTCGTCAGCGGGCCGGTGACGAATGTAGCTCCATTCGGTGCCTTCGTCCAGATCGAGGATGCCGTCGAGGGTCTCATCCACGCCAGCGAACTCGATGCCGACCCACAGACCCAGCCGCGCGATCTGCTCCAGCCAGGCCAGCATATCACCGCCAAGATCATTAGCCTGGATAAGCAGCGCCAGCGTATGGGCCTCAGCCTACGGCGCGTCTCCGATAATGGAACGCCGCTGGATGGGGAAGAGGGCGCACCAGCAGCAGCAGTAGCTGAAGTCGCCGCCGAAGCAGCGCCAGCAGAAGAACCAGTGGCGTAGTATTCAGGAGTCAGGAGTCAGAATGTGCGAATGCCAAGTTCGTAGCACAACTTCTGGCTCCTGGCTCATTTCATGTCGTCGCATCGCTAACTAATCAAATAATCTGCAATCAAACAATCGCGCAATAAGTCACCTCGTCACCTCGTTACCCGCCACATTCCTCTACACTTCCCCCAGCAGGATAGCCACCTAACTTATTCCTAAACTGAGCATATGCTGGAGTACGGACGCAGCGCGCTGCGTCCCAACGATCAGCTTACGCTATTCTGACTTCTGACTTCTGACTCCTGACTCCTACCCCGGCACATTCCGCCGTACCTCCTCCAACCAGACGGTCGCCTCTGCATCGCTTGGTGCCCGCCAATCACCACGCGGCGAGAGTGAACCACCCGAGCCGACTTTTGGCCCATTGGGGATGCACGAACGCTTGAATTGGCTGATCTGGAAGAAACGAAATAGAAATACTTCCAACCAGTGTTTGATAGTCGTTAGTTCGTAGCTGTTGCGCTGCGTTTCGGGTAGGCCCTCCGGCCATGCGCCCTGCTGTGGGTTGGCCCAGGCTGTGTAGCTCAGGAAGGCGACTTTGCTTGGCCGAAATCCATAGCGTGTTGTGTAGTACAGGTTAAAATCCTGCAATTCGTATGGCCCGATTTTGGCCTGGGTGCTCTGGCCTGGTTGTTCGCCATCGTTATCAGCATTGGTAGGAACTAATTCCGGCGATATTTCGGTATCAAGGATCGATTGCATCGTCAGGCGTGCTTCATCGGAGAACTGGCCTGTAGCAATCACCCAGCGAATGAGATGCTGGATGAGCGTCTTCGGCACCGATGCATTGACATTATAGTGCGACATGTGGTCGCCCACCCCATAGGTACACCAGCCAAGTGCCAGTTCGCTCAGATCGCCTGTACCAAGCACAATCGCACCATGCAAATTGGCCAACCGGAACAGATGCGATGTGCGCTCACCGGCCTGAACATTCTCGAAGGTCACATCATAGATCGGCTCACCGCCAGCAAACGGGTGGCCAATATCGCGCAACATCTGCATACAGGCAGGCCGAATATCGATCTCACTGGTTGTGACGCCCAGGCCGCGCATGAGTGCATGCGCATTCGCATTGGTGCGCCCGGTCGTCGCAAACCCTGGCATTGTATAGGCCAGGATATTGGTGCGCGGCAGGCTCAGCCGATCCATTGTGCGAGCCGCCACAATCAGGGCATGGGTTGAATCCAGCCCGCCCGAAACGCCGATCACAATCTTTTGCGTGTTAGAGTTGGTCAGGCGCTTCATCAGGCCATGCACCTGGATATTATAGGCCTCGTAGCAACGATCATCGCGTTGGGTTGGATCATTTGGCACATATGGGAAACGCTCGACATTACGCAATAACGGCATATCGCCAACTGGAATCTCAAAAGTAAAGGGGATACGTCGGATATTCGCCAGCCGTTCGCGCTGTTCGCCAATCGTGTCACCAAAGCTAGTCAGGCGCATGCGCTCCTGCTGGAGTCGATCCAGGTCAATATCGGCCATGATCAGGTCTTCATCTGCCGAAAAACGCTGTGATTCGGCCAATAGCTCATTATTCTCATAGATCAGCGCATCGCCATCCCAGGCCAGATCGGTGGTCGATTCACCTGGCCCGGCGGCAGAATACAGATAGGCCGCAACACATTTGCCCGATTGCGCGGCACACAGATCGCGGCGGTAATCGGCCTTGCCAATTGTGATATTCGATGCCGAAAGGTTACACAGCACCGTCGCACCAGCCAGGGCCGCATAGGTACTTGGCGGAATTGGCGTCCACACATCCTCACAGATCTCGGCGTGCAGCGCAAACCCAGGCAGGTTATCGGCGCTGTAGATCAGATCATTACCAAATGGAACCTGCTGGCCAAACAGCGTAACACTGCGGAAGAAGGCATCGCGCCCGGAGGTGAACTGGCGCTTCTCATAGAACTCACGATAGTTTGGTAAATAGGTTTTCGGGGTGATCCCAAGGATTGCACCACGGTAGATCGCAATCGCACAATTAAACAAGCGACCCTCAAACCGCAATGGTGCCCCGACAAAGATCAGCGGTGTGAGTGTGAGGCTGGCATCGCGCAGCTGCTCAAGTGCCACCAACACAGCTTCAAGCAATACATCCTGATGGAACAGATCATCATTGGTATACGCTGAAATGCCTAACTCGGGAAATAAGACCAATGCTGCGCCAGCTTCAGCAGCACGTTGGGATAGGCCAATGATCCGCCCAACATTGTAGGAGGGGTCGGCCACTCGAACAAATGGAACCCCAACAGCCGCCCGCACAAAGCCATGTCGATATAGTGAGAAGAATGATGATCCCATAATTGCCCGTCTCCGTTGCCATATAACCGATAATAAAACACAATAAATCAATTAGTGTCATTGTAACAATTTCTCAGGATATATGCAAGCCCTGTGAGAACTGAGTATTCAGGAGTAAGGGCACCCGAACCGGACGGAACGGTTCCTGCGAAAAAACACCCGCCACGCGCAGTGGCCAAAAAAGCGCCCGCCACGCGCAGTGGCCATATATCTATGGGATGATATACTGAACCGATTGATATCAGCTTCCTTGAAAGAACAACATCAATATGACATCGCATGCATTCCAATGTTCGATGTGCTGTGCTCCCTTACTACCAAAAGGGAGCGCGCCCATTATGCAGTGTCCCTATTGTGGTACGTCAATGGCCGTGCCCGAAGCACTGTGGCAGGGTTCAGGTGCGGAAGCCTGGCCTCTGGTGCTATTTGATGGGTTTACCACAAATGAACATAACTGGTTAGTTGGCAACCAGGCTGGCGAGTATTTTGCAATACTCAACCGAGCAATTGGCGATGGGCGCTATCGTTGGGAAGCCCAAACACGGCTACCATCCAGTATTGCACCAGCCTGGTTAATGGGCTATCCCGTCTCAGATTTTCACCTGAGTGTCCATTGTAAACACATTCGTGGGAGCAGGGCCGGCAGCAGCTTCGGGGTAATCTTCCGCATCCAGGATAACCAGAACTGCTATTGCTTGCGGATCGCCGATACGCAGTTTTTTGCGATTTCGATTGCCAAAGATGGTCAATGGCAGACGCTCCTGGAATGGCAAAGAACCGACGCCATCAAACCGAATGGCGTCAATCAGGTTGAAGTCCTGGCACAGGAAACGCACTTTGCTTTTTTGATCAATGGGCAAATCGTCAGCGAAATTGATGATACTCATTTCATTCGAGGGTTGGTTGGGCTAGCCATTGAAGGGTACACGCCAGGAGAAGACATAGCGTTTGATTTTCTGGACATCAGCCTGCGCGCACCCTAGGGTAGGCATAGCAAGAGCATATGCTACAACCGAGGCAGGCGGGTCTTGAGAATACCCAACATACTCGTGGCTAATTATCAAAAGAGTACCCCGCTCTGTATAATCCAGTAGGATTGCTATAATTCAGCGAACCGATAGACACCTAGCGATGATTATATAATTCAATCTGCCAACGCCATTCCGAGTGATCGGGAGCGTTCCACCAATGCACCAGGGTAGCTACTTCACCACCAGGCAATAATAATAGCTGGCCAATATCGCTCGCTGTAGGCCATATATCTTCACGCTCAATACGATCACCATGGCGTGTTAGCCGCATTATGGGTGTATCATCAGTCGCTTCAAGATCGATACCTTGTGCGACCGGTTGCCCATGGGTATCCTGCACTGTGACCGTAATGATTGGTGGAGCAGCATGAACCAATAACACCTCGGTGCTCTTCCCGCACCGGCCACGTGCGAATGAGATGCCGGTTGCACCTGCTTTTGGGTACCATAGATCCCACGTTTCTGTTTGTTGTTCTGCCATGTGTTCCTCCATATCAAAGATCAGGGTGGCATAGTAATCTTCAAGTGTTTCGGCACGCCGAATGCAACGGATGCGGCCATTCGCTTGGAGGAGGAGCTCGGCTGAGCGCAACTTGCCATTGTAGTTAAAGCCCATTGCGCGCCCATGAGCGCCAGTATCATGAATCGCCAACAGATCACCAATTGCAATGGTTGGGAGCCATCGATCAATCGCAAACTTATCGTTATTCTCACATAATGAACCGGTGACATCATAAATCTGTGTTGAGGGCGCGTTTTCTCGCCCAACCACACTCATATGATGATACGCGCTATAGATGCCAGGGCGCATCAGATCGGCCATGCTTGCATCAACACCAACATAGCGTTTGTAGGTGTGCTTGAGATGCCGAACACGGGTCACAAGAATGCCATATGGCCCCGTCAGCAGCCGGCCACATTCAAATGCAATCTGCAATGGATCGAGGCCAGCCGGTAGAATGATCTGCTGATATGCCTGGCGAATACCCTGTGAGACCTGCATGAGATCGACGGGCTGTTGATCCGGTTTGTAGGGAATGCCAATCCCGCCACCCAGATTCACGAAATCTATCCGTATGCCAAGTTTCGCGTGTAGCTCCGCAGCCAATTCAAACAGCATGCGCGCCGTCGCCACAAAGTAGCCTGGATCAAGCTCATTCGAGGCCACCATTGTGTGTAACCCGAAATGCTGCACTCCCCATTCGCGGGCCTGAGCATAGCCCTCAAACAATTGTGCGCGGGTGACGCCAAACTTGGCTTCTTCTGGCCGCCCAATGATCGCATTACCCTCACGCAGTGGCCCAGGGTTATAGCGAAAACAGATTGTTTCCGGCAACCCGGCGTGCTGTCGCAGATACTCCAGGTGCGCCAGATCATCGAGATTGATGATTGCGCCCAATTGGCGTGCTACCCAAAATTCCTCGGCAGGGGTATTGTTCGATGAGAACATGATCTGAGCGCCAGCAAGCCCAATGCGTTGTGCAAGCACCAACTCGGCCAGCGAACTACAATCCATGCCGCAGCCTGCCGCAGCAAGAATCGACAGAATCGCCGGTGTGGGAGTGGCCTTGACAGCAAAGTAATTGGTGAATTCTGGTGCCCAGGCAAAAGCCGCCTGCAATGCCTGCACACCAGCACGAATCGATTGCTGATCATACAGATGAAATGGTGTTGGAAACTGCTCGGCTGCCGCGATAATCTGTTCGGCAGTAAATGGATGTGTTTTCATCTCTAGCTTTCAGCGTTCAGCTCTCAGCGTTCAGTATCTGCTCATCTAGCATTTGGTTCTGTCTATCCATTCTATCGCGAATTGGGGAACTCTTTTTCATTTTCGCCGTCATGGTAGTAGTTGGTACTTTTCGTGGGAAGCGTTCCATTATTGCGTATCGTGTTTCGGGGCTGCGCGCCCCGCACCTGCGGTCGGGGTGGCCCGCCATCGTTTATTGATCATGCCACGGCTGCGATCAATACGCGTTAGTTCTTGGTGCTTGGTGCTTGTTCCTTTGCTCGCTTGTTCAGGGTACGGTTCTTGGTTCTGGGTGGGCAGACACATGGGTCTGCGCCCTACACGGGTTCTTGCTCTTCTGACTCCTGACTCCTGAATACTTGGTTCTTGGTTCTTAACCACGGAGGTCGTTATGACCCGTTTCCAGGATGGTCGCTCGGCGCTTGTCACGCAGGTCGACTCCACGAACTACCCGGAAATTACTGTGTATGTGCGTGTTACCGAAACATCTGGCATTCCAATCAATAGCCTTGGAGCTTCCGATTTCACACTTACCGAGGATGGCAGCCCAATGTCGCTCACACACGTGATCGTCCCTGGTCAATCGCCACTGAGTGCGGTACTCGTGATCGATCATTCTGGGAGTATGGAGGAAGCCGAGAAACTGGCTGGTGCCAAGAATGCCGCACGAGCCTTTGTCGCTCAGATGCGCCCTGGAGATCGAACGGCAATCGTCTCATTCAGCGATATTCCTGTGCTGCTGCAGCCCTTTACCGATGATCAGGAAGCGTTACGCAGAGCAATAGGCCCCATTCGCCCAGATGGTTCGACAGCACTCTATGATGGTTTGGCCATGGGATTACGCCAGCTTGAACTCGCACCAGGCCGCCGTTCGATGATTGTGCTAACGGATGGCCGTGATCGCATTTCACTTGCCGAACCGCGCCAGGCCAGTGGCATAACACTCGATCAGGCAATCGGTACGGCTGTTGCTGCTGGAATTCCCATCCTGGCTATTGGGCTGGGCGAACCAAGCACCCCTGGCCGCGATGGCATTGATCAAGCTATTTTGCAGCGGATCGCTAATGAAACCGGTGGAACCTACATGCACGCACCAATGGCCAATACACTCGCGGACATGTATCGTGAGCTAGCATCCGGGTTGCAACAGGAGTATGCCCTAAGTTACCGCAGCCCATTGCCAATTACGGCAACCAACCGTAAGATCCGGGTTGCGATTGGAGCATTGGCCGAGAGCAACTACCAACCAACATTCCTGCCACCAAAGAGCGAACCTACACTGCCACTTGCGCTATTACCGATTGCGGCAGTTCCGATGGCATTGGGAGCCGCGCTATTATGGCGCAGCCGCCGCATGCGCGAACGAGCCCCACGCCCAACTCCCGCAATCGGAGCAACAGTCGCGCTCAATCAGGGCTATTGTATTGAATGCGGCAAGCCTTCAGCAATGGGTGTGCAATACTGCCAGGAATGCGGGGCATTGAATGATGATGCAGGCCATGGAGGGCGCGGAGACCGCGCTCCCAAACAATGAGGGCATTGATCTTGCGTTCTCTGATAATATGCGTTGTGACAGGCGACATAGGTCATAATCAGATCATACCAATAAAAGTATTGACTTTCTACTATTTTGGGCGATGTGCTAGTTGATCGGCGTGGTTGTTGATTAAGGTGCAGGAAACCAGTCGGACGCTTTCTTGCCGCCCGCCACGCACAGTGGCATAATCCACTCGCCATAGTGGTACTATTACCAAACACATATTCTACACAAAAAATGGAGAGCCAATGACGACTCCCGAATCCGAGGTGCAGATCGAGTCCCTGCTCCAGGCGATGACCCTGGCCGAGAAGGTTTCCCTGCTGGCTGGTGTGACGATGTGGACCACACCACCAATCGAACGGCTTGGCATCCCGGCCCTCAAAGTCTCCGATGGCCCGAATGGCGCCCGTGGTGGTGGTGGTTTCGTTGGCGGCCTGCCATCGGCGTGCTTTCCGGTTGGAATCGCGCTGGCTTCGACATGGAACCCCGAACTGATCGAACAAATTGGCCAGGCCCTTGGCGAAGAAACCCGCGATAAGGGCGCACACATGTTGCTGGCACCGACGGTCAATATTCATCGCTCGCCACTAAATGGGCGCAATTTCGAGTGTTATTCCGAGGATCCATACCTGACGGCGCGGATGGCGGTGGCTTATATTACTGGCCTGCAACGCCAGGGTATTGGTGCGACGGTCAAACATTTTGTGTGCAATGATTCTGAATTTGAGCGCAACACCATCAGCTCCGAGGTTGATGAGCGCACCATCCGCGAAATCTATCTGCCACCATTCCAGGCTGCGGTGCAGGAAGCGGGCAGTTGGGGGGTCATGTCGTCCTATAATCGGGTTAATGGCACATTTGTTGGCGAACATGCGCCACTGTTGATCGATCTGCTGAAGAACGAATGGCAGTTCAATGGCATTGTCATGTCGGATTGGTTCGGTACGCGCAGTACCGTCGATGCCGCTAATAATGGCCTCGATCTGGAGATGCCAGGGCCACCGCGCTATCGTGGCGCACGCCTGCTGGAAGCGGCAGAACAGGGTGAGGTTCACACCCAGGCGATTGATGAATCGGTGCGGCGTATGCTGCGTACGCTGATGCGCGCCGGAGCCTTTGCGAATCCAGAACTGCGCCCTGAACAGGCCAATAATCGCCCTGAGCATCGGGCATTGATCCGCAAGGCCGCCGCCGATGGGATGGTGCTGCTCAAGAATACCAATGATATTCTGCCATTGAGTGTTGAGCAGTTGGAATCGATTGCGATTATTGGGCCGAATGCCAAGACTGCCCAGATTATGGGCGGCGGCAGCGCGCAGGTCAATGCCCATTATGCAATCACACCCTACGATGGGGTTGTGGCCCAGATTGGCGACCGGGTTGAGTATCGCTATGCAATTGGCTGTACGAACCATAAGCAGATGCCGCGCCTTGATGCGCGCCTGCTGACGGCCAATGGCGATGATGGCCTGACGATCAACTACTATAACACGATGGATCTGAGCGGCGATGTGGTTGCAACAGCAACATCAAGCAGCGCCGAACATATCTGGCTTGGCAGTGTGGCTCCAGGCGTCAATCCACAGTCATTTTCGGCGCGGATGGTTGGCACATTCACCGCATCAGAATCAGGTGAACAGCACTTCGGGCTTTCGAGCGCTGGACTGAGCCGTTTGCTGATTGATGGGCAACTGGTGATCGATAACTGGACCAGCCAGCAGCGCGGTGAGACCTACTTTGGCACTGGGAGTACCGAGGTCGAGGCTCAGGTTGTGATGCATGCCGGGCAGCGCTATGAATTGCAGATTGAGTATGGCAGCCAGGGTACGACGCTACTGGCCGGGTTGCGCTTGGGCCATCTGCCGCCAGTCCCCAGTGATGCCATTACCCAGGCTGCGGCACTCGCCGCTCAATCAACGGTTGCGCTGGTGTTTGTTGGCCTGAACGGCGATTGGGAGAGCGAGGGCTTTGATCGGCCCGATATGGAACTGCCTGGCGATCAGGTCGCGCTGATCGAGCAGGTTGCAGCAGCCAACCCAAACACGATTGTTGTGTTGCAATCCGGTTCGCCGGTGTCGATGCCCTGGCTCAATAAGGTTTCTGCTGTTGTCGAGGCATGGTATCCGGGCCAGGAGGGTGGCAATGCAATCGCCGATGTGCTGTTCGGCGTGGTCAATCCATCTGGCAA
>JBBQSD010000163.1:0-12212 GCA_038214135.1 Chloroflexales bacterium | reverse complement strand
CCAGGCTGAAGGTGGCCACGCGCGTCAGGTCCGTCTGGAAGGCGAGCACGATCAAGTCATAGACGGTGCGGAAATAGTCGCCCGCCATCGTGTGAGCGATGTCACGGTTGGTGCGTTGGCGGTCAGCGGCCGAGACGGTGGGGAGCGGCGTGTCGAGCCACGCGTCCGCCCGCCGCGTCCGGATCTCCGCTTCACGGACGGAAGTGAGATATTGTTCCATACGCCCTTTGTCGGAAGCTCCCATCTTCTGCTCGAGCTTGCGCACTTCGGCGAGGTTGGCGTCCAGGACACTCCCTTTGCGGCGTAGAGCCCTTCGCTGTACCCTCTTGCCACCTTTGGGTTCCTCGAACAATGATGCAAAGATCTCGCTGCAACGACGCATGGCGGGGAGCCGGACACCGTCTGCAGTCCAGGCGAGAGAATCCTGGGTGATGGCGATCTCCAGGGAAGAGTAGCGTGTGTGCTTCGCGGTGACTTCGGCCATCTTCTGGTCGACGGAGATCGTGTTCCGATCCGAAGGACCAAGCTTGCCGCCAGTCAGCCAGACCGAGATGCAGTTGTGATGGTGGCTGAGTGCGCCCGGGTGATGCAGGCCGCTGATCGGCGTGATCACTTCGCGATGCTTTTCGAGCGGCTTAAGCGCCCGCGAAAACAGATAATCCTTGCCCGGCGTGGTGATCTGGTAATTCAGCGAATGGACGCCGTTCGCAAGGTAGATGAAGGCACTACGCCGCGGAGTGGCTGATTTCTCCTCGGCTGCCCGGAGCGGCACCATGCACTCGAGGAACGGCAGCGCGATGCATGTCCCCATCGCCCGCAGAGCAAGTCGGCGGTCGATCAACCAGGATTGGGAAAGGAAGTTCATCGTTCGTGGTTTCTTGGTTCTTGGTTCTTGGTTCTTGGTTCTTGGTTCTTGGTTCTTGGTTCTTGGTTCTTGGTTCTTGGTTCTTGGTTGGGTAGTTCTGCAGTTCCGTAGTTCGGTTCTCGGTTCCATATTCTGCCTCCTGACTCCTGACTCCTGAATACTCGGTTCCATATTCTGACTCCTGACTCCTGACTCCTGAATACTCGGTTCCGTATTCTGACTCCTGACTCCTGACTCCTGAATACTCGGTACTCCTGAATACTCGGTTCTACTATTTCACCAACCGCACCATCTGCACCCATATTTCCCCACCATCGCCCACGCCAACAGGATCGATCCGCAGGCGTGTCACAACCCCCTGCCAGCCTGGCACACCCAGCAGATCAAGCGTGTAGGTTTGCATGTCGTCACCTGGCCGCAGTGTCCAACGGAGTGAGCGGGCCTCATCGGCGCGTCCATCGACACCAATCAGAAACAACTGTGCATCATGCGCCTGTGTCCCGTTTGCCAGCCGAATCGTGATCGCCCGATAGTTGGTTGTGTCGATCTGTAATAATGGGCTGGTCAGGCTCGGGTCGCTGCCCGCAACAAAGCGCCAGCCATCACCAAAGCGTTCATTCATAACATTCGCCGCCTGCCATCCCAAGCGGCTCGCGCCAAATGTCCAGCCTGGCCCATCCA
The DNA here is from genome assembly GCA_038214135.1 of Chloroflexales bacterium. Taxonomy (GTDB): domain Bacteria; phylum Chloroflexota; class Chloroflexia; order Chloroflexales; family Roseiflexaceae; genus JANLSE01. The sequence goes on along the minus strand of JBBQSD010000163.1, from coordinate 10,666 downwards.
CGAGTTCCCGGGCAAATGGCAATCGCAGATAGGCTGGCACCGATGGCGGTAGTGTCACCGGCAACAACTCAGCAATATAGCCCGCAAAACACGCATCGATCTGTGCCTGCACCAATCGGTGGCGGGTGAGCAACAGCGGCGGCGGATGCAATGCTTCTTCCGCAATCAGCGCCGTTGCCCCAGCATGCCGCGCCATCTCGATCCGCTGCTGAATAGCGCTACATGCCGCATCCCATTTGCCATCAGCATCAAAGATCGCCTGGTTCAACGAAATAAAATTCTCGCGCTGCTGATAGTATGGCAGGTACAATTCCTGCAGGCCATCCGGTACAAGCAACAGATCAGCCGGTGTACTGCGCTGCGCCAATGCCAATGCAACAACCCGTTGGAGGTCAGTTGTCGCATCACCACGCCGCCGGATTGCATCAAGATTCCCTCCAATCATCACTGCTGCCAACCCAAACACAACCCAGATCACAATGCCCCAACGCCGCACATAGTTCAGCGCCAATGCCAACAGCAACAACGCCGCTGGCAAACTCGCAATCCAGAACTCGATATTATCTGGTTCCCACCAGGTAAAAAAGCCGCCATATACCAGCAGCCATGCAACCAATGCCCCGATCAATGGCCGCCAATTGCCAATCGTTTTGTTCTGCGCTGCCCCATTCTTCCTTTGCCAAAGGCCACTGCCAACACCCACCAATGCCAACCCGATCAGCGCCAGTCCAATCCAGCCACCAAATCCCGCCGCCAGTGTATCGCCAAGGCCAGTTGCCAGGCGGCCCCATGTATTGCTCGTCAGCGGCCCACCCCACCACCCAGTTCGCACATACTCAGTCATCCAACCCACAAACGCATCCAGCGTCCGAAACCCACTCACCCCAAAGCCAACCCAAACATATGGCAGCACAACCCCCAGGCTCAGCACCAGGCCATATACCGCAAACTCCCGAACAAATACCCAGGCAGCACCGCGCCTGGCCTGCCAGCGCGCCAGCGCCCAGATCAACACCGGAATACTCAGCAACACATTCGTCTGATGAAACAGCACCGTTCCAGCCTGCGCCAAACCCAACAGCGCCATGTGCAAAAGAGTTAGTCGGCCAGGTCGGGCCATCAGCAGCAGGCAGATAATCAAAAATAGGGTTGCAACCGTATACACTTCAATCTCAACCGCGTAGTACCAATAGGCATAGCTACCAGCCAGCAGCAGCGCCACAGCCAGCGCCAGATCAACCCGCCCAACCACCCGCAGCGCCAACCGATAGAACAGCGCAACACCAAGCGCACCCGCCAGCGAATTGACAACCTGCATCGGCAGGGCTGCGCCGCCAGGGTAGCCAAACAGCCGCCCGAGCGCCAACGCCAGCGCACCCAGCGGCCCATACCCAAGATGATGCGGGTGAAATACTTCCGTCCACGGCTTGCGCTCAACACTGGTGACATACGAAAGCGCATCGAACGTATGGACATGCGTGAGAGTCGCCAGGTACAAGCCCAGCGTCATCCCAAACAGGAGCAATGGCACAAATCGCCAAACACGGCCACGTGCCTCGGAATATGGCATCTGCATGCCGCAATTATACCCTAGCCCCGCCGATCCGTAGAGACGCAATATCTTGCATCTCCGTCCCGCAAAACCCTGCGTCTCCCGAAATGTTGCGCCTCATGGTGAAAAAACGTCGGTGGCGCTTCCAGCATCATTCGCCCATCCAGCCAGCGTGCAGAACAGCGCCGCCGTATGCTGCTACGGGCGTGCTCCCTAATCATTCAGGCGCAAATGTGTCACCGCAAATCCCTAATAACAATATTCCCCCTCTGCCTGGCAAGGGGAGAGGGGGGTTGGGGGTGAGGGTCACCGCTCCTCAATCACAATCAGATCCCCAATCTGCGTACCACTTGCCGCAATCGCCCCAACCGGCAATTCTACAACATAGCGGCCACGCCAGGGTGCTACACCCGCAAACGGCGACCACGGCGGTAGAGCAGCGCGCATCCCAACCACCCGATGCGCCGCATTCACAAACAGCACATCTATCGGGAAACGCATAAACAACATATGGATGCTCCACTCCGGATCAATCACCAGCCCAGAACCAGATGCGAGGCTATCACGGCCCAACAAACCCTGCCCACGTGCCGCAAAGGTACGCGCCAATTCCGCCTGCTCCGCAATCACACTCCCACGTGTCAGATTAAGAATCTTCGCGATTGGCAATGTCATATCATTTCTCACTGATCAAACAAGCCCCCACCCCATCCCAGTTTCTATCAATGGAAACCGGTACACAGGGTAAGGGCGCGTTATTGGGTACATCTTTATTTACGGGCTTGTACGGACGCGATATATCGCCGCTCCGTGCCTCCGCGCTACAGGCCGCCCAATCCACTCATAATTCGTGGAACCGCTGGCCCGAGAATAACGACAAACAGCGATGGGAAGATCAGAAACACCATTGGAAACAACATCTTGATTGGTGCTTTATGAGCCTCTTCCTCAGCCCGCTGTCGGCGACGCAAACGCATCTGGTCCGATTGGATACGCAGAATACGGCTCATCGAAACACCCAACTGCTCGGCCTGGATGACAGCAGCCACAAACGTTTGTACATCATCGACACCACAGCGAGCCGACATATCGCGCAATGCTTCACGCCGCACCCGGCCAAGGCGCACATCGGTCAGCATACGCTTGAACTCCTTACACAGTTCATTTTCCCACTTATCGGAAACCCGCGTGAGTGCCTGATCAAACGAAAGGCCAGCCTCAACACTAATACACAGGAGGTCGATCGCATCAGGAAGTGATTTAACAATGTTCTTCTTGCGCTTCTTAATCTCCTGGCCAAGCCACATGCTCGGCAGCAGATACCCAAGCACCGCACCCAATGCGGTGTACATCGCAGCCTGAGTCCATTCCATCTTCTGGGAAGTGGTGACAAACCCGAAAATAATAAACAACACAGCTGCCAGAACAATCCGGATACCGGCAAACTGCATGGGCTGTAAGTTGCCAGGGTTACCAGCCTGCTGCAAATTAAGGCGCATGCGCTCTGCACTCTGCTTTGGCCCATATCGGCCAATCCAGAGCAACATACCGCGTAGCATCGGGAGAATCACACGCTGGCTAAACGGCTGTTGGAGTTCCAATTCTTCAAGCGTCATCGTTCGCTCAGTGAATTGGCTCAGGCGCGAACCGATCACATCAGGCTGAGACGTTCGCCGCAACCCGAATGCAACCAACCCGATCCCCAACAGCACGAGCACACCGAACCCAATCAAGGGAATCAGCTGTGTAAGTGCCATCTTCCACCTCCCCTAACGTCAAACATCAATCTGGATAATCTTCATGATCGTAAAATAGCCGATCACAATCATAACAAGCGAGGCAACCGGTAAGCAACACCATGCATCTGGTGGAAACCCAAAAGTAAAGATGGGTGCCATATAACCAGGGTTCAGGATCGTAATAAAGATCGCTAACGCAATCGGTAACCCGGTAATCACATACGCCGAGATCTTGCCTTGCGCGGTGAGCACATCAATCTCACCCTTGATCCGCACACGCTCACGAATAGTATGGCCGATGGTATCAAGGATCTGGGCCAGATTTCCACCCGACTCCATCTGGATACCAACGGCCGTCACCAACAGATCAAGATCATCAGATGGCAACCGTTTCAACAAATTCTGCAGCGCATCCTCAGTCGTCAGCCCAAGGCTCACTTCCTGAACAATGCGTCGGAACTCGCTTGATGTCGGGTTGGGGGCCTCGCGCGAAACAATATCGAGCGTCTGCAAAAAGCTTGAACCACTACGCAACGCATTCGCCATCATCGATATCGTATCACCCAACTGATCATTAAACTTCTTGACACGCGCCTTAGCAGCATTGCCAATATACATGTTTGGAACAAATGAAAACAACAGCGCGCCAACAAGCGCAGCAAGAACCATCGCTTCAGTTGAGGCTCGGCCAATCACCGCACCAAGAGCGCCACCAACAACTGCCGCAAGAATCTTGACACCAATAAACTCAGTGACCGTCAGCTTGACATCAGCTCGTGCCAGATCGCGTGCCATCTGGCTGCCACGCTTGCCTTTCGACACAACTGCATCGATCTGGGCAAGCGCCTTGGCATCCTTCTCTTTAGTCGGCTTATCCTCCCGCCGGCTTGCAAACTGGCTGAGGCGATCATCAACAGCTGGCGCAGTCGATCCAACTCGGCGGGCGATCAGCATAAACACGCCCAGGATCACAACAAATATAACGCCAGCCCCAGCAAACGGTAGGATATTCGCAGGCATCAATAATCCCCCTCTAGAAGCGATCTATCCCGCTAAAGCCGAAGATATTCGGCGGCAGATAGATGTTGTTCTCCTCGAAGCGGTCCACAAAACGTGGGCGCAATCCGGTCGGCTTGAGCTGGCCGATGATCTTGCCCTTTTCATCAATACCCTGCTGCTCGAACACGAAAATATCCGAGAGCACGACAACATCACCTTCCATACCCTGGACTTCAGTAATATAAACAGTTCTGCGCGAACCATCCTTCAAGCGCGAGAGCTGAACAATCACATTCACTGCCGCAGCAATCTGCTCACGAATCGCCCGCACTGGCAGATCCATCCCCGACATCAGACACATCGTTTCGATACGGGCAATTGCATCACGCGGCGTGTTGGCATGCAGGGTTGTCATCGAACCATCGTGGCCAGTGTTCATGGCCTGAAGCATTTCCAATGCCTCGCCGCCACGGCACTCACCAACAACAATACGGTCAGGGCGCATACGCAAACAGTTAATCACCAGATCGCGGATCGAGATCTCGCCCTTACCCTCAACATTCTGTGGCCGCGATTCAAGCGGGATGACATGATCCTGGCGCAGTTGAAGCTCAGCCGCATTCTCAACCGTGATGATCCGTTCGCCATCGGGAATGAACCCCGAAAGCGCATTCAACATGGTCGTCTTGCCAGAACCAGTACCACCGGACACAACCACATTCAAATGGGCCTTCACACACGCCGCTAGAAATTCGGCCATCTCACGGGTGAGTGATCCAAATCGGATCAGATCCTCGATCGAAACGCCATCCTTCTTGAATTTGCGGATACTGAGTGTCGGGCCACATAACGCAATTGGGCGGATAACTGCATTCACACGGCTTCCATCAGGAAGGCGCGCATCAACCATCGGCGAGGACTCATCGATACGGCGGCCAAGCGGTGCGACAATGCGATCAATGACGCGTAACACATGCTGATCATCACTAAACGTGACAGTACTCTTTGTCACCTTGCCACGCTTCTCAACATAGATCTTCTTCGGGCCATTCACCATGATTTCACTGATTTCGTTATCATTGAGCAGTTGTTCAAGTGGCCCGAACCCAATAATATCAGCAGCAATCGCCTCAAACATGCGCGCTCGCTCGGTACGTGTCAGAACGATGCTCTCGCTATCGAGAATTGAATTGAAGATCTCCTCTACCTGTTGGCGTACCTTGGCAACATTGCTCAGATCCATTTTCGGGTCGAGTTCGTTCAGCAAACGGGTTTGCACACGGATCTTCAAATCGTTCTGGTTCTCTTCTTGTGCAGAGGTTTTAGCATCAGATCGTGGCGGGCCAGCCGGGCGATTACCTGGCTGGGCAGCATCATTCCCGATCGCGCCAGTTGAACCACCAATTCGCTTAAGCAACGACATCGTTTACCCCCTACTTCGACCCAAGCAGCCGTCCAAATAGACCACTGCGACCTTTGTCTTTGTCTTTATTGCCCTGATTCTTATCTGGCCTATCACTCTTCGGCCCACTGGTTGCTGCAACTGTTGCCCCACGGCTGTTTGCCAACAAGGTCGCTAGCTGGAAAATACTCCTCGATGTTGGATGATCGCGTTTCTCAATCACCAACGGAACTCCCTGATTAATCGAGAGCGTCATCTCATGGGCAGCATTCGGAATCTGAAGTGCAACCTTATGCTGAATATGCTCCTCGACATTCTCAACCCGTAGGCCAAGCCGATTGTCGGCCTTATTCAGCACCAGAATCGTCTTCTCCGAGGGATATTCAAGCAATTCAGCGACTTCAAGAAACAACTTAATATTACGAATACACGGCATTTCCAAGGTCATCAGCGCAACAATACGATCAGCGAGATCCAGCACTGCTAATGCACGATCCTGAAATGAGGATTGCGTATCAACAACGATATAATCAAATTCCTTCTTGAGCGCCTCCAGGATCGCACGCAAATGATCCGATGTTACTAGTTCGCCCAACTGTGGGTTTGGCGGAGCCAGGAGGATCTTTACCTGTGATGCATGCGTCACCATCACGTCATTGATCAGGTCACGATCAATCTCGCTAATTTTATCGGCAAGATCCTTGATCGTCTTGTTTGAAACAAGATTCATGATCACAGCACTGGCTCCAAACGTCATATTTCCATCAACAAGCGCAACCCGCTTGCCGGTTGTCTGACGTAGGGCAACTGCCAGATTCGATGAAATAGTCGAGACGCCAACGCCGCCTTTGGGGCTAAAGACAGCAAACACCTGCCCTTGACCAGGGCCATCATTCGCCCCACCGCTCGTTTGCTCACCGCTACTTGAAGGAACATAGCGGCGCTGTGTCGTCTGAAGGCGAAAGACATGCCGAATCGCAGCATACAGTTCATCGGCACCAATTGGCTTAATCAAAAATTCGCGCGCACCAGCCAGCATAGAACGCCGCAGATAATCGTTCTCACCCTGGACGCTCATCATAATGACCTGGACTGTTGGTACCTGGCTGAGTAATGCCTCAGTCGCCGCGATACCATCCATATCCGGCATGTTGATGTCCATGAGAATGACATCAGGCTGCAATTGGCGTGCAAGCGCAATTGCCTCGCGCCCGCTACTCGCCTTGCCAATGACCTCAATATCCTTCTCGAAGAACAGCAATTTCTCTAGGTTATCGCGCGTCTCGGTAATATCATCAACGATAACGACGCGAATCTTGGCCTGATCAGCCATACCTGGCCCCCTCAACCGTCAGTAATCACAACAATGCGCTCATACTACGAGCTACCCATAGTGTTAGTGGGATGGTTACTACCATAAGTATACCATCCCACCGCAATCATTGCATGGCTACCGGACACCATCTGCAAAGCCGCGCAAGCGATCCTAACGTTGCGGCGTAGGTGTCAGGGCATTCACATCCGCTGGTGGAACATTAAATGGCACAGGTGCAGGTAACCCAAATTGGCTTACCAACAAGTTAAGCGTGACACCAAGCGTCTGCTCGACATCGCTATCGCCACGGCCACGTAGGATCAGCGCCATGCTACTCGATTGCTGGAGTGAGTAGCGGATCAGCTCAGCCTCTTGATCCGTCACTGCCAGGATCACAACCCAATTTCCAGGGGTCAAGGTATCGCCCGCAGCGACAGCGCCAACATTTGCTTGCGCATTGACTGCTGAACCATCTGGGTTCTGTGGTGGTGGAGCCGCAGCCGGAGCCGCTGTCGGAGTGCCACTCGGCTCAACCCTGGGGTAGATCATCTTGAGTACCTGAACATTCTGCGCCAGTGTTTTGGTTGATGAATCGGTGAACTTATCCTCGGTGAATGTGACATTGTAGGTCTTTGTGACTGGATCGAATACCAAACCTGGCCGAATATAGAACCGCTCGATCCTGAATGTCACCACCAGATCAACAAAATCACCAGGTGTCACCAAATCCGCAACACCAGTCAGGCTATTGACTTGGAATGGAATCGCCTTCGGCCGTGGCTGATCTGGCTCAGCTGTCGGGATCAGCAGCGAAAGACCACCATCAACAACATCACTCTTGCGAATTGGGCGATTCGCGACCAAGGCATTGACAGTCACTTTATTGATCAGATCAGCCTCGTTCGTGAAGTACTCCCCTTTTTGGTCATTGAATTCCGTCTCAGTGATCTCATCACTGGCCAGAAACTGGGTATCGGTAATGATCGAATTTACCGGCAGATCAAGCCGCGCAGTGACGACTTTCACTCGCACGACAGCCGTGGGCGGGAGTTGCGCATTTGGATCCGGCGTTGCCGTCTGCGGTTGGAGAAAAAACAACAGGAGCAGCGCGGCAGCGGCGGCAATCACAACGCCGAGCAACAGAAAAAGCCGACCTCCACCCCTCATGAGCTATCCCTTTCTTTCAACAAGCACGGGGAAATTGCACTGTGGCGACCATATGGCATTATAGCACAGCCTGACAAGTGGTTGCGCGCATGACGCGACAGGACGCGCATAATCGAGCCTTGTGTGGGTAATTGTGTCAAACATCCTACGATACACCTACGTAGATTTCTCTATTCGGTGAGCATCCAGGATTTGGATGCTCACCGAATATCCGGCCATTCTGTATTTATTTTACAAGCACCGGCAAATAGACGTAATTTGAACCGCCACCAATAGGCGGCGGCGTGGTGATGGTAATGTCAACAGGGCCAAATACATTATTCGATTTGGCCTGATTGACACCAGTTGGCTGCTCATCCACATCATTATTGCCATCGACCACCACCACGAGCTTATAAACTCCTACATCGGGGAAGAGATCGCGCATCGTGCGAGTTACACATCTATCTTGCGTAATGGCAATGGTATAGTCGCACAACGGTCGATTTGCTGGAATAGTAAAATCATAGCCGGTGCCATTTGGGCCAGCCTTGAGTTCATTGCGAAACACATTGATCGAGAGCCGCGCATAGGCAGTTAGAACGGTTGGGTAGGGTTGCGTTGCTGGCGGCGTCACACCAGGGGGATAAACGAACACATCAACAAAGAAGCTGCCCTGTAGCGATCCAAAACCATTGGGGCCAAAATCGGCTGGCAGGGTTGGTTCGCCCGGCAGGAACACATTCTCGTTGTGCAGGGTAATTGCCAGGCTTGTAAGAGCATCCGATGTGCCAACCGGAGTAACCGACTTGACAGTCAGATCGGTCGCGCCTGGTATCTCGATCACGACTCCTAGTCGCTGGAGATATGGTGTGGCGTTCGTATCACTATTATTCGTTGGTGCAAGGCGTGCCCGATACTGGAAGCAGTTTGCTGGATCGGTGTTAAGCGCGAATTCATACTGATTGGTTGTAGCATTGAATGTGCCTGGCGCAGAATTCCATGGAGCTGCCGCCTCACTGCGGGTGCCGAGATCGGCGCAGGTCGCATCATTACTGACACGGAACGATATATCAATACCCGCACCAGTTGGGATCGTGGCTGTCCAGAAGATCTTCTTCAATCGTGATTGCGCGAATGTGAATGGCACCGGTTTCGAGACATAGTAGCCCTCCAACGGAAAGCTCACATCAGTCGCCGATGGATCACTAATCGTCCCGCGAAAAATCGTCGTTTGCGGTGCCGTCCCATTCGAGCCACCAATCGCATAGACAAAGCCCTTGGTCGGGTTGCTGAATGAATCCGGAATAACAACCATGCCATGGCCAGAGCGTGCAGATGGTAGTCCTTTCGGGGGCGTAGTTGAGATAAAATAGATTGACGAGCCAGGGCCGCCCAGTTCCGGAAAGGTTCGGTTGGTCTGAACATAGCTACCAAGCACCGTCTGGGTTGAGCTACCCGCAACGACACCACCAGCAGCATAGACACTACCCTTGAACTGGACAGCGGCATGGCCTGATCGAGCTGTACCAAGCGAGGCGTCATTGACACCAGCACCACTTTTGTTCGAAAGCGTCAGAGTGCCATCGCTGGCTATATCGGCACGGTATATGGCGCTGGTATATGTTGCTGGCGTAAAGTTGGTCTGACCGCCAAGAACATAGAAGTTGTTATTACTATTCAACCCACTCGCATCACGGAAGGCATCGCCAATAACCGCACTACTCCAGATACCACCAACCGCGCCTGGATTGGGGTTCAGCGGGATGGTGAATTGGGTTGCATTCCAAGCATTACCGATTAATGCACCGCTGGCATCAAGCTCGGCATAGATAATCTGCCGCGAACCCTCTCTGAATGTGCTCGCACCACTTCGATAGATCTGCAATCCGCCGATCACATACAGGAAGGTGCGGCCATTGACCTGTGCGACAAAGGCCGATGCATTCGCCAAACCAACCGCTCCAGTCACAACTACGACTGCTGGCAGATTTGGTAGTGGATCCCAACTCGTCACGCGGCCAGCCACAACTGTGCCACGCAGCACCGAATAGCTCGAAATCGTACTACCACTGACAATAACCTGCCCACCAACAACATAGATATAGCCGCTATCCTGGCCTGTAACATAGGCTGCTACGGCAGGGCTTGTTCGCTCCGCAACGGCTACTGCAGTGGGTGGTGCAGTATTATGGATAACTGCTGGCAAACTGGGATCAGTATTCCAGGTTCCCAATCCACCAGCACCAGCAGCAGAAAGATCAACCTGGGAGACATACACGGTCGCAGAGGTCGCAGGCGCACCACCACCAATCACAAAGATATTGCGGCCAACGGCAACAATACCGGCATCCTGGCGGGCCGATGGTAGGCTTGTTACAGAGACCATTGAGCGCAGCGCTGCAATCGGTGCAAGCTGTACTGCACCAGCAACATCTCCAGCAGGTGGAGTGCCAGTTGGGTAGTTGGCCGAGGCGGTGAGCTGAAATGAACCCTTGTCAAAATCAGCCAGC
>JBBQSD010000162.1:0-12346 GCA_038214135.1 Chloroflexales bacterium | reverse complement strand
GGTTCAAGCGCACGAATCTCAAGATTATCAAACACTGCCTCAACCGTTGAATCACCTGCAAGTGCTACTAACCCATAGCGCGGGCTATCCGGCAGATTCTGTATATTGATCTCAAGCAGCAGTTCACCATTGGCAAACAGTTGTAGCTGGCTGCCCAGAAGTCGCGTTTCCAAACGATTTACCGATTGTGCGCCACGATTGATCGCTGGATTACGAGCCTCAGCCAGAACTGTATCCACACCATTCATTTCCTGGCTCACCCGATACATTCCCAACGCGCTATCGATGGTACAGATCAGGTAGTTGCGCTCATCGCGAAAGCGCAGCAGCAGCCCGCCTTCACCAGATGATTGAAGATCAACCTGATAACTGACATCTCCCGCCGGGCCGGTGCGATAACTCCAAATTGTGCCAACACCTGGATCGGCAGTAATACGATAACGGCTATTGACATAGCCAACGTTCCAACCGCGCCCTTCCTGTTGCGCCCAACGTGGTTGATCAAACCGTTCTGAGAGCAGAAGTCGGCCAGGAGTAGGCAATGGCGTTAATGATGCTGTTTCCGTCGCTGTAGGCGATGGCAGATCGGTTGGCATAGGTGTTGGGGCAGTTGTTGCCGATGGAGCAATCGTCGCCGATGGGAATTCGGTGGGAGCAATTGTGCTTGGCAGCGTTGTGATTGGGCGCTCGGTCGATACCATGCTGGGTACACTGGTCCATACCGATGCAGCATTACTGCCTGTTGGTGAGCTTGGCATACGGCCAAAGGCCCATGCTAAGAGAGCGGTTGCAGCTATAGCGCCGCCAATGCCACCGGCAACAATAGCTTTCCGTGGAATCGAGCGATTGGCAGGTGTCGTTCCATCAGTTCGCTGAGGGCGACGATTAAGTTGGGCTTGTGCATTGGCCAGCAGATCGGCGCTATCACGATAGAGGGGATTGAGCTTCTGAAGCTGGCGCAACGACGCAACCGCCTGCAGTAGCCGGCCAGCATCAAGATGCTCACGCGCCTGATCATATAATTCCGCCTGATAATCGCGATGCTGAGCTGGTGCTGGTGTCTGGCGTTGGAAGCGGAGACGACCAGTTCGTTGATACTCACTACGAGCCGCACCATCGCTTAAAATGCGATAGGCCTCGTTGACCCGTTGAGCACGCACTGCTGCATACTCACGTTCATTAGGCCCCGCATTCGCATAGCGATCCGGATGGTACTTAGCAATCTCGCGGCGGTAGGCTCGTTTAATATCATCAGCCGATGCCGCTCGCGAGATCCCTAGCAACTCATAGTGATCAAATTCCTCGAAATCCAGCACTGGCTATTCCAAATAATCGCGGAGCTTCTTGCCGAGGCGTGGATGGCGGAGCTTGCGAAGCGCCTTGACCTCTATCTGGCGAATGCGCTCGCGGGTGACACCAAATTCCTTGCCAACCTCTTCCAGTGTGCGGCTGTGGCCATCTTCAAGGCCGAAGCGCAACTGCAGAACGCGCCGCTCACGCTCAGTCAATTGATTCAGCACCTGCTCGACTTGCTCACGCAGCATCTGGTGGCTGGCGGCATCCGATGGTGCCAGAACCTTCGAATCCTCAATAAAATCGCCAAGCTGGCTATCTTCCTCCTGGCCAACTGGAGTTTCCAGCGAAACCGGCTCAAGCGATGTTTTGCGGATCGAGCGAACCTTCTCAACCGGAATCTGAAGTGCCTTCGATAGCTCTTCATCGCTTGGCTCGCGGCCAAGTTCCTGAAGCATGCGGCGGCTCTCGCGCATCAGCCGATTGATTGTTTCGACCATATGTACCGGAATACGAATTGTTCGCGCTTGGTCGGCAATTGCACGGGTAATTGCCTGACGAATCCACCATGTCGCATAGGTCGAGAACTTAAAGCCCTTGCGGAAATCGAATTTCTCGACAGCCCGGATCAGGCCAACATTGCCCTCCTGGATCAGATCGAGCAACTGAAGCCCACGCCCGATATATTTTTTAGCGACGGAAACAACCAAACGCAGATTGGCTTGGGTCAGATCCTCGCGCGCTGTTTTACCGATTTCGATAGCCGCGTGCCATTCGCGCCAGAGCTGATCGCGGGCAATGAGCAGCGATTCACTCACCTCTTCTGGCGTCGGCCATTCGTCATCCGTCACGAGGCGCTGCTGAATATCGCGCGGCAACAATGTATAGATCATCGATGCCTGGGCCAGCGTCTGATCAAAAACATCGGCAGCCAACTTATGTTGTTTTACAAGATCGGCGCGGCGCTTTTCATAGGCCTGGCGTTGCTCGAAGTTCAGTTTCTCCTGGATTGGCAGCATATCGCGTACCGTTCCGGGCCGCATTGGATCGGGAGCCTGTATTTCGGCCACCATGAACAACTGACGCAGCGCCTCCTCAACGATTGGCCAACTCTTCTGGAAGCGACCATACATGACCAGCCCAACATCCGGCAGTTGTTCCTTGACCCAATCAATACCCTGCTGCGTTTTGGTGGCCTGGAGATATTCACCAATCTCGATCTTCTGGGCAAGATCCGTCTCCTGCCGACCCGTCAGCAGCGGCACGCGCCCAATTTCGCGCAGATACATGCGAACGGTATCGTTGACGCTAATTCCTTCAACGCTCAGGCCATCTTCAAGATCGGGATCTTCGTCAAAGCTCACATCGACATCGGAACCGCCAGAAATAATCTCATCACGCGTTGAAATCCCAGCCTGCGAAAGCGCCTGCTGGATCTCTTCCAGCTTGTCCACATCCGTCTCCGGGTTTGGCACAAGCTCAAGAATTTCGCCTTCGGTGACATACCCGCGCTGTTTACCAAGCGCGATCAGATCCTGAAGGTTGCGGATGCTACTCTGTTCTTCCTCCGCCTCCTCCTGAGAGGAAGAGTCAGATTCTGGCGACAGCTCCTCAAAATCGTCGTCTAGTGTGGTATCGTTCCGGTTCTCCATGATGCTCCCTCAGGCCGTGTGTAGGTGGTGGAGGTCTGCGTATGTCGAGCTGCGCCGAGGCGCTTCGATCATTCCTAGAAGTTCAGTAATCTGAGTGAAATATTCATATGCTAGTAAGCGCTCCGCCTCATCTTGCACCTCGTTTAATTGGTGTGCGAAGCGCGTTTGCCAGCGCTTAGCCTGATACTGCTGAAGGATTGTAGCACATTCCAGCGCATCATTCACATAGCGATAGGCCTGCGGCTGAGGTGACTGAAGTGTCAGTACCCGTTGGGCCGTCTCACGGAGTGACATATCCAGTCCATCTGCCCAACTCTGTGGATCAAGGCTAGTGCCCACAGCTTCCCATGCCTGCAAAATAGCCCGATGCTCTGGCCGATCAAACAGATCAACCAGTGCATCACTCAGAATCTGCTGCGCGAGTGGTAGTGTGGCGAGATCGCGGCGCAACTTCTCCTGAACAGCATCGCGCGCCGATGCATAGCGCAAGAACCAGCATAACAGATGTTCCGCCTGAATCTGCTCTGCATTCATTCGTGGAGCAATGGTTGGTGCCGCCATAGAACGAGCAGAATCCGTGCGCATGCTTGGAGTCGGACGAGTCGCCGTGCGGCCACGATCTATGGCTGGCGTTTGTTTATCACGCGGCAGTGCTCGCATGATCACCGATTCATCGACATCTATTAAACGTGCGAGCTGCTGAATATAGTGCGCGTATTCCACAGGATTCGTGATCTGGGCCAAGAGCGGCGCTAATCGCTCTACTGCATCGGATTTCCCACGGGCACTGTTCAGATCCAGATCAGCAGTCAGCGCCGTCAGATAGAAATCCATTGCCGGGCGCGCAGCCTCAACCAGCGCCTGCCAGCCTTGTGGATCAGCCTGGATGAATTCATCTGGATCCTGCCCATCTGGCAGTGCAATAATCCGAATCTCAAGGCTCTGGCCACGCTGCAAGCCAACCACACCCTGTGGGCCAGTGACAGCCACCAGTTCGCCATCCGGGTTTTCCTGGAGTGCCTGAGCGCCCTTGAGCGCCGCCCGTACCCCGGCTGTGTCGGCATCAAGCGCCAGATAGACACGGCGGGTCAGGCGCTTGATCAGATCGACGTGATCGGATGTCAATGCTGTTCCTAATGGCGCGACAACATTATGGAAACCATATTGATGGGCCATCAACACATCGACATAGCCTTCAACAATCACTGCTGCTTCACTCGACCGAATCGCTTCACGAGCCAGATCGAAGCCATACAGAATCTTGCCCTTATCGAATAGGGCCGTCTGCGGCGAATTCATATATTTTGGCTGGGCATCGCCAAGCGCACGGCCACCAAAGGCAATCACTTCACCTTTGGCATTGCGGATCGGGAACATCAGCCGATCCCGAAAGCGATCATACCAGCCGCCGTGCTCACGCCGAATCGCCAAACCCGCCGCCTCAACCTCCTCTGGCTCAAAGCCCTTACGGTCTGTCAGGTAGCTGAGCAATGCGCTCCAATCATCGACGGCATAGCCGAGTTGGAATGATTCGACCGTTTCCGTATTGATTGCCCGGCGTTGGATATAGGCCCGTGCCGACTCACCGCGTGATGATTTTACAAGCACATGATGAAAGAATGCCGCAGCGGCCTGATTGATCTCCAGCAGTCGTGTGCGCAGTTGATCCTGTTGAACATCATCCGGCGTGCGCTCCTGCAACTGAATACCGGCACGGCGGGCCAGTTGCTCAAGGGCATCACGGAACTCAAGCCCTTCGCGCTGCATCACAAAATCGAACACCGTTCCCGATGCCTTGCAGCCAAAACAGTGATAGCTCTGGGTATCGGGGAACACCGTAAAGGCCGGCGTTTTTGTATTGCTATGGAATGGGCAGAAGCCCAGATAGTTCCGCCCAGCTCGCTTCAACTGCACGCCAGCAGACTGAATGAACTCGACGATATCTATTTTTTCCTTGACCTGATCGACAACGCCGTCCATCATATGTTATTCCAGTGATGCATGATCACCAATCATTGCTTGAGCAATTCCACCAACTTACAAACCGGGAAAGGGAAACTTCTTTTGGGGTTGCACCCCAAACCCCGCTTTTGCTACGCACGTTGACAACGCAAATAGAAATGCTATTGAGCAATTCCACCGACTTACAAACCGGGAAAGGGGAACTTCTTTTGGGGTTGCACCCCAAACCCCGCTTTTGCTACGCACGTTACCAATCAGATAGGGTTCCTATTATCACGCGCCCCATGTTCGTGGCACATACAGATCATTAAAGACCTTGATCGCATAACGGTCGGTCATTCCGGCCACATAATCGACAACCATACGCTCGACGGGTTCGCCACGTTCGGCATTAATCGTGCGCAGATCAGCCGGAATCTTTTCTGGGTTGGCCATAAAATGGCGATACAGCAGATCGATCATCAGCCGAACCTTGGTATCATCCTCTTTCGCCCGCGAGCCAAGGTAAATATTGGCATACATATACTCGCGCAGCGTATTGGTTGCTTCTAACACTGGCGCACTCATGGCCAGCAATGGTGGATCGGGTGGCGAACCCTCGCCGGTTGTCCACCAATTAAAATCGATCAGATCACAGACCATCGTATTGATCCGTTTGGCGTGCGTATCGCCAAGCACTGCAATCGCATCCTGTGGCAAATCGGCATCCCTAAGCAGCCCGGCGCGCAATGCATCATCAATATCGTGGTTGATATAGGCCACCGAATCGGCAATCTTGATGATCTGGCCTTCCAACGTACTAGCAACACCCCATGCAGTCGCCATAATATCGCGGCGAGCCTTGGAATGCAGGTAGATCCCTTCACGAACCGCATATGTCAGATTCAGACCCCGGCCATCCTTTTCGATCACCTCAACAATACGGCGGCTCTGCTCATTATGGCGGAACGAATGGCCCTGGGCGTGCGAGAGCGCCGATTCACCGGCATGACCAAATGGCGCATGGCCGATATCGTGACCAAGGCCAATTGCCTCGACAAGATCCTCATTCAGGTGCAACGCCCGCGCAACCGTCCGTGCGATCTGTGTCACTTCGAGTGTATGGGTCAGCCGCGTACGATAGTGATCGCCAAGTGGTGCGATAAACACCTGGGTTTTGTGTTTGAGCCGCCGGAATGGTTTCGAATGTAAAATCCGATCCCGATCACGTTGGAAACTGGTGCGCACTGGTGATTCTTCCTCGGGCCGATCACGGCGAGCCGTTGCGCTAAATGCCGCCAATGGCGAAAGGCGCTGCTGTTCTTCAGCTTCCAGGCGTTGACGGATACCAGTATGGGCTAGGCAAAAATCGGACATGCGTGTATCGCTCCTCCAGGGCCTATGCGCCACATCCCAGCAGGGCGCGTTAGGAGGCGGGCGGACGATTGGCAGAAGGTGCCGACAACATGGGTGAAGCGACTTCAGCTTCGGCCGCGCCAATATTGAACGCACGATGGAACGCGATCAGCAGCGCAATAACCACTTGGATAACGACAACCGACTCGAAATAGATTCGGTGGCCAGTTGCGGTGGCCAATTGCTGAGCTTCGGCTGTGGCTGTGAAACAGTGAACAAGATTAAAGCTACCGCTGACGACCGTGCAAGACTCATAGCGTTGGGCGACGAATGGCGAGAAGAAGTACAGACAGAAACAGACAAATGCGGCCCACCACACCTCGAACCAGCGTGCGATCAGCCAACCGATGAACAGAGCACATGGAGTAGCGAAGATCACCCAGACGAGTGGCCGTAACATCGCTTCATCATAGGGAGGCTTGGTGAGCCCTCGATTGTAGATGGCCCATCCTGCACCGACAATCGTGGTGAGTACCATCAGTAATAGTGTGCGGGCATCGATCCGTGTGCGCGCCATGCGCGAAACCCTCCCTATGATGGCTACAAGATTTCTTTATTATAGCACAGCGCTTCGGTCCACGCGGGAGTGTCTGAGGCTACACAAAAACGCCGCCACACACCATACCTGGCATGCGACGGCGTTGATTGTACTCGATCAGCAGTTATGCACCGAAGAACGCGCGGTTCTTGGCGACATACTTGGCCCACTGCTCTGGAACCGAGTCATCTGGGTAGATGGCTTCGACTGGGCATTCTGGTTCGCAGGCACCGCAATCGATGCATTCATCTGGGTTAATGTAGTACTGGTCCTCGCCCTCGTAGATACAATCGACCGGACAGACATTCACACACGAGGCATCTTTGGTACCAATACATGGTTCGGTGATCACATAGGCCATCTGGGGAATCTCCTTATAGTAGGAAGGACTACAACCACTATGCGATCATAGCACAGCGCCCCTGGCCTGTATGCGACTTTAGTACCACTTGTGTATCACTATGGGCGAAAGGTATAACCAACATTACGAACCGTCAGCAGGTGGCGTGGCTGCTGGGCATCCTGCTCTAGTTTGGTTCGCAAACGCCATACCGATGTTGCGACAATACTACGTGCCTGGCGACCAGCAAAACTCCATACATGCTGAACGATCTGGCCGGTTGGGCAGACCTGGCCGGCTCGTTTGAACAGCAGGCCCATCAGATGCATCTCGCGCGGTGTTAGATCTACCGCTGTGCCCTGGTTGGTCACACATACCTGTCGTCTTGGATCGAGCGTCCAATCACCCAAGGCGATTGGTATCATCGGAGGCCGCCGTGCTCGTTCTGCCCGACCAAGTACCGCTCGTACCCGCGCCAATATTTCAATTGATGGGCAGCGCTTACTAATATAATCGTCGGCACCGTTCTGCAAACCCAGGATGCGATCATCGGTTTGGGCACGCGAGCTAAGGAAAATGATCGGCACATCGGATGTGCGCCGAATCCTGCGGCACGTCTCCAGCCCATCTTGATCCAGCAACTGCGCTTCGAGCAGAACAAGATCAGGAGGATTCGCAGCTATCATGCGTAGCGCACTGCGGCCATCTTCGACTTCACTCACATTGTAGCGGGCCTGCTCCAAAAGCGTGCTTGTGTTGTGCATACTGGCCTGATCGCTGTCGACAACAAGGATGTTGGGCATGGGTGCGTTCCTCCTACAACAATTGGCTTGGTAAGCTGCTTTACACCATTCAGCATCCCTGAGTTTGCAACGATGACTACAGCAACGTTTGGGCTGAAAACCTGTAAAGCGTTATAAGAACGTTTAACCAATTTTCAACTTTGTTGTATCACGCCAGGCCCATGCGAGTCCAGTAACTCCTGCTCACCTTCTGGTCATCTCTGGCACAATTGGCGATGGATGGCTTCGCTGACGCACACTCCATTGTATGAGTAATGCATTATTCTCATCTTTGTTGGCATATTTTCCCAGGTTACAAGTTAGAAATCAGTTAAATATGGTGTAGTAAGGGTTAAAATAGTGTATAAGTAGTTAAAAACGACCCTACCCAAGCACGTATGGGCAAGGCCGTTTGAGAGGTGCAGGTTGCAGAGAGGGGAATAAAGTACTACCAGTAGTGGACGAGGGGTATATCGCGCATGCTGGCGAGGCCAGGATTAGCCCGAACAACGACGGCGGCGGCATTAATCACCAGTGCTGCGGTGGCGACATCTCCGTGGATACCACCAGTGATTGTCATCTGAATGGGTGGATCGCCATCGATTGTGACACTATCCTGTGGATCTGGCGCACCCACATACATGCGCAATTCCAGGTTGAGAACTTCCCTGCCATTCAGGAACCCACGCGCAACCTGGCGTACGCCCGCGACCTGACCTGGTTCGACGCGCACAAATTCGGTCTCGAATAGTTGATCGGCAATCATTGGTTCAATCAGATCGTTGCTATTGGTAAGATTCCAGCCAAGGCCTGTGGCCAGCATATGGAGCGATTCGGGTAGGCCGACATGGCGAACACTGCCATCGGCAACTTTGGCTGCAAATGCTTCCGCGGTGAGTCCTGCCCCAACCTTACGCTGGAGCGGGCCACGCCTGCGGGCCGCATCCACAATTCGCAGCACTCGCACAGAACGAACAGCAGCGCACGGAGCCGTCAGCATCAGTGGCAGGGCATCCATGGCATAGCCAGGGTTCACACCTGCGCCAAGCATTGTTATTCCGCTACGGCGGGCCAGGGCATCGAGTTCGGAGGCCAACTGCGGCTGAGTTGTCCACGGAAAGGATAGTTCCTCACAGGTTGAGACAATATTCGCACCTACTTCTGCCGCTTGGCGTAGCTGTGGTAGGATGCGTTCCAGCGCTGATCCCGTTGCATGCAGAACCACATCTGGCCGAGTTGCCGCCAGGACAGCGCCAGCATCTGCACCAACCAGCACGCCTGTTGGTGAACTACCAATGAGTTCTCCAAGATCACGCCCGATCTTCTGTGGGTCGATATCAATTGCACCAACGACATCAAGGCCAGCGCGTGCCAGCGCTAGCCGAGCGATCCCAAGGCCAATCGGCCCTAACCCATAGCAGACCGCACGGATGGTCATGCAGACCTTCCTCTCTTTGTTTCTCCGACCAGACAGCCGAGCCGTGCTATAATAGCGCGCCATTTACGCTGCGTCAACGCTCCGCGCAAAGAGAGCGCCATAATGAGATAAACAATGTCTACACTTCTTTTCATAGATGATGATGTCATTCTGCTGGCCCAACTTGCGTCCCAGCTCGAAGAACATGGGTATCGTGTTCTACGCGCAAGCAACCTGCTGCAGGGTGAGCAACTGGCCGCCGAGAACACCCCAGCGCTGATCTTGCTTGATCCAGCAATTCAGCAGGGGGCTGGATGGGCATTACTCGAACGCCTTGCACCACGGATTCCCATCGTTGTGATTAGTAGTGCAGGGTTAGAGGAGGAAGTTGTCCGTGGGCTGGATCTCGGCGCAGCCGACTATCTGGCCAAGCCGTTCCGCACTGCAGAATTACTTGCCCGCCTACGCCGGATTTTACGTACCACTGGCGAGGCACCGCCGAGCGAGCCAACATCGAGCATTCCATCAACAACAAACCCGGTTGATCGGTTACGCAAATCGAGTGTTGAGCAACAGCAGCCAGCCGATGTTGGTGGCCGACGGAAGGCAGGAGATGCTTTGGGGGAGCGGCGGATCGAAGTGCCTATCCCAGATCGCCGCCGCCGCAAACAACAGGAAGAAGAGCCAGTCTTCATCTCACCCGAGGAAGAGCATCAACTCTTTACGCAGGCCGATTTGCACACGGATGAGATGCATATTGACGAAATCAATCAGCTTCCGCTGGGTCAGCGGCTCAAGACAGCCCGCCAGCGCCGAAGAATCACGCTTGTCCAGGCGGAGCTGGATACGAAACTGCGGATGTCCTATATTCAGGCCATGGAAGAGGAAAAATTCTCGCTGCTGCCAACCGGCCCGGCAAGTGAGGAGATGCTGCGTACCTATGCGACATACCTTGGCCTGGATATCGGCGCAGCGCAGACCGAATACCGCGGGCGGCATTATACGGCACCAACCGCGCCGCCTCTGGCGCTTGGCGGCCATATGCCGATTCGCCAGCTTCCGCGTTGGATCACGCCAGTGAGTGCGGTTATTCTTGCGCTGGTATTAGGTATCGGCGGCATTTGGGCAGTCAACCCACAGAGTGTGAGCAACCTCGGCGATAGGGCACGCCTGTTGGTGATACCCGCGACGGCCACAGTGACACCATTGCCATCACCATTACCAACTGTGACGCCGACTGCACCGCCAACCGTGACGCCATCGCCATCACCGACAGCGACGGCTGTTGCGACACGGACACCATCGCCAACCGAAGAACCGACAGATCCACCAACGCCAACCCGCCGAGCAGTGCCATAAGAGAGCATTCAGGAGTCAGAAGAACAAGCACGCTGCGGACTGAGGAACATTAACCAAATAATCGAGGGACGAGAGATGCCCTCGGAATCCGCAGGCTGAAGCCTGCGGCAACGGGATGATCCACTCGTAGCCCTATGGCTTCAGCCCACGGTGTGCAAGCGAACCATGCCCGATTAAAATGTAACAAACCATCAGCCTGCGGGATGTAAATGCCCAATTAAATGGAATCAGTTCATTCTGGCTGTTGCGGCTGCGTTTCTAGCTTTAATTTTTCCTGTAGTTTTTCATTCTCGGAGCGCAGGCTAATAACTTCCATTAATAGCGTATCTTTTTCCGAACTTGCACGCGCCACCATTGGTTTGAGCATTGCAAGCTCCATCTCCAGCGACTGCCGAGCAATTGCTTCTGATGCCTGTTTGGTACGCATCGTTGCTGCATCAGCCCGCAGCTGATCCGCTTCTGCTCGTACAGCATCACGTTCGGTTCGCAATGTATCGCGTTCAGTTCGTAGAGCATCGCGTTCAACTCGCAATGTGTCACGATCAGTGCGAAGCTGTGCTAGCTCCGGTGTTGATATTGGGCTGTGGGTTTTCTGCATGCGTCGTAAGAACAGCAGCCCAGCACTAAGTACCCCTAACAGGATACCGATCACAACCCCAAGCCCCAACCCGACCCATACATTGATCGTCATTACCGCTCTCAGCATATAATTTGTTTGATAGCCCGACCATAGATTATAACACGTTCATCTCCAGATAACAGTCTTGACATCTATGTTATGATGAATTTGTCTTAAATGGTTTGGCCTCAGCGATACGCCTCAGGACCCTCCTGCACCGCACAGGGTCGGTGTTCGGCCGCTCATCGTTTCCCAAGCCACAGACTGTGGACTGTTAGTTTCTCTACCCAATCCAAGGAGCGAGCGAGCGATGAGCTACGCAGACAAACCCCTCACCTGTCGGGATTGTGGCGTTGATTTTGTGTTCACTGCTGGTGAGCAGGAATTCTATGCCCAAAAGGGATTCACCAACGAACCAACCCGCTGCCCAGCGTGCCGACGGTCACGCAAAGCTGGTGGTGGTTCGAGCGCTGGCGGTGGACGCGGCTACGGCGATCGTGATAGCTACAGTAGCGGTGGCGGCGGTGGTAACGGGGGCGGCTATAGCGACCGCGATAGTTATGGTGGCGGGTATAGCAGTGGTGGTGGTGGTGGCGGTGGCCGAGGCGGTTTCGGTGGCGGCGCTGGCGCTGGTGGCGGTGATCGACAGATGTACACCGCAACCTGTGCAAGCTGTGGCCGTGAGGCCAAGGTGCCATTTGTTCCACGCGGCGACAAGCCAGTCTACTGCTCGGATTGCTTCCAGCAGCAGCGGCGCAGTGGTGGTGGTGGTGGCCGAGGCGGCTGGTAAACCAAGCGATAGTACGGCAGTAGTACCCAACAGTTGGTTACAAGAACATGTGTCGCAGGATGCGGTTCGGCATGTGTTTGGTAACAGCTACACATTCTGTTCGTACTGATCTACAGTCAAGGGCGATCTTCCAATTGGAGGATCGCCCTTTTCTATACTGCCCGGTGGCTGATCAAGATTGATTATTCTATCTGGAACT
>JBBQSD010000161.1:0-12349 GCA_038214135.1 Chloroflexales bacterium | reverse complement strand
CCGCCTGCTGCAACACTCACTGGCACAACCCGCATTGCCATGGCTTCGTAGATCGCCAGCGATAACCCTTCCATCCGTGATGGCAGCAGCAGCACATCGCTCAATGCCAGGAGTTCACGCATGCGTTCATTGCGCACGCTGCCAAGCATATGGATGCGCCGTTGCAATCCGTGGGCGCGAATATAGCTGTGCAGAAACCCGCTATACGTCCCATCGCCAGCAATCAGAAAGCTGGCATCGGGGATCGCATCGGCAACTACCCGCATCAGTGCAACCGCCAGTGGTGGGCGTTTCACATGCTCAAGTCGGGCCGGGAAGATGCCGACAAAGGCTGTTGGCGCGATTCCGAGTGCCGCTCGTAATTCAGTTCGGTCAAACCGATCCGGGTTCCAGTCATCGACATCAATATTTGTTGTACATACCCGAATACGCTCTGCGCTTCCGCCACGTTCCAGCATCCAATCGCACAATGGGTGCGATGAAACAAGCTGCAGATCCAGATATTCGGCCATGGCGATACTCTCGGCGGGGTAGCCGCCGCGTGGATCATCTGGATCAACAGCATGGTTATAATCCAGATACGCTGCATCGGGATGCTGTACACGCATGGCCGGCAGCAGGCGATAGCCAAGATTGCTGTTTGAGGTCAATATCCAACCTGGCCTGCGTTCGGCAACGAGTTCGAGCAATCGGTTGGCCTGGGTTTCTGGCGGCAGCACACCAATATCAATAATATCATCGCAGACCTGTTCAAATTGTGGTCGCCAGGGATGTGTGTGCGCCAGGGTCGTCGCCACCAATATACGCCAGCCACGCGCCCGCAGTTGTGCCAGCATGTCCAGATTAAACTTATCCGCCCCACCCATCGCAAGCCAGGGATAGATGCACAATAGTGTTGGCGGCGCAGCAGCCTGATCGTTCATACCATCATAGCCTGTAGTATTTCGGCCAAATGCGGAGCGCGGGCAGCAGTGCTATGTTCGGTGAGCACATGCGTGTAGGCAGCCCTGCCGATCTGCTGGCGCAGTGCCTGGTTTTCTATCAACAGCGCGAGTGCCGCCTGCCATTGTTCTGGTGATTGCGCCAAAAGCCCGCTGCGCTGTTCCAGAATGACATCGGCATATGGTTCTAGGTGTGATGCAATCGTTGGAACACCAACCAGAGCCGCTTCAAGATACTTAATCCCACTCTTGCCACGCCGCTGTGGGTTATCGATCAACGGCGCAATATTCACATCCACCCGCGCAATTTCATGGGGCAGCGCGCGCCAATCGACGGATGGTCGCCATTCGATTCGTTCACGGTATGCTGCCAGTGCGCTTGGCAGCGCAACTTCACCACACACCGTCAGGATCGCCTGTGGGAACTGCGCCAATGTGTTGGCCAATGGTTCACCGACCGACGCCAGATCCTCATCGTGGGAACGGGCCTGGCCGGAAAAATACCCAATCCGCACGATACTATCGTTGGGTGTGGTGCGGCGATAGGCCAGTTCGGAACGGCTGATCAGTTCAGCCGAGAGTGCGTTCATGCAGACAAAGGTTGGGCGCTCAAATGCGGCGCGTGCCATTCCAGCCAGAAATGGCGTCGAGAAGATCAGCGCATCGGTATGCCGCATCAGTATTGCTGTTCGGCGTGCCGTCCGCAGAATCCGCGTGATCGATGCTGGATCATAATGCCGATCCAGGAACTCATAATCGCGTTGGCGAACATCCCAGGTAAGATCATCGCTATCGAAGGCCGTCCGTATGCCATAGCGATGGGCCAGGAGAAGCAATGCGGCGGTTCGTGGCCCCAATGGCATGCGATAGAAGATCAGCAGATCGCAGTGGGTCAGATCATACAGTTGTTCTGGCTGATCGATCCGCACGGCATCGGCCAGCATTCCGGCCAGGTGTGCCTGCTCGATCTGGGAGTGGACACGATAGCGGGCCGGTGCGCCATCGGTTGCGTACACAAAACGGATGCGTAGTGGGGCGTTGGGATCACGAGCCACAGGCCGACGTGCAAAAGCGTTGGCCAGGTTGGTGATGTGGTGCGTGGGGTTCACTGCTGCCCTACTCTGGATCGACCTCAAGGCGCTGGTTGCGCGTCAGGACGCGATACAGCACAAGGCCAATCGGCAATAACAGCCAGAAGCTCAACAGCCGGAACAATAATGCTGCACTCAATGCCGCGCCACCCGGCACACCCTGCGCCCCAAGTGCCAGCGTTAGTGCCGCCTCAACAGCACCGCCACCACCTGGCAATACAACGAATGTACTCGCAATCAGCGCTAGCCCATAGGCCGCCAGAACCGCCAATGGCGGTGGATCGGCACCTAGGCTGTGGAGAATGGCTAGCAGCGCCATGGCCTGGCAGAAGAACATGGAAAGCTGAAGCACAACCAGCAACAACATACGGCCTGGCTGTTCCAGAATTAAGCGCCGATTGGCAACCACCTCATCGACGACCTGCAGCACCTGATCATCACTCCAGACCACGCCAAAGACTTTGTCGGCAACGTGTTTGATACTCTGCGCCCAGGAATGCAGGGTCGGGTGTGGGCGGCTGAAAACAAACAACAGCGCACCAAGGATTGTCACAGCAGTTCCGACACTCACATAATAGGTGCGCGGTGTGACAGCACCGCCCGTCAGTATCAAATACACCAGGCCATAACAAAACAGCAGCAGTACGGCACCATTCCAACTAAGCAGTTCTAGGGTTGCCACAAGGGCCACATTCGCCGGCGGAATGCCACGCCGTCGCAGGCTCAGCACCAGAAAGGCATAGGCCGCCACACTGCCTGCTGGAATGGCATGGTTGATCAGAACAGTGACGAGTGCTGTGCCGGTGAGCCAGGGCACACCCTCACGAAAGCCAAGCGTTGCCAAAACCCGCCCATACACCTGCCCAGCAGCGACAAATCCCAGCACAATTGCAAGCAGAGCCAGTGCAAGCCATTCCGGGCGAACCGATTGGAGCCGTTGAATGGCCTCACGCA
The DNA here is from genome assembly GCA_038214135.1 of Chloroflexales bacterium. Lineage (GTDB taxonomy): Bacteria > Chloroflexota > Chloroflexia > Chloroflexales > Roseiflexaceae > JANLSE01. Next base: position 9,363 of record JBBQSD010000161.1, on the reverse strand, counting down.
CCTCGATCCAGTTGCGCAGCAAAACGGCCAGAATGAGTGCCAGAATGAGCGCTCCAAGAAGATATGACAAGATTGATCGTTTGCTCGGCATGTGCGACATCGAGTATCCTTCAGCTGACCCAATCGAGGAATTTGTACCATATCCCAGCGAATGGCAGAAACCATGGTCGGCCATTGTATAGACCAAATGGTGCACCCGGAAGTGGTTGTCCGAATGGGTTCTCTATAGCTGCACCGGCCAGGCCCGCCCCAAGCTGTGTGCCAAGGTACGTCGCCAGTGCAACACCATGTCCAGCATAGCCGAGTGCATACTGCAACCCGCCCTGCTCGCCAGCGTGTGGCATCATATCAAACGTGAAATCGACATTCCCGCCCCAGGCGTATTCAACCCGTGTGCCACGCAATTGTGGGTAGACCTCGATCATGCCACGTCGTAGGATTTCTGCACTGGCCCGCACCGTTGAGGGTGTTTCTGGGAAAAAACCAGCCCTACCCCCAAACAGCATCCGCCGATCAGGGGTTATTCGGAAGTAATACAGGAAATTGCGCGTATCATAGATCATGCGTCCGCGTGGGCTCAACTCATGAGCCAGCGATTCTGGCAGGGGTTCGGTCGCAATAATATAGGAACCAATTGGAATAATACGCCGCCGCAGTGCGGGCGTCGTCGGCCCGGTATACCCACCAGTTGCGGTGAGCACCTGTTTGGCCTGAATCGAACCACGCACGGTTTCGACAACAAAACCACCAGGTTTACGCTCAATTGTCATTGCCGGGGTTCGGTCGAACAAACAGGCTCCTGCCCGGCGTGCTGCTGTTGCAAGGCCAAGCACATATGCTGCTGGCTGAACACCGGCACTGGCCAGATCAACAATGCCTCCATGAAACGCAGCCGAGCCGATCTCATCACCGAGCCGCTCAATCGGAACGAGGTGCGTTGCATGGCCGAATTCACGTTCCAGCAGATCCGCTTCATCGGCAAGCCCGCGATAATGCTCCGGCTTGGAAGCAACAACCAGATGACCACACCGCGAAAAATTGCAGTCGATCTGTTCCTCATCGACGATCCGCTCAACCAGGGCAATCGCATCAAGCGAGGCTGCAAACATACGCTGCGCTACATCCCGGCCATAGACCTTGATCAGCTTGGCAACGCCAAGCTTCAGGCCACTCAGCACCATACCGCCATTCCGTGAGCTAGCGCCCCAACCAATGGTGTGAGATTCTAACAGCGCCACTGCTGCGCCACGGCGGGCTAATTCGCGTGCGGCGGCAAGGCCTGTGATTCCACCACCGATCACCACAACATCGGCACGCTCGGGCAGTGGGCCAGGTTCGCCCGGCAGAACAGCGATGCCTTTAGTCCAGACTGGATATTCATTCAGCGGCATTGATACGCCTGTGGGTTGATCTCTATATGATTACAGAGTAGCCGAGAAGCGCGATCTACGCAAGTAGGGTAAGGTCACATCGTCATACGCCTGCGCCAGATCGTGTACAGCAGCGGGATGAGCACCCGATCATAGGCGGGCAGGTAACGTACCGTTTGCCCACCAAACCCTTTTTTGAAGCGATAGACGCCATACAACGGATCGGTTTTGGCCTGCTCCTCAAGCCGCGCCCGCTCGATCGCATCCGGCTCCTGGGCGGCTTGCCCGAATTCATCTGGCACGCCCCAGAAGTCATAGCGGGCGCATCCGCGTTGGCGGGCCCACTGGATCACCGCCCACTGAATGGCATGCTGTGCGCCACTGCGTAGCCCGGCCTCGGTTGAACCACTATACAGATACAGCGCCTCACGGCCCCAACCAACTGTCAGTGCCGTTGCTTCGGCCACGCCAGCACGTTCTGCAATCCAGATCTGAGCCGCATCACCAAATTCACGGCAGACCGCCTGATAGTAGCTATGTGTGTGAATGCCAAACTGGTTGCGCTGGCTCGTGCCTTCCAGAATTGTATAGAACTCAGCCAGTGTTTCTGAATCCTGGCCGTGCCGAATGGTCACGCCCTCGCGGGCTGAACGGCGCACATCGGCACGATGGCCCTTACTCATGCCAGCAAGCAATCGATCTGGCTCAGTGGTGAGATCGAGATGGACACTACTACGCGGCTGAATTGGATTGGTCGGCTGGAAACTGTGGAGCAGTAGGAAACTATGCAGCACACCAGATTCAGGGGCATCTTCGCGGATATTCGGTTCGATCCGCAGAAACACGGCCCTGGCTGCCTGTGCAATCCGCACGATGCCATCGAGCAGAATCTGATCGACATGCGGATCGCCACTGAACAATGGCCCGCGTGGGGTATAGATCGCACTCAGCCCAAACCGGCTGCGGGTGAGCAGCATGGCCCCCGCACAAATTCCGTGTGGCCCAACCACCGCCAGCAATTGCGGGAACCAGCCAAATGCGCCTTTTAACGCAGCCCACGCCGCTGATTGTAGCGGGTGCCCGTGTGGATGCGCCTGTACAAACGCATCCCACGCCTCACGTTCAGGGCTGATCAGGGCGTATGAGCCGCTCATGGATTGCTCAAATGCTGGCTAACCAACACTATCATCAACAGTGTGCATCCAGATCCGCTCACCATACAGGCCAGTCTCAGCGCGGCGTTGTTCGGCGAACACAGTAATCTGGCGAGCCATCGATTCAGAGCCACCAAACAGTTCCGGCACCTGGCTCGCATAGGCATCAATCGCGCCAATCTTGCGCGCCAGTGCCGCACTAATATCGATAGTTTGTGGCACAAACTGTTCAGCAAGATCGGCCAGGCGGCGTTCAAGTTCACCAGCAATCAGCACATAGTAGATATCTTCATAGAAGGCGAGCAGCGAGCCAGCAGATTCACTGGCAACCGTATAGGTAATCTGGTGATCGACATGGTAGCCAACCGCAAGTGGGGCATAGAAGATCGCCCGTGGAAACTGCTCGCGCAGGGCTGCAAGGAAGCTGCGTAGCTCCTGGTAGAGCGGATCATCGGCGCGAGGTGTTCCGAACAGCCGCTCACGGGTATCGTAGGCAAACGGGAGCCGGTAGATCGAGTCGAGCATCCCGACCCACAGGCAATCCGCGCCAATCCGTTCCATCGCCAGCAGATCCTCACGCAGGCGTACTGTGACAGCATCCTCATGCGCCAGATTCCAATCGCCATGGAATTCCTCGGCCAGTGGCCCCAATTGTTCACGGGTTGGCACCGCAGTACACAGAGTCACAACCAGCACACTGCTGCCTATTGCGCTATGCACCGCAATCGCCCCACCACAGGAAAGTACCGCATCATCGAGATGTGGCGAGAGATACACATAATCATATGTATTTGTAATTTCTTGGAGATTGGTATAGTGTCGCATGTGAATCCTTGTAGGGGCGGTTCGCGAACCGCCAACCATAGTGATCAATGGCTTTATAGCGGGCGGTTCGCGACCGCCCCTACCCTGAATGCTACACTAATTATTCCGCCCCCCAAACGGCCCGGATCGGTCGAATGATGTTCCAGCGATACCATCTTCCATGCTCAATTCGGCAAGTGCCTCAGCTGCTGCCTGAATGCGGGCTTCGCTATCACTCTTGCTGGCCTCACGCAGCACCCGCCGTGCAGCATCGCCACCAATCTGGCCGAGTGCCCAGATCGCCGCTAGTGCTACCTCAGTATCTTTATCGCCAAGCAAACGGGCCACCCGTGCAACCAGCGGGCGGGCCTCTTCAGCAAGCTCACCAGCGGCCCGAGCAGCCTCATAGCGCAGAGCGGGCGAGCGGCTCTCCATCTCGCGGGCGATTGTTGGCAGCCAGCGCGGCAACATGGAACGGCCCATCGCCACCAGCGAACTCTCCTTCAATTCCTGTTCATCTGTGCTATAGGCGCGCTCGATCTGGCGCAGCACATCCTCTTCGCTTGAATAATAGCCAACTGCTTCAAGCGCTCGTCGGCGTACATCAAGTGGCTGCTTCTGGTCCTGAACCATCAACAACAGGCCGCGTAGCAACTCCGCGGCATCCCGATCATCCAACTCACCCAATTCGGCTAGGTATGCGAAGCGGCTCAGGCCCGTCGCTGCGGCCTCACGTACCTGGAGATCAGCATCGGTGCGCAATATTTCCAGCAGGCGGCGCAACACACGCGGGCTCTCGCTTTCCCACAACCCTTCAATTGCCGCAGCGCGCACGCTTGCCTCTGGATCATCGAGGCACCATTGCATCACCGCTTGAAACAACAGATCGACATTATCTTCCGAGAGTTCAACCATGGCGCGCATAATTTCAGCGCGGCGCAACGGCTCAATTGCCTGCCATCCTGCCAGAAAAGCTGATCGCTCACCTGGCTCAAGATCCGAGATTGGCTTCAGATCACGCATGGAAAGCTGATGATCCGGCGCACCAATCGATTGCAGATAGGTTGCGAGGTTTGTATCGTTCATATCCATGAATACTGCTCCCTCTATGACGGGACTCATAGGCACTATTACTGATTGCTGATTAGCAGATTGGCCTCACCCCTAGCCCCTCTCCCCTTGGGAGAGGGGAAGCGCAGCAGGGGTGAGAGTGTTCGGATAGATCAACTGTTTCGCTCTTTGCTACAAAGAGGACAAAATAGTGAGTAGTCTGTAGAAGTTTTGTTCGAGTGTATCATCACACTCACGCACTTGCTACGTACTACTCACTACTCACATGAAACACCGCTAGCCGCTACTCCTCATCGTCGTCGTAGATATCTTCCTCGTCCTCATCGTCCTCATCAGTCGCCGGTGGCGGTGTGTAGGTCCATGTGGTTGCTGTTTCAGGCACGAATAGCTCGTTTTCCTTCAACAGATGCACGAGGTAATCCTTTGAAGCTGGCCGTAGCACATTCAATGCTACCAACAACTTCTCGATTGTTGTACGATAGCGTGGTTCACTGCGGGTGCCAATTGGATCACCGATTGTCTCGAAGGCGTGTTCGAGCATCGCATCGCCCTTGCGGCGCTCGCCCATCGGGAACAGCTTCAGATTGCGTAGGCGGCCATACTGTGCCTGGCTGAGCAGCATGTCGGTATCGACAACGCAGTAGTAGCTGACATTCTCGAAGGCCAGTTTGTTCTTCTTCTCATCGACAACAAGCAGGCGATCCGCGACCTCTGGCTGCTCTTCGTAGGTAATTGTGAAGATATGCTGGTTATCGGTACGGCTGATCGTGATCATCGCGCCGGGAATGAGATAATCACGGAAGAAGCCATCGAGGCCCTGCAACCAGCCACCACGGTTGCCGGTTGGGTAGCGCAATTCTACCAAGGCCGATGTATAGTGCTGGGGTGCCTCAAAGCGCAGCACCGTCGTCCGCTGATCGGGCAGCAGTGAAGTTGGCATGAGGGCCGCCATCGCACGGGTGAATGGCAGCGCACCATACTCCCATTCAAAGAATGAAAGAATCAGGCTCAGTGAGCCACTCTTGCGGATGGTATCGGCCGTCTGGCTGACCAGGCTATCATCGAAGCCCTCCTCGATATAGCCCATCACCTGGCCCATTTCGCTGGCCTTCAGGCGCTTGGTGCCAATCGGCGGCATGCCCTTTGTCGTCCACAGCCGGGCACCTTCCACACCAACAAACTCGAAATCCTTCTCGCGGCTGAGCCGATAGTTCAACTCAAAGCGGAACGATTCATAATCTGGCCGGTTCTGGCTATAACGGAAGATATCCTGCATAATCTGGACATCCAACAGCGGCTCGCCAGCCTCCAACAGATAGTCGCGGATGCGGCGCAGATCATTCTTGCCAAAGCCGCCACCCCCAACTTCTGGGAATACCTGATTGCCAAAGACAACCAATCGCGGTGGGATGGCACGCTCAATCGATGAACGCAACTGGGTTGCCAGCGTTGCGCCATACTGCGCCATCAGTTCATCCACCGAGCGGCGCAGATCGATCTGTAGGCCATTCGGAAGCGTAATAACCGTATTGAGTATCGGTCGTTCGACAACAGCAGGTGCCGCAACCGGAACAGGCGCGACTGGCATTCCTTCAGCTTCAGCAACCTCAATCGCCTCAACGACGGTCTCGACATCTTCTGGAACGACAACAGCAGCTGTGATCGTTGGCAGTGCTGGCACCACCGGTGTGCCTCCAGCCTGCTGCTGCCAGTAATCCGAAATAAAGACTGGCTCAACGGTTGTGAGCGCTGGGCGAGTGGTTGTCACCACAACGCTGATATCATCAACTGGTAGCGGGTGTTCTGGCTCGTGCAGCCGCCTGCGGAACATATGGAGCGTATCCTCCACACGTGGCTTGTATGCCCCCACACGTGAGGTAATATACAGAATATCGTCCTCGCGCTCCTCACGAGCAAACAGGCCATTGTTCTCGCGCAGGGCCGCATCGATATCCCGCGCAATCGTCTCGCGGTCGGTCTTGTTCTGCACAGCAAAGAAATCTGCCAGATTGGTCAATGTCTGACGAATCGGCGCATCACTCGCAAAAAGCCGCCCCTGGGTCGTCATCACCTGATAGACCTGTTCGGCAAGGGCGCGTTGTGCTGGATTCCCCTGAAATGTCGTCGTATTACTCATGAGTTCTGCTCCTCCGCAAGGACCAGTTCACGTAAAATCTCGAGGTAGCGCTCGGTCAGCCAGGTAATATCCTGCGGTTGCCCACTGGAGCGTAATACCTGTGCTAGCCGCTCCATACCGGTTTCCCCATAGGTGACGTTCTTGCCGTCCATACCCACCCTTCTTCTTTGCGCGCAACAACAGAAGGCGCATACTACGCGCCGTTGAACGGATATTATAGCAGTTGCAAGCGTAGAGTGCAAACAGGATATGGCGTAGCATCATTTGAGGATAACGACCTCATCGGCCTGTGCCTGAACGGGGTAGGTCTCGGCAACTGCACCAATGAAACCAACCTGAACGAGTTGCCCCTTCTGAAGATCGGCGAATGTAATCGAGCGACGGTTTTGCCCCTGTTGTTCCAGCACAACTGTCTGCTTTGTGATCGTTATAGAGGCTCGATCATAGTGTGTATCTGTTTCCAGCTTGCCTTCTACCAACAGTGAGCCAAGAATATCGCCTGTGATGGCTTGATTAACCTGTGTGATTGTTCCGCGAATATCCGCGCCAACACGGGGCGTCGCATTCTGGTTGGTTGAGGCTGTGCAGCCTACTATCGGCATTACCAAACCAAATCCAACCAGCTGCACAAAGTTTCGACGGCGTATGTTCATACGATTCTCCCATCTCTGTTCCCAACTATTGCAGCTCGATTTCGATATGCTTTTCGCCGGCTTCAGCAACCTGAACAGGCACCTGTACCATAACACCGCTATTGCCGATACACAGCAGCATGTAATCGCCAGCGATGGGCACCGACACAATAAACTGCCCAGTGCTGTCTGTCAGAGCTGCGATATCGGGTAGCGGTACTGGCCCCGATACAAACCCGACCCGTGCGCCCGTTACTGGTTGGCCATGTCCATCGCGAACAACGCCAATGATCAGATGAGCATCTTTGGTCATTGCTTGTCTCCCTGTGGCCTAGTGGCCCACCACACTGATGTCGATGGAATGGTGGTTAGAACCTGTCAGGTGGGCAAACAAGCGCGTTGGACATCCATTCGTCCATCTGACAGGTCTGCTTTACAAGCTAATCGTACAGACGCGATATATCGCGTCCCTGCAAATCGTACCTCCGCTATTGTGTACGATGTTACGCCTTCCAAGCCACCAGGTTGTTATAGACAGGCGTAGTGATGCGCGTGCCGGAATTGGTTGTTGCACCGCCATAGGCATGAACAGCGATCGCATAACGACTGCCGCTCACAATTCGGTAGACGGCGCTGCCGCTCTGGCCACCAAAGGTATCGATGTCGTAGTAGACTTTGCGACTGTTGACCGAAGCGACCTTGTGGAAATCATACCACTGTGTGCCAGTCGGCTTATCGCCTGGATAGCCAGAGATATTGGCGGTTGTGGCCAGCAGATCTGCGTCTGAGTAGACACCAAAGCCAAACCAACCGACGGTGCTACCAAGTTGGGTTGGGATGATGATTGCACCATAGTCGTAGTTTTCATCGCCGCTGCTCGTCCAACCCGTGACAGAGCGGAAGCTGGTACTTGTCACCGAGCCATATGGCAGTGACGCGCCATTGCGACCAGGCATGACAACGATGCGCTTGACCCAGCCATCGCGGCCAGGTACACCGCTGTTCTTGATATGGACGACATGCCCTGCCGTGATCAGGGTGTGTGGTCCAATAAACCAGCCAGTACCTATCCAGGTCGAATTGTCTGCGGCGGTGATCAGCAGTGAAGCTTTGTACGACGATTGCACATCCAAATACCAAGCTTTTTGTACGTATCAGGCTGGTAATCTTGCTGTGCTATGCTCTGGTTTATGAATGCTGGCAGGCAGCATGGACCTGCGAGATGAACGACCGATAACGGTCTCTCGTAAGGATCTGCCATGCCATCCGAGAAAGCGTCCCAACCCACATCCCATCACGGAGCCATCCTGCGTATACTTCTCCTGTTGATCGTTCTGGCGACTACCGCCTGGGTTCAGCACCCGGATGGCCGCCTGCATCTTCTCTTCCCAGTGGTTGCTGGCGATGCCATAGTGATCCAGGCTCCGAGCGGCGAGTTTGTGTTGATCGATGGCGGGGCCGATCCATCTGCGTTGGCACATACACTTGGCAAGCGAATGCCATTCTGGCAGCATAACCTGGCGGCAGTCGTACTCACCGCACCAGATCTCCAGCGGCTTCCAGGACAACTTGCGGTTGTCCAACGCTATCAGGCACGGCGCGCGCTTGTAACACCTGCTGCACTATCTGGTGGCAATGCGACTGTTCGCGAATGGCGGCGCATTCTGCGAGAACAAGGCACATCGCTACAGGCAGCACGCCCCGGCGATACTCTGGATCTGGGTGGTGCAACTCTACGTGTGCTGGCAGTGGGTGCCGGGGAGGAGGGCGGGCTGCTGCTACGGATCGATTATGGGGACACGAGTGTGGTTCTGGCGCACGCATTCAACCCTGCAGACGCGAAACCACTGATTGCAGATGGGCTGAAACGCGCCCAGTTTGTGGCATTCCCATGGATGTACGATCCACACGAGCCATTGCTGGCCACACTCAGGCCGCAATCGATCCTGTTTACCGATGGGGTGCATTCCGATCACCCACCACTACTCACCTATACGCAGCGGGCGATTGGTAGTGCGAAACTGTACCACGAGCGAATCGATGGAGCAGTTGAGTGGATCAGCGATGGGAAATCGGCGTGGGTGGTGGCTGCGGATAAGAAATAGCCGATAGCCGATAGCCGATAGCCGATAGCCGATAGCCGATAGCCGATAGCCGATAGCCGATAGCCGATAGCCGATAGCCGATAGCCGATA
>JBBQSD010000160.1:0-12395 GCA_038214135.1 Chloroflexales bacterium | reverse complement strand
GCCAGATCGCCCATCTACGTTGGACGAATTGCAGGATGGGCAAGCTCACGTTCTGCGCGGGGCCCTGCACCTGGCCCAGGCGCTCGCCACACGCGAGGAACTGAACGCACGGCTCTTATTGATCACCCGTGGCGCGCAATCCATTGATGGCGAGCCAACTGCACCATTGCAGGCTGCATTATGGGGTATGGGGCGGGTGATTTCCAGTGAACAGCCGCGACTGAGCTGCACATGTATCGATTTCGATGCGAGCACGCGCATGGCTGATGAAGACCTAGCCGCCGAACTCCTGGCAGTGCCAAGCGAGAACCAGATCGCCCTACGCGCTGGGCGGCGCTATGTGGCGCGCCTGACGAACTATACTGCGCCATCTGCACTACCTGATGGTCAGCCATACCAACTCGATCTACACGGGCGTGGCTCGCTTGAGAATCTGGCCTTTACAGCACTCAAGCGGCGTACACTACAGGCTGGCGAGCTGGAAATCGAGGTACGGGCGACAGGTCTGAACTTCCGCGATGTGCTGAATGTGCTTGGCATGTACCCAGGAGATCCAGGCCCGCCAGGACTCGAATGCGCCGGGATCGTCAGCGCTGTTGGTGCTGGAGTGCATAGCTTGCAACCGGGTGATCGGGTGGTTGGTATCGCACCACTGGCATTCAATAGCTATGTAATTACCCGTGACGATATGGTGGTGAAGGTTCCCGAGAAGCTGACCTTTGCCGAGGCAGCGACGCTGCCAATCGCCTATCTGACCGCCCATTTTGGCCTGCACCACCTGGCGCAACTCAAGCCCGGCGAGCGTGTGCTGATCCATGCCGCAGCCGGTGGAGTGGGCATGGCGGCAGTCTGGCTTGCCCAGCAGGCTGGGGCTGAGGTGTTCGCAACCGTTGGTAGTGCCGAAAAGCGCCGCTTCATCGAGTCACTTGGCGTTCGCCATATCTATAGCTCACGCACGCTCGATTTCGCCGACCAGATTCTGGCCGATACGGCTGGCGCTGGCGTGGATATTGTGCTGAATGCCCTGGCCGATGAGTTTATCGACCGCAGCTTTGCTGTGCTAGCGCCCCAAGGCCGGTTTCTTGAGATCGGCAAACGCGGCATCTGGTCGCACGAACAGGTTGCGATGCTGCGCCCGGCGGCCAGCTACTACCCATATGATCTCTCGGACTTTCTGCAAGGCGCACCCGATCAGATCCATCAGGCCCTTCAGACTGTCGTTGACGCAATCGCAACAGACGATCTGCAGACACTGCCATTTCAGGCCTTCCCAATCGAGCAGATCAGCGATGCCTTCCGCTTCATGGCCCAGGCCCGCCATATTGGTAAGGTTGTGATCAGCCACAACAGCCAGGCCATGCGTCCACAACTTATACGGGAGGATGGCTGTTATCTGATCACCGGTGGGCTCGGTGGGCTGGGCTTGCAAGTTGCCCGCTGGCTAGTGGCACAGGGCGCACGACATCTTGCACTGGTTGGCCGGCGTACGCCATCGCCAGAGGCTGGTAGCGCCATCGATCAACTGCGCCAAGACGGTGCGGATGTGCTTGTGCTCCAAGGCGATATTGCCAGTGCTAGCGATGTGAGCGAGATCCTGGCCGCGATTGCGCTGACTGGGCTGCCGCTACACGGCGTCATCCATGCTGCCGGTGTGCTCGACGATGGCATGTTGGCGCAGCAAAGCTGGGAGCGCTTCACGCCCGTTCTGGCACCGAAGGTGAATGGCGCATGGCTGTTACATCAGGCCACTCGCACGCTGCCACTCGATTTCTTCGTGCTGTTCTCATCGGCCTCGGCATTGCTTGGATCGGCTGGGCAGGCCAACTACGCATCTGCCAATACCTTCCTGGATGCGCTGGCGCAGCGCCGCCATGCCGAAGGGCTACCAGCTCTGAGCATCAACTGGGGTGCCTGGGCCGAGGTTGGCATGGCGGCAAATCTGGATGAGCGTGAACAACGCCGCCTGAGCAGCCGTGGCATGCGTTCAATCAGCCCTGCTGTGGGAACGCAGGCGCTTGGTGCATTGCTTCGTGCTGGTGCTACCCAGGTTGCGCTGCTGCCGATCGATTGGCCGACACTCCTCGCGCAGCTCCCAGCTGATCAGCCACCGCCGCCACTATTTGCAGAACTTGCGGCGCAACAGGCATCGCGCCATCGCAGCGATGCGCCCGCGATTATCAATCTGCGCGAACAGCTTGAGGCCGCTGCGCCACACGAGCAGGAGCCGCTGATTATTGGCTACCTGCAACAGGCGGTGATGCAGGTGCTGGCACTGCCAGAAGTTCCCACTCCATCGCAGCCAATCGGCGATCTGGGCATGGATTCGCTGATGGCCGTTGAGTTGAAGAACCGCGTCGAGCGCGATGTTGGTGTGAGCCTGTCGGTAACGACTTACCTGGAGGGTCTACCAATTCTGGAGCTTGCCGCTCAGATCGCAGGCTACTCTACAAGCACATCGAAGCGCGATGTGACACCGGCAGTGAGTATCGAGCAGCGCACACCCGACCAACTGCTGGCGCAGATCGACCAACTCTCTGATGATGAGGTCGCTGCACTGTTGAATTCATTACAGGCTGAGCAAGAGATCATCGAGTAAGATACACGGGTAATGATTATTGTCACCGGGCATGTCGCCGGGACACAAAGGGGTTCTACGTGGGAGCCATCACCATATGAGACACTGGGTAGCGCGCATAACCGTACTGCTTGTGCTTGCAGGGGCAACTATCGGCCTCGGCGTTGCCATCGGTGCGGGGCCATTCTGCATCGCTGAGCGCTACTGCCTGTTTCTGCCAGTGCTGCGGCAAACTGATGTATCGCCAAACCCAACATCGACAACACCAATGGCAACCCTTCCGCCAGGCAGCACCGCTACAATACCAATTGGCCCAACGATTATGCCCGTATCGAAGCTTGGCGGGGTAGCGATTATTGGCGACAGCACCCAGGATGAATACCAGGCCGATAATCCGCGTGGTGCCGAGTATAATGCCACAACATTCAACTGGGTGGAACTGCTGGTACGCTATCGGAATATCGATGCTGGGCCATGGGGCACACATGCTGAACCACGCCGAAGTGGCTATGAGTACAACTGGGCGCGTAGTGGTGCTACAACCGATGATATGATTGCAACTGGCCAGCATACTGGTGTAGCCGAGCAGGTGCGTCAGGGCAAGATCTCAAACGTTCTGATCCAGATTGGCATCAACGATTTCTACTATAGTGGCATTCTGGTGAAAATATATGATGGCACCATTTCGCCAGCCGAGCAGCAGACCTGGATCGATGGCCGGGTAGCAAATATACGGCAGGCCATTCGCACCGTGAAGTCTGCTGGCAATGTCCGTGTGCTTCTGGCTGCGACACAGGATTATGTTACCCACAATATTGTTCCTGAGATGCTTATCAATGCTCCTGATCCAGTTGGAAGGCAACGAATCGTTGATGCACATGCACAGCTCAACCAGCGCCTGATGCAGATCGCTGTGGAGGAGGGTGCAACCTTCTTCGATTTTAATGCGGCATTCAAGAACAAGCTCAACCAGCTTGTAACGCCAAATAACGTTCTCGTCATCGGTGGCGAGCAGATCGATCTGAACACACGCGGAAATGAGCCGCACCACGGGCTGCTCGATGATGCATATGTGCATCCCGGAACGGTTCTGGCGGCAGTAATGGCGAATACATATATCGAGGAGCTGAATGCCGTGTATGGAACAACCATGCCGCTCTTTAGCGATGACGAAATTCTTCGCATCGCGGGAATCCGAACAACACCATAACCAATAGATAAGGAATACCGATGACAAGCTCTGCCGAACAAATCAAGCGCAATGAGCAGCGTGTACTGCTGAAGCAGATGCTGCGCGATAAGGCTCGTGCAACGGTAGCTGAACATCCATTGAGCTATGGGCAGCGGGCACTATGGTTTATTCAGCAGACTGTGCCGGACAGCCCGGTCTATGGAATTACGTTTGCGGTTCGCATTCATGCGCGTATCGATAGCGCCGCATTTGAGCGTGCGCTCCAGACACTGATTGATCGCCATGCGGCACTACGCACCAGTTTCGCCGTAACTGATGCTGGCCTCGTTCAGCGGGTGCATGGCTATACCGATCCATGCTTCGAGCAGCTCGATGCGACTGGATGGGACGAGGAGACACTGCTGAACGAGGTGACGAGTGCATCCATGCAGCCGTTTGATCTAGAGAACAGCTCGCTCCTGCGCGTCGTGCTCTTCTCGGTGCATGCCAACGATCATGTGCTGTTGCTGGCAATGCACCATATCATCACAGATGGCTGGTCTGTCGGCGTGCTGATGAACGAACTGCGCGCCCTCTACGATAGTGAGTCTGGTGGCGTGGTAGCAGCCCTACCACCAGTGCGCACCCAGTCGAGCGATCATGTCCACTGGCAGGAACAGTTACTTACCTCGCCGGATGGCCAACGCCTGCGCACCTACTGGCATCAGCAACTTAATGGCGAACTCCCACTCCTCAATCTGCCAATTGATCGTCCACGCACATCCAACCAGTCATTCCAGGGCACCACATTCACACTCGATCTTGGCCCAAATCTGACGCAGCAATTGCGCCAATTGGCCCAGGCTGAGCGTACCACCATGTTTGTCGTCTTGCTGGCTGGCTATCAGGCATTGCTCCATCGCTATAGTGGCCAGGAGGATATCATTGTTGGGACGCCGGTAGTTGGCCGAAACCACAGCGATTTTCAGGCCACCGTCGGCTACTTTATCAACACTGTTGCACTACGTACCAAAATGATGGGCCAGATGAGCTTCCACGATCTGCTGGCCTCGGTGCGACAGACGGTGCATGATGCGATTAGCCATCAGGATTATCCATTCGCGCTGCTTGTCGAAGAACTGCGGCCTCCACGGACAACAGGCCGTTCGGCGATCATCGAAACCATGCTCAATCTGCGCAAGGCACAGCGCCTTGGTATCGGTTCCGAAGCGGCATCTGTCACTGGATCTGCCGATCAGAACAATAAACTGCCAATGGAAGGCTACCCAATCGAACAGGATACCACCCAATTCGATCTTGTACTCGATGTGCTTGACTCAGATCACACGATCCACATTCTGTTCCGCTATAGCACCGATATTTTCACCGAGCCGACGATTGCCCGGCTAGCTACCCATATGCACGCACTGCTGACAGGTGCAGTAGCGGCTCCAGCAACGCCAATTGGTGTACTGCCGCTGCTTGGCGTAGAAGAGCGCCGCATGGTGCTGGAGACGTGGAACGCCACTGTGCGAAGCTACCCAGCCGATCTATGCATCCATGATATGTTTGCAGCGCAGGCAGCACGAACACCAACGCAGATCGCAGCGACGTTCGATGATCAATCGTTGAGCTACGCCGAACTCGATCAGCGTTCAAATCAGCTTGCCCATCACCTGCGCGGACTTGGCGTTAGCTCTAATATGCTGGTTGGAATCTATCTTGAGCGCTCGCTCGATATGCTGGTTGCGCTATTCGGCGTGCTGAAGGCGGGCGGCGCATACCTGCCACTCGATCCATCCTTCCCACGCGAACGGCTCAGCTATATGCTGGCTGACTCGTCCGCACCAGTGCTGATCACACAGGCATCGCTGGCCGATAGCGCACCAACCAGTTCTGCACAGCATGTGTTGATCGATGCTGATCAAGAGGCACTCGCCAGCTACCCATCCGATCCACCAGTGAGCGACGTCACACCCGAACACCTGGCCTATGTGATCTATACATCTGGATCAACAGGCCGACCAAAGGGTGTTCAACTTCCACATCGCGCAGTAGTGAACTTCCTCGACACAATGCGTGAGCATCCTGGCTTGGCAACCGATGATGTGCTATTGGCGGTGACAACGCTCTCGTTTGATATTGCTGTGCTTGAGATCTTCCTGCCGCTCACCATTGGTGCGCGCATCGTGTTGGTAAGCCGCGAGACGGCCAGCGATGGCATTGAACTCGCCAGCGCCCTCAACGCAAGCGGCGCATCCGTGTTGCAGGGCACACCAGCAACATGGCAGTTGCTTCTGAGCGCGAATTGGCAGCCCGTTCGGCAGATGCGTGCGCTGTGCGGCGGTGAGCCGCTCCCGCCCGATCTCGCCAGTACACTACTTGAGCTTGGCATTGAACTATGGAATATGTATGGCCCAACCGAGACGACCGTGTGGTCAACAATCCAGCCTGTGCTAGCGGTCGATGGACCAGTGCCAATCGGGCGACCTATTGGTAACACCCAGGTGTATGTGCTCAACCCACAGCTTCAGCCCCAGCCGGCTGGAGTGGCCGGTGAACTATTTATTGGCGGTGATGGTGTAGCACGCGGGTATCTCAATCGGGCAGAATTGACTGCGGAACGCTTTATTGCCGATCCATTCCGAACCGATTTAGCAGGGCGCATGTATCGAACCGGCGATCTGGCGCGCTTCCGGCCAGATGGCATCCTGGAGGTGCTTGGCCGCACCGATCATCAGGTCAAGATTCGCGGTTTCCGAATTGAGCTTGGTGAGATCGAGGCGGTGCTGACTGAACATCCCTCAATCAGCACCGCGGTGGTGATCGACCGTGCGGCTCCAGCGGGTGGGCGGCGGCTGGTCGCCTATCTCACATCTGCCAGTGCGAACGCACCTGGATCAAGCGAGTTGCGGCGGCATCTGCGCGGGCGTTTGCCGGAATATATGCTGCCAGCACTGTTTGTCGTGCTGCCTGCCATCCCACGCACACCCAATGGCAAGGTTGATCGCGCCGCCCTGCCTGCGCCCGAACGATCGGGCGAGGAGCGCAGTATTACGCCACCAACAACCGAGATGGAGCGTGCGCTGGTGGCGATCTGGGGTGAACTGCTTGGCACCACACGCATTGGAATTCACGATAATTTCTTTGATCTGGGCGGCCACTCGCTTCTGGCTGTCGAGGCTATGGCAAAAGCCGAAAAGCAGACTGGTGTGAAACTCAATCCAGCTATGCTCCGCAACCAGGCGCTCGATCAGCTTGCGGTAGTCTATCAGCAGCAGCAGGAACAATTGATCACCCAGCCTGTGGCAGAGGCAGCCGATGGCCTTGGCCATCGGCTGCGTGGAATGGTTCGTCGAGTGGTCGGGCGGCAATCATAGCATACAGCTATTGGCACCCGGAATCCGCAGGCTTCAGCCTGCGGGGCATGGTGCGTATGCGATACGCCCCAACATCCATAGCTAGAGGAGCACCAGATGTCGAGCGCGCCAGCAGCAGAGATGATCGAGCCATTCTTCATGGGATCGGCAGATCATCAGATCTTTGCCTGTTATCATATGCCAGCTGAGCCTGCCCGCGATTGTGGTGTGGTGATCTGCTACCCAGCCTGGCAGGAGTATATCCGTTCACACCGAGCCTGCCTGCAACTAGCACAGCGCTTGGCGCGGGCGGGCTTCCCCGTGCTGCGCGCCGATTATCTTGGCACAGGCGATTCAGCTGGGGATAGCGCAGCCGTGACGCTGGACGACTGGCGAGCCAATCTGCGTGCGGCGATCAGTGAACTCCGCGACCGCTCGGGCGTCGGCTCGATCTGCCTGGTTGGCCTGCGCCTTGGTGCCAGCCTTGCTGCCGAGATCGCCGCAAGTAGCCGTGAGATCACCTCACTGGTGTTGTGGGATCCGGCAGTGAATGGCAAACAGTATCTTGAGGAAACCGCCATCGAGCATCAGGAAGCGATCATGCGCTTCTTGGCGCGGCCAAAAGATGCGCTGAAACATGCAACTGAGCAGCGCCCAAGTGAATTACTTGGCTTCGCAATCGGGGCGCAAATGTTTGATCAGATTATGGCGATCAATATGTTGGCGGCACGGCGCAGCCCAGCAGCCGATATCCTGGTCGTTGAGAGCCATACGGATGAGCCAGCCAAGGAACTAACCAACGTTCTGCTTGGGTATGGTGCTCGGGCGCGCCATCAGCATGTGGAATGCTTCAAGCTATGGACCGAATCGGTTGATAAGGGGCTGGTGCCGCTGCCGGTTCTTAATGCAATTGTGGACTGGCTGAGTGAGGTACACCAATGATGAAACCAATGACTGAGCCAGTGCTCACATCTGTCATCGAGGAAGTGTTTGTCTGCGGCGATGGCCACCAGCTTATAGGAATCCTGAGCTACCCGGCAACCCGTCCTGATGACGATCTCCCGACCGTGATTATGTTAAATGCCGGCTTATTACACCGAGTCGGCCCGAACCGTGTGTATGTCACAATTGCACGGGCGTTGGCAGCACGCGGATTTCCAGTACTGCGGCTCGATCTTGCCGGTATTGGCGAGAGCTCGCCACATGCCGAAACCATGCCGATGCTCGATAGTGTACTGGCCGATGTGCGGATCGCAATGGCAGCGCTTGCTGAGCAGCGTGGCGCACAGCGCTTCTTGTTACTCGGCCACTGCTCGGGCGGAATCGCCTCACTTGTGGTGGCAGAGCGCGAACCACAGATCGTTGGAGCAGTGATGATCAACCCCGAGGGTGTCAATCAGGAATGGGATACCTTCGATAAGCAGCGCAAGGTTGCAACCTATTATGCCAACTTCTATGGCCGCAATGCACTCGCAAATAGTGATCGGCTGCGGCGCTTCCTGACGGGCCGGGCTGATTATCGGACGATCATTGGGAATCTATTCAAGCATCTGATCTGGAATCGGATTGCGGCATTTCTGTTTCGCACACGCAAGGCCATCGATAGCCGTACAAGTGTTGGAACAGGCGCAAACACAGAGCGCGAGCAGGCCCGTGCGATGCTGAAAGCTGTTGGTGAGCGCGGAACATCACTCCTGTTCATTTTCACAGAAGGCAGCACTGGCTATGATTATGTGCGCATGATCGCCGGCGATGAGATTGATCGGCTGTGCGCCAATGGCGTGGCGCGTGTCGAAATATTGCAGAACGCCGACCATATCTTCAATTTGCTCAGTAGCCAGCAGCGCTTAGTCGAGGTGATTGGGGCATGGGTAACTGGCGTGATACCAACGCTGAGTCAACATCAATGAGCATGGCTGCTTCAATCTGGTTAGCACCATCGATGGCCCCGCCGCTGCAGCTTGGTGAAACACACATCTGGCGTGCGGATCTGGATCTGCTGGCAGCACAGGGCGATCTTGGGGATGCACTAGGCAACGATGAGCAGGAGCGGGCGGCACGGTTTGTGTTCGCTCGTGACCGCGGACGCTTTGTTGCGGCACGCGGCTTGCTACGATTACTGTTGGCCGGTTACACCAACAGTAGCCCAGCTATGCTGCGGTTTGGGTATGGGCCACACGGCAAACCGTTTCTCCAGGATGTGGCAATCGAATTTAATGTTTCGCATTCGCATCAACGTGTACTGATCGCCGTGCGTTATGCAGGACAAATTGGCATCGATATCGAGCGTGTTCGCACCAATATCGACTATGCACCGATCGCTGCGGATCTGTTCTCGGAGCGCGAATATGCCGAATTGTGTACACTGCCAGAAGCGCATCGCCGCGCTGCCTTTTTTGCCTGTTGGGTTCGCAAGGAAGCCTTTGTCAAGGCATGTGGTCTAGGGTTGGCTCTGCCACTCAAACAATTTGATGTAAGCCTGCGGCCTGGCGAGCCTGCTGCGTTGTTGCGAATTGCTAACGATCAGCCAGACCGCTGGTCGTTGTACGCAATCGATACTGATACAGAATATACTACTGCTGTTGTTATTGAGGGGAATACGACCGAGTTGCGTCTATTTGATGCGATTATATGAATCTAACGTATTTGTAACTTTGTGCGAACAATCTGTCACTTGAAGCTAGAGTATAGCCTGATATAGTGCTAGCAAGCATTATCAAACAAGCATCGTCAAACAAGGTTACGAGTCGTAGAATGTTCCAATGTTGAGAATCAACACCATTCCGGTGTAGAGCGGTTGCGCAGCGTAGCGCTCTTCCGGTAGCAGTGAGTACATGTTACAACATAATGCGCCAAGAACACACTCGATTCATACTGATATGACTCTGCAGCTTGTTTCGGTGCTTGTATGCACTTGCAACCGGTATGATCAGGTAGCGCTCACCATCGAAAGTGTTCTCCAAAACGATTATGCCACCTTTGAGCTGCTGATTATTGATCAGAGTTCTGATGATAGAACCGA
Source organism: Chloroflexales bacterium (assembly GCA_038214135.1). Taxonomy (GTDB): domain Bacteria; phylum Chloroflexota; class Chloroflexia; order Chloroflexales; family Roseiflexaceae; genus JANLSE01. The sequence goes on along the minus strand of JBBQSD010000160.1, from coordinate 2,268 downwards.
GCAGGTCGTTGCTATGTACCAGCACGACAAACGGCTTCGTTACATTCGCACACCCACCCGAGGCCTTGGGCTTGCACGTTCACTCGGAATCGGCCTTGCTGATGGGGAAATCGTGCTGATGACAGATGACGACTGTGTAGTAGCAGGCAACTGGATCAGTGAAATGGTGGCGGCCCACACCTCCTACCCGCAGGCTGTGGCCGTTTTCTGTGATGTGCTACCTGCACCACACGATAAGACGCAGGGCTTCATACCAAGCACGACCATTGCTCATGATCTACTGATGGCTAATCTGTATGATTGGTGCCGCGCTGGGACAGCACAAGCAGTGCTTGGCGCTGGTATGAGCGTCCGCCGTTCGATGATCGAGCAACTGGGCGGATTCGATACTCGCCTTGGCGCTGGCACACCACTCCAATGTGCCGAGGATACCGATATTGCTGTGCGAGCACTGCTGCATGGCTATTCTGTCTACCGAACAAAGCGCGTTCATGTGATCCACTACGGCTTCCGGAATTTTACCGAAACGCGCGCATTGATGCGCGGGTACATGTTTGGCATCGCAGCCATGTATGGCAAACTACTGCGCTGCGGGCATCTGCAGCTCATTCCAGTGATGCTGTATGAGATCCTACGAACACTCATTGTGCCAATGCTGCAAAGCCTCGGCAAGTTCCAGGTTCCGCCAATCCTGGGCCGGGCTGTTGCACTCATGCGGGGCTTTCAGGCAGCATGGAAGATTGATCTGGATCGCTCACACGAGGTTTTTGAGCCATTAGATAGTCCTATGATCGAACCAAACCCCGCGCCAAGCACAGAATCTGGCCTTTCACACACAAAACTCGGCATTATCTCTCCACAGAACGTAAGTGCCTGGTTTCATGTGCTAGTCTTGATGTTATTACTGTGCCTCGGCTGCCTGAGTTGGATGGCATTATTCGCGCTTGGCGCTGAATAGCCTACTTATACAGCATGTATTCCTCAGAACAGATAGCCATCGTGTGGTTCAAGCCGTGGCGGCAGATCGGTTTCACCCACTAATGCCCGCAAATCGCGCTCGATCTCGCGGCAATATGCTGCAAGTGGCACATCGGTGATCTGGTTCTCGAATGGATTCTCGTTCACTGCTCCAGTGCGCTCAATCGTGGTGAACAGAAACGCGATGATACCCGTCAACGGGATAACCATCCAAGCCACTCCATCGGCAGTGAGCGTCTTGATCAGGAAAAATGGCAGCAGGATCACGAAAACCCGCACAAACAGCCGCGTGAAATAATCGTACTGACGCGGGATGGGAATGGCCTTGATCCGTTCACACACCGCCTGCTGCGTGGAGAGCGCGGCGAGCTGCCCTTCGATCTGGAAGCTATCGAAGCCCTGCAGTATGCCGTTGGCCATCCCATCATAGATCCGCTGACCCTGGCGCTTCATGAGATAGAGTGGCTTGTTGGGCTGCATACGCATGGCCACACTATCCGCATCTGGCAGCATCTGTTCGACTTCAGGCCACTCCTGCTGCCCGCGCAGCTGCAATCGAAGGGCATTGGCCCAGGCGATCTGCCGGTAGATAAGCTCGCGCTTGAATGCCTCGGCGATCTCCTCGTTGTACTGCGGCATGTGACGGTGCGAGTCTGTAAATGTCACCACCAGCCGACCAAAGATGCGGCTGGCTGCACTGATCGCAGCCCACGTCTGGGCGGCTTCACCCCAACGGGCAAATGAGGTATTGGCACGGAAGGCTAAAAAGATCGAGAGTGCCGTGCCAAGCAAGCCAAGCGGTGCAAACGAAAGCGCAACAAAACTCCAGCCAAGCATTGTTGCCATAAGATACACCAGCACGGCAACAACCAGCGCAATCGTCACATCCTGCCAGACATACGCAGCAACTTTGCGTGGATCAAAATTGCGCTTGATGATCATCGACCCAACGTCTCAATTATTAATTGCGCCGTCTCGCTCCCACTGAAATTCTGCTGGCCAGTGATTAAATTCCCATCGCGAATAGCAAAACCCTTCCACAGCCCGGCCTGGATGTAGTTCGCACCCAGTTTCTTGACCTCATCCTCAATTCGCCAGGGCATCACATGCCTGTCACGCGGCATCCAACCGTTATCCCACATGGCCTGATCGGCAAAATCCTCCTCGATATTCGCAAACCCTGTGACGGTTCTGCCCTTGACGAGTGGCTCGCCATTCGAAAGCCTGGCATAGCGCAGAATTGCTACTCCATGGCAGAGTGCGGCTGTCACCTTGCCGGCCTCATAGAAT
>JBBQSD010000159.1:0-12540 GCA_038214135.1 Chloroflexales bacterium | reverse complement strand
ATAATACATAGCCGTTGCCAGCCAGCACTATAATCAACGCAAAAATCGTACTGGAAAGCATCGCAATTGCGGGTGCCGCCAGATCCACCCATCGCAAACGCTTTGCACGCATGGAGCTACCTCCTGGGTTGCCAAGAGCATACGCTGATTGAGTGCGGAATGAAGGGTTGGCCAGGCCACACGGGGAGAATATTTCATTACCAGAATTGCTCCAGGGCTGTATGCTGGTGGGGTTTGGGGAGGCTACGCCTCCCCAAAGAGATTCCTTTCGCTATAGCAGCGGCGAAAGCTGCTGCTATAGCGAAATAAAAGAAAAAACTGATTTGACCAGGATGCGCTTCTGGGTTAGCATCCCCAAATACTATTGCAGAGGAGCAAACCAATGACGATCAGGATCGATGTTTGGTCGGATTTCGTCTGACCATGGTGTTTTATCGTCTCCTTCAGTTTGAAGGAGCTCGCCCAATCCCACGATGTGCATATTCACTGGCGATCCTATGAATTACGTCCGGCTGGTTCGCCACCCATTCCGCCAGAATATCTTGCCCGTATCGAAGCAACGCGTCCGCGTTTGCACGCAATGGCTCGCGAGCAGCATGGAATCGAGATGAACGAGGGGCCATTTGGTCAGAACAGCCGCCCAGCTCTGATTGGTGCGAAATATGCCGAGGCGCAGGGCAAGGGTGCTGAATACCACCAGGTGGTGTTCGATGCCTATTGGCTGCATGCCCGCGCTATTGAAAGTGCCGATGATCTGGCAACCATCGCAACCGCGGTCGGGCTGGATGAGCAGGCATTCCGGGCCGCACTCAACGATGCCGATCTTGAGATCCAGGTTGATGCGGATATCGAAATGGCGCGTGCCTATGGCCTCAATGGTGTTCCAGCAATTGTATTCGAGAATCGCTACCTGCTCTCTGGTGCACAACCCGTTGCAACCATGCGCCAGGTGTGTGATCGGCTCGCTGAGGGATAGATGACGAGTGATCATGCAATTGTTCAGTTGGTGCTGCGCCCAGGTATTCTTGATCTCGGCTGGGGTCATCCCGATCCGGCGTTGCTGCCGCTTGATGGAATGCGCTCTGCTGCCATCGAAGCGATTGAGCGGTTTGGCACAGATACGCTTGCCTATGGTAGTGCAGCAGGTGCTGGCCCACTGATCGGCTGGTTGCGAACGCGAATTGCACTCACCGAAGGGCGCGATCCCGGATCTGAGGGCATTACCATTACTGGCGGTAGTTCTCTTGGCCTCGATCAGGTGTGTACACTCCTAGCCCAACCAGGCGATGTTGTGCTGGTTGAATCGCCAACCTACCACTATGCTGTTCGGATCTTGCGCGATCATCCATTCGAACTCGTTCCGGTTGCAGCAGATGATAATGGCTTGCGGATTGAAGCTGTTGAGCAAGCATTGGCAGATGTCAAGCGTCGTGGACGTAAGGCGCGTATGCTCTATTGTGTGCCAACGTTCAACAATCCGACGGGGGCGAGTCTGAGTATGCAGCGGCGGCGGGCGTTGATCGATCTGGCAACCCGCGAGGATCTACTGATCCTGGAAGATGATGTCTATCGCGATCTGGCCTATGATAGCATTGCGCCACCATCATTATGGAGCATGGATTCATCTGGAATCGTGCTGCGGCTTGGATCATTTGCCAAGTCGCTTGCTCCCGGATTACGGCTTGGTTGGCTGACGGGTGCGCCAGCATTGATTCAGCGTATTGCAGGCGGTGGTGTGCTCGATAGTGGCGGTGGCGCAAATCACTTCACGGCGATGACAGTTGCTGCGTTCTGTTTGGCTGGCCGCTTTGAGCCACAGATTGAACGCTTACGAGCAACCTATGCCGAACGCAGCAGTGTGTTGGCGGCGTCACTCCGCGCAACATTGCCGCAGGGGTGTGAGGTTGTTGTGCCGCGTGGTGGCTTTTTCACATGGGTTCGGCTGCGCGATGGGATGCAGGCAGAACAGCTCCTGATGCATGCAGAAGCGCAGGGAGTTGCCTATATTCCTGGATCGCGTTTTTATGTACATGGCGGGGGCACCAATACACTACGCCTGGCGCATAGCCTCTATGGAACGGAAGATCTGATCGAAGCTGCTGCGCGCTTGGGACGGGCTTTGGCATAGTAGCGACAGCGACTGAAGGGTTTCCGGCTGCTGCCACGCGCAGCTGCCTGCATTGGAGCCATATGGCAACACAATCGGTACTTCCACAGAATATTCGGCTGATCGATACGATGCATCTTGGCCACCCAATGGTAGTTGCCTCCTATCTGTTGCTGGGCGATCAACTGGCGCTTGTCGATCCAGGCCCAACCAGTGCGTTACCAGGGCTTGAGGCAGGGCTAGCTGCCAATGGCATTCGAGTTGAGGATCTATCGGCGCTGCTGCTGACCCATATTCATTTTGATCACGCTGGTGCCACAGGCATGCTCCTGCGGCGTAACCCACGCCTGCGCGTGTATGTTCACCAACGCGGTGCCCCGCATCTGATTGATCCAGAAAAACTCATGCGTAGTGCCGCACGCCTCTATGGCGATCAGCTTGATTATCTATGGGGTGCGTTCCTGCCTGTTCCAGCGGAAAACGTGCGCATCCTGGCTGATGGCGAACAGATTGCACTCGGCACACGCACGCTCATTGCCTATGATGCACCAGGTCACGCCTCACATCATGTGTTGTATCACGAACCGGCCAGTGGCGCATTGTGGTGTGGCGATGATGCGGGGGTGCAGATGCCAGGGTTTCATTACTGCCGCCCGGCTACGCCACCGCCCGATATTGACCTTGAGGGTTGGGAGCGTACCTGGCAACACATGGAAGCGCTGCATCCAACGGTGCTATTATTGACTCACTTCGGGGCGTATGGCAATCCGCAACGCCATATTGGCGAGGTGCGCCAGCGTACTCTTGCATGGGCCGCATTGGTTCGCACAGAAATGGAACGAGGCGGCGATGAGGCAACCCAGATTGCGGCTCTCCAGAAACTAGCCAACGACGAGCTTGCCGTTTTTGGTGAACAGGCCAGCACCGCTGCAGTACTCTATAGCCAGGTCGCCGCAGTCGATCAATGCTGGCAGGGGTTGGCACGCTACTGGCGCAAGAAATTAGGCATCTAGCCGCCACACCACGCCGCAGGCTTCAGCCTGCGGCTGGGGGCTCATGCTATGGGCAACACCATCCCCTAGCCGCAGGCTTCAGCCTGCGGATGGGAAGGCCCATATTCCCCCAATTCCTGCTCCACTGTGGTACCATGAATCCACAATCGGCCTGTGTATGCATTATCTGGCGCTCCATAGGAGTCACTCTATGAAAGATGTTCTGCCCATGATCGATGAATGGCGCGCTCGCGGGGAGCGTGTTGCGGTTGCGACAGTTGTTAAGACGCTTGGATCGGCTCCGCGTGGTATCGGTGCCAAAATGGTTGTGTCATCTGGTGGCGCAATGGCTGGCTCGGTCAGCGGTGGTTGTATTGAGGGTGCCGTGTTCGATGCCTGCCAGGAAGCCCTAGCAACCGGCCATGCGCGCCTGCTGCATTTCGGCGTGGCCGATGATGATGCCTGGGAGGTTGGCCTAGCCTGTGGTGGGATCATCGATGTGTTTGTTGAACCACTGGAGGCCTGATGTCGATCCAACGCCTGTTTGCAGGGTTGCTGTGTATGGCGCTACTGGCCAGTTGTGCAGCGCGATCAGCAGCGCCGGCTGTAAATACCCCTGTTCCAGTTGTTAGCACAAGTATGAGTGTGCCAACGGTAGTGTCATCGCCCATTGCAACAGTACCATTGGCTCCATCGCCAACCATCACTCCCGCGCCAACTGTGCCATCTGGCCCGCCAACCATTGTGCCAACACAACAGCGTGGTGCCGATCCACCAGGGCCGATCTATTATATCGATGGTCGTCAACAGCTTTCGCGGGTTGCGACGAATGGGACAATTGAACAATTGACCGATGAGATCGGGAATCTGATTGACTTCGATATTTCACCAGCCGATAGCTCGATTGCGTACCTGTTGTTCGCTGCCCCAACGAAGATGCTGCTGGTTCAGGTCGATCCACAGGGTAAAAAGCGTACCGAAATCGCAACGGGTGTGTTCCGCCAACTCATGTTTAACCCATCTGGCACACAGCTTGCCTTTGCTGTTGATCTTGCTGGTGCCAAAGCTGGCGACACCGAACTGAGCCTGGGGGTCTGGTCGCTGCCAGCCGATGGTGGCCCGATCACGCAGCTTCTCGTCAATACGCCACCACAAACGGCTGCCGATGGCCAGGTGATACCAGGGCTACGTAACGCTCCGGCAGCATGGTCGCCGGATGGCAAACAACTGTTGCTCTACACGGCTCCCGATTTCGGGCCGGATGCGCCAGCTGGCGATATTGGTGTTGTTGGCCTTTCTGTGTTGAATATGGCCAATGGAACAACGACTGAACTGATTCCACCAGGCGGTAATCCGCGCTTATGTTTGGTTCCCGTTTGGAATAGTACCGGTGATGCCATCTATTGTGCAACGCCATATGGGGTTGGCGACGAAACACCGGCATTGTTCCGCATCAATTTGGCCGACCAAACGCAGACGGAACTGGTTGTACGGGCATCTGAGAGTGGGCGCACAACGGCGGTTCAGGGCGTATGGGCTGGCAATAATGGCATAACAGCGCTGTTCACCTATAATCAGAATGATGCTCCTGTTGGTGCGGCGTTTGAGCGCTTTACCAGCGATCCATCCAAGCGCACGGTTATTGCTTCGGCCAAGATCGTCCCAGAATTTTCTGTCCCAGTGCTATGGGCTCCAGATGGACGTGGTGCGCTGTATATGATTAGCAGCGAACAACCAGCACTCATCTGGCAGCCATTCGATGGTGGGCAGCCGCGTGTATTGGTTCAAGATCTGGTAGGTCGAACGCGCTGGGGCCGATAGATGGGTGGGCAGGGACGCGATATATCGCGTCCGTACGGTTTATCCCATAAAGATGAATGTAGTAAGTAATTATCTGTTTGGAGTGAACGATGGATACTGCACTCTATGAAGCCCTGCGCAGCGCTATTCAGCGTGAGGAGCCGGTTGCGACGGCGACGGTTGTGGAAGGCGTTTCGACTGGTGCAAAGCTGTTGATTCGTGCCGATGGCACCACGATTGGCTCGCTAGCAGAGGTCGTGCCGGAACTCGATGTCGTTGCTGATGCATTGGCCATGCTGGCACGCACAGAAAGTGGCATCCGTAGCTATGCCGAACGCCAGATTTTTATCGAAACCTTTGCGCCACCGCCAACCCTCTTTATTGTTGGTGCAGTGCATATTGCTATTCCATTGGTGACATATGCGAAGACCCTTGGATTTCGGACTGTTGTTGTTGATGCGCGTGGTGCCTTTGCGACACCAGAGCGCTTTGATCATGCAGATGAGTTGATTCACGCCTGGCCGGATGAGATCCTTGAGAGCCGCCTGACGATCAATAGCTTTGTGGTACTCCTAACCCACGATCCAAAGCTGGATGATCCAGCACTTGTGGTTGCGCTACCAAGCCCGGCGCGCTATGTTGGGGCGCTTGGTAGCCCAAAGACACATGCGAAACGGGTGGAACGCCTACGCAGCGAGGGCATGCAGGATGAACATCTGGCCCGTTTACATGCACCAATTGGGCTGAAGATCGGCGCGACGACTCCAGAGGAGATTGCTGTCAGTATCATTGCCGAGATCGTTGCTGCTCGGCATAGCTTAACCAGTAAATAGCCGACAGCCGACAGCTTTTCGGTGCATGCCAAGGTTATTATGAGTATTGGAACGTCTATTGTTTGCACAAACATCTATTGTTAGAGAGTTGAACGCTAGAGCAAAAAGCGGAACGATTGAGCTTCTTTGATCGAGCACAAACGCTTGCTAATATGTCAGCCATTCTGACTCCTGACTCCTGAATTCTGCTATAGAGAACGTCATGCATATCACCGGAATCATCCTTGCTGCTGGATCTTCAGCACGCATGGGGCACCCGAAGCAACTGCTCGATTGGGCTGGCCGCCCGCTGGTGCGGGTTGCTGCCGAATATGCCCTGGCAACATCGCTGAACGATATCATCGTGGTGACGGGTGCAGCACATGTTGCGGTAATATCCGCACTATCAGGCTTGCCGCTGCGCTTTGTTCATAACCCGCAGTATGCCAATGGCCAGAGTACTTCCCTGCGTATTGGGATTGCGGCGTTGCCTGGAGAAACCGATGCCGCAATGATCATGCTTGGTGATCAGCCGTTTGTGACTCCTGAAATCATTGAGCAGCTCATTCAGCATTGGCGGGCAACGAATGCGGTAATTGTTGCTCCTCGCTACCAGGGGCAGCGTGGAAATCCCGTCCTATTCTCGCAATCCGTCTTTGCAGAATTATCCGCAGTTACCGGCGATCAGGGCGCACGCACACTACTTGCCGCCAGGGCCGCCGAAATCGCCATTGTTGATATTGATGACCAACGACCATTGATTGATATTGATACGCCGGAAGAATATGCACGCCTAATTGGGCTTGCTCATTCCCTCACCCCTGGCCCCTCTCCTAGTGGGAGAGGGGCAGCGCAGCAGGGGTGAGGGTCGCCGAAAGCACCACGATGTACCAAACAATCCTCGCCGTCGATGCGGCGCTTGGCCATATTCTTCGCCATAATCTTTCTTCCGCAGATGGCCGCAAGGCGCTGCCAAAGGGCCGCCGGTTGCGTGCCGAGGATGTGCAGGTGTTGCGCGAACTCGGGCTCGATCACGTGCGCGTTGCGGTACTCGAAGCAGGCGATGTTCATGAGGATGAGGCTGCCAGCCGATTGGCCGCAGCCGTGTGTGGTGGCGAGGTGCTTGCCAGCGATGCATCGCACAGCCGAGTCAATCTACTGGCACAGGCCGATGGCATCGTTCAGGTTGATGTCGAGGCACTCCTGGCGATCAATGCGATTGAAGGGCTGACGATTGCAACGCTTGCACACAATAGCCTGGTGCGGATGCACAAGCGGGTTGCGACGATCAAGATCATTCCATTTGCCGTGCGAGAAGCGGATCTGGTACAGGCCGAGGCGATTGCTCGGGCGGCGGCGCATGGAATCGTAGCGATCCATCCATTACGCTCGCTGCGTGTTGGCGTGCTGCTGGTTGGGAGCGCCGCCGCCCGCACGCGGATTGAGCATGGAGTTCTGCCAGCCATTGAATCGCGGGTTGTTGAGCTTGGTTCAGTGCTGCTTGCGGTACGATTTGCGACAGCAGACGAACACGACATCGCGGAGGCTCTTGGTGATCTTGCCGCATCTGGTGCCGAACTGATCATTGCTGCTGGCGAAACCTCGATCATGGATCGCGATGATGTCACGCCCCAGGGTGTCCAACTGGCTGGTGGACGTATTGAACACTATGGCGCTCCTGTTGAACCAGGCAATCTCTTGCTGTTAGGGTATCTTGGCGAATTACCGGTTCTTGGTGCGCCAGGCTGTGTCCGTTCACGCGCTACCAATATTGTGGATCTGTTGCTGCCCAGGCTGTTGGCTGGCGAACACCTGACCTCACGCGATATTATTCTGCTGGGGCACGGGGGGTTGTTATAGCTTTTAGTATTCAGGAGTCAGAAGTCAGAAGGTGCACCACTAACTCTATTCCTGCCTTATTCTGACTCCTGAATACTGACTCCTGAATACCTCGTCACCTCCACCGCGTCAATATCGCTTCGCGCTGAAACAGTTGCACGGCGGCCCATAGTGATCCAGCCGCAATCAGGGCCAGAACAATCGCTGCGCCAAGCGCCAATGGCACATTCAGCACTAATGCGCCTGCCATCTGGGCAAAGAAAATTGCCATCAGTGGAATAATGGCCACCGCAGTGATCTGTTGTGCGGTGCGTGGATCATTCACCCGCGACGAAATCGCGACGCACATGGCAATGGCGATCAGCGCTAACGATGGCGAGCAGAAGATCAGCACCGTTGTCCAGGCCGGGTTCAACACCGCTTCAGCAACTTGTGGCGAATTGGCGACGCTTCCGACACCTATAGCAAAGATTGCGGCGCTTACCCAGGCGGTGCCCACCGCCGGAATCAGTGCGGTCAGACATTTTGCCAGCAAGAGCTCCCAGGTTTTGATTGGCGTTGCCAGTAATGGTTCGAGTGTTCGCCCGGTTTTCTCGCCAACGATACTGTAGGCAGCAATAATTCCCGAGAGCAGCACTGGCGTGAGCAGCATCAATAGGCTGAACTGCTTGCCCATCACGGCTTGCCCAAGATCGGCGGTATTCATTCCAGCCAGTGTTGGGTCGGCCAGCACAATCCCGAGCTTGCTCGTATCATCATCCGGGGCATCGCGGAGCGCGATCATAATCCCAATTGGCATGAGTGTCAGCAGTAATGGCGGCAGAAACAGGCTGATCAGCAGCGAACGCTCACGGCGCAGTTCAAGCCATTCCTTCCATAATATCGCAAGAATTTTCATCTCGGTTGCTCCTCCTGGCTGCCAACCAACTCAAGATAGACCTCTTCGAGCGAATGGGCTTGTTGCTCAACATAGCGAATTGGTGCGCCAGCCACCGCCAGCGCCCGCACTAGTTCGGGATTCTGGCTTTCTGGATCATCAAGCGCCACTGTGAGGGTATTCTCGTTGGCAACAACACTTCGTACGAAGGCCAGCGAACGAGCGGTTTCGATCCAGGCAGTTGCAGCACTAGCCATGCGGATAATTGTTCCGCTGCCGAACAGCCGTGAGCGCAATTGATCTGGAGTACCAAGCGCCACCAGGCGGCTGCGGAACACGCCAACCAGATCGCAGAGCTCCTCGACCTCATTCAGATTATGGGTTGTCAGAAACACCGTGCGACCCTCATCCCGCAGTGCTCGTACGGAATCGCGTACGGTGCGAGCTGCCTCTGGATCAAGCCCTGAAGTTGGCTCATCCAGGAAGACAACCTGGGGATCGTGTAATAATGCGCGGGCAATCGCTAATTTCTGGCGCATACCCTTCGAGAAACCGCCAACCGTGTCATCACGGCGCTCCCATAATCCAAGCAACCGCAGATAAGCTTGGGCTTGCTGTTCAGCTTTGGTTCGCGTAAGATCATACATCTGCCCAAAAAAGACCAGATTCTGCTGTGCTGTGAGTTTATCATACAAGCCAGGCGTTTCTGTCAGCAGGCCAACAATCCGCCGAACAGAGTCGCTCTGTGGGCCAATCTCACATCCAGCCACATGCGCTTTCCCACTGCTTGGCGCAATCAAGCCAGCCAGCATACGCACAGTGGTTGTCTTACCGGCACCATTCGGGCCAAGGAAGCCAAACACATGGCCAACTGGAATCTGGAGTGTTAGTTTATCGACAGCGACCCGTTCGCCGAAGGTGCGGGTCAGTTCCTGGGTTTCAATAGCGAACACATATCCTCCAATATTTGACAAGCCGGGTGCTCCATGGTAAAAGAGTGGTCATACTTTCCAGTGCCCGCCAGCTATGTGTAACGGAGTCGTCTGTCTGTGACGCTCTTCTGTTCTCTGTGCGGGAGAGGAGCCATCATGAAGAGTATCGCCCGACCCCTGGTGCTTGGGCTGATCAGTTTTGTTGTTTGTGCGGCCCTTGTTGCAGTTGGCCCACGTGCTATTTCTGCCCCAATCATTGCTGATTCTAACACGATATTGCATAGTGATAATCTCCAAGAACCATTTGTGCGCCCGCTTCCCACGGCGCTTATTGAAGATCGATTCAATCTCCCACCAAACTTTAGCATATCTGCTCTGGCAGGTGAGACGCTACCATCGGCGCAGGAGTTGCTTGATCTCGATCTATTTGTTCCGCCAACACCAGCACCCGCAGCGCCAAAGCGTTCGGTGTGGCGAGCACCAGCCCGAATTCCTGGGTATGGGCCGCGCCTAGGGGGCACATTGGTCGAACAGACGGCCAGGATTGATGTGTATGTTAGCCGTGGCACATTCGATCCCGCCGATATTGCATCGGTCGCCTGGAAGCTCGAGTCGCTGTTGATCGAGAACGAAGCTGGCCTTGGCCCAACGCGGCTTGATCATCGGATATCGATTGGCTTCTTTAGTAAGGGTTCTTCGCCATCCAAGGGAACGCGTGGCATTGCATATACCGATTCGGGCGTTATCGAGATCTACTATAGCGCCAATGAAGATATGAGCGCTGCTTTTACCATCGCAGCCCACGAAATGGCCCACCACCTGCAGAGCCAACGCTATGGGACTGCGGTGCATAGTCGCTCGGATCTGATTCTGCTGGAAGGCGAGGCAACCTGGATCTCTGGAGCGCGCTGGCTGAAGGAGTATGGCGTTCCGAGTTGGCGTGGGCGTGCTAATCAATTATACAATCAGGGCATTCCACTGCGCTTGATTGGCGCACAATCATCTGGTTCCGATAATGCCTATGAGATGTGGGCATCGTTTGTGAGCTACCTGTATCGTCGCTATGGCATGGGCACAGTCGATGCGTTGTATCGGAGTTCGCGTGGACGCGCACAGGGTTCCGCCGATTATGCGGGTGTTACTGGTAAATCGCTCAAGGAATTGACCGAGGATTGGCGTAAATGGGTGATCGCCTATGTCCCGCCAACGCCAACCCCAGAACCGACACCCGTTCCCGCGACGCCAACTCTGCTACCGAAGCCAGGCCGGTAGATGATATTGTAGGGTCGGTTCGCGAACCGACCCTACAATCCAGCAGATGACCTAACATCCATTACCCCAGATTCAGCACCAACAGCTTCGGCTCGGTCATCTCCTCGATTGCGTATTTCAGCCCTTCGCGCCCAAAACCGGATTGCTTGACGCCACCATATGGCATTGGATCGACACGCCATGTTGGGACATCATTGACAATCAATCCGCCCACATCAAGTGTGTCGTAGGCCTCGAAGATCCGCCCAATATCGCGGGTGAAGATACCAGCCTGTAAGCCGAAATCGCTATCGTTGACGGCTGCTAGGGCATCGCCAAAATCACGATAGGTCTGCACCGTCACAACTGGCGCAAAAATTTCCTGGCAGTTAACGCGCAGTTGTGGCCCGGCCTTCACCACGATGGTCGGTTCGACAACACCAGCGTTCACATTTCCACCGATCAACACTTCTGCACCAGCTGCTCGTGCCTCGCTCAGCCATTCGGCGATGCGATCTCCTTCGCCAGCACTGATCAGCGCCGACAGATCGCTGGCGGGATCGAGTGGATGGCCCAGCTTGAGTGCCTGCACTGCTGGCACAAACTGGTCCATAAAGCCCTCGAAGATTGCTTCGTGAACAAAAATACGCTGCACACTGATGCACGTCTGCCCTGCATACGAGAAGCCCCCAACCACTGTGCGAGCTACGGAAAACGCAAGATCGGCATCATCGTGAACAATCACACCAGCGTTGCCGCCCAATTCCAGGGTGACGCGCTTGCGCCCTGCGCGGCGCTTGAGATCCCAGCCAACGATTGGTGAGCCAGTAAAACTCAGCAATTTGAAGCGTTCATCCTCAACCAATGGCCCGGCATCGCGGCTGTTGAGCGGCAGAACACTCAGGGCTTCGGCTGGCCAACCGGCATCGGCAATAATGCGCGCCAGTTTGAGCGCGGTAATCGGGGTCTGCGATGCTGGTTTCAGCACAATTGGGCAGCCAGCGGCAATTGCGGGCGCGAGTTTATGCGAAACCAGATTGAGTGGGAAGTTGAATGGGCTGATCGCCGCAATTGGGCCGATAGGGAAGCGCCGCAGAATACCCTGGCGATTCTCGCCGCCCGGTGCCGCATCAAGCCGCAGCGCCTCGTCGTGTGAATGGGTTGCTTCATCCGCAGCGGCAGCGAATGTCACCGCACTACGGGCGACTTCGACACGAGCCTGCTTGATTGGCTTGCCAGCTTCGAGCGCAATTGTGCGCGCCAGATCATCGGCCTGGGCTGTGATCGATGTGGCAATCGCACGTAGAATAGTTGCCCGTTGATGGGCTGGCAGGCGGCGGGTTGTTGCGAAAGCGCGGGTTGCTGCTGCAATCGCATCCTCCAGATCGGCGGAACTCGCCCGATGAACCATCGCAATCGGGATGTTATCGTAGGGGCAAGCGACGGTATAGGGTGTGCCGCTGCGCCATTCACCGGCCAGGAAGAAGCGATATTCTGCTATTTCGCTCATAGTTCTGTTCCTTCTCTGTATTATTGGGCGGATTGTAGCATAGCTGCATAGGTGTTATATTTTTCGTCGCCTTCGTAGAGACGCGCTGGTGAGCCATCTAGTTAATGGCATGGGCGCATTTGGAATCCGCAGGCTGAAGCCTGCGGCAAAGAGCAAACGAACCCCTAGCCGCAGGCTTCAGCCTGCGGATGGATGAGCCATGCCATATCTCGAATAATTGCTCAAAATCCATCAGCCTGCGGATTTTGCAAGGCGTGATGCCGTACCGACACGATGCATCGCGTCGTTCACTCCCGCCAGGCCTGTTTGGCTTCCTCCTCGCGCAAATACGCCAGGATGAATTCGTCCAGGGTGCCTTCCAGTACCTCAGCGACATTGGTGGTTTTGATCTGTGTGCGCAGATCGCGAACCAATCGTTCA
>JBBQSD010000158.1:0-12959 GCA_038214135.1 Chloroflexales bacterium | reverse complement strand
CTTGTGTTTCATCGGCAACCGCAACCAGGCGTGTGTGTGCGCCCTGAGCAGCCTGTTGTGCGAGATCGAAGGCCCAATACCAGTGATCGAGGCCAATAATGGCCACCCCTAGTTTTTCCATGAGAAATCTCCTTATCTATTCTATATCTGGAGCAGCAGCTAGTACATTTCGATAGTTGATCGCGCTATTAGCCCTCACCCAACCCCTCTCCTGCAGCGCAGAAGAGAGGCCATGACATTGTATGGCGGTATTGCCCCTTCTCCTGTTGCAACGGGAGAAGGGCTAGAGATGAGGGCGATCACCAATGGCTTTGCACCTACCTATAATGGGTGATGAACCTTTACTGCGGGCGACTGAAGTCGCGCCTGATGGCCGTTTGCCGATTGCTGGACGATGTCGTCGAACGCGCAATATTCTGACTCCTGACTTCTGACTCCTGACTCCTGACCTCTACATCCCCGGTGACTTGGCCTCCTGGCGATTCAGCAGTGGTGCAGCGATTTCCCCTGGCATGACGATTGCTGCTGCTAGGGCTGCTAGTAGAAGAATGAGTGTTGTAGCGCGGAACATCGGTGCCATTCCGAAGGCTTGGGCTGCTGCACCGCCCAGAGCAGATCCAGCAATTCCACCAATGCCACTGGCCGAATAGTATAGCCCGGCCAATCGGCCACGTTGTGTGCGAAGACCAAGCTCGGTGGCATACAATAGTGCAGGCGTTTCAAAACAGGAATAGGTGAATGAGCGGATGATCTGGATCGGCAGAAACCACATGAAACTTGGCGCGAAGGTATAGGCCGTATAGATGCAGGCCATCCCGGCCACACCAGTCACAATCACCCATTTACGCCCGATCCGATCAGCCAGCACGCCAGCGACAAATAACCACAGTACTTCACCAGCAGCTGCCAACGCCCATAGCCCACTGATCTGTGTCTGACTATAGCCTAGCCCATTCATAAAGACTGGCCATAGTGAGACAACCGAGCCCATCCCCATAAACCAGGCGAAGGTTAGCCCGAGAAACGGCCCAAGAATGCGCCAATTGGTTGGTGGATCATCGGGAATGTCGCCGATTATCGTTGTTGATGGCGTTACTGGGGTTGTTGGCGTCTCACGGATGCTCAGAACCAGCACACAAGCAAGGGCGAAGCAGCCCGCCGAGAGTGCGACGGGGATACGCAGGCCAAATGAATCGGCCAGCCAGCCACCAGCCAGGGCTGTTCCGGCGAAGGCCAATGAGCCAAACATGCGATAAAAGCCCATCATGCGCCCGCGTTGTTGCTGGTTCTCAAGCAGATCGCCGATCAGCGCCAGGCTACCGGTGCTATAGGCAGCGAAGGCCAGCCCTTCGAGAATACGGGTAATATACAATACCTGATAGTTCGGCGCAGCAGCACTACCCAAGAAGGCCAGTGCCAGGCCAGCTGTCCCAATCATCACCAAGGGTTTGCGGCGGCCAAGCCTATCCGAGCGCTGGCCCCACCAGTACTGCGAGGCCAGCGAGGCGGTTTGATACACAGCAAACACCAGGCCGATCTGGCTGGTATCGGCTCCCAGCACACGTATATAGTTCGACAGCAGCGGTACCGTCAGGCCCGAAGCAGCAAACACCAGAAACAAGACACCGATCAATCGCACATAGGCGCTGCGGTCACGCAGCTTGAGTGAGATCATATCATATAGCTTTCAGCACTAAGCTTTCAGCACTCAGGTTGCTAACGATAGAAGTTTGGATGAACAACAGCCGTTGCAGTGCCAGTACGACTTTCCATCTGCCGCAAAAAGCTGACGGCTGATGGCTCATCAAATATCCCAGATCGCCGTCGAAACCGATTGCTGGCGAATCTCCTCGGTTGTCACCTCGCGACCAAGCTTGGCCGAGAGATAGATTCCCTCGCTTAGTAATGCAGTATTCAGCGCAAGTGTTGCGGTATCAATACCAGGCACACGCTCGCGCAGCGTCGCAATCCAGTGCCGTTGCGGGCTATCATAGCCATTATAGGTTGGGTCAACCGAATGCAGGCGGAACTCAGCGCCCTTTAGATCAAACTCACCACTAAATTCGGTATCGGCCATTGTCGAGAAGAACGAGAGCGGCTCAAGTCGCAGGCCACCCTTCGATCCAAGTAGCTTACTGGCCTCGGAGTGCTCATAGTGTTGCGCCCAACTGACCTCAATATCGAGAGTGACGCCACCGGCTAATCGGGCGAAGCCAAGCGCCATCTCTTCCACATCGAAATTGCTCGATTCACGCCGACCAGCGTGCATATCGATCTCCTGATAGGTCGAACCAGAGATCGATTGAACATCTGGGCTGCCGAGCAAATATAACATCTGGCCAAGCTGGTAGATACCCGAATCGATCAGGGCACCGCCAGTGGCCACCGCTTTTTTGACGAAATTGCTTGTGCCATAGCCATCCACAAATGGCCGACCGCGCCGCCGAAACGAAACCGCTCGTGCATAATAGAGTTTGCCGAGAGTGCCTGCATCAACCATCCGTTTGGCGGCTTTGGTTTCTGGGCTAAACAGTGTCGCAATTTGAATAGCTAGCCGCTTGCCCGTGCGCTTGCTGGCCTCAAACATCGCCAGAGCGTCGGCATAGGTTCCGGCCATTGGCTTCTCACAAAAAACGTGCTTGCCAGCCTCAAGCGCTGCAATCGTCATTGGCGCATGAAAGTTGTTGTGTAGGCACACATCGACGGCATCGATTTCTGGCATGGCCAACAGTTTGCGGAAATCGCCGAATGCGTGTGGAATGCCATGTTCGGCGGCAACACGCTGGGCCTCGGCCTCATTCAGATCCGCAACGGCAACGATTTTGACATCGGACATCTCAGCATATTCGGCCACATGCTGCTTGCCGATCTGCCCAACACCAATAACGCCAACATTGATTGTATCTGCCATTGAACTGCTCCTCGTTGAGATATAGACGGATTGTTATACACCCTGCGCCGCAATGCCAACCTAGCCCGTAGGGGCGGTTCGCGAACCGGCCTGCGCCGATTCATTGTCTGCCATAAAGGGCGGTTCGCGAACCGCCCCTACCCCTTGGTACCAACATTGTAGCATTCCATTGTATTTGGGCATGACGTATGCTAGGATGAATATAGTATTTTCTAACAACAAGCGGCAAAAAACAATGTCAGTATCTGCTGCATACCATTGCAAGGCCTGTGGACACATCGCATCACGCAACCAGCTCACCCAAGGGAGCTGGGGTGATCGCTGCTGCCCTGCCTGTGGCTCGCCCGATATTGAGCGCCATCGAACGCGCTTTGAGCGCTGGTATGCGATCTTCTTTCTCTATAAAGTCTACTGAAGCATGACCGAACCGTGTCAGGTTGACACCACGCATAGCATGCTTTCCAAATACATTATTTCTGAATAAGATATGCTCCACACAGACCGATCAAATGGTACAGTGTAGGTCAGGCGGCCCCAGTATCAGTAGGCTACTGGGTGCGATACTGGCGTGGCACAAACGAGAGGTGCCATTCATCAAACTGTTCGATCTTGCCAGAATACTCGAACGCCGTCTGTGCATAAAACAGGTAGAGGCCGGCCTTTATAATCAGATCAGCCCCGCTCACATTCGGCTCTAGCTGAGGAATGATGTACTCTTCATACATCGCCAATGAGTAACAAGAACTATTAGCGATTGCATCAATAACAGCCATTCCGGTGACACGATGGTCGGAATGTCGGGATACTCGCGGATCGAGTATGTGTATTAGGCATTCGGATTGCATAGTTCGATTTGACTCCTGGTCCAGTATTGCTCGTAGTGTAGCGACGAGATCGATCCATGAATCATACTGTGTGGCATAGGCACTGTCATCCACGAGTGCAGTAATGAAGGAGATACTGCCTTCATGGAGTCGATCAATGCTCTGGTGGGAGGTGGATTCGAAGCCAGCGCCATCCATGTTTCCATCTGGCAGATCGAGGAAGTAGCTGTGGCTATTGGCAATGAAATAGCACTGGAGTGGATGTCCATTCATATCAACAAGCTGCGGTGTGCATGGTTCGATCCGCTGCTGCTTTGCAAACTGGATCGAACTCAGCGCACCAGCGCTGCGCCCGCGTCGCCAACGCGGATCCTCGCCCGCGTCACCGGCGGTGAGATAAATAAAAATAATCGTGGTATCTGGCGCTGAGAGATCTGTATAGGCTTGCGGAGACATAAAGAGTTGCCAATCGTCCTGGTGGGCGCCAATATAAAAAACGGCACGCTGTGCAGCATCCATCCTAGATCCTCATCTCTCGAGTACACGACGGCGGAAGTCCCTTTCGGGTATGTCATGCTGAACGAAGTGAAGCATCTCGCATCCTGATGCAAACCACCAGACCCTGAGCGGGGGTACCCTTTGGGTCTGGCACCCCCGCTCAGGGTGACATACAACCTGATGGGTTTTTTTGGGCCAAGCTGTACTAAACTAATCGCACCGTGGGATTTGCATACGATCACATCCGTACGGACGCAGCGTGCTGCGTCCCGACGCAGCGTTCGCTGCTCATGCATCGTGTGTTCACCATGCGATCAGTGTAGTAACAGACGCGATGATTATGTGTGCTATGGAAGCGCAGCTTTTCTGTGCGTATAATCATCGCAATGCGTATGGTGCAAAACTCTGTAGAATCTGCTCCTCATCCTTGCTTGGTAAGAAGAATGCATGATCATCAGTAACGACGTGTGCTGTCTGTGTGTAGGCGGCAACTCCCTGTGCATCAAGGAGCATATCATCAGCTAGCTTGGCGGCAGTGCCCAAATCCGTGCCGGCTACCGTGCCGGATAGCTGTTTCTCAAGCCCTGCGATCTGGCTGCGCGTTAGTGGCTGCACTGTCGCCACTAGGAAGGTATGGATACCGCCTGTGTAGAAAAGAGTTGTATTGGGGAATACGCTCTGGAACGTTTTTACAATATTGCGATAGTCCTGAGCGGCCAGATCATGAAATGGCAGCCATTGTATGAAGATGCCATTCGGTGCGAGGCGGGCCTGCGTCAGCATATAGAATTCGCGGGTGAACAGCGCCCAACTACTGGTGTTGATCGGATGAGTGGCATCGGCAGTAATAATATCGTACTGATTCCGATCACGCAGCAGAAAGTTGCGCCCGTCCTCATTGACTATTGTAAGCCGTGGGTCATTCAATACATCGCGATTTTCATGCGTATAGAGCCGTGCTGCTTCAATTTGGCCAGCGACAAGCTCGATAGCAGTGATCCGTTTGAGTGGATGTTGCGCCAGAGCGCCAGTCGCGATTCCATTTCCGAAACTCACAACCAGTGCATTTTTGGAATCTGGCCGCAGCAGTGCTGGGAGATGCCCCAACACATAGAAGGCGCGCATGCTTTGTGAATCGGTGGGGACTTCATTGCGCCCATTGACAAACGAGATTTTCAATGGTGGGTTCTCAACCTCAAAGACAGCTACGGTTGCATCAATGCCTTCACGATAAAACTTTAGCGCTGGAGTGGCATCTTCGCGGAAGCCAAGGTAGATTCCGGGTGGGAGAAGAAGTGTACCGACTCCTGCGACCACAAGCGTTCCAGCCAATGCAATCAGTACACGACGCTTAATCGGCCGCATAATGAGGATCGCAACAGACCCGATCATGAGATTCAGGGCTGCAAGTGTCAATGCGGCATGCTGAAGACCAAGCAGTGGGATCAGCACAAACCCAGCTACTAAAGAACCGAGCATGGCACCCAGAGTATTACCTGCATACAACTGCCCAATCCGTGGGCCAACATCTTCCCCAATACCCGCATACGCCCGAGCCGCAACTGGAAAGGTCGCGCCGATCAGTACCGTTGGAATAAACATAGTAACAGCGGCAGGCAGCAGTTCTGCCCAGACGGCACCTGCAAGTGATGTGGGCGCTGTCAAGGCTGCGATGAGCGTTGGGAGCTTCGAGAAGATAAAGAGTGTGATGATGCTGCTGACACCAATCGCAAGCTGGAGCCCGCCAAACAACCTAAGTGGCTGTGTGGTGCTGTCCGCTCTGCGTGCAATCAGCGCTCCGCCAAGCGCAAGGCCAGCCAGGAATGTTGCAAGCATGATGCTGAATGAGAAAACAGCGTTCAAGCTGAAGATGGCCAGTGTGCGTGTCCAGACGACCTGATAAGCCAGCGAGGCAAACCCGGAGAAGGCAAAGCCGATCAGAATGGTATACGCGGCCAGCGGTGGGAGCACCGCAAGCGCCGCAGGTGTCTGTGCTGGTTGCGCCATGGACATACTCGCGACCTGCTTCTGTTTTCGCGTCAATCGTTGGCTGTAGCTCGTATCAGTCGGCTGCTTGCTCGTATCATCCGTTTTGCTGCGCTGCCGCTTTCCAAGCGCATCCAATGCAAGCGTCTGGCGCGACATCCACCATGTGATCGCTACGGTTGCAAGGTCGCCGACTGCTGCAATAATGATTGTGCCAGTTGTTCCGACATAGCGAATCAGAAGCAGACCCGCGATGAGTGCGCCCAACACGGCACCGAGCGTGTTGGCAGCATAGAGTGTGCCGAGTGTGCGGCCACGATCAGATGGGTTGCGGGCGAGAAGCTGCGCCATCACCGGCAATGTCCCACCCATAAGTGTTGTCGGGATCAGCAGCACCAACACAGCCAGGCCAAAGCGCAGGGTCACACTTGTAGCTATACTTAGGCTCGTTGTCTGATCCAGGCTCACATACAGGGCAGTGATAGCCTGTATAAGCAGGGGCGAAGCGAGCGCACACACAGCCACGCCAAGTTGGAGCAGCATGTAGATCCGCAACAATCGGCTGGTACCGCCGCTCGGGATATTGGTGTTGCTGGTATCAGCTTGTGGATCGTCTATTCCAATCAGGCGTTGGTTATTGGTCTGCCTGCCAAACAGCCATCCTCCAAGTGCAAGCCCACCCATAAATGCACTAAGCACTGCACTGACAGCATAGACGCTCACTCCAAAGGCCAGGCTGAGCAATCGCACCCATGCCACTTCATAGATCAGCGCGCTTGCGCCACTAATGAAAAAGAGTACAAGTGCTATTATTTGGATCTGACTAAGGTTAAGCGAGGTTGTTGTTGAAACATCGTATGATGAGGTTGAAGATCGGGGTACGCTCATTGGATGATCCTCGTATGGAGCCATGAAGGTACGACCTAAGTGTAGAGGTGTATCCTACAACTTGTCTGTATAATGGGTGGTGGTACGACCGTACCACCACCCATCTGTTGTAAACCATGATTAGCCGTCAGAATGTGCTACGAATGTCTTCCACTAACCCAAGAGCTGCATGCTGATAGCTGAATACATGGATCCTACGGCTTGAGCTCAGTCTTGATCCTCTTAAGCGTCTCGTTGACTGCCGTTTCTACCTGCGGCAGGACATCGGCCGCTTTACCGTTCGGGTCGCTCCAGAACGGATCCAGGATATTACCCCAGGTCTGGCTTAGCTCGTCAAACTTGACGATCAAGTGATTTGAGGACTCACGACCGTGGGTGAACGCGCCCTCGAAGGCCTCCTTCGACTTAGCTGGGTCCATGCACTTCGAGTACAGCTTGTAGTAATCCGCCAGCAACGAACCACGCACTGGTGGTGTGCCGGTCGTGTTGGTGTAGGATGCCTGTTGCTCCTTCGATGTCAAGAACTTGACGAAGGTCCAGGCCAGATCCGTGTTTGCTGCATCCATACCAGCTGTAATCACCCACGGGTCGGTGAAGATTACCGTGCGGATCTTGGCGTCTGGCGTACCCCATGGCATCGGTGCAACGCCCCAGCAGAAGCCATTCGGGTCGTCGATCAGATTTTTGAAGGCCCAGTGACCCCAGCCACCACTCATGACCATGGCTAGCCTGCCGCTCTGGAATGCACCGCCAAGCTGATCAAGTGCCTGGGTGGCAGCCGCGTCGGGTGCTACCTTGTCGACATAGGTCAGATCGTGGAACTTCTGGAAGGCCATGATCGACTGCGGATCGCTGACGGTGACCTTGTCGGCGAAGCCAGTGCTATAGGCATCGTCCGGCCAGACGAAGTGGCCGAACAGCATTGGTGGACCTTCCAGATTGAGCATTGAGGTGTTCGCACCGAATATGGCCTTGTTGATATCGTCGGTATTCTTGGTCAGCTTCTTGGCCGTTGCGACATATGCATCCCAGGTCCAGCTCTTATCGTCCCAATTGGTGGTTGGGAACTCAACCCCAGCATCCTTGAACAACTTCTGGTTGTAATAGATGTACGAGCCAGTTGTCAAGAACGGGATGCCCCACTGCTTGCCCTCGCTCTTATAGATCGCAAGCACGTCGGGCAGGAAGTCGGTCATGTCAAACTTATCACGCTCGATCAGCGGGGTCAGGTCGGTAATCAGGCCACGATAGCGGTCGCTGGCAAAGCCATCGCCGCCCCAGTTGGTGCTCCAAACGTGCAGTGGTTCTTTGGCCGCAATCATCGCCTCACGCTTGACGGCAATATCCGGCTGGTTAATGTTGATGACTTTGACGAAGATATCTGGTTGAGCCTTGGCGAAGGCTGGCAATATGACATCGCGTTCCCACTTGTTCTCGTCGATGCCGGTACGAACCATCCAAACGATGACCTTCTGGTTGGCGGTTGGTTCCTGGGCAAATTCGATCACCTGTGTTGGCGCGACGGCAGGGGCTTCAGCAGCCGGGGCTGCCGTTGGGGCTGCAGCAGCTGGGGCAGCGGTTGGAGCCGCTGCTGGCTGCTGTGCGCCACCACAAGCGCTAATAACGAGCGTCATGGCCGTGATGAGTGCGATCCAGGGAAGCTGCTTGAACTTCATGCGGAGTGCTCCTTTGCTTCTTGTGCAATCTGTAAATCAGGGCGACCAGCGACACGTTCCATAGACCTCCTTAGCCTGATTTGGATTCTATCAGTCAGCGGCGACAAAAGATCGCCGAGTAAGGATGCGTACTTACCCTCACCCCAACCCCTCTCCCATAAAGGGCGAGGGGCTAGAGATGGTTCCGCTGCGACTCCCCTCCATAAAGGGCGAGGGGCTAGAGATGGTTCCGCTGCGACTTCCCTCCATAAAGGGCGAGGGGCTAGAGATGGTTCCGCTACGACTTCCCTCTCCCCAATGTGGGAGAGGGGCAGGGGGTGAGGGACTACCCCTTCACACCCGAAACAACAATGCCCTGGATGAAATAGCGCTGAGCCAGGAAGAACAGAACCACCGGCGGAAGGATCGATGTGACCGAAGCTGCCATGAGCAGGTTGAAGGCCGTACCACCAAATGGTGCCCGGAACTGTTGTAATCCGAGCGACATTGTCCAGTTGGTCTGGCTGGTAATATAGATCAGCGGGCCACTGAAATCTGAATAGTGGAACATGAAGCTCATAATCGCAACTGCACCAAGCGCGGGTAGCGAGAGCGGCAAGATGATTCGCCACCAGATGCCCAGGAAGTTCGCCCCATCAATCAGCCCGGCTTCCTCATAATCCTTTGGCAGGCTTCGATAGAACTGCCGTAGCAGGAAGATCAGGTAGGCGCTGCCGAAAAACCTTGGCACGATCAATGGGTAGAAGGTGTCGATCCAGCCCACCTTCGAGAACATAATATACTGCGGAATGAGTGTCACCCAACCTGGCAGCATCATGGTTGCCAGCACAAGCACGAAGATTGTGTTCTTGCCAGGTGCTCGTAGCCGTGCAAAACCATAGGCGACCAATGATGATGAAATTAGTTCGCCAAGCATTGCGCCAACGGCATAGAACATGGTGTTCTTAAAATAGACCGCAAAGTTATTTGGTGGTGAGAGTGCTACACGGTAGTTATCCCACTGTGGAATCGCTGGAATCCAGATCGGGGGGAACTTCGGCACCTCGGCTCTAGTCTTCAGCGAAGTCGAGATCATCCAGGCCAACGGAAACAGGACAACGATCATTCCTAAGATGCAGATAGTGGTTGCAATGATTGTGATCACCAGATCACGGCTATGCCTGCTTGAGCGGGTTCTACTGCGAGCAAGTGTGCTGGCTGGGGTCGTTGGTGTTGATGTTGCCATCGATGTACTCCTTTGTTCGGTCTAGATTCCCCCTTGTTCATCCGACTCATAGTGGACATAGCGCCGTGAAACCCAGAACATCAGCATGGTCAGGAGCAAAATAATAACCAACAAAATCCATGCCTGTGCCGACGCTACTCCGAGTCGGTAACGGGTGAAGGCATTCACAAACAGATACAGATTGTAGAACATTGAGGCATAGTTGGGCGTGCCGAGGGTGGAGCCGCCAGCGATGACATAGGCAGCGGTAAACTGCTGGAATGCACCAATGACTCCGGTAATAAAAGTGAATAGAATCACTGGTGAAATCATTGGTAGGGTCACATTAAAGAACTGCTGGATGCGGCTGGCACCATCGATCTCGGCTGCCTCATACAGGGCGGTTGGTACACCCTGTAGTGCCGAGAGGTAGATCAGCATCGTTCCACCAAAGGCCCACAGTGCCATGATCGCATAGGACGGCATGACCCAGTTCTCATCCTGTAACCAGCGTGGGCCGGTAATGCCAAGTGGGATGAATCCGTCTGGCCCGACCAAGCTGCGGATGCTGAGGTTAATGATTCCGAAGGTGGGGTTCATGATCCAGCTGAACAGCACTGCCACAGCAACACTACCGGCAAGCAGAGTCGGCAGATAGTAGATCGTCCGGAAGACACCAAGCAATGGCACTTTCTGATTGAGCAATACAGCCAGCAGCAACCCAAGTGTGATGCCGGTTGGTACGCTGAGCAATGTGTAGTAGGTCGTCACCTGGATCGATTTCCAGAACACGCGGTCGTTTGCGAGACTGACATAGTTATCAAAGCCGATAAAGACCGGGTCGCTCGAGATGTTGTAGCGGGTCAGGCTGTAGTAGAACGATGCAACAATCGGGTAAAGCGTGAACACCAGAAATCCAATCACCCACGGCATGATGAAAAACCAGAACCATAGTGCCTCACTACGCGCCAGCTTCCCCTTCGGGATGAGGCTGAAACGCTCCCGCGGCCTTGCGGCTGTCTGTACCGCCATGCGACTACTCCTTCCCTAGCTTGAAAATGCCAAGATTCGCCCATCGTTGGTGCGAACATAGATTGCACCCCCAGCGATGACTGGGGCGGTATTCGCCAGCTTCTGAACTGGTTGCTTCCAGATGCTGGTGCCATTTTCAACATCAAGTGCGTTGATCACCGTATCGACACCAGCTCCACTCACAATATAAACTTGTGAGCCAGAGAGGACTGGCAGTGAAACATAGTTCAGATCATGGAAGCGCCATAATTCTTTGCCAGTAACAAGATCGAGCGCGATCAGTGTCTCGGTCGATTTCACATAGGCGCGCGTTGCATCGGCTCCAGCAGGAATTAGCGATTGGCCAGCAATGGCAAGCTGCCAGCGCTGTGTTCCCGTGATACTATCGAGCGCAATCAGCTTCTTGCCGCTGGCGATCAGCAACGTCTTATCGGTGGCAACTGATGAAAATGAGAAGGCGGTTTCAATCGGGAACGACCAGCGCAACGTACCCTTTTGCTGATCGATGGCATAGACATAGCGAAAGTCGGAGATATAGATCTGACCATTGGCAATCGCGGGTGATGAGGTAATATAATCCTGGGCTGCGAATTCCCAGCGGGTTGC
This sequence comes from Chloroflexales bacterium, assembly GCA_038214135.1. Lineage (GTDB taxonomy): Bacteria > Chloroflexota > Chloroflexia > Chloroflexales > Roseiflexaceae > JANLSE01. The sequence goes on along the minus strand of JBBQSD010000158.1, from coordinate 1,334 downwards.
GCCAGTGGCAGCATCAAGCGCATACACCTCTTTGCCAGCACCAACAAACACAACATCGCTGATGATCACCGGTGAAGTAAGATGTCCGCCATAGTAGTTGTTCACCGAGCTGCTGATTCGCCGCGGTGTGAATGACCAGAGCTTCTGGCCGGTGCGTAGGTTGAGTGCGTAGAGCTGGCCTTTATTATCCGCCTCTGCGCGGATGAACACCCGTTCGCCAGCGACGGCAGGCGAGATATACGATCCCACCTCGGAAAAGACCCAGCGCTGCTGGCCTGTCGCAAGATCGAAGGCCCGCAGGTTCTTTGAGGTTTCGGTTAAAAGCATGCCACGGGTGATCACTGGCGGTGAGGCGTTTTCATCCGTACCAGCAATCCCAATCTCGCGGCGTTGGTTCAGTGGGATGTTCAGGATGGCTGGTGTTGTACGGGTGCGTGCCGGGTTGCTACCTTCCATCATCCAGTCGCCAGGACTGGAGGTCGACGTAGCTGGGCCACTATCGGCCTGCGTTGGACCAAAAACAGTGCTCTGATCAAGCGCTACCGCTGCCGTTGGCACGCTCACCCCGTTGGGTGTGGCCGCTGGTGCAGCAACAGGCCGAGTCGCCATGTAGGCGATCGCCCCGATAATAACGATGACCGAGATGACCAGCACGCTACGCTGCATGGGTTCACCAGTCTAGTTGCTCCTGTGTTGCAGGAGCCTGATTTCCGATGGGGATACTGCCAATTATACGGACATGACCGCCATGTTGTCAAAGATTCGCTGGCGGTGCTGTTGAATCGCGAATAATCAGCGTAGATGCTAGCGTCAGTTGTAACCGCCCAATCATTGTTCCATCAATCATCCGGCAGATATGCTCTCCAGCAGTGTAGCCCATTTCCCGCAATGGTTGCCGAACGGTGGTCAGCGGTGGGTGCAGGTATTGGGCATACTCGATATCATCAAAGCCAACCAATGAGATATCTTCTGGAACCCGCAACCCGTGGCGATAGATCGTCTGCAACGCGCCAATTGCCATTTGGTCATCACAAGTAAAGATAGCAGTTGGCCGTTCGGATAACGCAAGTAACTGCTCTGCCCCTTCTTTGCCACTCGCCACTCCCCACTTCCCTGGCAATGCCAATACCGGATCGAAGGCAATACCATAATCCTGAAGCGCTGCCTGATAGGCACTCAAGCGAACCAACCCAACGGGAATATCCTGGCGATTATAGACGATCCCGATTCGGCGGTGCCCCAGTTCGATCAGATGCTTGGTCGCAGCATATGCCCCGCGATAGCTATCGACGGAGATATAATCGGCATCGATGTCATATTGCAGATCAACCAGC
>JBBQSD010000157.1:0-13059 GCA_038214135.1 Chloroflexales bacterium | reverse complement strand
GCACGACATCAGATGCGGAGCGTCCGCGCAGGCGCGCCTCTGGATGCAGGGTTAGGCGATGGGCCAGCACGGCTCCAGCCAGTGCCTTGACATCATCTGGGGTTACGAAGGAGCGGCCCTGTAATGCAGCATATGCCTGCGCTGCACGCTGGAGTGCCAGTGCAGCCCGTGGTGATGCGCCAAGCTGCACATCATCGGTTGCCCGCGTGGCCCGCACGACATCCACGATGTAGCCACGCAGCGCAGCGGAGACGATGATGGTGCGCACGATTCGCTGCGCCGCGAGGATCTCATCAACGGATGCCGCCGATTGTAGCCCTTCCAGTGGATCATTGCGTTCGAAGCGTGCAAGAATGGCTCGCTCTTCTTCCACAGGCGGGTAGCCGATTTCGAGCCGCACCAGAAATCGATCCAGTTGGGCTTCTGGCAGCGGAAAGGTTCCCTCCAACTCAACCGGGTTCTGGGTTGCCAGTACAACAAATGGTCGTGGCAATGGGCGCGTTTCGCCATCGAGTGTTACCGTACGCTCCTGCATGGCTTCGAGTAGGGCACTCTGGGTGCGGGGCGTGGCTCGGTTAATCTCATCTGCCAGAAGCACACCGGTAAAAATCGGGCCTGGCCGAAACTGGAATTCGGATGTCTTCTGATTAAAGAATGACAGGCCGGTCACATCGGTTGGCAGCAGATCGGGTGTGAACTGGATTCGGCGGAATGGGCAATCGACAGAGCGGGCCAACGCACGCGCCAGGGTTGTTTTGCCAGTACCAGGAACATCTTCCAGCAGCGCATGCCCTTCACACAGCAATGCAACAAGCAACAGATCAATCACTGCCTGTTTCCCGATAATCACCTGAGCAACACTGCTGCGTACACGGGCACACATTGCAGCGACGGCACCAGCATCTGGATGTGATATTACCATTTTGGTCCTTTTATTTTCTATAAGATATCAGCTTTTTGCGGCATCAAGAAGCGTTGATTACTGTACAATAGTCGCTGTCACATCCACAAACGTATATCTTCAGCACTGTTGAAAGCTGATGGCTGAGAGCTGATAGCTCGCTATTTTCCACCACCAGCAACCCCACCAGTATCACGTGTCAGGCGGTTCGCTAGCAAAATTGGGATGACCGTCACCGCAATGACGAACAACGCCACAATATTTGTCACTGGCCGTTGGCGCGGTTTGGTCAGTTGCTTGAAGATCCAGATCGGCAGCGTGTCCTGATTCCCAGAGGTAAAGGTCGTCACAATAATCTCATCGAACGAGAGCGCGAAGGCCAGCATGCCACCAGCCAGCAGCGCGGTACCGATGGTTGGCAGCACAATATGCCGAAATGTTTCCCAGCCGGTTGCGCCAAGATCCATCGATGCCTCGACCAATGAAGGAGCCATGCGCCGATAGCGAGCGAGGACATTATTGTAGACCACAACCATACAAAAGGTCGTATGGCCGATCACAATTGTCCAGAAGCTAAATGGAATATCGAGCAAGCCCATCCCAGATCGCAGCGCAATGCCTGTCACAATTCCCGGCAACGCAATCGGCAGTAGCAGCAATAACGAAATCGCATCGCGCCCAAAAAAACGGCTGCGGAACACTGCCGATGCTGCTAGCGTGCCCAGCACCAGCGCGGCAAGTGTAGCGACTGCCGCAACCTGGAGCGAGAGCGATAACGCAGGCCAGAGATCGGCGCGGTTCCAGGCAACGCCAAACCAATCCAGCGTGAGGCCAGGTGGTGGGAATGTAAATGCCGCATCTTCGGTCGTAAAGGAATACAGCAGAATCACGCCAAATGGGATGTACAGAAATGCCAACACTCCCACAACCGCAATTCGTAGGCTTAATGGGGCTTTCGGGCGCATCGCATCCTCTTAATCCGGTGACCGGGTGACATCTGACCGGGTGACACGGTGACAAGATCTTGATCGAAGTTGTACAGCAACAATCCAGCACTGTCACCACGTCACCGCGTCAGTCGGGTAGGCAATAGCTCCTGACGGCTGATAGCTGAGAGCTGACGGCTCCTATAGCGCATCAAAGGCACCAAGGCGTTTTGCTGTTAGCAGATACACCGCCATGATTAGAATTGGCACCATCGTAAATGCAGCGGCGAGTGGGATATTGCCAGAAGTGCCCTGCTGCTCAAGAACGGCCATGCCAATAAAGCGGCTAGAGTTGCCAACAATACCAGGGATAATAAAATCGCCCAGGGTGAGTGAGAAGGTAAAGATCGAGCCTGCGACGACACCAGGCAATGCCAGTGGCAGAATCACATGCCGAAAGGTCTGGTTGTCGTGGGCACCCAGATCGGCAGATGCCTCGATCAGCGAGGGTGGCACCCGTTCCAGAGCCGCCTGAATCGGCAAAATCATGTAGGGCAGCCAGACATACATAAAGGTCAGGAATGTCCCAATCAATGAAACCGATAAGGATGGCCCACCAATCACTGGCAGCGCCAGGATGCCATCAAGCAGCCAGCCAATGCCAAGATGGGTAAAGACCCACCCAATGATGCCTTCTTTGGCCAGCAGTAATTTCCAGGCATACACCCGCACCAGGTAACTAGCCCATAGTGGCATCACCACCGCCAGCGAAAGCGCAGCTTTGGTTCGCGGTGTCGCATAGCGGGCCATGTAGTAGGCGAGCGGAAAGGCCAGCAGCGCATCCGCGATGGTGACAGCCAGCGCCATTGTTGTTGTGCGCGCAATAATATCGAGGTTCGCTGGCGAAAACAGGTTGGCATAGGTGCGTAGCGTAAACTGGCGCACAATCAGGCCGCTGAAATCATCCAATGCAAAGAAACTCTGTAATAACAGCGATGCAAGCGAGCCAAGATACAGCACCAGCAGATACAACAATGGTGGCACCAGCAGTAACGCCAGTGTCAGGCGCGGTTGACGGTAGAGTAGTGTTGCCAGTCGCCTTCCAGCGGATTGTTCGGTTGCTGCCATTGCTTCAACTGTCTATGCTTCAAGCGCATGGGTGTGCTCACGCCGCCAGATCAAGCGAACCGCCCGACCACGGGTCGCCTGGATTGTTGATGCAGTCTCTTCGGCATTCTGCTGTGCAACAATCAACTGCGTGCCATCGACATCAACGACATAGCGGGTGTGCATGCCCAGATAGATAACCTCTGTCACATGGCCGATCACACTCTGCATGCCATCGGGCAGTGATTGTGCTAGTTCAGCTGCTTCGACTTCGACCATACGGATCTTCTCTGGGCGAACAGCAAAGGCCACGCTTCCTGCCCCAAATTGAGCGGCTAAGGCCCCAGCAATAATATTCGAGACACCAACAAATCCCGCGACGAACGCGGTGCGCGGGCGCTCATAGATATCGATTGGCGAACCAATCTGTTCGATCCGCCCATGGTTGAAAACAGCCAGCCGATCACTCATGGTCAGCGCTTCATCCTGATCGTGAGTGACATAAATAAACGTAATTCCAACCTGTTGCTGAATGGACTTCAGCTCAATCTGCATCTGTTGGCGTAGCTTCAGATCAAGCGCACCAAGTGGTTCATCCAGCAACAGAACTCGTGGCCGATTGATCAGCGCTCGTGCAAGCGCAACTCGCTGCCGCTGGCCACCAGAAAGCTGCGATGGCCTGCGATTGGCCATATCCGGCAGACGCACAAGCTGTAACATCTCGGCCACCAGGCGTTCGCGATCAGCGCGCGGCTGCTTCCGCAACATAGGCCCATAGGCCACATTCTCGCCAACCGTCATATGCGGGAACAGCGCATAATCCTGAAAGACGGTATTGACATCGCGCTCGAATGGCGGCAGCCCAGCAGTATCGCGGCCATGCAACAGAATGGTTCCCGAACTGGGCTGTTCGAATCCGGCAATCATGCGTAAACATGTCGTTTTCCCGGAACCAGATGGGCCAAGCATCGAGAAGAATTCGCCATCGTTGACGGCAAAGCTGACAGCATCAACCGCCTGTACTGCACCAAAATTCCGCGAGACATGCTGAAATTCGATTGATGCTGTCATAGGAATTTACCGGCCACCAATCACTGCGGTATAGCTGGTCACCCATTCAAAATAGGGCACACACTCCTTCTTGCCATCGCCGCAATCGGTGGTTGGCGTGCGCCAGAAGCGAATTTTATCGAAATTGTTCAGGCCATTGATGTCGCAGCCCGTATCGCCAAGCAATGCATTACCCTTGCAGGCTGCCAGCACAACCGGAACCGAGCCGAACCAGGCTGCCAGATCGCCCTGCAACTTTGGGTTAAGCGAATGTTCAAGCCATTTGTAGGCGCAATTTGGGTGCGGGGCATCGGTTGCCAGCATCGTCGTATCGGCCCAGCCTGTCGCGCCCTCTTTCGGGATCACACTATCGACTGGCACGCCGGCGGCTTTGAGCAGATTAACCTGAAATGGCCAGGAGGATGATGCAACGACGCCCTCATTCTTGAAATCATCCGTCTGTACAACGGCATCGTGCCAGTAGCGGCCAACCAGCTTGCGCTGCCCACGCAACAATTCGAGTGCGGCATTGAACTGATCGCGGTTGAGCGAATATGGATCCTTGATGCCCAACTCAGGCTTGTGGGTCATCAGAAACAGTGCGGCATCGGCAACATAGATTGGGCCATCATAGGCCTGGACGCGGCCCTTATTACTCTGGCCATCCGGCAGCTGCGTGTCATTAAACACAACATCCCAGCTATCGGGTGGGGTTTTGAAGACATTCGTGTTATACATCAGCACATTCGATCCCCATTGATAGGGAACGCCATAGTGCTTGCCATCGACGGTATACCAGGGCGAATTCTGCAATCGCGGATCGATGGTGCTCCAACTGGGGATGAGTTTCGTGTTGATCTCCTGCACCCGTTTACCGGCAACCAGGCGTAAACTTGCATCGCCAGAGGCCGTCACAAGATCAAAGCCACCCTCGTTCATGAGCGCAACCATCTCATCCGACGTTGCTGCCGTTTTGGTGGTGACTTTACAGCCCGTCTCTTTCTCGAAGCCAGTCACCCAATCATAGCTTTTGTCGGTGTCGCCGCGTTCGATATAGCCAGCCCAGGCAACAATCGAGACTTCGCCCTCGGTCTTGCCAATTTCCTGCTTGAGGGTACTGCCTGGTTGGTTGCCGCCCGCTGGTGCATTGGCTCCACACGCCGCCATCACGCACGCCAGCCCGATGTGGATAATCACACGGAGTTTGTTGAGCATCTTGATCTCCTCTTTTGTATAAGAACCAAGAACCGCCCTCACCCCCCGGCCGCTCTCCCACTGGCAGAGGGGCGGCGCAGCAGGGGTGAGGGAAGAACCGAGAACCAAAAAGTTGTGTACCGACCTTGCTCGCAAGCTATTCTGACTCCTGACGCCTGACTCCTGACTCCTTGCTTGGCTCCTGACTCCTAACTACTCTCGTTTACCCCAACGCCTGCGCCAGCGCCGCATCGAAGATCGCCAGCCCTTTATCAAGCAGTGCATCCTCAATGGTGAGCGGCACCAGAATACGAACAACATTGCCATATAAGCCAGCTTTGAGCAGCAGTAGCCCTGCCTCACGAGCAGCGACGACCATGCGATCAACGAGATCGGCGGCTGGCTCTTTGGTTTCCCGGTCGCGCACGATCTCGATGGCCAGCATCGCTCCCAGCCCGCGTACATCACCGATCTGTGGGTAGCGAGCTTGCAACCCTTCCAGATGAGCGCGCAATCGGTTGCCAAGGCGCTGGCCCTGTTCGAGTACATGTTCCTGATCGAAAATATCGAGGACGGCCAGAGCGGCGGCGCACGCGAGCGGGTTGCCTGCATATGTTCCGCCCAGCCCACCAGGAGCTGGCGCATCCATCACATCTGCACGCCCAATCACGCCCGAGAGCGGCAATCCACCAGCCAGGCTCTTGGCAATCGTGATCAGATCCGGCTCAACGCCGCTATGTTCAATCGCAAATAGTTTTGCGGTGCGCCCAAAGCCACTCTGCACCTCATCGGCGATCAGCACAATACCATGGCGAGCCGTGATTGCCCGTAGCTCACGCAGATACTCTGGCGGTGCTGGAACGAAGCCACCCTCACCAAGCACTGGCTCGATGATCACCGCAGCCACACGCTCGGGAGCAACATTCGTCTCGAAGAAATCGTGGAGCGCCGCCAGCGCCCGATCGGTCGTCCAGCCGCGATATGCATATGGGAAGGGCACCTGGTAGATTTCTGGCGCGAACGGGCCAAAATTCTGCTTATACGGCTTGGCCTTGCCCGTCATCGACATGCCAAGCAGTGTGCGGCCATGGAAGCTATTCGCATAGGTGATAATGGCTGCACGATTGGTTGCCGCACGAGCGATCTTGACGGCATTCTCGGTTGCTTCGGCCCCTGTGGTAAAGAAAATACTCTTGACCGGCCCACTGATTGGCGCACGTGCATTCAGTTGCTGGGCAAGCTGAATATATGGCTCGTACATTGCAACCTGGAAGCAGGTATGCGAAAGCCGCTGAAGCTGCGCCTGGACTGCCTGCACAACCCTTGGGTGATTATGGCCGATATTGAGCACGCCAATGCCGCCAACAAAATCGATATACTCATTGCCGTCCACATCCCATAACAACGCCCCTTCGGCTCTATCGGCCACGATTGGGTGCGTGTTACCGACACCGCGCGGAATCGCCGACGCACGTGCGGCCAGCAGACCCTCAGTACGGGTCGCGGTCTCGATCATTGCACTGCTCCTCTGGTTAGCCGGAAATGTGTACGCTATTCTACCATGCCTACCCAATCACGGAATCGCAACCGGTGCTGCTGTCTCAATCCAATCGCGGTAGAGCTGATCGAGTTGGCAGCTACAGGCTTGTTCGGCAGTGCCAAGCAGATCGGCCCCGTTCACAAACCCATAGCGATGATCGGCATAGTAGCTCTTTAGGAATCGCCCAAATGCATCATCACCGATCTGGTTGCGTAACGCCTGGAAGAACAATGCACCCTTGGAATACACAATCGGGTAATAGTTGCGAATCTTCTGGTTCGGCTGTTTGACAACAGTATCGCGCTTGGCTGCCCGCACACCCCGATACGATTTCCGAAACTGTTCGAGTTCTGCATTGGCTGCCTCACGGCCTGTGATCGCCTCGGCATAGATCACCTGTGAATAGGATGCCAATGCCTCGTCCATCCAGGCCTCATTCTGAACATTATTACCAACCAGGCTGTACCACCACTGATGAGCGACCTCGTGGGCGATCACAATTTCGAGTTGGCCTGGTTTGCGATACAAGCGCTGTTCGATCAGGGTGATGCCAGGGTATTCAACTCCCAGAAACGTGCCGGCATCGACAGGCACAAGATCGAATTCTGCCAATGGGTAGCGGCCAAATTGCGTGTTATACACCTGAATGGCATTGACTGCCGCCCGCAGCGCTGCCTGCCCACCCGCCTCATTGCCTGGCAGGTAGTAGGCATTGACCTTTGTACCAGCAACATCAGCGCTCGCGGCCTTGAGTCGTGCAGCAACAATCATGAAATCGCGTTGTGGCCCACTCACAAAGCGGGCTGTCTGATTGCCAGCATCCAGCCGCCCATCGACTGCCGAACCAGTGGTTATGAGTGTCCAATCGGCAGGCGCAATCAGGGTGACATCATAGAGCGCCGTTTCGCTATTCACAAGATCGCCACGGGTGTCGGGCGCGGCAATATCCCAGGCACCGCTACGCACCATCGCAACCAGTGGGTATGCGGATGCCAGGGCGAACACACTATTTTGCAGATTGAACGCGCCATAGAATTTCCGGCCAGCATTGACTGGAACACTCGTCTGGAAATCGAGCGCTACCACTGTTTTCTCGCCAGGGCGCAATTGGCTGGGCAGATCGACGCGCAACAGATAGCGCTTTTGTTCATACACAATCTTACGGTTCTGGCCGCCAATCATCACCGCGGAAATATCTAATCGCCCGGCGAAATCAGCAAGGTTGGGAAACAGCCGAAAATACAGCCGATCAAGTGCCACCGTATCGCGGTTGGTATATTCCAGCACCAATCGCCCGCTGATCGTTGGCCGCGTTGGTTCGATTGTCGCCGTGATTGTGTAGCGGTTCCATTCGCTAGCCCGATCCAGATCACTGCGGAATTCAGGGAGCAGTGCTGCTGCTTGATCGGCGTTCGCAGCAGATTGTTGGGCCGGAGCCCATCCACATAGCATCAGAACCAGTGTTAAACCAATGATTATTCGTGTCAATTGCATCGCTCCCTATTGCATACCCGTAAGGGCGGTTCGTGAACCGTCCATACCATCCATCCCATGTCACCATGGTATACTACCGTCGTTATTTACCACACAGGCCACGCCATTGTGATCGCACCAAGCATACTACAGGCTATGCCACTCTTTGCCGCACTCGATGGCGCTGCTCTCGCAGATATTGCCCGGCGGGTTGAGCGGCATGATTACCGCCCTGGTGATTTTATCGCGATTGAGGGCGAACAGCCAACTGGGCTGTTCTTCGTGTTGCATGGGCGGGTGCGGCTGGCTCGCACCACACCAGATGGGCGCGAGCAGGTGCTTGCAATGGCTGGTAGCGGTGCCATGGTGAATGCCGTTTCGATATTTGATGAACGCCCGAATCTCGCCACTGCCAGAGCGATGAGCCCCGTTTGCTGCCTCCTGCTGCCGCGCGTCGCCCTGTTCGATCTGTTTGATCGCCACCCGGCACTGGCGCGGGCCGCCCTGCGTGATTTAGCCAGCCAACTGCGCGATCTGGCTGTGCTTGTTGAAGATCTTGCCTTTCGTTCCGTTCGGGAACGGCTCGCCCGCCAATTATTGCACGAGGCCAGCGAGGGCATGGCCGAAATAACCCATCAGGAATTAGCTGAACGTACCGGCACCGTGCGCGAAATTGCTGGCCGGGCATTGCGCCAACTTGCCCAGGAAGGGCTTGTGCGCCTTGAGCGTGGCCGCGTGATTGTTCTGGATCGCAATGGGCTGGCACGGATTGTGGATGAACATTAGTCTATTCCAAGCAAGCGGTGAAGCAGTGAGTGTTGAAGCGATGAAGCGTTCATCTACGAGGTAGCCATGCAATCACAGCTCGGAATCGGTGTGGTCGGCCTGCACGAGGGCTGTACCCTGCTCGTCGCCCTGAGCCATACTGCCCCTGGGCCGATTGGCAGTGGTGTGTATCTGCTGCCAGGAACACACGCAACCGCAGATTCGTTACGCGCCCCGCATGCCCGTGCCGTGGCTGGCTGTGATCTGCGCCAGGAGAAGATTGATGCAGCACGCGCTCGTTGCCCGGATCTGTTCTATACAACCAGCTACGCTGAACTGCTGGCCCGGCCCGATGTTGATATTGTTGCGATCTATACACCAGATCCATTGCATGCCGATCATATTATACAAGCCTTCGCTGCTGGCAAACACGTTATCTGTACAAAGCCGTTAGTCACAACCCCAGCCGATGCACGCAGGGTGCTGGCGGCAGCCCAACACAGTGGACAACGGCTGTTGGTTGGGCAGAGTACCCGCTTCTTCGAGCCATTCCAGCGCCAGCGGCGGGATTATGAGGCTGGCGCGTTCGGAACCGTTGAACTGGCCGATGCCCATTATATCCATCGCATGGATTGGTTCTACGAAAAGAGCGCCTGGGCGATCGATCAGACCGATTGGGTCTATCTTGGCCTTAGCCACCCAATTGATCTGGTACGCTGGTATCTCGGCCCGATCAGCGAGGTGCATGCAATCGGCAGCCATTCTGCGCTGGCCAGGCGCTATCAGGTGCAATCATTCGATATCTATGCCGTGAACCTGCGCGCCGCCGATGGCCGGATGGGCCGGGTATTGGGGCATTATGGGCTGCACGAACTGCCCACGGCGCGCAATGCAATTGAGTTGATGCTGTATGGATCAGATGGCACCAGCCAGGCCCAGTACCACGATATGCGCTACCGCCGGACTGATCGCGATGGCGGTGAGCGCACCGAAGATCCACTCTATCATCTGCGCGGCTACTACTTCAATAACGAAACCCATGGCATGCACTATGGCGAGTTTGCCAACTACACCGAACATTTTGCGCTGGCAATTCTGGAGAACCAGCCAGCAGCACCCGATCTGATTGAAGGAATCGAAACCTTCTGCATCATGGAAGCAGTGCGCCGTTCAGCAGCAAGCGGCCAACCAGTTGCCGTTGGGCCGATCCTGGAAGAGGCAGGAGCTGTGGCGTAACCTCAGGCGTGTTTTTTGCGTACACATGATGATTCCATCAAGCGCAACAGAGAGCTAACCGAAAGGAGCGGCTGCGTGTCACTAAACTCCCCACGCTGGGTCAAGCGCTTTGAGATCAGCGTCTCAATTCTGACGGCACTCGTAACCATGCTGAGTGCCGTCGTTGCATGGCGGGCAGCAATCGCCGGTGATGCAGCAGGCAACGCCGATTTTTCTGGGCTGGCTGCATCGATCAACCAGCAAGAAAGTGTCACCCTCAATAGTTCGAAGACCTACCAACAGTATCGGGCGTTCACCAGCTATTTTCGCAATAATGAACTTGGCAATGCGCTGGCGAATGATCTGAGCAGTGCCTCAAGCGATGAGCGTAGGATCATGGAACGGGATCGGGCATTGAGCCTGAACCAAACGATTGTCGACCAATATTTCTTTGAGACCCGCTACCTCAACCCGGATGGCACCTATGCCGTCCAACGTCAGCTCAGTGAGGCCGAAGCCGAGGATGCACAGCGCAAGGATATCGATCCCGAACCGCATTTTACCGAGGCTGATCGGCTGCGTGTCAAATCGAACCTGATGGTCGGCCTGTTGATCATCATGGCTGGTTCGCTGTGGTTCTATACCATGGCATCGGAGATCAAGCATGCCATCCGCTACCCATTAGCATTGATCGGCCTGCTGTGTATGATGGTTGGCCTCATTGGTACATTCATAATCGAGGTGCTCTGATGACAACTGAAGCATCGGCCAATAATCCAGTTGAGCAGCCACTTGCCGAGGGCCAGGAGAGTGAATCTACCAAACGCCTGGTTTCGATTCTGATCGCCACCACGACGATTATCGCAGCGCTGGCCGCATTTCTGCAAACAGATGCTGGTGGAAAAGCCACCCAGGCCAATCGCAATGCCCAACGCTATGCAATTGAGGCGCTTGGTACGCGTGCGGCTGGGCAATCGCAGGCAGATTATGGCTGGTATGGCGCAACCCAAACATGGAATGATCTCGATACAGAGGCAAGTGCCCTGAATAATGCCGGCGATACAGCAGCAGCAGATCGGATCATCAAGATCCGCGATAAAATTAACACACTCAGCCCGATCATGGCCGATCCCTATTTTGATGCAAGTAAGAGTGGCTACCCAGATCTTGCTGGCTTTGAAGCCGATACCTTCTTGGTCAAGGCCACCGAACTCAGCGAGCGCTATACTGCCGCTGCAACGCTCAATAATGGCTGGAACAACAAAGCCAACACCTATATCGTTCACCTAACATTACTTGCGGTTGCCCTGGCACTGTATGGCCTTTCGACCGCCCCGGATAACTGGACACGCTGGGTGTTTATTGGGGCTGGGAGTGCGCTTGTGTTGATCACCCTTGGATGGATGGCAGTCACAATTACCACTCCGGTTGATGTTACATCGGAGAAGGCTATCGAAACCTATGCTAAAGGTTATGGCCTGGCCTGGCGCGGCAAGTATGCCGATGCCATCACCGCCTATGATCAGGCGATCAAGCTTGAGCCGAATTATGCGAATGTGCTCTATGAGCGTGCCGGTGCCCATTTCTCGCTCACAGAAGATAAGCTTGGCCAGCAACCAAAAGAAGCCGAGGCCGAGCTGCGGCTATCGGCTGCCGATTATGAGGCAGCACGCAAGGCCGGCAAGGAAGATGGCTCGGTCAACTGGAATCTGGGCTGGACCTACTACCTGCTTGGGTTCTTCGATGAATCTGTCACCGCCAGCCGCCGTGCTCTTGAGCTTGATCCAAACCTGTTTGCCGTCCGTTGCAATCTAGGGGTGACACTCCTGGCCAATGGCAAGCTCGATCTGGCGCGCAAGGAATATGCCGATGCGATCAAAATCGTCACCGATAAAGTCATCGCGGCGCACAACGAAAACAAAGCGCCACCATCCTCATTGTGGTTCTATCTGAATTCCTGTGCTGCCGATGTCGATAGCCTGGACAGACGGCTGAACAACCAGGATCGCTTCTGGACACAGGCTCCGCCTCGTGATCTGATCGCCGATACACCCGAGATTCGGGCAGAGATCAAACGCCTGATCAGCGACATCCGCACCATGCTGGTCTCGCTTGAATATACAAACCAGGTTCCTGGTGAACGCCCAACCGCCAATATTACTGCCTTCCAGTTTGCTACCCATAGCAAGGATAAAGATGGCAATTTCCTTTACGATGACCAGGATCGGGCGATCTATGATGATCCGCTGCCAGATGCAACCTTCCCCAGTGGGACAAAGAAGGTTGGCATTCTGTTCAACTATCAGGGAATGGTGAAGGGCGAAAAAGAGATCTGGAAGGTCTATCGCAATGGCCGCGAGGATCCATCGCTGCGGGTCGTCTCGGATTGGCAGCTCGGTGAGGCGGGTTCGGCAGTTCTGCCAATTAGTTACACCTACAGTACGGTATTCAGCTTCTCCAGCGGCGAATATACCGTCGAATTGTATATCGATAACTATCTGGTGCAGAGTGGCACATTTATTGTTGAGTAGCGATCATTTCCCCTCACCCCTAACCCCTCTCCCACGCCGGGGAGAGGGGAAGAACCGAGCATTGAGCAGCGTATAAGCCCCTCTCTACCTGTGGGAGAGGGGTTGGGGAGAGGGGTCGGCGAGAGGGGGAAGAACCGAGCATTGAGCAGCGTATAAGCCCCTCTCCACCTGTGGGAGAGGGGTTGGGGAGAGGGGGAAGAACCGAGCATTGAGCACCGTATAAGCCACTACGGCGTGGTAGGGAAGCTATTACAGGTCGGCGAGAGGGGAAGAACCGAGCATTGAGCAGCGTATAAGCCCCTCTCCACCTGTGGGAGAGGGGTCGGCGAGAGGGGCATAAGCAGGTACAATTCCTCA
>JBBQSD010000156.1:0-13325 GCA_038214135.1 Chloroflexales bacterium | reverse complement strand
ATCGCTATTGCTGCTGCCGTGAATTTCGATATGTTGGGCCGCGAACGGCTGGCGATTCGCCCAAGTGCGCTGCCAGGGTTCTATTTCGAATTGCCGCTGATTGGTTGGTTTGCCTATGATGGACGTGCGATCCGGCGTGGCAGTGCCTACTCGCAACCCGATGCACAACTCGTCCAGCAGATCAAACGCATCATTGGCAGTGATCTGGTTGTATACCAGCGCTTCACCGCATCATCCGATTCGAATGTGTTTCAGGATGCTCGTATTCCAACAGTATCGATCAGCAGTGCGGACATGTTCTATCTGGATACAATCTGGGAGCGCGATAGCGACAGGGTTGAGTTGCTTGATCAGCGTCATCTGAAACTTGCGCACCAATTGATCTATCGATTGATCATATCGCTGCCATATACCCCTGACGAGCCGTAGAGACGCACGATGTTGTGTCTCTACGGCCTATTACCATTCTGCGAATCGAGCGTGCGCAGAATCGCCAGATGTTCGCGGTGTTGGTGATGCAGGCTTTGTTGTAGTTCATCGAGGCGTTGCAGGAGCAGGCCGATCTCTAGCTCAGCTTTTTCATTGACCTTATGATCAATATCGGCAGAAATACGATCTTTTGCGGCCTGGCGATTCTGGCTGATCAACACAAAAATCGAGAGAAAGATGGCTTCCAGAGAAACAACCATGGTCAGCAATCCATATGGCGCTGGGTCGAAGCTTGGTAATGGCGACCAGGGCTGGTTCCAGAGCAACCAGACGATAAATATTGCAGCATTGCCAAACAGAAATGGCATGCTACCGCTGAAATCTGCAATTGTGTCGGCAATACGCTGTCCAATCGTCAATTGCTCATCGGCGATGTCATTGGCATTACGGCTGAATAATGGAATATCATGGAGCCTTGCAATATCGTCCATGTGGCTCATCTCTCTATAGTAACAGGCTTCTTCAGAAAAACCAGGCTATTTTATCACTCTAGCGTATACACCTGATCGCGTCAAGATCGGTCTGTCTATTGCCTCATAGAGAACAACATTTAATATTCGCGCACGGCAGCTCTATGAACGGCTTGGGTATATCGCAATCGGTGAGCTACGCAATTATGTTACTACTGGTCATTCCGAAGTGCTGTTTCGGAAAACAATTGGCCCGCTCATTGCAAACATTCCACAGCCGTAGAGACGCAAAATCTTGCGTCTCTACGGCTCTGTACATCACAGGTTTGATTGTGCAATTAGGGCGATGAACGCGTGGTTGTGACTGGCTGACGGACTGGTGCGCTCACCTGGCGTAGGACGGGCGCAACCGGCGCGACCACGACTGGTTCTGGTGCGACTGCGGCGGGTGCTGCTGTAATTGGTGCAGAGGCGACGACCGATACCGTCCGGCTTGAGCCTGTTTGATTCGGCGCTTGTGCAACCGGCACCAGTGCTGGCAATTCCCGTGCGGCCAGGGTTGTCAGCGGCACAAGGGTCGCGATCAATGGTGGTTGCGGTAAAACCTGCTCAACTATCGCCGCAGTTGGAAGTATGGCAGCATCAGCAGCTTTGGGTGCCTGGTAGGTTAGTGCGGACCAGCCAGCAATTGTTGCCGCGAGCGATGCGGTGGTAATCAGATACTTGATGCCTGGTACGCTCGTAGCTGAGCGTTTGGGGCTTGATTTTGTCATGGTATGTTTCCTTGTTCGCTGTATTAGTCGTCGTCGCCGCCCTCGTTCTCGTGCTCACGCTCGCCACCACCCTGGGCGACACTATTCGATGGGATTGGTGTCGTTCCATTGAACAGGATCTGGCCGCTATTGGCAGCAATATAGATCGCGCCGGGCGCAAACATTACTTCGTAGGCAACCTGGCCCTCATAGCTCACCAATTCAGGCCCACGGGTCATCGGATTATTATTCGCAGCAGCCTGGGCAATTGCAGTCGCCTGTTCAGGCGATACCTTGTAGGTGGGTACAATCGGTGCTGGCGCCTGAGCTGGTGCTGCAACAATTGGCGCTGCCGCCTGAACTGGCACATGGAGTTTAATGGGTGCCGAGGCATTCGCAACAGCTTGGCGGGCCTGTTCGATCTGTGCATTGGCTTGTTCGATCTGCGCATTGGCCTGTTCGATCTGGGTTTTGTCCTGGTTCGCTCGCCGATTCGCTTCTGCGATCTGGGCATTGGCTTTGGCAAGGCGCTGGTTAGCCTGGCGAAGGGCTTCCTGATAGGCTGCTTCACGCTCTGTTGAAGCCGTAGTCGCTGGATCAGTTGTAACATCCACAGCTGGCAGTACTGTGGCAGTTGGGGCAACAATCGTTGGCCGTGCTTGCGTCACGCGAGTGGCGATTCCACCAATAACAACGAGTAGAAATGTGCTTAATACAACAGCACTCACCAGGGCGGTTCGCTGATTCATGATCATACTCCTTCAGATTATTTCTCAGATGAGTTTATTTGTTGAGCGGTTATGCGCACGCCATGCCGTTCGGTACTCTCTGAATATACCCTGGAAGTCTTGAGAAACTCTTGAAACATGCATCATGGTTCCCAATCTTTTTCCAACATGGTGATTTGTAGAATGAAACATAACGCCCCCGCACGATATTCGTGCGGGGGCGCAGCATTGTATAAGTTCTTATCGTATGGGCATGTGGATTAGGTGCGCACTTCCACTATAGGCGATAATTGTGGGTATGCAGCGCCTGGAAACCCTATGTCAAACGAGCAATAGGGCTATCACGTTCAGTGGAGTGAGGTTGTTGCGATTGTTCTGGCAACGGTTTTCTCCTGCACATGTGAGGCTGGTGCGATACAGGCGCGCAATATGCTGAGTGCCTGTGTACAGATCGCTCCTGTTCGGATAACATCGATAATCGCTCTGTTAAGCGATCCTGTGCAGCGGCAGCAGCCACCTGGAGTGCAGCCTGCCCGTGTGGTGTCAGTGTCAGCTCGGCACGCCTACGGTCGCCAGTTGCTGTTGCTCGTGCGATCAAGCGTTGCTCTAATAATCGGTCAACCAGCTTTGAGGCAGCCGGTAGTGTCATTCCCAGATGATCGGCCAGATCCGATAGTGATGTTGTCGGATGCCTAGCAACGAAGCGCAATGTGCGGAACTGGGGCACACTGAGGTCAAGCGCCTCGTGGGCATTTAGCGTCGCCGATTTGCCCACGAATGCCACCCTATCCAGATTCGCCTGTGCCTGAACGATCTGTGCCTTGGATTGGGTAATATCCGCAGCTGTGCCGCCCTGGCGTAGCTTTGTGAGCGATGCCTGCACCTGCGTTACTGCGGCCTGCGCCTGAATGAGATCATTTGCGGTTGGTTTGAGCAGCGCATCATACTGCTGTTGGGCATCACGCAGAGCTGCTTCGGCCTGTGGAATATCGTTGGCTTCCTTCTGTCGTGCAGTATCATAGGCAATCTGGGCCTTGGCAACCGCAATATCCTGCTCTGTCGCGCTGCCACCCTCGGCCTGGGCCATCTTGGCATTGGCCGCATCCAGGTTCGCCTGGGCCTGTAATCGTTCGTTCGTAGCCCTCATAGGCCTTGCCCGACATGCGATCCAGTAGATCTAGGCGCGAGAAGACCTGCCGCGGCGCAGCCATAAGAGTTGCCAGGATTTCAAACTCCGCTGGCGTCAGATCCACATACTGATCGCCAACCCGATCAAGCACAATATCGAATGCGCGCAGGAAATCTGGCTCAATTGGCGCTTTCTGCGTGCGCCGCAATACCGCACGCATGCGGGCAATCAGCTCACGGACATTAAATGGTTTAGTGACATAATCATCCGCGCCAAGCTCAAGGCCCAGAATTTTATCCTGGTCCTCAACTCGTGCTGTTAACATAATGATTGGTATTTGCGATTCTTTGCTGAAGATTCGGATAAACTCACAGCCACCGAGTTCTGGCATCATCAAATCAAGGATAATCAGATCTGGTTTCTCGTGGCGAGCAACATACAGCGCCTCACGGCCATCGGCTGCCTCAACAACGCGATAGCTATCCTGCTCCAAATAGACGCGAATCATGTCGCGTAGCTTGGATTCCTCATCAACAATAAGGATCGTTTGGCTCATAGTTACTTTCTTATTTGCCTTGTTGTGGGAAGCGTTTCATTCACTGTTTGTTTATCGGGGCTGTGCGCCCGTACCCCAAATATATCTCTGTGGCTCTCGCATAGTTGTGTGTCATGCCACCGCTGCGAACGAGATGGGTTGGAGGCAGGTTCGATAGTTGTTTTGTTGCTGTCGCGAATGAACGTTTGTGGCTCCCGTATGTTTGTGTGTCATGCCACGGCTGCGAACGATCCATGATTGTGGCTGTTGGTTTGTTCAGACGCGATGGATCGCGTCTCTACAGGTTCTGGGTTCCGCATTCTGCATTCTGACTCCTGACTCCTGAATACTTGGTTCTTGGTTCCGCAGTTCAGTAGGTCCGCATCCTGACTCCTGACTCCTGGTTGGATATAGTA
Source organism: Chloroflexales bacterium (assembly GCA_038214135.1). Taxonomy (GTDB): domain Bacteria; phylum Chloroflexota; class Chloroflexia; order Chloroflexales; family Roseiflexaceae; genus JANLSE01. The sequence continues at coordinate 8,866 of JBBQSD010000156.1, read as the reverse complement.
GCAAACAATTGTTCAGAGATTGTTAGGATGTGCTGTGAAGAAGATGAATACTTCCAGTGATCCTGCCCTTGACAAATGACTTATGGTCATTTAATATATGACCCGTGGTCAGTAATGGATGTGACGAATGGCAATCAAACAACGGGCGCGCAGTGAAACCGATAAGCAGCAGCGGCGTTCGCATATTCTGGCGACGGCATTGGCAATGTGGGCGGATCACACCTTCGCTAGTTTTGCGATGTCCGAGGTGGCGGCGCGCAGTGGCCTGGCCAAGGGCACGCTGTATCTCTATTTTCAGACCAAGGAAGAACTGTTTCTGGCACTGTTGGAGCAGGAATTGCAGGGTTGGTTCGATGATCTGGATGCTGGCCTCCAGAGCGATATTCCTGGATCGCTACATGTTACCGATCTGATCTGCACGATACTAGATCGACGTTCGGCATTAACACGGCTGTTGCCAATTGCGGCGAGTGTGCTGGAACATAATATCCCTGTTGATGCTGCTCGTTCGTATAAAGCCATGCTGCTTGATCGATCAATTCGTAGTGCGGCATTGCTTGAGCAGCGGCTGCCATTTCTTGATGCTGGCGATGGGCTGTGGCTGTTGCTGCAGATCTATGCCCTGGTTGCTGGATTGGGCCAGATGGCCGATCCCGCACCTGTTGTCCGCGATATTCTGGCAGAACCGGCAATGGCACCATTACGGGTCTCCTTCAATTCGGCGTTTCGTCAATCGATAAAAACCATGCTACGCGGCCTTGAACACCGCTCACATTGGTAGGAATGTAATCCAGGGCAGAGTGGGGGTTTGGGGGCAGCCCCAAAGAAAACTCCCCTTTCCCTTTTTACAAATCCGGTAGGATTCTATAGAAATGAATATAATTCGGCGCAGTAATATGCGCTGAGTAGAGGAGTAGGCGATGACAACTGGCAATCGGCAGACAGTATTGATAACTGGCGCATCCGGCGGAATTGGTGAGGAATTGGCGCGAGTATTTGCCAAGAATGGCTTTGATCTGGTATTGGTGGCGCGTACCGAGAGTAAGCTGCGCGCATTGGCCGATGAATTGACACAGCAGGTTCGTATTCGGGCGACACCAATTGCACTAGATCTGGCCGACCCAACTTCGCCAACGAAATTGGCAGCCCAACTAACCGAGCAAGGGCTGGCAATCGATATTTTGGTGAATAATGCTGGCTTCGCCACCTATGGACGCTTCGATCAACTGGATCTTGATGGCGAACTGCGCCTGTTGCAGGTCAATATTGTGACGCTCACCCACCTGACGCGCCTGTTATTGCCGGGCATGATTGTGCGTAAGCGTGGCCGTATTCTGAATGTCGCCTCAACGGCGGCCTTCTTGCCTGGCCCACTGATGGCCGTGTATTATGCCAGCAAAGCTTTTGTGCTCTCATTCTCAGAAGCGATCAATGAGGAATTGCGTGGAAGCGGTGTGACTGTCACGGCTCTTTGCCCAGGCCCAACCAGCACTGGATTTCAGGCACGCGCCAAGATGGAGGAATCGCGCCTTGTGCAGGGCCGCCAGATCATGGATGTTGCAACGGTGGCTCAATCTGGCTATACTGCCCTGATGAGTGGCCGCCCAGTTGTTGTTCCAGGGTTGATGAACCGCATCCAGACCTTCCTTCCGCGCCTGTTGCCCCGCTCACTTGTTCCACCAATGGTGCGCCAAGCGCAGGAACGATCACACTGACCAGGAGTCAGGAGTCAGGAGTTAGGAGTTAGGAGTCAGGAGTTGTTCCGCCATATCGCCACGATTCGCCAGTGCGTAGGGCCTAGATCAGCGTGTCCGCCGACCATTCGAGAACCTGGCTTTTGAATGCACCAGCCTTGATCAAGCAACATTCTGACTCCTGACTCCTGAATACTTCCCCCCCATCCTTCTAGGTAGCTGGCTAGCCGCACGAGGGATACCAATGAATGGTGGCGATGGTACACTCACAGCAGTTCAATTCGAGAATCCCTGAAGGAGTTTCCCATGTCCACCCCTGATCTATTGAGTGTTCTATCAGGCCAGATGGCCGATGCCGTTGATCGGATTCGACCAGCTTTGGTCACCGTGAATGGCCGCCCACGCCAGCCTGCTAGTGGTATTGTCTATGCGCCGAATTATATTCTGACTGCTGACCATGTGGTTGAGCGCGAGGAAGATCTGAAGATCCAGACCGATGATGGCCGAACGATTGCAGCTCAACTGGTTGGCCGCGATCCAGTCAGCGATCTTGCGGTGTTGCGCGTTGCTGATCTGGGGATCGATCCAGCCGTTCAGAGCACCGACTCGGTGCGTGTCGGGCAACTGATCCTGGCGGTTGGCCGGCCATCGGCTGGTGGGCCAATGGCCAGCCTCGGGATTGTCAGCGCCGTCGGTGGCCCACTGCGAACACAGCGTGGTATCATCGATCAGGTGATTCAGACTGATGCAACGCCATATCCTGGCTTTTCGGGTGGCCCATTGATCGATGCCACTGGCGCGGTGATCGGCGTGCTGACGACGGGCCTGGTGAATGGCGCAGCGCTCTCGCTGCCTGCTGGGGTCGCCTGGCGGATTGCCGCAACACTGGCACAGCAGGGCCATGTCAAGCGTGGCTTCCTTGGTGTCAGCAGCCAGCCCGTTACCCTGCCCGATGGCCAACGCGGCCTGTTGATCGTGCGGGTTGAGCGTGGCAGCCCATCGGAGAAGGCCGGCCTGCTGATTGGCGATGTGCTGATCGGCTTGGATGGCCAGACAGTTGCCGATACCGATGATCTGCAGGCACTCTTAACTGGCGAACGGGTTGGTAAGGCAGTTCCGGCACTGATTATTCGTGGCGGCACCCAGCAGACCCTCAGCCTCACGATTGGCCAACGGACGTAACTCTGTATTCAGAAGCCAGGAGTCAGGAGTCAGAATACTGATAAGTAGGAAGAGTTTAGGGGTTACGTATCAGGCATTTGTGCGCTTGTTGACTTGGTTCTGACCCCTAATTTCTAACCCCTTGGATCTTGGTTCTTGTTGGGCGGACACATCGGTCCGTACCCTGCACGGGTTCTTGGTTCTTGTTCCCTTGTTCTCTGTGAGGTACCTTCAATGGTGACACATATTCACGCCCCGGCCTCCTCGGCCTTTGCGCTTTCCGTAGCCGTATCGCCTGCTGTCACAGAACTTGTTGATCGGGTGCGCCCAAGTGTTGTTCAGGTTCGCAGTGAGGCCGGTGGAGCCGGTACTGGCTTTATCTGGCGCAGCGGCGGCGCTATTCTGACAAACGACCATGTCGTTGCCCATGCCCGTGGCCGATTACATGTAACCTTAACCGATGGGCGGAGCTTTCCGGCACGCCTCGCGGCTCGCAATCCACGCCTGGATCTGGCATTATTACAGATCGAGGCCAGCGGTCTGCCAGCAGCAGTAACAGCCGATTCGCGTGATCTGCGGGTTGGCGAACTTGTTCTGGCAATTGGCCATCCATGGGGACAACCGTGGGTCGTCACTGCTGGAATTGTCAGCGCTCTTGGCGAAGTGCCGGTGCGCGATGATGGAACAACGGCAACCTATATTCGTTCTGATGTGCGTTTGGCACCTGGTAATTCGGGCGGGCCGCTGTTGAATGCCCGTGGTGAGGTGGTTGGCATCAACGCGATGATCTTTGGTGGCGATCTCGCGGTGGCGATTCCAAGCCATGTGGCCAGTGAATGGCTAGCGCTCCAGCCGCGCCAGCGCCCATCACTGGGGGTCGATGTGCGGCGCAATGAATTGCCAGCCGGTAATTGGGCTGGCCGTACCCACGGCCTGTTGATTGCTGGGCTGAACGCCAGCGGTGCCGCCGAACGGGCTAGCCTACTGATTGGCGATCTGCTGGTTGATGCAAATGGTGCCCCACTTGAGAACCCGGCAGCATTGCGTGATGTGCTGGAGAAGCACACAACTGGATCATTACGCCTGGCGATTATTCGTGGTGGGGCTGCGCTCACGGTTGAGGTTGATCTGGGGATTTAAAATAGCCGATAGCTGATAGCCCGATAGCCGATAGGTTTTCGTATCGGCTATTGGCTATCGGTTATCGGCTATAGAATGAGGATATGACCAGGCTTCTGATTGTTGCTCCTACCCCTGCACTACGGGCTGGCCTGCGTGCGCTGCTTGACTCGCCAGGGATTACGGTGGTGGGTGAGGCAGCGACGCTGGTTGGCTTTGTTCGCGATCTCAGTGATGCCGATGTCGTTCTATTGGCCGATGAAGCACCATTGTTTGAACTTGGCCGGTTGCTGGCCGGCGAGGGGCGCATTGGTGTGCTGGTGTTGGCCGATGATGAACGCCCGGTTGCCACGCTACGCACACTGCCATTGCTTGGTTGGGGCATTATGCCACGCGATGCCAGCCCGAGCGAGCTGCAATCCGCAGTTGTTGCCATCGGGCAGGGGCTGATTGTGTTGCCGCCAACATTGGCTGGCCGCCTGCTCACCCAGCGGCCAATCGAAATCGGCCTCGATCCAGCGGTTGAGCCGCTGACCCCACGTGAGTTGGAGGTGCTGGAATTGATGGGCCAGGGCCTGCCAAACAAGCAGATCGCCCGCGCACTCCAGATCAGCGAGCATACTGTGAAATTCCATATCTCGGCGATCTTCGCCAAACTTGGGGCCGCCAGCCGTACCGACGCAGTTGGCCGCGCCGCGCGCCAGGGCCTGATTGCACTATAGTACGAGTACAACATCCAGCAAGATGTGATAGGTTCAGTGGCACGGGATGGCCGAGCAGGTAGCCCTGGAGGTGGGTGTATCCAGCTTGAATAAGCCAATCCATTTGTTCAACAGTTTCCACACCTTCGGCGACAATATCGAGATCTAAGCCACGGCTCAGCGTTATGAGTGCCTGTAGCCCACCTTCGTCCTTGCGATCCTTGCCGATTCCCGCAACAAACACTCGATCCACCTTCAGAATCTTGAATGGCAGATGTTTGAGGCGGCTGAGCGAGGAATGGCCAGCGCCAAAATCATCGATTGCGACAGTAATACCAAGTTCCTTGATCTGATGGAGCACCTGAAATGCGTAACCTGATGTCAGCTCGGCGATCATGCGAAAGTGTGCCTCGCGTTCGCGCAATGCTTCGGTGCGAACTGCTATCGTTGCTTCTAGCTGTGTGCGAACGCTATGCAGCTGACGATTCGCAAACCCGCTTTGGGCGAGGGCAAGTGTGAGCCGGATATGGTAACGCCAGAGCATGTACCATACCAGCCCTGTAATACATCAACCCAATCGCGAGTGGTAGGCCAGTTACCCAGGGAGCAGGTGGCAAAAGATGCACATATTCGCTGCTCAAAAATATCGCCAGAACTGTAACCCATGCCGTCATACTCAACCAGCGCATGAGTGTAATCCGCACATACAGTATGCTCACAACAACGGCAATTATTGGTGCCAACACTGCTATAGGGAGTGCATTGGGCATGAGCAGAACACCAACCGGGCCAGCTACAATGGATATTATGGCAAACCGATGTAGAAAATCGAAATCCTGTTGATTGTCTCCGGTATCATCTGGGATGGTAATAATCGACTCATTCATATGTTCGGCCAATTCAGCAGAATCTGATTGCAGAAGAACGCTACAGGAATGCGCGCTGATAGAGGGCAGATGTTGTGGCACATTCATATGTCTATTGATACCAATACTTCAGTGCTATGCGAACCATACAGGTACTACAGATGTGCAAATTATTTTTATGATACCATGGCCGAATATCTACACTGAACCAAAGAGCATTGTTTGCACGAATTCGACACAATAATGATTATATAATGCCACAAATAGATAGTAGAATGAAGGCTCGCATGCGTTTTTCGCTACGCTTCAATAATGATCTACCAGTCGCTGCCTACCCTACATTGGCCCGTGCTGCCGAGGCGGCGGGCTTTGATCAATTCTGGGTGAGTGACGATCTATTCCTGCGGGGGGTCTGGCCGATCCTGAGTGCCTGTGCGATTGCCACATCGCGGATCGAACTCGGTACATGTGTCGTCAACCCCTATTCGTGCCACCCATCCGAGATTGCGATGCAGGCCGCTACCCTCGATGAATTGAGTGCTGGCCGATTAAACCTGGGGATCGCTGCTGGTGCTGCCGATTTCCTGGGCTGGGTTGGCATCCCGCAGCAGCAACCACTTGCCGCAACCGCTGAGGCCATTCGGGTGTTGCGGGCATTGTTTGCTGGTGAGCGCCCGGCCCGCATGCAGCCGCCGCCACGAGGCTGGACGGACTCGGCCTATCTGCGCATTCCATCGCGCCGCATCCCGATCTACCTTGGTGCGATGAGCCAGCGCATGCACATGCTGATTGGCGAACTGGCCGATGGCGGGCTGCCATTGTTATTCCCACCCGAACAGTATCGTGAGGTTGCTGGGCGTGTTGAAACAGGGGCGATCCGCGCAGATCGCGATCCAAACACGATTGATCTTGCGGCCTGTATCTGGGTTTCGGTGGCCGAGAATCGTGCCGCTGCCGAAGCCCCATTGCGCGAAAAGGTCGCCTATTATGGGCATGCCTTCAGCGCTGAGGTTCTGGGCCGTTTGGGCCTGACCCATGCGGATTTTGCTGAGATTGATCGAATCGGTCAGGCAGAGGGTGATCTTGCACGCGCCAGCGAACTCGTGACACCGCAGATGCTCCAGGTTGGGGTAGCGGGTACTGCCGCCGATCTGATCCCGCGCCTGGAAGGCTTGGTAGCAATGGGTGCCCGCCATCTCAGCTTTGGTCCGCCGCTTGGCCCCGATCCATTAGAAGCAATTGCCATCCTTGGCCGCGAGGTAATACCGTATTTTCGCCACTGATAGCGCACGGCTATTGCCCTGGTGAACGGGCACGGCCAATTGCAAATGTCGCTGCCACACCCCCACCGATCAGGAGGATCGTCACAAGGACGACCACAATCGAGGAAATGGGCGTGAGAAACAGCATACCGTAGAAGGCAAAAGCAATCGATGCCACTGCGGCCCAGATGATAACGAGTGCAATAAGCTTGTGAAGCGACGTCATGCCCTCTCCTATGCCTTGCCAACGCAGTAACCTGTTATGATTGTACTGCATAACCGAGTATAACCTGTGGCGTAAACAATCGTATCCGGCGAGAGGGTTACGGGTGTGACGTAAATTTTTGCGGCGGCCTGCGCTGCGTCCACGCGTATGGGCCGACCCACGTGTCGGTTCGCGCTGTTCCGCAAATGGGTCCGCACCCGACCCTTCCAAAAAAATACGTCGCACCCAAGGGTTACTCTTGTTCCATCGCATGGGGGAGCCTGACACGGTGACATATGCTGCATCGAAGCTGTACGACACCAATCAAGCCTGTGTCACCGTGTCACCCCCTCACGAAGTCACCTTGTTACGAATTGTCACCCCCTCACCCTGCAACGTTATCAGGTGGTGACAGTTGATCAATAAGTTGCTCGACAAGCCTGGGCAGGAGTGTTTCCATCGCAGCCAACGTTCCAGATAACTGGCTGGCAAAGGGATGGATGCTGGCGGCAGCGCCATCGAGTGCATGCGTATCAATCTTCGGGATCTGTGATCGACGCTCATCCCAGTGAATCTGCTCGCGCATGCGCCGCACCGTTTCCTGGATCGGATAATCAACACGTTGGAAGCGAGCCTCCCAGTGTTGATCAGCGCGTTGCCTTAGCAGCATATACGCAGCGCGGTAATCACGGCGCATAAATGCCCCGCCGATCCGCGGCTGTTGGCGGGGCTGTCCGATGCTACCAGGATTCAAGATAATCCTTCGCCCATCGGGTGGAAGCACAAACCACTGATTGGTCGCAACAAACTGCGCCATGGTTGTCGCATCGGGGAGTGGATCGGATGGCCAGGTGAGCACCGTTTCGGCGCTCTGTTCATTTTGCAGATAATAGCCCTGGATATGGGTATGACCAAACAGCCCATATGGTGTTTTCAATTGGTGGAGGGTACGGCTGGCGATGCGTGTGTTATTGATATAGGCATCGGATTCATCGAGATCGCTGTGAAACGGTGTAAACAGCGCTGTTAGCGCCGAAGTACCACGCTGATCACGCCATTGGCGCAGCGCCTGGCGATGTTGGTCACGCAACTCGGCGCGCGTCCACAGCACAATAGGCCAGAGGTTACGCTCAATCTCGATTGGCGGGCTGGCCAATGGCGCAGATGCCACCCGATCATGATTGCCCTGGATTGTCACACTGGCATAACGCCGAACCCAGGCAACGCACTCATTTGGCTGCGGGCCATAATCGACCACATCGCCCAAGGAGATGAACTCAACCTGTCCGTCGCCCTCGCGCCTGGCAATAGCGCGGGCATCGCGGGCAGCAGCAAGCAGCGCCGCGTAATTCGCATGAATATCGGAAAGAATGGCATAGAGTGTCATGGCACCGTGGTCTTCGTGACTTCTATTGTTGTTGGCACTATTATAGGGCCAGGGGTAAATAACGTTGTCGAAACGGCTGTAGGCGTCACAAGTTGTGGGGCAACAAGCTTTTGATTAATCCACCCTAACCGTCTACTGGTCGTATTACAGGGAGCATCAGCGATCAGATAGCTGCCATATTGTGCATTATATTCACACAGGTACCAAATCGTACCCCTGCTTACGGCGAAATCAGACGTTGATTGCGCTCGATTCGCATCCTTATAGACCGGCAGCAAATTTTCTGCAGTAATTTGGCCAATCAAGACGACGACCGTTGCGGATGGTAATGGGGTTGTCGGTGCTGTTGGCACTGTCGTCGGTAATAGGGGCGCGATGGTGGAAGTTGGGGCAGACTGTGTCACTACTGGTTCGGAGCTTGCTGTAGGTTCAGTTATTGGTCTAGGAGAAGGAGTGAGCGCCGCCGGAATG
>JBBQSD010000155.1:0-13472 GCA_038214135.1 Chloroflexales bacterium | reverse complement strand
GCTACACAGTCCCACAATAGGTTTGCAGAAACATGTTTTCGAAGCCAAGCATCTGCTGGCACAGCTTTCGAAGCTGCTGCCGAGCCTGTTCTGCTTGCGGCACCAGATACTTCCACTCGATTTTGCATGTGTAATAGACATCCTGGACAAATGCTGCCCATGGATTGCCAAGCTCCTGAAACAGCGCTATCGCGGCTTGTTTGCCAGGAATATAGCGCTGTGCCTCATACGCAACGATAGCACCCGCAATGCGGCTGGTTGTCGCAACAAGTTCCTTGGTTCCCGCATCAACAGTAGCTGGATACCAGGCAGCAATACTCTTGCTCGTGTACCCGAAAAACGAATCACTTGCATCTGGGTAGTCTACGAATTTCGCTGTTAGCTCTGTTTGCCCACGAATGCGTGCGATAAAGTATTGGGCACCTGCACTGAGCGAAGGTATATACTCCGATAGATCTGGAATCCGTATCATTGCGCGAATATCTGTGCCATACAGCAGGCTGCTGCCAAGTTTCAATGCAACACGAATGAATGGATACAAGCTATCCAGCTTATTTTGAGGGTAGGCACCAATATCTAATCGTACCGGGCTTTCCAATGCACATTGTTGGCCAATATGCTCAGCACGTTGCTGTTCTTCTAATGAGATAAAATCATTCGCAAAAATAACAAAACAATCGATATCGCTGAGTGCAACCGCTGTATGCTCAACATAACTTCCAATCAGATAGTAGCTACAGATTCGATCTGGAAATGCATGCTCATATGCACCAATGATTGATTCTATTCTTGAAACAATCATTGGTGCATTGGTTGATGTTGTGAGCGTGATAGGCTTCATCCTATACCATGAGGCTGCAATTCAAAGCGTGCCTGCGGGTTGACGCGCTCGCAATAGGCGCGATCCCACTCCGAGATACATAGCACAACCAGCCGATCCTCCTGATCAGTTGCTGGCATGATCTGTAAGGGCCAGGTCAATGTCTCGCGCACAGCATCGGATGCGATCACCCAGCGAACCATTGTATGGGGCATGCGTTCGAGCCGGGTTTCGACACCATATTCAGCCTGAAGCCGTGCCTGAACGACCTCGAATTGCAGTTCGCCAACCGCCGCAATGATCGGCTCACGGCGCGCACGATCTGTTGTATAAAAAATCTGAATCACGCCCTCGGCTTCCAGTTGCTCCAGCCCCTTAGAGAACTGTTTGTAGCGCGAAACCTGCTGATTGGTCAAGCGGGCGAAACATTCTGGCGCGAAGCGCGGCACGGCAGCATAGTGCAATGGAATGCCAGAACAGACGGTATCGCCAATGGCGAACACACCCGGATTGGTGAAACCAACCACATCACCAGGGAATGCTTCGTCAATTGTTGTTCGCTCACTGGCAAACAATCGATGCGGGCGGGCCATGCGAATCATCCGCCCAAGGCGTGGGTGAAACACCTGCATGTCACGGGTGAAGCGCCCTGAGCAGACGCGCACGAAGGCCATGCAATCGCGGTGCAATGGGTCCATATTGGCCTGGATCTTGAACACAAACCCGGAAAAATCCTCGCTGGCTGGGTCAATCGCACCCCGATTACTCTCGCGTGGGCCGGGCGGCGGTGCTAGATGCAATAATGCCTGCAAGAATGGTTCAACGCCGAAATTGTTCAGCGCACTCCCAAAAAACACTGGCGTCAGATCACCAGCAAGAAAGCGCTGCATATCGAATGGTGAGCCAGCACCATCGAGCAGTTCGACAGAATCGCGCAACTGTTGATATGCCCGTGCGCCAAGAATCTCGCTAAGTGATGGATCATCGAGGGCGGCAGCATAGACCGGCACGCGATTCTGGCCATGGCTGGAGCGCTCGAAACGCAACACCTGCTGTCCTGGCAGATCATAGACACCCTGAAATAGTGATCCACTGCCGATTGGCCAGTTGAGTGGTGTGGCCCCGATTGTCAGCACACGCTCGATCTCATCCAGCAAGCTAAATGGATCACACTCTGCATGATCCAGCTTATTGATAAAGGTCAGGATCGGAATATGGCGCATCCGGCAGACCTCAAACAGCTTGAGGGTTTGTGGCTCGATGCCCTTGGCTGCATCCAACACCATGATCGCACAATCGACGGCCATGAGTGTGCGGTAGGTATCCTCACTGAAATCCTGGTGTCCCGGCGTATCCAGCAGATTCAGGCGGTAGCCCTGATAATCGAATTGTAGTGCCGTTGAGGTGATCGAAATACCACGGTCACGCTCCATCGCCATCCAATCGGATGTTGCATGGCGCTGCGTTTTGCGCCCACGCACCGCTCCAGCCAGCTCGACTGCACCAGCATACAGCAACAGCTTCTCGGTCAGGGTCGTCTTCCCAGCATCTGGATGCGAGATGATCGCAAACGTGCGCCGGCGCGCAATCTCGTGCCGTAGTGTGCTATTCGCCTCCAGCACGGCATCCCGCTCAATATTCGCCTCGATGATCTCGCCTGTTGTCACACACTTCTCCAAAACGAGCAGGTATTCATCTATTCATTCATGCGAACAGTATACCCTACTGTGCCATATATAGTGAGGTTTGGTGTCACCCGCATCACGCCGCGGGCTGAAGCCACGCGGCTATGGGCGATCATCGCCCACATCCACCCTACGATGGACTTGATATTTGCACAGTCCTCCTTTATATTAGGCATGGCTAAAAATGAAATAAGGAAACCCGTATTCAAGAATTAGCAGCATTCAGTAGGAGTTAATCGATGAATCCCAGACGCACAATTTCACGCCGCAAGCTGCTTGGCGGGATCGGCAGCCTTGGTGCGTTGAGCCTTGTTGGTTGCGCTACCATCGCCCAGCCACCAACGGCGCTCACAACCAGCAACAGTGGGCTAGTTCTGCCAGAAACGATGAACCACACATCTGGCACTGGCATGAGTGTTCATACCGGCAACATGCTACAGGGCGATGTGGATCCAGCAGAGAATGGGTTTGATCCAACAGTGATGCTGACCGATTTCGATTATGGTGTTGTTTCGACATTACCAAGCGGACAGACATTGCGTGAGTACAAGATTTTTGCCGTCGATAAAATCATCCAGATCGCCCCTGGTGTTAGCTTCCCTGCATGGACCTATAATGGGCGTGTGCCAGGGCCAACCATCCGCTGCACCGAGGGGGATCGGGTGCGGATTATCTTCGCCAATGGCTCGACACATCCGCATTCGATTCATTTTCATGGGTTTCATTCGGTGGAAATGGATGGCGTTACGGCAGTCCAACCAGGCGAGACGACGGTGTATGAGTTTGATGCTGCACCATTTGGCTTGCACGTCTATCATTGCCATGTACCGCCGTTCATGCGCCATATTCATAAAGGGCTGTATGGCACGTTCATCATCGATCCAAAGACGCCACGGCCAGCGGCGTGTGAGTTGATGATGGTCATGAATGCGTTTGATACCAACTTCGATGGCGCAAACGAGATCTATGCAGTCAACACGGTTGGCTTCCACTACACCCGGCATCCGATTCCACTCAAGATCGGCGAACTGGTGCGCATCTATCTCAGTAATTTTACCGAATTCGACCCGATCAACTCATTTCATCTGCACGCCAATCTGTTCAATGTCTATCGCACTGGCACGCGATTGGAGCCGAACGAATATACCGATGTTATCACGATGGGCCAGGCCGAGCGCCATATTCTTGAATTTACCTATGATCGCCCTGGCAATTTTATGTTCCATGCCCACCAGAGTGAGTTTAATGGCTTGGGCTGGATGGGGCTGTTTGATGTGACCGATGATGGTGCGGCGAGCCTGCCATTCGAAACCGCTGCGCGCCTTGGATTTTGCACGCTTTCATAAGAATAAATAACAAGGATAGATAGCATGGCATCACTCGAAACACCAACCGTCGAACAGCCTACAGCGCCACGCAAGGGCTTTACCTTTCTGCTGGCGCTCATCCCGCTCCTGCTGCTCGGTGGCCTCCTCGCAGTCCTGGCGGTTACGGGTGCTGGGCTTGGCAATCGCACCGCACCGCCGATTGAGGAGCTGACGATTGATCGGATCAGCCTGCCCGCGCCTGATCAAATGGTTATTGATGTCACCAATGGTGGCCCCGATCCCGTCACAATTGCCCAGGTGCTTGTCGATGATAACTACTGGTCGTTTACGATCAGCCCGGCTGCGGAAATTCCGCGCCTGGGAAGGGCGACACTCAGCGTGCCATATCCATGGGTGCAGGATGAGCCACATACTGTGGTTCTCCTCAGCAGCAATGGCGTCACGTTTGAGGGTGATGTCGCAGTTGCGACAGTTAGCCCTGCGCCAACAACCGCAACCATCTGGAGCTATGCATTGTTGGGGATCTATGTTGGCTTTATTCCTGTTGGATTGGGATTGATGTGGTATCCATTCCTCCGGCGACTTGGCCGTGGTGGCATGCAGGCCGTCCTCAGCCTGACTGTTGGTCTGCTGATCTTTCTGCTGTTTGATACGATTGCGGAGGCACTAGAAATCATCGCCGCGGTTCCGGGAGTCTTTGGCGGTGGGCCGGTGGTTCTGCTTGTCGCACTCCTGGCCTTCGGTGGGTTAATGGCTGTTGGTGCCGCACGCAAAGGGCGCGAGACGAGCCGCCTGGGTGTTGCCTATCGCATCGCACTTGGGATTGGGCTGCACAATCTTGGCGAGGGCTTGGCAATCGGGGCCGCCTTTGCACTTGGCGAGGCCGCACTCGGGACATTCCTGGTGATCGGCTTCACGCTGCATAATATCACCGAGGGGATCGGCATTGCTGCGCCAATCGCCCGTGAACGCCCGATCTGGTGGCATTTTATTCTGCTGGCCGCCCTCGCTGGGCTACCGGCAGTGCTTGGCGTGTGGATTGGTGGGTTCGTCTATAGCGCGTTTGCAGCAGCCTTATTCCTGGCGCTTGGTGCTGGTGCAATTGCCCAGGTTGTGTATGAGGTTGGCCGCCTGATTGCACGCCAGAGTAAGGAAGATGGCGCAGCGCTGCTTTCGCCAATCACGGTTGGTGGGCTGGCGGCTGGGATCGCGATCATGTATGTGACCGCACTGCTCGTCGCGGCGTAGCTGCCGTAGGCGTATGCGATACGTGGGCGTATACGATACGCCCCTACCATCATCCTGTACCGACGTGGGCGTATGGCTTGTGCATTCCACATCTCGGTTCATCCTTCTGACTCCTGACTCCTGACTCCTGACTCCTGACTCCTGGCTCCTGACTCCTGACTCCTGGCTCCTGACTCCTGACTCCTGACTCCTGACTGCCGCCTCACAACGCGTGTCATGCTCCTGTAATAATATTAATCAATAGATATCGTTATGCTTGCGTTGATTGATTATGCGGCAGTTGTTAAACATATTAAAAAGATCTTTATTTTGCATGTTGGAAACGATGGATTTTAGCGTAATAATGCGTGTCATCTTTCCGTAATGCAATCAGATCAATAAAATGTTTTTCATCTGCGTTTACTCTAGTGAAGATGTCTTCATCCACATTCACACCGCAAACGCAGCGCTAGCGTTATCTGAACGTTTATTAACGTTATTTTTACGCTGAAAGGATTAAAAGCTCGTAACTCTTGCAAGCCCTCGATATGGCTCGTAGGGTTGGGGTTCTCGATGCTTGATCTCAGGAACAGAAGGAGACAATGCCATGATATCTGAGTTTTCCCCGGCCACACCAAGGCCACCCTGGCAGGCACTTGATCAGGAGCGATCACTATTCGAGCGAATGACGGAACAGTTGTCTGAGCGTACTGTACTAATCCCATTTTCATCCTACCAGGCACCCAAGGTCAGTGTTGTTATTCCTGCATTGAACGAGGCTGCGAACCTGCCGTATGTGTTGCCGCGCATCCCGCACTGGGTGCATGAAGTACTGCTGGTTGATGGCAATTCGGTCGATGATACTGTTGCGGTTGCGCAGGCGATCTATCCCACGATTCGGATCATTGCACAGGAAGGCCGCGGCAAGGGCGCAGCGCTGCGCAGTGGCCTGATGGCTGCCACTGGCGATATCGTCGTGATGCTGGATGCCGATGGTTCCACCGATCCAGCGGAGATTCCTGCGTTCGTTGGTGTGCTGATGGCTGGTGCCGATTTTGCCAAGGGTTCACGCTTCCTTCAGGGCGCTGGCACGGACGATATGCCACGCTATCGGCAACTCGCCAATTTTGCCATGGTCGTATTGGCAAATGTGCTGTTCCGCACGAATTTCACCGATATCACCTATGGCTACAACGCTGTATGGAACAGCCGCCGCGAGGCGTTGGCACTAGAACACGATAACTGGGCCAGTGAGATCATTTCCAATATTCGCGTGGCCCGCCATGGGCTGCGGGTTGTTGAGGTGGCCTGTTTTGAGCACAAGCGTATTGCGGGCGAGGCTAAACTGCGGGCCTTTTCTGCTGGCTGGCAGATCCTCACGGCGATGATCGGCGAACGACTACGGCCACTCCACAATCAGCCATGTGTTGCCTATGCATTGCCGTATGTTGCTGCTCCAGAGCCATTGACGATCACGAATATTACGAATATTGAAGCCGCTCAGGCTGCAGTTCTATACGAACGAGCGGTTGGCGAGGTGCAGTAATGGCTACTCAACTGGATGTTTCGGTGGTTGTGTGTGCCTACACCCTGGATCGCTGGTCGGATCTTGTTGCTGCGCTTGATTCCATACAATGCCAGCAGGAAGCAGCGCGAGAGATTATTGTCGTGATTGATTATAATCCAACGCTCCTGGAATTGGTACGCGCCAGATTCCCACATTGCATTGTTCTGGAGAATAGTGGGCCGCGTGGGCTCTCCGATGCACGCAACACGGGTGTCACAGCAGCTCAGGGAGCTATTATCGCCTTCCTCGATGATGATGCAATCGCAACGCCAGATTGGATCACACAACTATTGGTTGGCTACACTGATCCACAGGTCGTTGGGGTTGGTGGTGCAATCGAACCAATCTGGCAATCCGGGCGGCCAGATTGGTTTCCAACCGAATTCGATTGGGTTGTTGGCTGTTCCTATCGCGGTATGCCAACAGGAATAGGGCTGGTGCGTAACCTGATCGGCGCGAATATGTCGTTTCGGCGCGAGATCCTCGCAGCGGTTGGCCCGTTTCGGCGCGAGATGGGCCGTATCGGAACGAATCCGGTTGGCTGTGAGGAAACCGAACTATGTATTCGCATTCGCCAGCGCTGGCCAGATCACATTCTGCTCTACCGACCAGAAGCGCTGGTGCGCCATCGCGTACCGGCCAAGCGCAGCCGTTGGCAGTATTTCAGCGCCCGCTGCTATTCCGAGGGCATCTCGAAGGCGCTCGTCCGCAAATTCGTTGGCGCAAACGATGGCCTTTCTTCTGAGCGAGCGTATGCCATGCGAACACTGCCGAGTGGCGTTGTGAACGGGCTGACCGATACGGTTCGTGGCGATCTGCATGGGCTGCTGCGTGCAGGGGCAATCGTTGGCGGGCTGGCGATGACGACCACCGGCTTTGTGCGTGGTGCAATATCTCATTCATAGAGCCATAGCGGGAGGTTGGTAATGCGTATTCTGCATGTGACACCTGGCTATTCCCCCGAGCTTGGCGGCGTCGAGCGCCATGTTCAGGATGTTTGCGAAGCTCTGGTTCGCCTGGGCCACGATGTTACGGTCGTGACGATGACAACCAATGCGCAGCTGCCACGCCATGAACTGATTGCAGGCCTTGCTCTATACCGGCTTTCGGCAATCGGCCCGCAGGCCTACCGCCTGCCGCTTGGTCTGCTGCAGAATCTGCGCCACCAGCGCTTCGATGTTGTGCATGCCCATAACTACCATGCGCTGCCCATGCTGATGACGGCACTGACCTATGGCCAATACTGTGTCGTTTCGCCATATATGCACAGCCATGCCCATAGCCGCACCGCCGATGTGCTGCACCAACTCTACCGGCCATTTGGCCAGATGGCACTGCGCCAGGCGGCCAATATCGTGTGCCTATCGCATGGCGAGGCCGATCTGGTGGTGAAGCGGCTTGGTATCGCCCAGGCGAAGATCACTATTATCCCAAGTATCCTGGATGTTGCGAGTCATGCTGCCGATATGCTTCCTCAGAAGAACGTTAGCACAGAACGATTGATGATCAGCGTTGGGCGATTGGAAGCCTATAAACGTGTTGAGCGGGCGATTATGGCGCTCACACATCTGCCAGAACAGTACACGTTGGCAATCATTGGTGAAGGCAGCGAACGGCTGCGGCTGGAACGCCTGATTATGGCGCATGGCCTCACAGATCGTGTGCGATTGCTTGGCCGCATTGATGCTGCTGAACTGGAACACTTCTATCGGCGGGCGCATGTTGCAATCACATGCTCCGAATCAGAATCATTTGGCCGGGTGGTGGTTGAGGCATTGGCCTATGGCTGCCAGGTGATCTGTAGCGATATTCCGGCGTTCCGCGATCTGGCCAGCGATCATCCACAATCTATCACACTGATAGATGCAAATACTCCCGATGCTCAGCTTGCAGCGCTGATCGATAGCGTTGCAACGCGCCCAACAATGTGTGTGGATGTCCAGCGCTATTCCTGGCAAACCGTGACCACACAATTATTGAAGGTGTATGGTAGCCCCTCGCCCTTCCATCCGCAGGCTGAAGCCTGCGGCAAGGGGATGATGCACTCATAGCCGCAGGCTTCAGCCTGCGGGGTATGGTGTAAGCGAAAGATACCCAATCATGACAACGGAACTCCTTCATCAGCGGCAATATGCGCGAAACGCAAGCACGACAATCAGCAACCTGGAGCGCACTGCTGTGGCGGGTGTGACGCTGGGCTGGCTGCCTGCGCTGAGTGTTTGTTCTGCCCTTGCGCTGTTGCTGGTTGCCTATGCCGATACACTGGCGCGCACTGGCAGTCCGTGGGCGATTACGCTCTTCTGGATTGGCCTGCTGCTGCTGTTGGTTCCGTGTGCCGCACGGTTATGTGCTGCCAATGCGGCCCGCAGCGAGCGGATCGGGCTGGTTGTGTTGGTGGGCATGGGCCTGTATGCGATCAAGATCCTACACAGCCCGCTGGCCTTTACCTTTCCCGATGAACTGCAACACTGGCGGACGATCAATAATATTCTGGATCAGGGCCATCTGTTTTCATGGAACCCGATCCTGCCGATCAGCCCGCTGTATCCGGGGCTGGAGAATGCCACATCGGCAATCATCAGTCTGAGCGGGCTAGCGATCTTCCCTGCGGGAGTCGTGCTGATTGGTGTCGTTCGGCTGGTGCTCATGCTCTCGCTGTATCTGCTGTTCGAGCATCTTGGCCGTTCGCCACGCCTGGCCGCGATTGGAGCGCTGCTGTATGTTGCGACACCAAACTTCGTGTTCCTGATGTCGCTGTTTGCCTATCAATCGCTGGCGTTGCCATTGATGGTGCTGCTGATCTATGCGGCATCTGCGCGCCAGCAGTGTGCGGATTGTGATCGAATCGGGCTGAACCTGATCGTTCTATTGTGTGCTGGCGCAGTTGCAACAACCCACCATGTGACGATGTTTGTGCTGCTGAGCTTCCTGGCACTGTGGACCATTCTGGCAGCAATTGTCGAGCGCTCCCGAACCGCTGGCCCTTCCGGAACATTTGCGCTCGCGCTGGTGGCTGGCCTCGGCTGGGTTGTGTATCTTGCAACGCTCACGGTTATCTACATCGGTTCGCATCTATGGAATGCGAGTGCCGAATTTCAGCAGATTTTTGCTGGCGGAATGCGCCGCCGCCAGTTGTTTCAATCGGCGAGCGGTAGTTCGGCAGCAGCCATCGAACAGCTCTTGGGCTTTGCCGCCGTTATTCTGATCACCATCGGTATATTGTATGGCGTCTGGCAGATCTGGCTGCGCTATCGCCATAACGCGCTGATACTCACACTCGCCATTGCCGCGCTGGCCTACCCGGCAACCCTGCCAATGCGGCTGACGCTCAATGGCATTGCGGTGGTTGGGCGTGTGCCAGAGTTCTTGTTCATTGGCATTAGCTTCGTTCTGGCCATAGCCGTGGAAACGCTCGGGCGAGACAAGCGACTGTGGCTGAAAGTGCCATTGTTCTGCACCTATACCGCCGTGATTGTTGCTGGGGGAATCGCCGTTGGCTGGCCGCCACCATCCTCACGCCTCCCAGGGCCGTATCGGGTCGAGGCCGATACCCGCTCGATTGAGTTGCAGGGCGTGAGCGCCGCGAAATGGATGCATGCATCTCTTCAGCCAGGAAATCGGATCATCGCCGATTGGATCAATGGGCACCTTGCCGCTGCCTATGGCGATCAGCTGGTGATCACCAGTTCCACCGAGGGCCTGAATATCGCCATGGTTGTGCTGAATCCAACAATCGATGCAGACGTTCGCTACATCCTTAAACGCGCCCAGGTTCGCTATGTTGTCACCGATCAACGCCTGACACAGGAGCTGCCACAGACTGGCTTCTATTTTGATGGGGTTGAGCCGGGGGCGTTTCAACATACCGAACTATTGAGCCATGGAGCATTGGATAAATTCGATAGTGCTGATCGGGCGAGCCGGATCTTCGATAGTGGTGATATTCGGATCTATGACGTAAGGAATATTTCAGATGACCAGGACGCACAAAAAGGTAGGTGATCTGCTGCTGGTTGTGGCACTCACGCTGGCCGCGATGCTGGTAGCGCTGAGTAGCAGCACCTATGCAGCCATCTATCCAGCTATCTATGCGCTGATCGGACTGATTCTTGGCCTGCCGCTGGCGCTCATCTTGCCCGGCTATGCGCTGATGGCGGCTGGTTCGCCGAGTGGTGCTATTGGCGCGCTGGAACGGCTGCTGTTCAGTTTGGGTGCCAGCATTGCGCTGAGTATCATTGGTGGCTTTTTGCTCAACCTCACACCCTGGGGCCTGCGGCCTGGCAGTTGGGCGCTGTTGCTTGGCAGTGTGACGTTGCTGGCTTGTGGAATTGCGTTTCTGCGGCGGCAGACACTCGCGCCAAGCTCAATCGGGCCACGCATACGCCTACGCCTGGTGGATCTTGTTCTGTTTGGCTGTGCAGCGCTGATCACAGGCGGAGCCTTGGTCGTGGCAACCACAAGCGCAGCCAGCCCACCAGCCGATGGGTTCACCCAACTATGGATGTTGCCAGTGGATGACGGTGTGCAGATTGGTATTCATAATCTGGAAGCGCAGCCGATGCAGTATCGCCTCGAATTGGCCGTTGCAGGGCAGGTTGTTCGCCACTGGCAAAGAGTAGATCTGCAGAACGATGGACGTTGGGCAGAACACGAATCGCTCAAGTTGGGTGCTGGCGTAAATGTGGAAGCGCGATTGTATCGTGCCGATGATCCAGCACATGTCTATCGGCTGGTGACGTTGCGGTGACTCCCTCTCCCTCTGGCAGAGGGTTGGGGTGAGGGAATAAAAGGAGGCACCCATTATGCGTATATTGATGGCAAGTGATTTCTATACACCATTCATTGGTGGTGCCGAACGCCAGATGCAACTGCTTGGCCAGGAACTGATCCAGGCCGGGCATACCGTCGATATGGCGACCGTCTGGCATGCTGGGCTGGCCGAGCAGGAACAGGATGCTGGCATCCAGATCCACCGAATCAATGGCCTGCTGACGAGTGTTCCCTGGTTTTCCAGCGATCCAAAACGGCGTTTCCACCCGCCATTCCCCGAACCAGGCATCACCCACGGGCTACGCCAGTTGATTATGCGCCAGCGGCCCGATATTGTGCATGCGAGTGGCTGGATCGCCCATTCCTGTGCTGCGGCGCTGATTGGTGAATCGATCCCGCTGGTTGTTTCCGTCCGCGATCCCGGCTATATCTGTGCCACCCGCAGCTTCATTCGCAATGGCCGGATCTGTGATGGGCCAGGGTTGCAGAAGTGCCTGGCCTGTGCGACACAGCAGTTCGGCATGGCGAAGGGCCTGGCCTCGCTGGCTGGTGTTGCTGGCGGCCATGGGTTGCTCAAGCACAAACTGAGCGCGGCGGTTAGCGTGAGTACCTATGTCGATGGGGCGCTGCAACACTCTTTTCTTGGTGAAGATCGGCGCGCAAGCGGGAAACAGGCGCTGGTGATCGCCGATATTGTCACGCCGAGTGGCGTATCGAATGATGAGGATCTATCGTCTGATCCATTCCTGAAACGGCTGCCGACCGAGCCATTCATCCTGTTTGTTGGCGCGCTGCGTGCGGTCAAGGGCCTCAATATGCTGCTGAATGCCTATCGGCAGCTTGTGGATGCGCCACCATTAGTTTTGATCGGCACCGCCTGGCCCGATACTCCGCGCGATCTGCCGCCTGGGGTGCTGATGTTCGAGAGTGTGCCGCATCGCAGTGTGATGGCCGCCTGGCAGCGCAGTTTGTTTGGAGTTGCGCCATCGCTGCTGCCGGAATCGCTCTCTGGTGTTGTTCGCGAAGGAATGATCAGCGGCAAGGCAATGATTGCGACCGATGTTGGCGGTACCCGCGATATGATCCGCCACGAGGAAAGCGGGCTGCTGGTGGCTGCGAATGATGATGACGCGCTTGCAATCGCAATGCGCCGCCTGATTGATGATGCAGCATTGCGTGAGCGGCTTGGCACAGCTGGGCGAGCATCGGCGGCACAGTTCACCGGCCAGATGATCGCAACACAGTTTGAACAACTCTACCGCCGCCTGATCAGCGAGCAGAGAGGGGCATCTGATGAGCATAACAGTATCCCGCTTATTCGGGGCTAATCGAGTGATGCTCGGCAATGCTGGCGCGCTGATCGGCACCACGGCGGTTAACTCAGCGCTGGGCGTTGCCTACTGGTGGCTGGCAGCGCGCTCATTCCCCAGCGCCGATGTGGGCCTGGCATCTGCGGCGCTTGCGGCAATGGTGCTGGTTGGTACGATTGGCATGCTTGGGCTTGGCACGCTGCTGATCACCGAGATTGCACGCCAACCCAAACACGCCGGGCCGCTGATCAGTGCGGCGGTGCTGGCGGTTGCTACCACAGCTACCGTTCTTGGCCTGGTGTTTGCAGTCGTGGCTGCCTGGCTATCGCCCGAGTTGCAGCCATTGGCAAATGGTGGATTCACACCATTGATCTTTGCGCTGGGGGCAGGTCTGACGGCGGCCACACTGGTGCTGGATCAGGCGGTGATCGGCCTGTTATGGGGCGATCTGCAGTTCTGGCGCAATACATTGTTTTCGGTTGTGAAACTTGGCCTGTTGTATGTTGCGAGCATATGGATGGCACAGGCTGGCGGTATGGCGATCTACACAACCTGGCTGATTGGCAATCTGCTCTCGCTGGTGGTTGTGCTGTTCGTATCAGCCCGCCGAGGCGTATCCCTGCTGGAACGGCCAGATTGGAGTTTGTTACGCCGCCTTGGCAGGAGTGCGATCTGGCACCACGGGTTCAATCTAGCATTGTTGGCACCCGGCCTGCTGCTGCCATTGGTTGTGATCGCCCTACTCTCGGCGCAGGTCAACGCCAG
>JBBQSD010000154.1:0-13626 GCA_038214135.1 Chloroflexales bacterium | reverse complement strand
GTCGGGTGTGTTGGGGGGGGGGGTTGGGGGTTCGCCCCCCCCCCCCAAATTTTGCTTCTTTGGCGGTTGGGGGGGGGGGTCCCCCACCCCGCCCCTCCGGCCATGATTGGTCGTTGCACCATCGCATGCAGAACAATCCGTCACAGCCCATCGGGTAGAGTGAGACACACGGGTCTGCCCATATGGAACGTACGGTGATGCCCAATGCGGGCGAACACAAGGTTCGCCTTTACGCAACGATGGTTCTGGAAACACGGCTCGCCATTCCGAAACAGTACCCATGCCCAAACGGTTGCGGTTGCCATTGGCGCAGCTTGGCGGTAGAATAGAGACTCGGTCGGTTGGGACAGGCGGAAGGATCGAATCAGTGATAACCTATGATGAACTTGCAGCCGGACTCGAAGATGCCTGGTTGGTTGCTGGGCTTCACGAACACGCCATTATTGAAAGTGTGAACTCAGAAGCGCTCGAACGCATCTATCGCGTTGAGATTTTCCCAGAACATCCAGAACCACTGACCGAGAGCGGTTCGCCACCATGGGTTGATCTGACATATACCTGGACTCCGGCACACCAACTCTTTTCTGAGGGGCGTGAGATACCGCCAAGCGTTCTTGAACTGGCCTGGACCTATACCGTCGATGTTCGCAACCATACCGACCGCCCTGATGTTGAATTGGTTCGCGCCTTCAATACAGCTGTACGTGCCGCATTACGTAAAGCTGCGCCAGATGTGCCCATGCCATCGGATTATATCGCCATTGAAGTGCGGCGTGGTTATCGCACAACTGGTGATCGCCCAATTCTGGCCTATGTCCAGCTGATTGGCACAAATGTGACCGACCTCAGTGATATGTGGGAGAACCGCACAGACGATGTGTTGCGTGATGTGCTGCGTGAGGAATTGCAGATCGTTGCAGCGCTGCTACACGCCCTTGGTGAAACATTCGCACCTGGTACATTGGGTGGCTACCGTAGCGTCGATACTGCGTAACTCAGATGTGCTGTGGTATACTGAGTTCGTATACAAACTATCCAATCGAGGCCAATCGAGGGACGGGAGCGTGTGTGAATAACGAGCTAAAACGCTATTGGATGCGGCCCGGATTATTCTGTCTGACGGTTATTGCTGTTGATCAAATTGCGAAGGTTGCTGTTTGGCGTGCCCTCGGCCCAAACGAAGGCACAAGCATGCCATTGCTTGGCGATTGGCTACGGCTCACGCTGGTTCGGAATACGGGGGTTGCGTTTGGCTTGTTTCAGGGCTTCCCACAGATTTTTACCCTCACATCAATCCTGATCAGTATTGGCGCTGTGATCTTCTATCGGTTTCAGTTGCCGCATAATCAGCCCTGGGTTCAGGCCAGCATCGGGTTGATTGTTGGTGGTGCAATTGGCAATATCATCGACCGTATTCGCCTTGGGTTTGTGATTGATTTTGTTCATATTACCTGGTTTCCTGGTATCTTCAATGTCGCCGATAGCGCCATTACCATTGGGGTCGGCATGCTGGCAGGCTACCTCCTACTGATGGGCGATAGCGAACAACGCAATGCTCCTGTCGATGATGCACTGCTCGGCGAATTACTCAGCCGTGACCCGCGTGGAGGCGGGCGGCGCTAGGGCCATAGCCCAAATAATAGTATGGTTTTAGAAGGGCTTTAGCCCGCCATAATGCGGTGCGCGATAGCGCAACATCTACGCTTTAGCGTATTAGGAGTTCCCGATGAGCGGCGAAATGCTGCGCCTGGTGGTTACGGAGAACTCTTCGGGACTACGGCTGGATCGATTTGCCGCAGATAGTGTGCCCGACCTCTCACGCAGCTATGCTCGCCAACTGATCGAAGATTCGCATATCCTCCTGAACGATACTCAGTCACGACCGAGTGCTTCTGTTCGTGTTGGTGATGTTGTCACCCTAATATTGCCAGAACCACAACCAACCGATCTCATCCCCGAAGATATTCCGCTGACTGTTGTATACGAAGATGCCGATGTGATCGTGATCGACAAGCCAGTTGGGATGGTTGTTCACCCGGCACCAGGCCACCCAACCGGAACGCTTGTTAACGCACTCCTCTCCCACTACCCCGATATTGTCGTTGGCGGCGATCTGCGCCCTGGTATCGTTCATCGCCTGGATCGCGAAACCTCTGGGCTACTTGTCGTCGCTCGCCACGATATCGCCCTGCGCCATCTTCAGGAACAACAACAAGCCCGAACGATGACCAAGATCTATCTGGCGGTGGCCGAGGGGCGTTTCCGCGAAACCGATGGAATCATTGATGCACCAATTGGGCGGCATCCATCTGATCGGCTAAAAATGGCGGTTGCTGCCGATGGGCGCTCGGCACGCACTCACTACAGCGTACTTGAGGAGCTTGGCGAATATACGCTGCTGTCCGTTCGGCTCGAAACCGGGCGCACGCACCAGATTCGGGTGCATTTCGCCTATAAACAACGCCCCATTCTTGGCGATCCACTGTATGGACTGAAACGGCCACGTTCGCATTTCGGAATAACCCGCCAGTTTCTGCATGCCCATCAGCTCGGCTTTGTGCTGCCCACCAGCGGCGAACGAGTTGAGTTTATGGCCGCATTGCCAGATGATCTCGATCTCGTCCTTCAGAAACTTCGTCGTCATACCAAACATTCAGAAGTCTGAATGCTATCATAAAGGGAGGAACAACCCATGGCACGTCCAAAAGTATCGATCATTGGATCGGGATTTGTTGGTTCGACTGCCGCACACTGGATCGCCGCAAAAGAATTGGCCGACATCGTGTTGGTCGATATCGTTGAGGGCATTCCACAGGGCAAGGGTCTGGATCTGTTGGAGGCCGGCCCAATTGAAGGGTTCGATGTCGATGTGTTGGGCACCAACGATTATGCCGACACAGCCAATTCGGATGTGATCGTTGTGACATCGGGAGCGCCACGCAAAGCGGGCATGACGCGCGAGGATCTGATCAAGATTAACGCTGGCATCACCCGCGATTGTATCTCGAAGGCATCTGCGCTCTCACCCAATGCCGTGATCATCATGGTCAACAATCCGCTCGACACCATGGCCTATCTGGCCAAGCAGGTCAGTGGGTTCCCAAAGAACCGGATCGTCGGCCAGGCTGGGGTGCTCGATTCGGCGCGCTACCGAACCTTCATCGCCAAAGAAGCAGGCGTCTCGGTTGAGGATGTGCAGGCCATGCTGATGGGCGGCCATGGCGATGAGATGGTGCCACTGCCACGGTTTACCACAATCAGTGGCATTCCGGTCACAGAGTTCATTTCCGCCGAGCGGCTTGAGGCGATTGTTGATCGTGCCCGCAAGGGCGGCGGCGAGATCGTCAATTTGCTCAAAACCGGCAGCGCCTACTATGCGCCAAGTGCCGCAACTGTACAAATGGTTGAGGCGGTACTGCGCGATAAGAAGCGGGTTATTCCGTGTGCGTGCTACCTGGAAGGTGAATATGGCCTGAGCGATATCTACTTCGGGGTACCGTGTGTCCTTGGCGCAGGCGGTGTCGAGAGGGTGATTGAGTTGCCACTCGATGCGGCCGAACTCGAACAGGTGAAGAAGAGCGCAGCCGGTGTTGGCAGTTCGATTGCCGCACTCAAGGCAATGATCTAAGAGCAATTCCGTTCAAATACGTGGCGTTGTGCCGCCCATCCCCTCACCCCAACCCCTCTCCCACTGCGGGAGAGGGGCCTATAGCTCAGCACAATGCAGCAAATCCTTCTCCCCAATGTGAGAGAAGGGGCAGGCGATGCGGGAGCAACCTGCATACTATGTATTGCGATACACTGCTCCTGTAACGTATAGTAGGTAGAATAGAAATTAGGAATGTACCAACAATCAACAATAGGAGCGGCATATTACGCAGGACGTGGATACAACAAGAGCAACATCACAACCATCCGAGCAGCAGCCGATCCTTGGTGTGGATGGCTTCTATGCAGTTGCTCGCCTGGTTATTCTGGCGCTGCTCCTAGCCGCCAGTAGGCTGTTGACCAGTGAGCCGATCTGGCCACTCTCACTAGCCCTTTCGCCGATCTCGCTGCTGATCTGGGCCTATGGCATATTTGCTATAACTGTGATTGTAGCGCTGATCCTTCACCAACCAGCACTCGCCAGAGTAGCGGTATTGATTGATCTTGTCTTCTTCTCACTGCTGACCTATTTTAACCAGACGATTCACGATATCTTCTACCCGTTATACATAATTCCCCTTGTTGGCGCTGCAACCCAGCTGCGGCGTAATGCTAGCTGGCTGGTGGGCATCGGTGCCGCACTTGGCTATGGCATCGGGTTTCTGTTGAATGCTGCAAGAATAAGCGATGGGGTGCCGACCAGTACGCTGGAACTCTTGGCGCTGGTTCTGCGCTGTGCCGTGATGGTTTGTATCCCCTGGTTGGCTGGTGGCCTAGCGGAGCGCTGGAGTTCATCCAACCGCCGTAGTGTCGAAGTCGCCGAGGAGAAGCGCCAGCTGGCGCTTGATGATGCCAACGCCTATCGTAACCGCATGCGCGCGCTGTATGAGGTTGCGGTTACACTTTCAACAAACCCACAGGCGATTCTCGACACGACCCTGAACGAGGGCCGCAAGCTGGTGCCATATTCTGCTGGCGTGGTACTGCTTGCCACCGGAACCGATACACTTGGCGTAGCGGCTGCACACGGCCAGGCGCAGAAGGATTACCAAAAAGAAGTAACGCTTGGCACTGGGCTGATCAGCCAGGCACTGCGCGAACCAGAAGCATTTGTGATTGAGGATCTGCGCGTCGATCCGGTTTTTGGGCCACTGACTGGCCTGTTGACCTGTAGGGCGGCCTGTGCTGTTCCGTTTCGTTCAGGCAACCGCAGCTATGGGGCCATGATTGTTGCAGGCGCGACTGCCGATATATTCACCGAAGAGCGTGTGGAAATGTTATCCGCATTGGCGAATTATGCGCTTGTCGCACTCCAGAATGCGCAGCTCATCCAGGACCTGCGCAGCGAACGAACCAAACTGCTCTCCAAAGAAGAGGAAGTACGCCATCAACTGGCCCGCGATCTGCACGATGGACCGGCCCAGGCACTGGCCGCAATCACAATGAATGCAGAATTCATCAAGCGCCTGCTCGAACGTGACCCCAGCCGCGTGCTTACGGAACTGGATAAACTTGGCGCATTGGCCAAACGGACAACCCACGAAGTCCGAACAATGTTATTTGAACTGCGGCCACTCGCACTCGAAACGCAGGGCCTTGGCGAGACACTACACCAATACTTCGAGCGCTTCCAGAGCAATACCACCAAAATCATACTCGAAGCCGAGGATCTGCACATCACATTGGATACGAAAACTGAGGGGACGTTGTTTAATATTATCCAGGAAGCAGTCAATAATGCGCTCAAACACGCCCGTGCCGAACATATCTGGGTGCGTGTCAAACATGTTGGTGCAACAGTCGAAACCGTGATCAAGGATGATGGACGTGGCTTCGATCTCCAAAAAGTAAAAGAGACCTATGATAAGCGCGGCTCATTTGGGCTGCTGAATATTGAGGAACGCGCAAAGCTGGTGAATGGGTCTGCAGAAATCAGCTCTACACCAGGCAATGGAACGAATGTACGCGTGATTGTGCCGGTTCACGAATGAAGAATCCCTACCTGACACTAGGAACCTTGAAATCGACCCTGCGTGCGTTTGAGCTGCGCCCAAGCCGTGAAATGGGCCAGAATTTCTTGTTCGATGGGGCCGTTCTTGCACAAATCGTCGCCGCCGCCGAACTGCAACCAGATCAGACGGTTATTGAAGTCGGGCCGGGTTTTGGTGTCTTGACATGGGAGCTTGTTCAACAGGCCAGGGATGTGATTGCCGTTGAACTCGATAAGCGCCTTGTCGAACATCTCCAGGGAGCATTTGCAACAACCCCAAACCTAAAGATTATTCAGAACGATATTCTGCGCGTACCACCAGCTGAGTTGCTTCAGAATACTGCAACCGAACACTACAAGGTGGTTGCCAACCTACCCTATGCGATCACCTCACCGGCATTGCGCCACTTTCTGGAAGCAGATCATAAGCCAGATCTGATTGTGGTGCTGGTGCAATGGGAGGTTGCCGAGCGCATTACCGCACAAGTCGGCGATCTGAGCATGTTGGCACATGCTATTCAGATGTATGCCGAGCCAGCGATTGTTGCCAAGGTTGGGCGCGAGAGTTTTTACCCAGCCCCAGTTGTGGATTCAGCAATATTGCGATTGCGAATCCGCCCACAGCCAGCCGTCGATGTCGATAATATTGAGCAACTGATGCGGGTGATCAAAGCAGGCTTCCTGCACGCCCGCAAAACGCTCTCGAATGCGCTACCAAGCGGCTTAGCCGCAATGGGCCAGCGTGTCACCCGCGATCAGGTTCTGGCAGCATTACACAGCGCAGGCGTCGACCCACAGCGCCGTGCGGAAACGGTGACACTGCCGGAGTGGGCGATGATCTATCGCACGCTTTCAGGTGACGGAGTGACCGGGTGATGGGGCTCACAACCCAATATCTGATGCGCTGGTACTGGAGGAATGCGTGTGGACAGATACTATCGTTGATTGGGGTGGTGCATAGTGGGTCAGGCGTACACATACTCATAGCAAATCAAGCGCAGATTTTCGCGTATTAGTCCGTTGCTCGCCTTTTTCTCAACAGCAGCAGTAGGAGAGGCAGCTCCCTGATTGCGATAGATTTCGCGAATCGTTTCGATCAGTGGCTTAACCTCACTCGAACTACTATAGCTCTGCAAAGCTTTCCGTAGCTGCTGAACTGAAGCACCGACTAACGGTTGCTTGAGGAATTTACGCAGGTCGCGTAGCTCACCGCGATTGAAATCAGGGCTATTAAGCTGACTTTGCAGGATCTGCGATGCAAGCGTCTGTTCCTCTGTCACGGGTTTATTCACGATCGCGGCGACTTCTTGCTGCTCAACGTCGCCCATAATACTAGCGATGACTTTGTCTTGAATCTCAAAGATGTTGACTTCGTGATAGGGTGGCGGGAACCGTGGCGTATCGGGGCTACAAGCAATAATCTGCATAATTTGGTAGCGATTGTCGATGATTTTCCGCGTCTCTAGATCATAGTAGCGCCAAAAGTGGGTGCGCCCACGTTCGCGGGGTGCAGTGAAATAGAAAAATACCCCTCTGGTCTGGTACCGTTCAAGGCCCGAATGAATGCCATCATCAAGGTTGGTCAGCCAGCGTTGGGCATCGGTGCTGAGCACTTTTTGTAGCTCGGCCATCAATGCTTCGCTACTGGCGAGTTCGAGGAACGATTCTTGCTCCTCGATGACGCTCGTATCTTCTTCCGCGATGCGCTTGAGCGTATTGAAATCTCGTGGTGTGACGACCTCGCCAAGGATGCTTGCATCAAGAAATCCCGTCTGGTTGATCAGATCAATTTTGGCGGTTAAGCTACGGACTAAACCGAGCAGTTCTTCTAAGGCGCGTTCGGGGAACATGTTGTAGATTGTGAGCTGTTCGAATGTCGATCCCAAGCGATCAATGCGGCCAGCACGCTGAACCATGCGCGTCGGGTTCCAGTGCAAGTCATAGTTGATCAGGTAGCCACAATCTTGTAGGTTTTGGCCTTCCGAAAGAACATCCGTCGAGATGAGGAGATCGACTTCTTGGTCAGTACCAGCAATATCAGGGTAGCCGTTAGCAATCGGGGCGAATTGTTCAATAACACGGGCACGATCAGTCGTCTTCACACTACTGTCGATCCGCCGAATGGTTGGGTTACCCATATGTGTGCGCCAATCGGCGTTATCATCGCTCATCAGTGCTTGGTATACATAGCGAGCAGTATCTTTATAATACGTAAAGACAATTGCCTTTTGCCCACGTAGATCGGTTTCGAGTAATTGCTTGAGCTGCTGGAGCTTGGCATCGTGGTGTATGCTGATGTCTTTAATGTCGTGCCAGATATTCGTCAGTGCATCGATATCATCTTGGAGTGCCCGATACAAGCCGCGCCGATCATATTTCTCCACGTCCAATCGCGGAAGCTCGTCTATAATTTGTTTTGCTAACACATTATCATCAATCGAAGTCGCCCGTGAAATTGGCGATGAATCCTCTGAATCCTCGTCATCGTTTTCGAGCAGGCGCATGGCAATCTGAAACGATGCTGAGTCGAGCAGTATGCCATCTTGCACGTACTCAGCGAAAGTCTTTACGAATTCCAACGCCCGGCGAATAGATATGCGGAACGAATCGATGCTCGACTCCAGCCGCTTCAAAAAGCGACTCTTGAAAATGCCAACCAGCGCGGCCTGTCGGCCAAGCTCGAAGTCATCGGTCTTTTGGTCTGCACGCTTGTAGCTTTCGAGGGTGTAGTGTGCTAGGTGCAGCGTCTCAATCCGACGGACAATTTGCTTATAGAAACCCTCATAGGTAGCCTGAAGATCATATTCAATAGTCTGCAATTGGCGCTTTGGCCAGGAGATCTTTTTACCGCGAATCACAGCGTCTGGGTAGGCACGTCGCACGAATTGCCGTGTGCGACGGATCACGACTTCTTCAAGGAGGTTGAAGATGCGAATGCTCCCGACTTCGATCGATTCGCGGCGGGCGGCAAGGAAGTAATTATAAAGGTCACCGATTCCAGCCGACGCAAAGTAGGTGCGGTCGTTGCCAGTGAACAGATTGATCTGATTATAGAGATCGAAGATATTATTATTGATTGGTGTAGCGGTCAGCAAAATCAGCTTTTTACGCCCACCGCTGCGCCCGCGCCGACCATGGGCGGCCAGGATATTCTCAAGCTGAAGATAGCGCGCAGCACGCTTGTTACGAAAGTTATGCGCTTCATCAACCAAAATGACATCCGCATCGGCGACGGCACGCATGTCGAAATCCTCAGTACCAAGGCGTTCCTGCGTAATAACATACGCGGATATAGAGGCGCTACGCAGTTCCTGCTCCCACATCGGCCTCAATGAGGCTGGGCAAATAACCAGCGCTTTTTGACGTAGGTGGTAGGCATAATCCTCCAGCAGTTTCTTGCCGATCCACGTTTTCCCCAGGCCAACCGAATCTGCGATGATCACACCATCGTACTGGGCTAAGATCCGGCGGGCCTTGCGTACAGCATCTTCCTGGAATTCGGCTAACTCAACAGCCGAGCGTGTGGCTGGCTGGGCGAAATCAGTACCAAGATCATCTTTCAAATACTCATACAGCGCTTTCATATAGATTTCGTAGGGGCTGTACTCGCGCCCGCCAAACTTGGAGTTTTCGAGCAGCTCAATCAGCTGTTCTTTGTAATTGATCGCCCGCTGCCACTGATCATCATACCAGCGCGAGAGATCCATAATGGCCCGTGCGCCAACCTCGCTCTTCAGCAAGCGCTGGTTCTCAGAGGTTATGGCGGCATTCAGCTGTGTACTCGCCTGATGCCCAACCGCGCCGCGAGCTTCGGGATCATCAATCTCGCTTTCCGCCAGCAGCGTCTTGTGGACGAGGTTCAGTTCACGATTGCTCACCAAACCTGGCCCAGTGAAGTTGCTACTGCCAACAATCCCAACAAGCGGGTTGAGGTGATCGAACAACGTGTTCGGATCACTCTTACCGGCATAGAATAGATAGCATTTGGCATGCAGAAATGAGCGACGGCCTTTTTCATCGGCAGTGTGCCCAATATACAATCGGACTTCGATATCATCACGGCGCAGGAAGCGAACCAGTTCTTCGACCAACTGGAGTGTTGCGGCATTGAATGGCTCGGCATTCAGTTCATGGCGCAGAAATGCCGCTGAATCTGGGCGTAGGCCAATATCTTCACCATCGATTGGTTTATCTCCCAAGAGCAGGCGCAGGCGCTGGACACTCGGCAGTGTTGTGCGTAATTGCTGAAAACCGCGAATGCTAAAATAGGCTGTGGCGATATCGAGCTGCTGGCCGGATTGGCGAGCGAGCAGATCATTGAGAATATCGGCCAGCCGATGATCGATGTTATCGATCACATAGGGGATTTGCATGGTAAAAGTTTCGCCTTACGTGTAGAACCTACTGCGCTACGGATGCAGCGTCACGTTGTCTGGGAGTGTCAGGAGGAGGATACTCTTTTGTGCGCGCGAATAGACAAAGGTAAACTGATCAAGCACATCGCGCCCAATCACCGAAAGCTCAAGCGATCCTGGTTCCAAAAGAATTGGCAGCGGCCCATGAATGCGTACACGTTGCCCTGATTTGGTTGGCAGGAGCAAATCAACGGCTAACTCAAACATTGGCAAGCTCCCGCCAATACCAATCGCAGAGCCACCCGTAGGAATAGGCTGATCAACGCCCGTAAAACGCTGCGCAATCTCAGGAGCCAGTATGCTCAGATCCGCTCCCGTATCAATCAGGAGCGATACTGGCAATTGGGCACCATCCGACCCAGAGAGATACCCATCTACAACTGGTCGCTCAACCCCATCACTCCCAACAAGCCAACGACCTTCAATGCGCATTGGTACTGTTCTCCACTGCTGGCTCAATGGTCATTTGACGAGGTCGATTGTAACCTTGCACGGTTATCGGCGATGGCATCGACACATTCCCAGCGTGTGGACGCTGTGTTGTTGGCACGATGCTCATATCATCGGTCTGCGCCTGCATCAAGAGATCCTTCCCTACCGAGGCGACCACAAGCTCGACAAGGCGCAACCTTTCGGCAGGCATGAGGCGCAGGGCAAGTTGGAGTGCTGTATCTAATTCAACAGTCATCACGATCCTCCTCGTATCTCGGTATTATACCGCTACATCAATGCGAGAATACCAAGCGCCCATTCACGCATGGCTTGTGCTTCGCTGCGTGTCAATACTTCATCGTGGGCGGCCTTATTACGGATGTGAATCATCGGTCCATCGTTCAGCAGCGCGACGGCGCCAGTGGAACCGAAGATGCGATTGGCAGCGTTGTGGATCTGTTGTTCGATAAACGTGCGTAGGGCTGGCTCGCTGCTTTTAAGAATGATCCCAAAGCTACCCAGGGTCAGCTCCTTTTCGCCACGCATAAACTTTTTCAGGAAATCATTCTTGCAAGCGGCGTGCGTATAGCCCGAAGCTGCCCGGAACGGGATGAAGATCCGCTGATAGAGCGCCACCTCAACCGCCTTGGTGTAGGGAATGATGCTGGCTGAGAAATCCATCTGATCGGGCAGTGTACGCAAATTATAGTCGCCAGTCAGCAGGAAGGTTGGCGCTGCTGGTGGTAGCGTGCGCCAATTTGGCAGATTCCGATCAAGGATCTCTTCGTCGGACTCTGGCGCGACGCGCTCAAAGAAACGCTCGACGATCGGCAGAATATTCTCGGCGATCTTGTCGATCCTGGCTTCGTCATCGCTGATCGCTTTGTCGGCCATCACAGCTGCTTTTGCATTGGTCAATGCCTGCTCATACTGCGGGCGCTCGATCAGTTCAATCTCCGCAGCAGTCAGGCCATACAGCCGATAGACGATTTTATCGATCAGTGTGTCGGTGCGGGCCAGTTCGCGCTTGATCGGCAGCAGCACCGCCAGCGAATGCTCATACTCACGCTCGATCTCACCCTCGATCTCGCTGAGCGAGGCGGCGAAGCGGGTGCGGTTCTGGTGCAGGCGGTAAAAGAAATCGCGCCAGGGCAACTCGCGCTCGCCCTTCTGATAATCGCCCAGATAGTTTTGCAGGATGCTTTTGCCCGGCAGGCTATCGATGCCCCTCACCCCCGGCCCCTCTCCCACGCCGGGGAGAGGGGAGTTCCGGCTCCCTCTCCCGCTGGGAGAGGGCTGGGGTGAGGGCCGGATCTTCAGCCGCGCCTCCACCCACCCCAGGAAGCGCCTCACCTCCGCCTGCTTCTGCTTATTCAGGTCGATCATGCGCTGCGCCAGGTGCGCCAACAGGTCGTGAACCACGTCGGTCTGCTCGGCGTCGAGCGCCGCCTGCACCTGCGCCAGCAGCGCCGCGCTGTCGCCTGCGTCGTAGCTGGCAATGGCGGCCTGCGTGCGCTGGGCGCGCTCGGCAAGCGGTGTGGTGAAGGTAATATTTGCTACTGGCAGGTCGGAAATTGCATTCCCAGAGTATTCTAAATACTCCGCGCGCTTAACTTTGCAAAAAGTAGCGTGGTAAGTATTGAGCAGTGATGAGTTTAGAATTGCGGAGAGAAATCGTAAATCAATTCTTTTGTCGGTGAGAGTAATAATATATACATCGGTCATTCCGACGATTGGACTCGCAGCATAACAAAACCTATTCTCCCTCGCGTACAACGGCACTAATATTCTTTCGCCTTGTAGTATAATATTTCTGTCCCTTGGACGTTGAAGTTGCCACCAAGGATATAAACCCTTATTGCATTCCGCACGATTTAAGAGGTCGTCTTTGTATTGAGAAAGATATGAAATTACTCGGGGAGCACTATCGAAGCCAAAATCCCTATCAGTATAGATCACAAAGTCTTCCTGTGCGATCTCGTATCTCTGAATATCTCTTGCTTCCGCTAGAGGCACCAACCACTCCTTTTCTAAGTTGATTTCGGCAATGATATCCGGTGAAACGGTAAAAACCTCATTATTTCCTGTTTTGATGCCCTGCGTGTTCATGGTTAGACTATCTAGCTTTAATGAACGCGATTGTATTTTACTCCAAACAGAGTTTGCTTTGATAGATCGTAAATACCAAGGATTGCCATTGAAAAAGTTGATATCAATTTGAGATGCCGATATCTTTCCATTGCCGGAAATATACTTGAAATAACTAAACGCATCTTCGAAATCGCTTTCGTTTGCAATATACAAACTGGCATGTTTGGTAGCAGCTTTGGCTAGAATACAAATAATAGTTAAAACGTTGACATCAGGCCACACTTGAAGATTTCCAGGATCGATAATAAGGCTTGGATGGACATTCGATGTAAGAAATTGCCTTAACGCTTGTGTGTAATACGCTTCAATCCAATACCTCGTTACAATTACGCCGAAATAACCATTAGAAGCCAGAAGCTGTGAGCCAATGACCAGGAAAAAGTGCGCAATATCGTTCGATCCGCTGAATATTTCGGGGAATAAATACCTTGCGCTGTTCTGTAGCCCGGTACCCTGTAATAAGCTATATGGTGGATTCCCCACTACCGCATCGAAGCCGCCGCCTTTGTTTAACTGCACATCCTGACCACCGGGCGTGCTAGCCGCAAAGAAGACCTCGGGGAACTCCAGTTCCCAGTGGAAGAAACGCTTGTCGGTAGCGGCACGTAGCGCGGTCGCGGCGATCGTGTCAGCCGGGATCAGCCGATTATCCAGTGGTGTGCTAGGCTTCTGAAGCCATGCCTCGGTTTGTGGCTCCTGCAAGAACAAACGCACATAGTCGGTCTTACTAGCGCGGGCGCGTTTTCTCCCCTCTCCGCGCGTGGGAGAGGGGTTGGGGGTGAGGGGATCACTGTTGCCAAACCAGCGCGAGGTGTAGACATCCAGCAGGCGCTTGTAGGGCGCAAGGTGGTCGCTGGCGTCGCGGTAGGCCTGGGCGCTCAGCTGCGTCTGGGCAACGGTGTTGTCGCTCAGGTAGCTCACCTGGCGCATCAGGTCGGTCGCCAGCATCACGCCGGCGAACTTGCTGCCCGAGAACATGTCGAGCTGATC
>JBBQSD010000153.1:0-13763 GCA_038214135.1 Chloroflexales bacterium | reverse complement strand
GGCCTGGTCCCGAGTTCGCCATGTTCGAGCACTTCCGCATGGCGCAGTGTGATCGTCTGGCCGATGCGCCCCTGTACCCGTATTCGCAGCCAGCCAACCAGATTCTGTCCGAAATCGATAATTGTTCGACCGGATGGCGATGTTGTGATCGCCACTGGCGCAATTTCTTCGATTCGGCGTACGGGTGGTCCGTTTGGCGCAACCAGGCGCGTCAGATCGCGATCAAGCAGCCGTACCGATTGCCAATGGCTGTCGTCGTACTCAGCTGTAGTCCAGCCATCGCGTTCCAAGCGCGCATCATAGGTCTCGCCATCATAGATATCGTTGGTCAGGATTGGCCCGCTGGCCGCCTTCCACGAATCATCGCTGATCAAGCGTTCGCTACTACCGTCGGCATAGGTCAGTTCGAGCTGGGCCAAGAGTGCCAGCCGATCACCATAATTATTGCGCTGCCCGCCACCAAAGCCAAGCCGCCCACGATACCAGCCATCGCCGAGCATGGCACCAAGGACATTCTGACCATCGTGGAGCAAACGAGTGACATCGAAGATCTGGTAGCGCAGCCGATGATCATAGCTCGTCCAGCCTGGATCAAGCACATGATCGCCAACGACGCGGCCATTAATCTGGGCTTCATAGACACCCAGAGCCGTGATATACAGCCGTGCCTTGGCCAAGCCCGTTCGGATGCTGAATTCGCGGCGTAGCAGCGGGCCAGGCTGCATTATGCTGGTATCCTCATCCCATGTGGGTGTCACAAAGCGGGCCGACCAATCGCTGGCGTCGAGCAAGGCGACTTCAAGCGGGAAGGATTGCGACCACGCCGATACCTGTTGGTTATTGCCCCACACCCGCACCCGCACAAGCAGCGATTGGCGCGAGGTGAGCGGCGCAAATGGCCATGCAACCAGCACCGATTGATCCGCATGGATCTGGCCTGTCTGTCCATAGATCGCGCCATCGCTGCTGTGCGCCTCGATCTCATAGCCCGATTGCCACCAGCCATCAAGCTCGGTGGCGATCAGCCAGGATATACGGGGTTGCGCGCTGCCGATTCCAAGCGTATCGTGGCGATGCTCGAAACGAACATCGGTAACGCGCACCGCCGATACCTCAGCAGATGGCGCAATCGAATCAGTGGTTCCCTGATCTGTCATGAGAATCTCCT
The DNA here is from genome assembly GCA_038214135.1 of Chloroflexales bacterium. GTDB lineage: Bacteria > Chloroflexota > Chloroflexia > Chloroflexales > Roseiflexaceae > JANLSE01. The sequence continues at coordinate 12,595 of JBBQSD010000153.1, read as the reverse complement.
TCGCGAATTGACCTCACCGCTTGCCCTCTGCCACGCCAGGGCGCGGGGATGCTCCATTGTAAACCCTTTGCACCCTCCCCACTGGTGGGGTTGGAGGTGAGGGCAAGCAAACGATCCAGATTTCCGCTCATCGCTCATTGCTGGTACAAGAGATGGTATGATGAACAACGATAGCCACATATGTGAGTATCCAATGATCTGGCATTCTCTCAGGCGAGCGCAGCTTGCGACAGCATACCATCGTTCACTGTACCTCCTGTTAGCCCCGTATCTGATCGGTACCACGCTGTTAGTGCTTGTGCCGATCATCTATACTATTGGCCTTTCGTTTGCCACATACGATGCCCTTTCACCACCCACCTGGAATGGACTGGGGAATTTTCGTATGCTAGCGGGCGATCCATTGTTCCTCACCGCCATTCGTAATTCGCTGCTGTTTGTGAGCCTAACCATTCCCCTACGAGTGCTGCTCACGCTTCTGGTTGCGCTGCTGTTGAATCGCTGGCGGCGTGGCATTGGCGTATATCGAGCCGCAATCTATCTGCCAACGATTATACCAAGTGTTGCCTATGCCCTCAGTTGGCTATGGATCCTGAATCCATTCTATGGCCCGCTCAATTTGCTGCCTGGAGCGCTTGGTGTCCCGCCAATTGCCTGGTTTGCCAATAGTGCAACGGCACTTCCCGCACTGGCTTTTACCGCCCTGTTGCAGATTGGTGAAGGCTTCGTTGTATTGCTGGCTGGTTTGCGCGAAATTCCGACATCGCCAGGAGTGGCCGGACGGTGCCATCGCTACGCAGTGTTGCCGAATCGGCGGCATTTCTTGATCCGAACGCAAAACCCCAGACAAGCCGGGTGTTTTTGGATGGCATTACCGATATTCGTACCGTGCCAATTATGGCGCGCTGGGCCGATATTGAGGATCTAACCAGTGAAGAACTGAGCCGCGCATTCTATGGGCAGGCCAGCGAGGACGAGGCCATCTGCGCTGCCCAAGAGCGTAGCGCACCGTTTTTCAAGCCGTGAGAGGAATGATAGATACCCTCGGAATCCGCAGGCTTCAGCCTGCTGATAAATGAGCCATGCTCTATCCCCGAATTATTGATCAATCATCATCAACCTGCCGAGTCAGCGTGAGATTGCCTGGTTTCGCACGCGGCTAAGCCGTTCCCCAGCAGCAACAAGTGTGGCATCCTGTTTGGCAAAACAGAACCGAACAACCTGTGGGCTATTGGCCTGGTTGCTATAGAAGATCGAGGTTGGGATGGCGGCCACCCCGATCTCACGAATCAGCCAGCGACAGAACTCCTGATCATTCTGATGGCCGAGGGTGCTAATATCGTAACTGACGAAGTATGATCCCTCGACGAGCAGCGGTGGCAGGCCAGCCTGTTCAAGCAGCCCGCGCAACCGTGCGCGCCGAGCGCTATACTCGGCTTTCAATTGGGTATATAGCATTCCTATTTGAAGTGTAAAGACGCGTAGCGCAAAGCGGGGTTTGGGGCGCAGCCCCGAAAACTACTGAACTGCTGGCCCAAGACAAAATCGCACAATCTTCGTTCCGTAGAATCCGTAGTTCCGTGGTTCCGTAGCCCCTACCCTGCCAAGCGCGCACGCACCGCATCAATAATCGTCTCGTTCTCGGGGAAGCCACCCTCACGGTACATCGAATGGATCAGTTCACCATCGACAACTACATCGAATGAGCCATCTTCCCAGGGGATGAGCTCAATCGAGGCCAGATCGTACACAAATGCCTGCATGAGTGCTGCGGTTAAGGCCAGCGTCTGTGGTTCATAGCCACAAGAAGCACAGTAGGTGATGCTGACTTTCACAGGATGTTTAGGCATGAGTTTGCTCGCTTGCTGTTGGTGTCTTGGCCAGCCCTGCTTCGACAAGAGCGTGGATCTCGCGCACAACTTCGCTATCGAAGAGTGCGCGGTTCTCCTCACGGAAAGCTGCATTGGCCTGTGTCAGGCGCAAGCGCGCCTCTTCTGGCAACTGCGCAACCGAGATATCTGGGGCGAATTCGCGCAATACGGGATCGCTGCTGAACAGGTTTGCGCGAAAATCCTGGAGCAACTGTGTCACACGAGCCGGCCGCTCGATCCAGTGGCCCAGTTCCTGGAATGCGTGATCGAAGAATACAAACACCGGAATGGCACGAAACTGTCCCTGCTTCAAATATTGGTCAATCAGATCCAGATTCTGATCGCGCAGGAACACCCGCAGATTGAGCTTGCCACTCTCGGTAGCCAGCCGCCCCAATACAGGCAGGTTGGCAATCACATCACCACACCAATCCTCGGCCAACACAAGCACATGTAATGGCTGATCCAGATTGGCAAAATAGGCTACTTCATTGGCTGGAAGGCGTACTGTCGCTTCGGTGGCATCAAACCGATCCTGGTTACGGGTCATCTGCGCACGATATGCAGCATAGGTCAGGCCCGTCTCAAATCGCTCATAGGTGACAGACATACAACTCTCCTTGTTGAAAATCAACACCCGAAAATACTAATAGAGATTACCTGGTTTGTCAAGAATAGTTCTTGATATTTTCGCTATACAAAGTATACTTTATTGACATACTGGAGCTTGTGGAGTACACTCTCGCAATTGTAGATTCTACCTGATTTCTGATGCGATCATTGCTTTGTGAAGCCAATCAGTGGAGCTTCACGATACATGAAAGAAGGAAAGGAGCAAATGGATGAGCAATAGTGAACAAATCACCGGCGGGCTGAGTGTCACTGAGGCAGTGCGAGCAAAACGGGCGGTGCGTTCCTATAGCGAACAGCCAGTGCCAGAAGCGTTGGTGCGGTCTATTCTGAATGCAGGCCGACGCGCCCAGAGCAGCAAGAATGATCAGCCCTGGACCTTTATTGTGGTGGCGGAACGTGAGCAGTTGCAACGCCTGAGCAGCGCTGGCATCTATGCTGATCATATGCCATCATCGGCGTTTACCGTGGTGCTGGTTGCGCCTGCTGGCTATGAATTCGATCTCGGCCAGGCTGCGGCTAATATGCAATTGGCTGGTGTGGAATATGGGGTTGGCTCGTGTGTTACCACCCTGCATCATAGTGAGGTGGCACGCACGATCCTTGGTGTACCGCCCGAACTCGATTGCCGTTGGTCGATCACCTTTGGCTACCCGGCCCACCCACCGGTACCACTCAAGGCTGGCGGGCGGCGGAGCTTGGAGGATTTGGTTCGCTATGAGCGATATGCCTGATACTGGCCGCTGTTGCAGCAATGCCCAGTTTCAGCAACGAACGACGACTGAGCACCGGGTCATTCAGCGACTTGAGGGTTTCCGGTGGGCACATACACAACCTCCCTATATGTTCAGCGAAACAGCACCAACACACAACATTATGGGTTGTACGTATACGATTACGCAAGTTCGGTGAACATTCGCTATCATAGTAGCATAGTTGTGTTTTCGGTCAACTTATACAAGTTCATTGTCAGGGTATGTGCAAAGCTCATTTGCAGAGGGCTGCGAGGGCCTTCGGCCCTCGCAGAATCTTTTTCTTTGGTTGTTTTGCGGCGGGGTGCCCTTTGAGCCCCGCAAAACAACCAAAGAAAATTGTACGCTAGCGTGTACAGGCTATGCTATAGTTAGAGCTGGTAGTTCTAATTCCAAATGGTGAGGAGTTTGATATGAAAAGCCCAACCTCTGTGGCGATCAGCTATGACCAGATCGCCAGCGAATATACCGCCCGAATTGCGGATGAATTAGCTGGCAAACCGCTTGATCGGGCGTTGCTGCACGCCTTTGCCGAACAGGTTGGAGTGCTTGGCCCAATTGGGGATCTTGGATGCGGGCCTGGCCATGTCGCGGCATTTCTTGCCAGTGCAGGTGCGATGGTCGAAGGCATTGATCTATCGCGTGGCATGATCGAACAGGCATGCCAGCGCTACCCCAGCCTTGCATTTCTTCAGGGGGATATGCGCTCACTGGCAGTCGCTGATGCCATATATGGTGGTATCTGTGCCTTCTATAGTATTATTCATCTCACGCCAGCCGAGCTTATCCCCGCATTTCAGGAGTGGTGGCGGGTGCTGCGACCAGGTGGGTGGGTTCTGGTTGCCTTCCATATCGGCGATACCGTGCTGCATATGGATCAGATGTGGGAGCAGCCGGTCGATCTTGATTTCCGCTTTCTCCAGCCAGATGCTATCGCGGCTGCATTGGAGCAGGCCCAGTTCAGGATCGAGGCAGTTGTTCGGCGCGTGCCCTACCCAGATATCGAGCATCAGAGCGATCGTGCCTACCTGCTTGCGCACAAGGATAGCTGACGAGCTGACTCATACAAAGAACAATACAGTATCAAACTCTTGCTCTCTTGTGCAGTGACAAAGGAACAAGCGAACAAGTAGCACAGTATCTAATGTTCTCTTGTTCTTTCTCCTTAGACCAGCCCAGAGAAGCGATCATTGATGTAGGCCAGCTTGGCTTCTTCGCCCCGCGTGGATGAGAGCAGGCGCATCCATGCCTGCCGCTCATGCCAGATCGGTGCTAGCTCCCACACACAAAAGGTAGCGCGATGGCTCTGCGGGAACTCGATTAGCGTGTAGCCATGCTCCTGCGCTGCTACTGCTTTGACATACACTGATTCCCAGATCTCGTTGGTATTGCGCCAGGTTGTGATCAGCAGCAGTAGCACCGAACCGGCGCGATGCAGCAGCACAAAGCCAAGCTCCTTGGCAAACTGTAGGCGCTCTGCCTCCGACGCCACAAACGCACAGCTCTCGGCGATTTGTGCTGCTGCGATGGGCTCGTCGGGGGATAGATATCGTACCATTTGAAATATGCCTGTGGAAGGCTCAGATCCTCCCCTGGCGTCACCATCTTCTTGTAATAGCGATAACCCTCAGGAACAACATTTCCATATTGAGTAAGCTCTGGAATATCTTCAAGACGATTGGTCGTATTCATACGTTTCTCCGTTTTTGGGTCGTTGGAATGCACTAAACCGTTCAAAAATGCATGGTGTTCATGCTGTGTTGAGATGCGCCCAACATATATTTCAATGGACGAGCCGTGCCAGCACCATCAACCCTTCTCGGCGACCTTTGCAGGATTGGGCCTGTTTGCCCAATTGAACAATGATCTGATACTGATGCGCGACCTGCGCAGCGACCATTGCCCAATCGCAGCTAGCGTTGCCCGAACCCGCGATACCTTCAACTCCTGTATGCTCAATTCGTCTCTGTCCGCTCAATCGGCAGGAGCGGCGAACGCTGGCCCCATGTACCGCCGAAAACAAAGCTGGATCAATTCACGTTCGATCCGGCTGACGCCAGCAAGATCCGCAGGTTCGAGCAGCGCCCGATAGCTGCCCTCGGCATAGCGCACAATCTCTGGGCGTTGGGCGCGTAATTGGCCCAATCGGGAATCCGCTGTGATTCCAGCTAAGCGGTTGATCACATCCTCGCCAGCAAATATGGTCGTTGAATCTGATGTCGCCATTGTTTCTCCTTGTTCTCTTGTCGGATAATGCTATATTATTTGATCAACATAGTCAAATATAAGACGCAATGAGTCTAGGTGTGTAGGTCGGGGGACTCCCTGAGCGAAGGCGAAGGGTCTAAAGATGCTTATACAAGAATGAGGTTCAGATGGCCGCGAACTATTACTATTGGCACTTGAGTGTTCGGTTTCCAAGCTGTGCCTATATCAATGGGTAAATCGGCCCATGGCCAGGGTAGATCATCATTGCACCCACAGCCCGCAGTGTATTCCAACTGTTGGTGACGATCTCGTATGTGGTTTCATCAACACTATTGGGCCGTGGTAAATCCCCGGTGAATGCCGTTCCATCCGGCAATATCAGGCTGATACTATCATCCGAATGGCCTGGTGTGCTTATAATTGTGCCAGCGATACCAAGCTTACCAAGAAAGGTTGCGCTGTCAGCAATCGTGAGCACGATAGTATCGTGCAGTGTAATCTCTCGATAGGGCATGGTTGGCTTCATAAATGTTTTAAGAATTGGAATCGCACTGATTTGCGGTTCCAGCACAAGCAGCCGCACACCGGTTGCCTTAATTTCCTGGGCAAGCCCGGCGTGATCGGGATGGTAATGCGTCACCAGCAGATACTGAATATCCGCCAATGCAATGCCCTTACGCTTGAGGTTGGCCTGGAGTTTTGGCAGCGTTCCTGGCCAGCCAACATCGATCAGCAGGCGCATATGTTGCACTTCAAGGACATAATAATTGGTTGAATCATAGCCAACATTGACGATATTCATTGTCGCTCACACTATGAATAGATTGACAGCATGAATCCCCGTGGATTGGCATTGTTTATGCAAGATCAGCAAGACATAAGAAATGCTATCTGGCCTGAGCCACGGGAGAACGATGATGAGTACGTGTCCATGCTGTGCAACTGCTGTTGATGTATCCCATCACCTAACTGGTGCGTTATTGTTGTGCTGCTGCGGGGCGTGGTTGCATGTGATGCACAAACAGGATGGAACGGTGCTCACGCGCATTCGACCACCGCTCAAATTTTGATTGGCGATCCAGGCTTCTGTGCCAAGATCAGTGTGTGCCCACCGTTCCCTTCCGGAATGAAGCGCACCCAGCACAGCGTGAAGCCTTGATCTTCGCACCACTGTTGGTAGGTTGCCGTATCTGCGTGGCTCCAGTACATTGTTCCACCAGCGACATCAAGCCAATCTGCTTCCGTACCCGTCCATGCATGAGCACCAACGATGACCATCAGGTAGCCACCTGGTTGTAACCAGCGATACATGTTGGCGAACAGGGCTGGTTGTTCAGCAAGCGGCACATGAATAATTGCGTACAACGAAATAATTGCAGCAAAGGTCTGTGGCGGAAACGCTAGCTTGGTCATGTCGGCGCACACAAAACGCGCATTGGGCACCAATATCTGTGCGCGGGCAATCTGCACTGCGGAAATATCGATACCAGTCACCATATAACCGGCATCAGCCAATAACTGTGCGACCGGAATACCATTCCCGCAGCCGAGATCGAGAACAGCGCCATCGGCTGGCAGCATGCCGGTTAGTTCCGCGACCCATTGGGAATACTTGGCCAGGCTCGGATCATGCTGATCGAGCGTATCGCCGCGATACGCATGCGAGATTGTATCATAGCCAGTACGAACAATATCTTTTGGGTTCATTGGTATTCCCAGGAAATCCTGGATCTGCTTCCGATAAACGAGCCAATTATTATCTGAATGTTCAAGTGCCAGTTTATCAATGGTGTACTGATCAAAAAGCGCATCGGTTATGACACGAATTGCTTGCCAGAGGATGGTTACTCCATCCAAACCCTGCAGATTTCGTTGTTTGAGGAACGGAAAGCTCTCCATATGATACAGTAATTCATCTTCGAACTCTCGACCTCGTATAGCACAGATTCTCCGTAGCGCAAGAGCGACATCATTATGGTAAAAGTAAATCAGGGCGGGATGCAGATCGCGTGCGATCATCTGAACTTCATTGGCGTAATCCATAAGTACGCCTGGTTCTGCACCGCCGATCACAAACATGGCGATTGCATTCTGAAAAAAGACGGATTCCGCAACATAGAGTTGATCTGAGGCAATGACTGTGTGAACAAATGCTTGCCATCGCTGGAGGCTTGTTTCGATATGTGTTTCGATGGGGATTGTGGTAAAATTAGGCGGCAGATACTCGGTGCCATTCCAATAATTGTACCACCATAATGGGTGTGATACATCCGATTCCAGCAACAACACAGCATTCACTCCATTTCGCTGGAGTTGTAGCGTCAGCCACTCAGCAGTGGTCGATTTCCCTGAGCCTGGCAGGCCATCAAGCACAATCAGTTTTGTGGTCAGCATCGTTTTCATTGCATCGATCCAGGAAGGCGTTGTTCAACTATACTGAGCACGGGATGGTTTGTCAATGAGGGCACAATGAATACACTTCGGGTGTTGGATCTCGTGGCGCACGGATTGCACGCAATCCCGGAAACCGTGCGGACATACGTGCAATTGGAAGAACTCGATCTTGATCGCAATGCGTTGGCGGTTCTCCCCGAATGGATTGGCGATCTTGCGAACCTGCGCTCGCTGAGTTTGTATCATAATCAGCTAACAACCATTGCGGATGGGTTGTGGCAACTTGCCAATTTGCGTGTGCTGAATCTAGCAGATAACCGCCTTACTTCGCTTTCGGAAGAGATTGGCAATTTGGGTCAGTTATCTATGCTTGATCTTGGCCATAATGCATTCAAAGAACTGCCGAAATCGCTTGGTGCGTTACAGCAGTTGCGTTTTCTGTACCTCAGTAACAATCAATTAGCATCAGTACCGGCATCAATTGGCGATTTACGCAACCTTCTGTATCTGAATATCACCGATAATCGCCTAACGTCACTACCTGCCTGGATTGGCGATCTCTCGGCCTTAATCGAGCTGCGGTTGTATCATAATATCCTGACGATGCTCCCCAATCAGATCGGCCAGTTGGTCAATCTTAAAGAATTGCATGTGATGCATAACCAGCTCCGTGTGCTTCCGCAGACAATTGGCAATCTTGTGCAGCTCAGAAAACTTGCGCTTCAGGGAAATCAATTGGCAACGTTACCTGAATCAATTGTTTACTTACGCAATCTCCGTGAATTGGATCTGCGTAATAATCAATTGATCAGCCTACCAGATCAGATCGGGCAGCTCCAGCAGTTACGCACTCTTGATCTGCGTGGAAATGTCTTACAGACACTACCAGCGAGTATACGCCATTTAATGCAGCTAGAAAAATTAGATCTGCGCTGGAATAAGCGCTTAACCCTTCCACAATGGATTCCAGAACTCGAACAGCGTGGATGTGTTGTGTATTGGTAAGCCATCAGCTTTCAGTCAAACGAGCCGTCAGCCATCAGCTTTTGGTGCAGAGGGAAATCGTTGCCGTTATTCCAACGTTTGTTGGTCATCCATGCATCGATTATTGGAGAACTGAAAGCTGAGAGCTGAATGCTACGATGAGCTTGGCTGGCCCCATCTGTTCAGCCAGCGTAAAGCCAAGGTAGCTGGTATAGAACAAAATCGAGCGTTCAACATCGCTCACAAGGTAGCGAACAACTACCATGGAACTTCTCCTATGCTATAGAAGCTGTGCTTTGCATTTTCGGCTATCGGCTATCGGTGTATCGGCTATGTTCACATTAGGCGACCGATAATGGCGGGCCAAGCAGTTCCATTCCGTGTGCTCGCCATAATACCGGATCTTGGGGCGGCATCGCGTTCGCCTTGGTTACTTCGCGAAAGAACGCCACCATGCTGCCTGCCGGTGCGAATGTCACCAGAATGCGCCCGCGTCCAGCGCCAACCGAGGCCCAGACGTGCGGAACCCTGCGCGGTGCCATGAGCGAATCGCCTGGGTATAACTGCATTCGCTCGTGGCCTACTTCCATCAGAAATTCGCCCTCCAACACATAGAACCACTCATCCTGTTCGTGGTGCAGATGGCGGGCTGGGCCACCCATCGCATGAAAGGTATTCTCAAGAACCAACAGGCCGCTGCTATCCTGCGGCACCACCTTGAAGGCAATTGTGCTGATACCCAGGCTGCGCTGCTCACCAGCGTAATCCGCACCAGCAGCAATACGGCGGATTAATGGCATAACTGTTTCGTCCATAACATACTCCTTTGTTGGGCCTGCTACTGTCTAGGGGGCGGTTCGTGAACTGCCAAACTCAGTAATGATTTTTGGATTGCGGCAGCCATGCTGCCGCAGCGCAAGCCATGCTTGCGCATTCCACACCTGCAATCATATGTTACGGGGTTTGATTATCAAAATTCATTAGATGCGGCAACGCGACATAATGTTCGTTCACCAATGAGCGCATTCCTTGGATTATCGGCCAGCCCGGTTTCGAGCAATACGACACCAAACAATATAGCCCAGCCTTTGGCTCGTTGCATGGTTGCGTACGAAATGGTATAGGCGGACAGGGCCTGCTGGTGGGCATTGGCATCGGCAAACAGCATCCAGATCGCGGCCAGATCGGTGGCGCAATCGCCGGATGTGATGTCGCCCCAATCGATGATGCCAGTGATGATTCCTGCCTCAACCAGCACGTTGCGTGGATGCAGATCGCCATGCAGCCATGTTGGCGGAATATCGATTGGTGCAGCAAGTGCCTCCTGCCAGATGCGCTGGATTGTTGGTGTGATCAGGCTGGTGCTTGTTGCAAGCCGCTGCATGCGTGCTTCCACAACCGCCGCACGCTGTTCGAGTGGCACACCACGAACCGGGTTGGCTGGCGCATCGGCAGGTGCAGGGCGATGCAGCGAGCGCAAGAAAGCCGCGAATGGCCTGGCCTGCGTGGCATACGGTTCACTCTGATCGGCGGCTACGCCAGTGAGCCATGGCAGAATACTCCAGTTCCAGGGGTAGCCATCGGCTGGTGTGCCGATTCGGTATGGAGCCGGAATTGGCAGCGTCAGATGATCGGCCAGGCGTGGCAGCCAGGTTTGCTCGTGGGTGATCAGGTCTGCGGCGGCGGCGCGGCGTGGCAGGCGCACAGAAAGGTGATCGCCAAGCCGGAACATGGCATTATCCCAACCGGCATCAACAATCTGTAGCGGTAGATCGGCTAGATCCGGGTGCTGATCGGCCAATAGACGCGCAACGAATGCTGTATCGAGATCAAATTCGGCGGGTGGGGTTCCGGTAGGTAGTACTGGTGCAGCAAATGGCCGCGCTAGCTGCTGGTGGATTGTATGCCAGCGTTCCTGTACTGCTGGCATTGCTGGCGGATCGAGATAGGCAACATACCCGAGCTTCAGATAGGTTTTCAGTGCTGCAAGCCGCCGTGATTCGGTATACAAGTGGATGTGACGATAGCCATGCTCAAGGAATCGCCGTGTGACCGCAGCGCTCACGATTGCACCCAAGCCCTGGCCTGTATGGGCTGGATCGACGGCCAACCAACCCAGTTCGCCGCCCTCGATCCCAAATTCTGCACAATCACGCAGCGCCATTGCGCTGGCAACCAGGGTGTTACTGGCGGCGTGGATGATCACGAACCCACCATCTGGCAGCATGCGAATGAGCCATGGGTGCAGCTTTTCGGCATTCCAGCCCGGCCAGCCGGCCAAGGCCATCAGCGCAAAGAACGGTTCTTCATCACCAGGCTGGGAGGTTCGCAGCACATACCCAGCGGGCAGCGGCAGTATTGGTGGTGTGGCAAGCCGCTGTTCTGGCCAGATCATGCGTAATTGTGGTTCGGTTGACAGCTCGGTTGATTGGATCATATGGTATCTATCTGATCCTGCATTCGTTGGAACATACGCTGTGCATGCGATTGATAATCGTAATCGTTGCTGCCACGCAGGCCGTGTTGGCCGAGCGCCCACAGTGCTTCAAAACACCACACAACATAGATCATGCTGTGCAGTTGCCCAAGATCGTCGGGTTCGGTATAGCCATAGTCGTTCAGAAACGCAAGCTGCTGCTGTTCTGTCGAACGGCCACTCAGCGTAAGGGTTGCCAGATCAAACAGCCCATCGCCATCGCCGCCAAATTCCCAATCGACCATCCATATCTGTGTGCCATCATCGATAAAGTTATTCGCCCAGCAATCATTATGGCATAATCCAGGCCGAAAGCGCGTATCGCCTGCGCGCTGTGCCTCAATACGGGCCAGCGCAGTGAGATGCCGATCCAGGCCATCTGGTAATGCAACGCCTAGCGTTGTTGCACTGCGTATTAAGTGTTCGATCCGGCGGAATACCGAGCCATTGGCCGGCGCATCGCGAACGGCATGCAGCCGCCGTAGTGCCTGAACCAGGCGCAATCGATTGGCGGGTTCGTGAAATTCGTATGCTTCCCATTGGCGGCCCTGAATAAAAGATGTTACCAGATTGCCGAATTCATCGGCGTACAGAATTGGCGGGCACACGCCAGCCTGTGCGGCGGCCAGGGCAGCAGCACGTTCCTCCGCACGACGAACGCCCAACCAGTGTGGGGTTTCGGAGGCCACGCGCATCACATATTGTTGGTCATCAACGATCACCTGATAGTTGGTATTATTCAGGCTAATCACATTCGGGAGTGGGTATGCTTGAATCGAGCGTGCATGTGCCCATTGAATGATCTGCGGAATAATGGCGGCCACAGCCGGAGGGAGATCCGAACGAGAATGAGCGCGCGCAGCATCCATTAGCATACCAATCTGAAACAGGGTGAATCAGATCGGTACAATAGCAGAAGACGCAATGCTTGTCGAGTGCTACTCAGCGTTCAGTGTTCAGCTATCAGCTTCAGGAGCAACACCAGCGGGCGCAGCGCAGCGCCAGCTTTGCCCAGCGAGTGATGCCACACAAATGCTCTATTCTCGCTGATGGGGAAAACAGGCGCAAAAATATGCCATAGCCACGTTTGATAGATAGTCCTGAACAAGATTCAGCTGGGTATGGGAACAACACATATTCGTGAGACGCCGAACAGTGACGAAGGGCACACCATGGCTGCTGTGAGTCCGAATCTGTGGCATGAACACAACAACACCGACGATCTGCTGCACACGATCACCAAACGTCTCAACATCCTTAGATGCTCGCCAGCCAGCCAC
>JBBQSD010000152.1:0-13851 GCA_038214135.1 Chloroflexales bacterium | reverse complement strand
CGTGTGTGAGACCTTGACCACGATTGCCCGCGTCCTGGCCACGGGCTGCCGCATGAATACGCGCAAGGCCAAACCCAATACGTATCAATTGTTGCTGGCGGTTGCCGAACATCTCTTACCTTAATGCCTATGGGGCGGTTCACGAACCGCCCCTACAGACTCCTATTTCGCACGCATCCCGTATCGGCCTATTGCACACGCCCCAACCAGCTTACCGATAGGCTGGCAACCAATCGCCATGGGCGGCGATCAGATCATCAACCAAGGCCCAAATCTGATCCAAGCTCAACTCTGCTGCGGTGTGTGGATCAAGCATTGCCGCATGATAGATATGCTCGCGTTTGCCAGTTAGCGCCGCTTCAACCACCAGCGATTGGACATTCACATTGGTCTGCATCATTGCTGCCAACTGTGGCGGTAGCGTGCCGATCTTGGTCGGTTGCAGGCCACTTTTATCAACAAGCACCGGTACTTCAACACAGCAACCCTGTGGCAGATTCTCGATCAGGCCATGGTTCGGAACATTGCCATAGATCACCCGTGGCTGGCTGGTTTCCATGCTATGAATGATCAATGAGCCATATTCATGGCTGCGGCGCACCTCAATTGGTTTGTCGCTCTCCAGATCAGCACGCATCCGATGCCAACCAGCAATCTGGTTTTCGCAGCGCGTAATATATTCATCGAGTGGGATGTTGAACTCCTCGATCAGATCAGAGCGGTCGCGCTTGATGAACCATGGCACATATTCACTAAAATGCTCGCTTGATTCGGTGACGAAATGGCCAACCCGCTTGAATACTTCATAGCGCACGCGGTTCCAATCCGGCACACGGCCATCTTCCAGCACCTGGCGAATGAGCGGATACAGATCAACGCCATTACGCTCAAAGCGCAGATAGAAGGCCATATGATTAATACCAGCACAGATATAATTGATCTCATCGATTGGTACACCAATATCATGGGCCAATTGCTCAGAAGTGCCCTGGACGCTATGGCACAGGCCAACCGTCTTGATCTTGGTGGCCCGGCTAATTGCCCAGCAGTTCATCGCCATCGGGTTGACATACTGCAAAAATGTGACATCAGGGCAGACATCTTCCATATCGCGGCACATGCTCAACAGCACTGGAATCGTTCGTAGCCCACGCATAATCCCACCCACGCCGAGCGTATCCGCGATTGTCTGGCGCAGGCCATATTTCTTGGGGATTTCAAAATCGACAACAGTGCTGGGCTTATAGCCGCCAACCTGGATCATTGAAATGGCATAATCGGCACCATCAAGGGCTTTACGTCGATCAGTTGTCGCCTCGATTGTTGGCGTTACACCAAGTGTAGCCGATACTTTGCGCGCAACGATTTCGGATGTTCGTAGGCGCTCCTGATCAATATCAAACAATGTAATCGTTGAGTTCGCCAGCTCTGGGAAGCCAAGGATATCGCCCATCAGATTTTTGGCAAACACCGTACTACCAGCGCCAATAAAGGTAATCTTTGCCATAAAGAGGCTCCCTTTCATGCGAGGTAAGAAACCACACTGTGGATTATACGCCAGACGAACAAGACAAACAAACCGCAGAGACATACAGGCGTCTCTACGGTTTGCGTGAGGGGAGGAACTTATAGATTTCTCAGGAGGTAATTCCCCCTCTCCCCGGCGTGGGAGAGGGGGTCAGGGGGTGAGGGTCAGTCAGGCGCGACATATAGGCGTTGGCAGCTGGAATCAGCAGCGTGATTTCGCCAATATTCCACCAGAAATGCACATCCAAACGCACAGCAGTTGCTATACCAGGCAATCGACACAGAAACGTGTTCTGGGTTGCCTCACTGGTTGCTAACCAGCCATCACGGCCAAGGATGCCAGGCAGGCCCTGTGCTGCAACACCAGTGGCACCAAGCGCCTGGAGATCGCTGAGCGTCTGCATGTAGCGCCACATCAAATACGAATGCTCAAAGGTATGCGCTATCGTCCAGGCGAGCATCACCCAGGCCCATGGGCCGCGCATTCCGGCACTCACCAGATAGATCATGGTCAGTAGGACAAGCCAGTTCCAGATAAAATGCACCCATTCGACATTGGCGGGCGATACCAGTCCGCTCGATTGCCAGAACGGCCAGCGTAAAATATGATACTGAATCCATTGAGCGATATGCTCAACGGTATGGAAGCCCTGGGCCGCCACCAGAATACACAGCACCATCGCAGGCGTACCATAGCGCCGCCGATCCGAGAGCCATTTTGGGAGTGCAGGCACAATCATCAAGGCCATGACGCTCAGCGCCGCGCCCCATAGTGGCAGCGCTTTTACCTGCACCGCCACAGTCGCAGCCAACATACCGGCCAGGAATGTCGCAAAAATGAATGGAGTATGCTCACGCGGGTTGAGCAACTCAAGCAATGCAATCCGCGGCATCCGTCGAAATGGAAGTGTGATCGCCATAATGTTATCCTTATTGCCTTGACTGTCGTGACAAGATGACAAAGTGATAAGGTGAATACGCTTAATAAATGGAGTACCGCTTCGATCAAGCATCTGTCACCGTGTCAGGGTTCGCCATGTCACCGTATCATGGTTAGGGTTACCGTGTCACCGTCACGAGCGTTTGAATTTGTGGCGGATCGACCATCGAAATGCTTCCATCTGGCCAACGCACGCTGAGTTGCCCGATTGTTGCGCTATCTGGAACACCAAAATGAACCCGCGTACTATCGCCAGAAAGGTAGCCACTCGAAGCAGTCACATCGCGTGTGAGCATCCCAACGCTCGTCTGTAGCGCCAGGTGCGCGCCAATGGCAGAACGATTGTTGGTTCCATTCCAGTTGAGATCAACCTCAATGGCCTGCCCACCGCACAGCCGATTTTCCAGAACCATAGCTGGCGAGCCAACATTGTTGATCACAATATCGAGCCTACCATCTTCATTCAGATCGACCATGCTCATACTGCGTCCACTGGCCGTCAGGCCAAGGCCCCATTGTGGCGCTGGTTGAAACCCACCGTGGGTATCATTATGAAAAGCCAGATTCTGTTCAACCAGTTCCTGATTTGGCAGATGATCGAACAGGCCACGCGCCAACATACCATTAACGACATACAAATCCAGGAATCCATCGTTATCCAGATCGCCGAATTTGCTCGACCAACTCCAGCCGCTTGAGTCGATCATGCGTTCATAGGCAACATCGTGCCAGCGCCCATCCGCACCCTGGATCTGCAGGGCATTCTCGGCATTCTGGGGATCATCAGCACTCAATGGCTTGGTTAGGCGTTTCATCATCGGCAGCCATTCCGCCATGGTCAGCGTATCCTTATGATACGGTTTCATGTCAGCGGCAAAAATAGCTGATGATCCGCTATTATCAATATCACCAAGCGCAAGGCTCATGGTATTTTCGGTAATCCGGCTGAAGGGCATAGATTTTTCCCAGCCATCGCCCTTTTGCACAAACACATAGTCTGGCCGATTAAAATCGTTGCCAATCATAATATCCGGGCGACCATCGCCATTCACATCTGGCAGGGCAATCGCCAAGGCATCCGCTTGTTCGGCCAAGCGTTGTGAGATATACGTATTCCCCCGGCGCATATACACAAACACACCAACACCATTGCCGCGTTGTGTGAAGATCATGCCCTCGTGTTTGAGCAGTTCGGTATCATAGGAACCAGCAACGAGATCAAGGTTGCCATCACCATCGAAATCGGCCCAATCGAGTGCATAGGCCGGGTTATTTACATCTGGCAGGCTAGTTTGAACAAAGCGCTGCTGTCGATCTGCATTGCCGGTGTTGTGCCAGAGGATCGGCTTCGCATAGCGATGTGCGCCAACAATATCAAGCAGGCTATCGCCATCAACATCAACGATTGTCACCGAGCGCAAACCACCCTCACCAAACGTTTGGCGGCGGAAGTGCCAATTGCCAAGATTCCAGAAGATTGCATTTGGCCCATCGAGATTGCCAAGCACAATATCAGTACGGCCATCGCCATCGAGATCGCCAAGCGCCATGCCCGAGCCATTGCCATCCAGCACTTCATATGGTGGGCCAGCTATCTCGGTTGTGAAGGGCAGCGCGTACGGCATAAAGCGATTTTCGCATGGCACCGCTACCGCAAGCGGGCGAGCCGTGCTGGTGGCAGGTACAAAAGAACCAGTTACTGGAATAGGTGGTTGAGTAGATGAGGTAGCACAAGCAGAAACAAGTGCAAGAACAAGCAGCACAGGAATGGTTCGAGTAGAAGCAATCATAGGAGGATTCCATGCCGGTCGTTGTGTAGGGGCAGACCGATGTGTCTGCCCACGGTGATTGCACGATCTTACACAATGTAGGCGCACACATTGGTGCGCCCCCCTACGCGATGGATGCGATGATTTGTCGCACCTAGACGCCCCATCGGGGCGTCTCTACCATGGCGGTTCGTCTGACTCCGGACTCCTGATTTCTACTTCACTGCCCCTGCTGTCAGGCCGGCCATAAACTGCCGCGAAGCCAGGATGAAGAGCGTCAGGATCGGAATAATTGCCCCTGCTGCACCCAGAATCTGCACACCAATTTCAGTTCCACGCAAACTACGTAGGGTGCTGAGTGCGACAGGCAGGGTATACTTCGTTTCTTCCTTCAAAATCAGCAGCGGGAACTGGAAGTCATTCCACTTACCCATAAATGTCAGAATCGCAAGGGCTGCCAGAGCCGGAATGATCACAGGAACAATAATATTCCAGTAGATCCGGAATTCGTGGGCACCATCGATCCGTGCTGCATCCATCATGTCGGCAGGCACCGCAGCATCGATATACTGGCGCATCCAGAAGATTCCGAAGGCATTGGCAATCCCAGGGATGATCAATGGATTCCAGGTGTCGATCCAGCCTAGGTTTCGCATCACAATGAACGATGGGATCAGGCCAATTACGCCAGGCACCATGAGTGTTGCCAAGAGGAAAGCAAACATCCCATCACGCCCTGGGAAGCGGAACTTGGCAAAGCCATAACCAGCCAAGGAACAGAAGAACAGCGTAAGAACTGTTGAAATGCTCGAAATCGCGAAGCTATTGAACAGCGAATTCCAGAATGGCAGCGCATGCAACAGATCATTATAGTTGGTGAGCAGATCATTCCCGAACCACAGCGGTGGCGGGAGCGTCAGAATTGCTGCTGTTCGATGGGTGGATGTTACCAATGTATAGTAGAACGGAAACGAGGTAATCAGCGCAGTACCGATCAGAACTGCATACAGAACAAACATACCAACTGGTCCTGCCAACCGATCTCGATTATTGGATCGAGATTTAGCCTTGACGGACAAGCCGCCCTGTGTGGTTGTTGCCATTGCATTACTCCGTTGGATTGCGGCCCTGCGACCGATTGTACAGGAAGCTGAAGGCGATGATCAGAATGAACAGCACAAACGCCATTGCTGCCGCATAGCCAAAATTCGTATACTTGAATGCTGTCCAGTAGATCAACATCACCGTCGTCAAGCCAGCCCGATCCGTACCGCCAGGTGCAGACGATTGGGTACCACCAGCCAGAATAACCGGGATATCAAAGTTCTGCATCGCACCAATGATCGAAAGGATGACCTGAAATACAATCACGGGCCGTAGCAGCGGCATCGTGATGCTCCAAAAAATATCACGCGTCTCTGCACCATCGACTTTAGCAGCCTCATACAGTTCGAGATTGATCGACTGGAGGCCAGCCAGGAAGATGATCATCGAATAACCCGTCCACTGCCAGACTGTTACCATCGCAATCGAGGGCTTCAGCCATGCAGCACTGCCAAGCCAATCAACGCCCTTGATACCAAAAAAGCTGAGGGCATAGTTCAGCATTCCATAGCGCTCGCCGAAGAGTGAACCGAAAATGAGGCCGACTGCCACAGCAGAAGCAACATTGGGTGCGAAGAAGGCAGCCCGGAAGAAATCTTTGCCACGAATAAAGTTACTATTGATGATGAATGCAAGCAGAAGTGCAATAATCAACTGCGGCACTGTCGCACCAAAGAACAACCAGATCGTGTTATAGATTGCGTACCAGAAGATATCATCGCTAAATAGTTTGACGTAATTTGCCGCCCCGACCCATTTCATTGGCGAAATGCCATCCCACTTATGGAAGCTCAACCAGAGCCCATACAACAGTGGAAACAGGCCAAAGACGGCATACAAAAGGTAGAAGGGCGAAATAAAGGCATACGCCCAGGCACCGCGCTTGGCCTCTTTCACAGCGGTCCGGCGATCCTGCGCTTTTCTCTGTCCAGTGGTGAGTGTCGTCGTTGCCATGCACACCTCGCTTGGTAGATTATGGGAAATCTGAGGATGCCGTGTATTATACACGATCAAGCCCAGTGGTAATCCGCGTTCCGGCTTCGAGTTGAGTTCAAGGCGCTTGAATCTCTATGCTCCGCCCACCAATCGATGAGCGGAGCATAGAAATAAGTTTATGGGGTGGTGCCGTCAATGCGCTTCAGCGCCTCAGCCTCGGCATCCTTCATTGCTTGAACCGGATCTTTGCCCTCTTTGAGCACCTTTGTGACCTCTGCGCCGACGATGTCTTCGGCCTGCAGGTCGTTGGGGGTGCGTGGGAAAGCCTTAACCAGATCGGTCAACTCTGTCCAAACGCGATAAGCGCGCTGGCCACCGAAGAAGTCGACTGGTGCATCATAGATCGGATCCTGCCAGGCTGGCTTGTAGGCTGGGAAGATACCTGAGCCCTTGAACAGTGCGTTCTGGCCCTCGGCCGTTGCAGTCGCCCACTGAACGAATTCCCATGCCTGTTCCTTGTTCTTGCCCTGCTCCGGAATAGCCACGAACGAGCCACCCCAGTTGTAGTTTGCTTCAGGCGCATGAACCACTCGCCACTTACCAACCGTCTGTGGTTGGTCGCGGGTCAGGCCACCCTGCATCCAGCAAGCGATAACCATACCGGCGAAGGCATTAGCCTTGGTACCAGCGGCCCACTCCGCGCCCCACCAGGCAATATTGGCATCAAGGCCCTGCTTGCGAAAATCAGCGGCCAATTGCAGTGGGCGGGTGCCCTTCTCTTCGATCAGCAATTTGTTCCCATCGAAGTAGCCCTCACCCCCCTGACGGAGCACAGCACCATAAATATCGGTGCCAGCGTCAGCGACTATCAAAGTCTTGCCGCTCGTCTTCTCTTTGAGCTGCTTGGCCAAGACGATGAAATCGTCCCACTTCTTGCCATTCTTGTTGCCAATCAGCTCCTCAACCTTCTCTGGCTCGGTTGGCAAACCAGCAGCCTCGAACAGGTCAACGCGGTACCAGAATCCCGCCGGGCCGATATCCCATGGCATGGCAACAAGGCGGCCATCTTCGGTCGAGCCCTGGGTCCACTTGTACTCGACCATATCCTTCTTATATTTGCCAGCATCGTATGGGGCATCAAGCAGGTTGACTAGGCCACCCTTGGCGGTGAAGCCACCAACGCGACCAACTTCAAGCGAAGCAATGTCTGGTGCGCCAGAGCCGGCGGCAAATGACGTCAGTAGCTTATCGTGCGCGTCGGCAAATGGTGTGTTGATGAAGTTAATCTTGACGTTCGGCTTAACTTTGGCATATCCATCGGCCCATTGCTGACCAGCGCCGTCCCAGAACCAGAAATCAAGGGTTGTCTGTGCAGTATTGCCCTGAACTGGGGCAGTCGTTGGGGCTTCAGCAGCTGGGGCAGTCGTTGGGGCTTCAGCAGCTGGAGCTACCGTTGGGGCTTCAGCAGCTGGAGCTACCGTTGGAGCAGCAGCTGGGGCTGCCGTTGGAGCTGCTGCTGGGGCTGCCGTTGGGGTAGCAGCCTGCTGTCCACATGCAACGAGTACGGCACCACCGACACCGGCAGCAGCCATACGGAGAAAACCACGCCGCGACAGGAATTTGCTAGACATGAGTATCGCTCCTCTTTACTATCCATCGTTGGACAAATTTTGGTGCCCTCACAAGCAACCTGGGTACATCCCAGATGCAGGAACGGGTGAGGGTGTGTGGCCTGCCGACATTGACGGCCTCTGAGCATCTGTACGACTTTGGGAATCTAAACGTGGCACTACAACACCATGTATGACACCGCCGTGCCCACCTCCTTCGTTAACCGAAACATCTGTATACTGTAGAGCAATGACGCACTACGGGCTACAGGCGTCGTAGCGCGATGTAGAGCCGAATGGGCGTAATTGCCAAGAATTTGTGAGCGTTTACAACCGTTCGGTGCAGACATTATACTTAACACACCATGGATCGTCAAGTTCTTCATCTCACGATTTTGTCATGTTAATCTCATTCACATCTTTCTTGACAAGCCGTAGCGTGAATGCTATCTTACCACGCACGATCTTCGGGGCAGGGTGCAATTCCCGATCGGCGGTAAAGCCCGCGAGCCGCAAGGCACGACACCGGTGTCATTCCGGGGCCGACGGTATAGTCCGGATGGAAGAGGATCGACGATCAGGCGACATTGCCGTGGCGTTTGCCAACGGTTATGTTTGCGTAGCGTGGGCGGCAGCGTATGCCGAAACCATTCTATGCATGTTTGATTGTTGTACCCCGAAGCGCTTGCTTCGGGGATTTTTGTTTGAATGGGGCGCATATCCGATGCGACAATCAACAATGGCAATCCATGGATCTGAACAACAACCAGATCGTTCCAGTGACGCCATCGCAAGGCAGCCGCGCCGTGATCGATTTCTGGCACCATTCGGATTGCTGATCTCGTTGGCGGTTCTGTTGTTAACCTGGAAGTTGGTGGTTGAGTTCTATGGCTATGCCACCTTTATTCTGCCGCCACCGGAATTAGTGCTGCAACGGCTGATTGATGAACTGATCAATGGAACATTGCGCCATCATACGGTAACAACGCTGGTTGAGGCCGTCGGCGGTTTTGGTTTGGCACTATCAATCAGTATGGTGCTTGGGTATCTGCTGGCACACGCTCCACGGATCGAGCGGATTCTGGCTCCACAGATCGCGGCAACACAGGCCATCCCGGCGGTTGCGATTGCACCACTGATTATTCTGTGGGTTGGCAGCGATATTCGGGCACGCATCCTGGTGGCAATGCTGGTGACGTTTTTTCCGATTCTGAGCAGCACGATCGTCGCGTTACGGGGTGTTCCACGCGAACTACTTGAGATGGCACGGATCAGTGGTGCAACACGCTGGCAGGTTCTATGGCATGTTGAACTACCGTTGGCACTGCCCGGCATTTTTGGTGGGGTCAAGGCTGGCTTGGCACTCGCAACAACTGGCGCGGTGGTTGGTGAGTTCGTTGGTGGGCGAGATGGCCTTGGTGCCCTGATTAATATCGCCAGGGGATTGTTCGATACCCCGCTCATGTTTGCAGCACTAGCGATGCTGGCAGCCCTGACTCTCGGGTTCTACCTGGTCGCTTCGCTGCTAGAACGCTTCCTGATGCGCTGGGATATATGAGTGCTGATGCGGTGATTTTGACCCTCATCCCCCTAGCCCCCTTCGCCCATAAAGGGCGAAGGGGGAATACCTCATTGAGATGTCGTGCATGGCCCCTCTCCCCGTGTGGGAGCGGGGTCGGGGGTGAGTGTCATCTGCATGATGAGTAACTTAATGCATATGTTCGGTCAGCTTGTCAAACAGTTATTCTGGTTATTCTGAAGATAGAGAGGAACCTCCACATGCGTTCGAAGATTCTATTCGTGCTTACCATTGCGCTGTTGCTTGGTGCCTGTGGTGCGGCGACACCAGTTCAACCAACATCCGCACCGGCAGCCCCATCAGCGACGAATGCGCCCGCAAGTGCGCCAACGGCACTTCCGGCGGCGCGTGAAATCATTATGGCCATGCCATATATCCCGAATGTCCAGTTCGCCTATTATTATGTGGCCGATAAAAAAGGCTACTATGCCCAAGAGGGCATTAAGCTAACATTCGACTATAACTTCGAGACGGATGTGGTGCAACGGGTGGCACAGGGCACTGTTCAATTCGGCATGGCAAGTGGTGATTCAGTGTTGCTGGCGCGTGCTCAGGGGTTGCCCGTTCGTGTGGTTTCGACGAATAACCAGCGCTTTCCGACGGTATTCTTCAGCAAAGCAGCAGCTGGCATTACCAAGCCAGAAGATCTGAAAGGGAAGACGGTTGGTATTCCTGGGCGATTTGGTGCAAGCTATATTGGGCTGCTGGCGTTGCTGTATGCCAATAAGATCCCCGAGAGTGACCTGAATATTCAGGAGATTGGCTTTGCCCAGGTTGCAGCACTGACAGAAGACAAAGTGCAGGTTGCCAGTGGCTATGCCAATAATGAGCCATTGCAGCTCGACAAAAGTGGCATCAAGGTCAATATCATCAAGGTTTCCGATTTCTACCCGCTTGCCTCGGATGGCGTCATTGTCAGTGAAAAGTTGATCAAGGATAACCCCGAACTCGTTCGTGGTTTTGTTCGTGCAACACTGCGTGGCATGCAGGATGTGATCAACAATCCACAGGAAGCATTCGATATCGCGCTCCAATACATTCCAGAGGCACAGCGCGGCGATACTACACTTCAGCGCAGTGTGCTTGATGCGACAGCCCCATTCTGGCAGAGCGATTTGACAAAACAGAATGGGCTTGGCTACACTGATCCAAAGAGTTGGGAAGCAACCCACACGTTTCTGCGGGCGAGTAACCTGCTCAAGAGCGATGTGAAGATCGATGATGCCTTTACCAACGAGTTTATTAAATAAGCTATCAGCCATCAGCTATCAGCCGTCAGCTTTTGAATCAATGCTGATCGCCGTGTATGCTGAAAGCTGAAAGCTGAAAGCTGATGGCTAGATACTATGACCATCCGTGCCAGCCTGTTTGATCTCGATAGTACACTCTACCCAGCCTCGCTTGGGTTTCAGCACCTGCTGGATATGCGTATCATGGTGTATATGAGTGAATTGCTGGGTGTGCCAATCGATGAGGCACGCACTATTCGGCGTGGTTATTTTTCGACCTATGGAACTACATTGCGCGGGTTGCAGATCCATCATCAGGTGGATACCGAAGAGTTTCTGGCCTATGTTCACGATCTGCCATTCGATGAGTATCTGCAACCTGATGCTGAACTGGGTGTATTGCTTGGCCAATTGCAGGGCGAAAAAGCCATCTTTACAAATTCTCCAATTGAACACACCAATAAAGTATTGAGTCATCTGGGAATTGCCGATCATTTCAATCATATATTCGACATCCGCTTTCAGGAGTTCAACCCGAAGCCAGATATTGTGGGCTATCAACAGGCGCTCGCCATCCTTGGGGTGCAGGGCAGCGAAGCCGTGATGATTGAGGATACACTCAAGAATCTGGCGACTGCCCGACACCTTGGGATGATGACGATCTATATTGCGGATGCGCCGCCAGATGATAACGAACATCCGGCTGATAGCGTTGTGAGCGATATCTATCAAGCCATCCAGGCGGTTATCGAACGACAACGTGTATGAGCACAGATGATCCGCAGCCACGCAGGTTGCCACTGCCGATCTGGCTCCTGGCACTGATCATCGGCCTGGTGGCATTGATACCACGTGTTAGCGGCCTGAATGATTTCTATACCATCGATGAAGGCTACCATTGGCCGGGGCGCGTTGAGCGCTTTAGTGCGGCAATCGCAACTGGTGATTGGGCAGCGACGGATCAGACGGGTCATCCTGGAGTCACAACAATGTGGCTTGGCTCGCTTGGCCGCCTGATCGCATTCCAGCGTGGTATTCCCGATCCTGGTTGGGCTGGTGGTGGTGCGGAATACCTGAGCATGCTGCGCCTGCCACTGGCAATCGTCAATGCACTTGCCGTCGTATTGGCGTTTCTGCTGTTGCTACGCCTGTTGCCTCCAATCGAAGCATTGCTGGCAGGCCTGATGTGGGCCTGTTCCCCATTCCTGATTGCCCACAGCCGCCTGCTGCACCTCGATGCACTGCTAACATCGTTTATCTCGCTGAGCATTCTGCTGCTGTTGATTGCACTCCGGTTCGATAAACCATGGTGGGCGATGAGTAGTAGTGAGCCAAGCAACCAATCGGCGTTCACCTATCGGCTGTTATTCCTAATTGGCTCCGGGGCATGTGCTGGATTAGCCTTGCTCACCAAAGCCCCATCACTGATTCTGCTGCCATATGCCGGGTTCGTAATTGCTGGCACAATGTTTGTTCGGGATCAGCCATTTATGGTCAATAGCCAACAGCCGATTCCACATCGTCTGTGGTCGTTTATGCTGCGGCGTTCGGCGCTCATCCTGGTTCAGTATCTAATCTGGCTTACCTGTGCGATTATGGTTGTTGTTGTGCTCTGGCCAGCCATGTGGGTTAACCCCA
This sequence comes from Chloroflexales bacterium, assembly GCA_038214135.1. Taxonomy (GTDB): domain Bacteria; phylum Chloroflexota; class Chloroflexia; order Chloroflexales; family Roseiflexaceae; genus JANLSE01. The sequence continues at coordinate 1,519 of JBBQSD010000152.1, read as the reverse complement.
TTGCAACCGTCAATAGCGTCGTGAAAGAGATTGTGCAGAATGGCGGCCAGCCGCATGATTCTGGGAACTACTTTCTTGGCCAACCTGTTGCCGACCCAGGGTCACTGTTCTACCTTGCTGTTGTTGCGCTGCGAACGACGCCACTCACGCTAATTGGGCTGATACTGTGCATGGCCTGGCTTGCTGGCAACCTCTGGACAAACGCCCAGTATCGCCAACAGCGATTGCCAATACTGGTTATCGCACTGATTGGGTTTGTGCTGCTGTTCGGGATTGTGATGAGCAGCCAGGCCAAGAAGCTGGATCGCTATCTGCTGCCGATCTGGCCGATGCTTGAACTCCTGGCGGCGATTGGGCTGCTGCGTACAAGTACCTGGCTGATCGAGAAATATGCTGCCACCAGCCGCCGCCGTTTGGTCGGAACCGGAGTATCGGTGGTAATTGCAGCGTTGCTGCTGCTGCCTCTTCCCAGTTACCACCCCTACTATCTGGCCTATTACAACCCATTGCTTGGTGGCGGCCCAACAGCGCAACGGGTGATACTGGTTGGTACTGGCGAAGGCATGGATCAGGTGGGCGCATGGCTACGCAATCGCCCAGATCTCAATCGCGGCGATATACTCTCCTGGATTCCGCCAACACTGGCACCATTCATTCCCAAAGAAATCCTGGTTCGTGATCTACGGCCCGAATTCGTTGATCACGCCTCCAGCTATGCCGTTCTGTATATTCGCAGCGTCCAGCACCAGGAGTCGGCGGAAGCCGAAGCAGCCGTTCGCCAGACGCCGGCGCTGTTCAGCATCCGCATTCACGGTATCGAATATGCCAGTATTCACCAGTTGCCACGCCCCTATGAGATGCCACTGGATCGGGTTTTTGGCGATTCCATCCACCTACGTGGCATCAGCCACCAACTGCTCGGCAATACCCTGGTGATCACACCATCCTGGGATATCCAGGCAGATCGGGCGGGCGGTGTGTTGACATTCATCCATGTGTTGGACGCAAAGGGTCAAAAAGTCGGCCAGGTCGATGCGCCAATCGATCAGGGCATGTTTGCGACCTGGCAGGCTGGCCAGCAGTTTGATGGACCGCTGCCCATTCCACTGCCAGCAGCGTTACCAGCGGGCAACTACCGCATTGTGCTTGGTGTCTATGAACCGAATGGTGGGCGGCTGCCACTCACCAATGGGCAGGCCCTACCACCGGAGATCGATGGCCCACAGGTGATTGAGCTACTCCAGATTCATCTTCCGTGAGATCGCTAGCCAGTATCGGGCGTATGCGATACGCCCCAACTTACTGCAGCGGCGTGACTCTAATCGATTGGATGACATTGGATTCAGATGTATAGGCACAGCCCGGAAAGTGCCCATGATCGAGAATATAGCGCCAAAACCCTTGCGTCCACCAGTTCGCCGTTCGATCATAGCGTAGTGTGATCGTCAGTGGGTAGCCATAGGTTGGATCATAGCGTGCATAGGTGATCACATCAATGCGGCAGGCGCATCCCGCAAAG
>JBBQSD010000151.1:0-13923 GCA_038214135.1 Chloroflexales bacterium | reverse complement strand
GATTTTTGCGTCCATCCAGGTCAGTTGCACGCCCTGCTCGCCAGCCCGCAATAGCCCATCGGCAGGATCGACGCCGATCCCGTAGTGGGTGCCGACAATATGCCGATCAGCAATAGCGCGCAGTACCGGCAACAGATCAGCGACGAGTGTGGTATCGCCGGTTGCAGCATGGTAGGCGCGGATGGCATGCGCATACCAGAGCGTTGCATCAACGGTGTTATAGCCGGGGATAGCGCCAGCGCGATCAGGGAAGTTGTTCGGCAACAGCCCATCGGCAACATACCGCGCAAAGGTACGCAGGATGTCGGCGGCATCCTGTGGCCGACCCGTCGCCAGTGTCAGCCCTGGCAGTGCAATCATGGTATCGCGACCCCAGTCGTTGAACCAGTGATAGCCAGCAATCACAGTTCTGCCACCCTCCGTGGGCTGCGGATCGGCTGGCCCAGATTGTGTACTGGTAGCTGGCAATCTGCGCTGGACAATGAACTGATCGGCGGCGAGCACCAACTGCTGCACTGTGGGATGTGCCGATTCGGCCTGGGCGCGACCAAGTAAGTCGCGCTGACGCGATTGCGCCTGCGCCAGTGTGCCAGTGCCATCTGGTTGTGCGTCGCCATCAGTCGTCAGCAGTAACGTGACGCTTTCACCCACGTGCAGGCGGACGCTGAGCGTGCCAACGGCATACAGATCAGCGTGATCGTCTAATCCACGGGCGCGCTCCTCGCGATAGTAGAAATCCCAATACCAGGCGCCATTCGGCGTGAAGCTGCCGCGATCAGCCAGCAGCCAGAATGGGTGTGCGCCGACAAAGGCCTGAACCAGTATGCCATGCGGCACCGGCTCTGTGTGTGGATACCAATCGCGGCCAGATTTCAGCGCATGAAAGTCTCGATAGGTCACCAGTGGGATCAGTTCGAGATCGACTGCGCCGCTACCACGCAGCACACGATAGCTCATATAGGTCGCATTTGTACCATACGCCATCCAGGCGCGCTTCTCTATGATCGCGCCGCCAAGCACGAACTGCCAGATGGGAAGTGCGCCCTCCAGCGCAAACGACTGCATATTCCGGTAGCCATGCTGATCAATAAAACCCGTGCCGTACTCATTGGTCGAAAGCGCATACCGCTGGCCAGCATAGCTGGCCCACTCAATCAGGCCGCCAACGAGTACCGTCCGCTCGACCGGTGGGTCGAGCGCGGCGACAAGCAGGCCGTGGTAGCGGCGCGTCGTAATGCCAGCCAGTGTTCCGGAGGCATAGCCGCCCAACCCGTTGGTGATCAGCCATTCGCGGCGCAGCCCTGCCGCCAAATCACCACACACCTCGCGCCCAAAATGCACGAGTGGCCGCTCGATCACTGTTGGTGATGGTGGATGCTCGTTCATGACACCTGCCCCGCGTCGCTACCCGCCATGTCGCTCAGAATGCCAGCCCGCTGACCATGCTGCTGGATGAGGGTGGCGATCACGCCGGTCCAGCCCGTCTGATGGCTGGCACCGATCCCTGCGCCATTATCGCCATGGAAGTACTCGTAGAAGAGCAGATAATCACGCCAGTGCGGATCATGCTGGAAGTAAGATTGCCCACCAAACACCGCCCGCTGCTCGGTTGCGTCGCGAGTGAAGATCCGAATCAACCGTTGGGCGAGTTCGTCGGCGATCTCATTCAGCGTCAGATACTGGCCGGAACCAGTTGGACATTCAACTTTGAAGTCGTCGCCATAGTAGCGATGGAACTGCTGCAGCGATTCGATCAGCAGATAGTTGACTGGGAACCAGATCGGCCCACGCCAGTTCGAGTTACCACCAAACAAGCCACTGTTCGATTCAGCTGGCTGATAATCGACGGTATAGCGCGACCCATCAGCTTCAAGTACATACGGTTGGGCCGCGTGGACGCGTGACAGGGCGCGGATGCCATAGGGCGCAAGGAATTCCGTTTCGTCGAGCATGCGCTTGAGCACCCGCTTCATGCGATGGCCACGACAGAGTGCCAGTAGCCGACGTTCGCCCATGCCTGGCTCCTGCCAGCGCGAAACAAGACTGGCCAGATGTGGACGATGTTCCAAAAACCATTCGAGCCGCTGTTTGAACTCTGGAAGCTGTTCCAGCATCATTGGCTCAATTGTCGCTACCGCGTAGAGTGGAATCAATCCGACCATCGAGCGTACCCTGATTGGGTAGTTTGCCCCGTTCGGAAGGTGCAGCACATCGTAAAAGAACTGATCGGCTTCGTCCCACAGGCCGATACGCTCGCCACCGATGTTGTTCATTGCCTCGGCAATATGCAGAAAGTGCTCGAAAAACTTGCTGGCAATATCCTCGTAGACCGGGTTATGAACCGCCAACTCCAACGCAATCGTCAGCATGTTCAGTGCGAACATCCCCATCCAACTGGTGCCATCACTCTGCTCCAGATGGCCACCAGTTGGCAGCGGCTGGCTGCGGTCAAACACACCGATGTTATCCAAACCGAGGAAGCCACCCTGGAAGATATTCTTGCCCTCGGGATCTTTACGGTTGACCCACCAGTTGAAGTTCAACAGCAGCTTATGATACACGCGCTCCAAGAACGCCAGATCGCTAACACCACGCTGCTGCTTATCGATATTGTACACACGCCAGGCTGCCCAGGCCAAAACCGGCGGGTTAACATCGCCAAAGGCCCATTCATAGGCCGGGATCTGCCCATTGGGATGCTGCATCCATTCGCGGCCAAGCAAGATCAACTGTTGCTTTGCAAACGTCGCATCAAGCTCCGCGAGTGGAATACAGTGGAACGCCAGATCCCAGGCCGCAAACCAGGGGTATTCCCATTTGTCGGGCATTGAGATAATATCGGCAGTGTTGAGATGGGTCCATGTGCTGTTGCGACCACGCTCGCGGGCTGGTGGCGCTGGCGGCTGGGTCGGATCACCGTCGAGCCATTCCTCGACGACATAATGATAGAACTGCTTCGACCAGAGCATGCCAGCATAGGCCTGGCGTTGGATCAGCCGCAAATCATCATCGAGGGCTGGCGGCTGGATGGCCGCGTAGAACGCATCTGCCTCGACGATCCGCTGACGAAAGTGGTCGTCGAAATCCAGGAAAGCAGCAGTAGCCGTCGCGGCTTCCTCGGTCTTCCAGTGCTCGCCCTGCGTCAACCGCAGACGGATTGTCGTTGTCGCGCCTGGATCGATTGTCTGGCGATAGTGGGCTGCTGCCTTGGTGCCGACCTGTGCGGGATTGACGGCTTCTGCCTGACCTTCAATAACCGCCACATGGATCGCATCCTTGACGTAGGGTGTCACGTTCGGAGCGCCATACAGTCGCACGCTATTGGTTTCGTTCTCGGTGAAGAGCAGATCGGGCGCAGCCTCACACGCCAGAACATAGGCTCCAAGTTCAGGATGCTCAACGATAACCTGGCTGATCTGGCCATTTTGTCCAACAGCACCACGCAACACCGGGCGCTCGCCTGCGTGGAGTTGCCCCCAACTCCAGGTATTTCGGCACCAGAGTGTCGGCAGCAGGTGTAGTTCGGCAGCCTCAGGACCACGGTTGGTGGCACTCACACGAATGAGAATATCACACGGCCCGGCCTTTGCATATTCAACCACAATATCGAAGTAGCGGTTTTCGGCGAAAGCACCAGTCTCGATCAGCTCATATTCAGGCGCATCTTTGCTACGGTAGCGGTTCGTCTCGACCAGATCCACATAGGGAAAGGCCATTTGCGGATACTTGTAGAGCATCTTCATATAGGAATGGGTCGGGGTCGAGTCGAGATAGAAGTAATACTCTTTGACATCCTCGCCATGATTACCCTCGGGGCCAGTCAGGCCAAACAGCCGCTCTTTGAGGATGGGATCCTGCCCATTCCAGAACGCCAGCGCAAAACAGAGCTGCTGTTGGTCATCCGAGATACCGGCCAGCCCATCCTCATTCCAGCGATACACGCGTGAGCGGGCGTGGTCGTGCGGAAAATAGTCCCAGGCGCTCCCAGATGCACTATAATCCTCGCGCACCGTCCCCCAGGCCCGCTCACTCAGATATGGCCCCCACTGTTTCCAGGCCGCACCAGCACTAGTCAAGCGATCATGCTCGATGGTCATGGTCTCTCCTTATTCACGCAGGCAATCACCGATGGCTACACCCTATTCCGAAGACCAAGGCGTCAGGAAATCGGCATAGAGTGTGAGCCCACCATCAACGAACAGCGTCTGGCCAGTGATATAGGCCGCCTCATCCGAGGACAGGAATGCGGTAACTGCTGCAATCTCTTCGGATGTACCAGCGCGTGCCAAGGGGATATGGCGTACAACCGCCACACGTTTTTCGGGATCATCGACCCAGGCCCGATTAATTGGCGTTATTGTTGCACCGGGGCCAATCGCATTAACCCGGATGCCTTTGGCAGCGTACTCCAATGCAAGGGTACGGGTCAGGTTTTGCATACCGCCCTTGCTGGCCGAATAGCCAATATAATTCGGCTTGGGGATGATCTGATGGACACTGGAGATATTGATAATCACGCCTGGCTTTTCTCCGGCCAGGAACTGCTTGATCGCCTCGCGGGCACAGATATAGGCACCACGTAGATTAGTTGCCAGCACCCGATCAAAGCTCTCGATTGGGATTTCGTGCGAAGCACCCGAGATTTGAAAACCAGCGTTATTGATCAGAATATCAAGACCGCCAAGCTCAGTATGCACCATCTCAAACATCTTCACAATAGCATCTTCACTGGAGACATCCGCTTGCACCAGGATGTGCTTACCACCGCTTTGCTTCATTTGATCAAGGTTGGTGTGGATTATTTCGTGGGTGTGCTCGGCTTCCGCAGTGCCCTTACGATAGTTAATCGCGACATTGGCTCCTTCTTCCGCGAAGCGAATGGCGATTGCCTGGCCGATGCCTGAGCTACCGCCAGTGACGAGCACGTTTTTTCCGCGAAGACCTTGCATGGTTCGTCCTTTCAGATGAGATAAAGTAAACTCGAACTATCGATGAACGCGCTCTGCTATTTGGGAAACATGCAGCTGAATTCAGAGTGCACACACTACAGTATCGGGATTGCCCATAGTGTTACGGTGTCCGACTGTTGCGCTGGGGCACACCAGCATTCGTTGGCGGCCTATGGTAGACGTGCGGCATTCGCATCGAATTAGGGGAAAGAAGATCTGCAATGAAGATCGATCAACCGCCAGCACACGCTCGCTACGCGCCAGTTCCCTATGAACACCATTGGCTGACATCCGAGGAACAGAACGCAGCCGCTCAACAGTTTCTGGCGACGATGGCCCGCCGCCGGGTAGTGCTATCGGATACCGTGGACAATTCCGCGCCGCGCTTGATCGCCCGTTGACACCCTGCGTCACCCTGTGTCTGCTTGCCCACCGTGCGTGCCGGTTCACACACGGGTGGTGCGGATGCGCTGCGGGACGACATGCGTTGGTTGGTGCTCCTGATTGGAGGATCGCTGGTGTGGTTGGTGTGGACGTGGTATCGGTGGCGCCCACAACCCCGCGACACCCCGATTCACCCCCGGCGCGGCCCATGGCCGCTTAAACCCCGCACCGCCCAGAATCTTCATCTGCCGCATGTGCCAAACCACCCCGCAGATGCTGGCGCAGCTCGCATAGTGGCGCGCCTACGACCATGTCGTGCGCCCCCACGAATCATTGCGGGTCGAGGTAGGTCAACCCATCGAATGGGGTGCAGTACATTGTCTTGCTTTGGCGTGCCGATCGCTTCACCGCCACCCACCTATGTGTCGTTCGACGCGTGACGGAACCTTCTCGTAGCGTCGTCGCTTCTTTCGTCGATGAACAGCTGATCGGCCTAAACTGAGCGTGCGCATGAGAAGCTGTTCAATTGTCCGAGCGTGCCCGCAATCGTTGGCGCTTGTATCCGCAATTGCATGTGGAATCGCACAATGACTATCGCCATGATCTCGCTGCTCGGCCTCTGCCTCACCATTATTGTGAGCGGGGTGTCGCACGTCAATATCGGCATCCTGGCGATCAGCCTGGCGTGGCTGATCGGCTACTACCTGGCCAGCATGAACATCAGCGCGATCATGGCGGGCTTCCCGCTCAGCCTGGCGACGATGCTGTTTGGCGTCACGTTTCTGTTCAGCCAGGCGCAGCAGAATGGCACGCTCGGCAATCTGGCCGGCCGCGCGATCGGTCTCGCTGGCGGTCGTCGCGGTGCTGGTCTGCTCCCTGTTCTTCGTGATCCTATGGTAGCGGACTGATGTTCCCGGTATCTGGAGACCTATCGTGACAGAGATCGATCCGACTCCGCCCGGCCCGCTCGCTTTGGCGGCGCGCCTGCGCGGGCTGACACGCTGGGCGCCTGGCCTGGCGGTGCTGCGCAGCTATCGGCGCGCCTGGCTAGCGAATGATATCGTCGCCGGCGTAGTGCTGACGGCCGTGCTGGTGCCGGTTGGCATGGGCTACGCCGAGGCGGCCGGCCTGCCAGTGATCACCGGCCTGTACGCGACGATCGTGCCGCTGATTGCCTACGCACTGGTCGGGCCGAGCCGCGTCCTGGTGCTGGGGCCGGACTCGGCGCTGGCTGGGCTGATCGCCGCGACCATCCTCCCGCTGGCCGTCGGCGATCCCGATCGGGCGGTGGCGCTCGCAGGCGCGCTGGCGCTGCTCTCTGGCGCGCTATGCTGCCTGGCCGGTCTATTTCGATTCGGGTTTATCGCCGATCTGTTCTCGAAGCCGATTCGCTACGGCTACCTGAATGGCATCGCGCTGACCGTCATGGTCGGACAGCTGCCGAAGCTGTTTGGGTTCTCGGTCGCTGGTGACAGCCTGTTACAGCGGGCTAGCGGGCTGGTGCGTGGCGTGGTTAGCGGGCAGGCAAATGGCGCAGCCTGTGCGATCGGCCTGGCATGCCTGATCGTGATGCTGGTGCTCAAGCGCTGGGCGCCTCGCTGGCCCGGTGTGCTGATCGCGGTGGCTGGAGCAACACTCATTGTCGCATACTTCGATCTTGCAGCGACGGCGGGTGTCGCGGTGGTTGGCGCGATTCCTCCGGGCTTGCCGGCCATCCGGCTGCCAGCTATCGCGCTGGATGACCTGCGCGGCCTGCTCCCGGGCGCGGTTGCGATTGCGCTGCTCTCGTTCGCCGATATGAGCGTGCTATCGCGCACGTTCGCCGCGCGCGGCGGCTATGTGGTCGACAGCGATCAGGAGCTGGTCGCGCTCGGCCTGGCGAACCTGGCCGGCGGTCTGTTTCAGGGCTTCTCGGTGAGCGGCAGCGCCTCGCGCACGCCCGTGGCCGAGGCCGCCGGCGCTAAGACCCAGCTCACTGGCGTGGTCGGCGCGGCCTGCATCGCGCTGCTGTTACTCGTTGCACCCGCCGCGCTGCGCGATCTGCCGCAGGCGGCGCTGAGCGCGGTGGTGATCGTCGCGTGCCTGGCGCTGGTCGAGATCGCCGGCGTGGTGCGGCTGTATCGCATGCGCCGCGGCGAGTTTGTGCTGTCGCTCATCTGCTTTCTGGGCGTCGCGCTGCTGGGGGTAATCCAGGGCATCTTTCTGGCGGTCGCCCTGGCGCTCCTGGCCTTCATCTGGCGGGCGTGGCAGCCGTACTACGCAGTGCTTGGCCGCGTGGATGGGCTGAAGGGCTATCACGATGTGACGCGCCACCCCGAGGCGCGCCGCATCCCTGGGCTGGTGCTCTTCCGCTGGGATGCGCCGATCTTCTTCGCCAACGCCGAGATCTTTCGCGCGCGTGTGCTGCGCGCCGTGGCTGATGCGCCAACCACCACCACCTGGGTCGTCGTGGCCGCCGAGCCGATCACCGATGTTGACATGACCGCCGCCGATATGCTGGCCGAGCTCGACCAAGCACTCCACGCGGCGGGCATGGATCTGTGCTTCGCCGAGCTGAAAGGCCCGGTGAAGGATGTGCTCAAGCGCTATGGGCTGTTTACCGATCTGGGAGCCGCGAACTTCTTTCCCACACTCGGCCAGGCGGTCGATCAGTACCTGGCGCGGCACCAGGTCGCGTGGCAGGACTGGGACGAAGATCGCCCGACGCGCTGACCGCACGCACGCAGAGGATCACCCCGCGTGCGGCGCGCAGCATTCCCGCTCTGGCTTTGAAGCAGCGATTGCAGCAGCCAGGGCTGCCGAGGTCGCGATTGTGGTAGTCGCAGGTAAGAGCAGGCTGCATCGGCCTGCCACTGTGGGTGAGGCCAATGATGCCACCAATCTCGATCTTACTGGTGTTCAGGCCGATCTGATCGATGCCATGGCTGCGACAGGCACACCGCTGGTGGTAGTTGTGCTGAGCGAAAGTGTCAGTCGGAGCTGTTCTCACCCTGCTCAGGGCCGGGTCGGGGCGTGATCATGATGCCTTCCTGGCTGAACAGGGCACGCACATCGGCAACGGTTGGTGCATGCCCATCGCGCTGGTATGAAGTAATCAGCCGTGCGTTAAAGTAGAGTGCAAACTGCTCATCGATGGTTGGCACCAGGCTGAGTGCGTCGATGCCGGTGTCGTAGACTGCAAACAAACGCCGAGCAAGGGCCAGCGCCTGAGCCTCGTAACCGCCCTCAAGGCTGTAATGGATGCTGAACTCGATCAGTGTCATGGCGAACCAATCGTAATAACGATATCGTCGCCAACGATGCTAACAGGGTAGCTCACGATCTTGACATTGGGATCAAACAGCGCCTGGCCGGTCGCGATGTCATACTCCCATTCATGCCATGGGCAGCGTAAAATCTGCCCTTCGCGACCATAACTATATTCGTAGACATTCGATGGCAGCGCGGTTCCGACAATACGTCCCAAGCAGACTCGCGCTCCCTGGTGTGCGCAAACATTCTTGAGGGCGTAGAAGGTTCCGTCGATATTAAAGATGCCGACCTCGCGCCCTGCTACGCGCACGATTTTGCGCCCGCCGGCTGGGATCTCATGCCGCTGTGCAATCACATGCGTGGCCATTCGTTTCTCCGTCTAGTGGGCATGCGAGTGAAGCAGCCGCTCGCCATACAACGCATGTGCGTTCTCGGCCAGCACGCGCCGTCGCAGCTCCTTGGGGAGCCCTTCGATCATCTCAAATGGATCGCCAAGCTCCCAGTTCGGGTAGTTACTGGCGAACAGCAGAGTGCGCTGGCCCTCGACCATTTCCAGCAGTTCGGACAGTTCGCTGGGGCTGCTCTGCTCAAGCGGATAGGTCGTGTGATAGAAATGGCGGAGGATGTAGGCGCTCGGTGGTTCTTTGACCCAGGGCGTCTCGGAGCGTTGCGCCTTCCAGTTCTTGTCGAAGCGCCACATGATATGCGGTAACCAGAAGATACCACCCTCATACAGAATAACTTTCAGCGTCGGAAACTTCTCGAAGACCCCTTCTGTTACCATGCTCATAATATGGGCCATATAGACCTGCGGCAGTGAGGCGTACCATTCGAAGTATGTCGTCGGGTGGCCGACTGCCGTTGAGGGCGGTGACATTCCAGCACCCTCGCCGCCGATATGCAGGGCCAGTGGCAAATGATTGCGGACACAGGCTTCGTAGATTGGGTGGAACTGCCTTCGGCCAAGCGGTGTCTCGCTGGCGCTGCCGATCAGCACCTGAACCATGCCCGGATCATCGCCCAGTCGGTCGATCTCCGCGACTGCCTGCGCTGGATCTTGATGCGCGACCAGAATCGAGCCCTTGAAACAACGAAATGGCCGAACCCAGGTCGCAAGTGTCCAATCGTTGATGGCGGTGGCGATTGCAGCAGCCATATCCTGGTTTGGCTGAACACCGAGACTCAGCACTGGCCCCGTCAGAATGGCCAGATCCACGCCGCGCTTGTCGAGATATTCTGCCTTGACCCAAGCTGGGTCTGCTGCTGGATTCCCGATGTTGCCGTTCGCATCGATCGGGCGCGGTGCCGCACCAAACTGTGGGCCAACCATCTTGAACCCATGGCGGGCAAGCGGTGGGCCGCCAGGCCGGGCAAGGCGGTGGCGTAGGCCTGCTGGCGCATAGGGTGCGATATTCTGCCAGTTTGCGATCTGGTGGTGTAGATCAACATCGATAGTATGCAGCATCGTCGGGTTATCCGTCTGGCTCTCGGCCAGTGCTAGTGGTGCAAAAGCTGCCATCAGGCTCCTCGATTCGATTCGAGCAGGCGTGGGCCATACATCTCGACGGCATTCTCAACAAAGATGCGGCGCTTGAGATCCTCTGGAAAAAAGTTGAACGCCATCAGAGGATTATCGAAATCCCAATGTGGGTAATCACTGGCAAACACAACCGTTTTCTCGGCGTGCATCATGCGTAGCATCTGGATGAGCTGGCGGTGATCGGTTGGCTCCTCGATTGGTTGCGTGCTGAAGTAGCAGTTGCGCAACAGATACTCGCTCGGGCGCATCGTCAGATAGGGAACTTCGGCTTTCAGCGCTGGATACAGGCGATCAAGGCGGCCCATGACATACGGCGCCCAGACGGTACCACCCTCGATGAAGGCAAACTTCAGTGTGGGCAGCTCCTCGAAAACACCATCAGCGATCAGACTAATGCAGTGGGCCATCATGGTCTGGGAGTGGTCGGTGTGGAACTCAAGATAGGTTGAGGGGTAGCCAACTGCGGTTGGCGGATTAGCGATGCCAGTGCCTTCAGAGCCAACATGAATGGCAACCGGCAAGTCGTGCTCAACCGCTGCCCGATAGATCGGCCAGTAGACCTTATTACCATACGGGATGCGTGCAGCACTCGGCAGAAGCACCTGAACCATGCCAGGGTTCTGGCCGAGGCGCCGCACCTCCGCCGCGCTAGCCTCAACATCCTGTACGGGGCAGATAATCGACCCTTTGAAGCATTCGTAGGGCCGCACCCATCTATCGAGGGTCCATTCATTATAGGCACTGGCGATTGCTGCCTGAATATGGTAGTCGTGTTGGATGCCCAGCCCAATCACGGAACCGGTCAGGACGCCACGATCAATCCGGTATTTGGTTATCAACTGCTGGATGACCCAATCGGGGCTGCCAGCCGCCAGCCCATCTTCCTCATTGACGGCATCGTCCATACGACCAGAGCCCATGTTGGCGTAGTAGCGCGAGGCTGAGCCAGGCCCACTACTATCGAGCCAGGGATGCCATTTCCTGGCTAAATAGGGCCGTAACTCCTCCAGGCTTGGCAGATCGTTATGGATGTCGGTGTCGACTAACTGTAACATCGACACTCGTTCCGCGAAGGTTGCCGCGTGCTCAATTAGTAGGGTCATATGTTTATTATCTCCTTTCCGATATTGTACTACTGTTGTATTCGGATCGGGCGTGATCGATAGGCGCAACACTCTGCCCACATAGACCAGTGGACACATATCTGTGACAAGCTATACGTACCAGCGCTTATTGGATCGGCGCATTGCACCTGGTTAGTCGAGTTGACCAGAATCTAATCTGGCCTCACCAAGAGCAGGAGGTATTACATCCTGGGTTTGACGGTCGATGTATCATGATCGTCGGTTAGCGATACACTGGGGGATATGCCATGGATTCTATGACTGAGCGTGATCGCGTGACCATCCTGCGCGTCGTACCCACATGGATCGACGATGAGCGACTGAGCCTCGTCCAATATTGTGGGCCGCTAATCCAACAGTGCGCGCAATCGGGACGTGCAGAATGTCGGTGTGCGACGTATACTAGTCAGTGATGTTCCCTTACGATGGAGACAGGCCATGACCCCGACGACACACACTTTGGACGTTGTTCTCCGTCTCGTCCAGCAGCTCTCACTCGCTGACAAAGCGCGACTGGTAGCCCACGTCACGCCACAGATCGCATCAGCACTCGCCAGCCAAGCGGTGCCTGAGCCTGTACAGCACGCTGATGATGTTGTGGCACTATTGCCCCCAGATTCACCGGCTGGGAAACTCGTACGTGATCCTACCTCGGCACTCGCACAGGTGCTTGCGCTCCTGCCGGAAGGGTTTATCCCGCCAACCGACGAAGATATTGCGCGCTGGCGTGACGAGCGTTTGACCGAGCGGTATGGCGCATGAACGTTCTGATTGACACCAATGTGGTGCTGGATGTGCTGCTCAAACGGACGCCATGGTTTGCCGATGCCGCCCAAATTTGGGCGAGATGTGAAAGCGGCACACGCATCGGAGCGCTTCCGGCATCGGCCTTTACCGATGTGTTCTATGTGACTCGACGAACATTTTCGCGTGCCGACGCATTTGTCGGGATTGATCGGTGCCTCCGGGTTTTCAATGTGCTGCTGGTTGATCGCACGATCCTCGAACGCGCACGACACTTGCCGGGCAACGACTTCGAGGACAATGTGCAGATCGCCTGCGCCATCACCGCTGGTTTGGATGCGATTGTGACCCGTGATCCCAACGGCTTTGCCGAATCGCCGGTGCCAGTCCTGACACCACAGGATCTGCTTGCCCGTTTGTAGTGGTTTCTGCATGGATTCCTCCTGTTTCCTTATTTCGGCTGACTCAAGCGCCGCGCTAATCGGGCGTAGCCACGGGCAATCGCGGTCTGCGGCTTTGGGACGACCTGCGCGTGTGGGTAGTGTTCCTGGATAGCCGCGACCAACGGCAGCAGTTCGGCTCCACCGCCACCGATCAGAATGACATCCAACTGCGCGCCGCTGCCCCACGCCTCGGTGAGCCGAGCGGCCAGCACCTCGCCATGCTGGAGTAGTGGGGCATCCCAACTGGCCGGCAGCATACGCGGCTTACCGGCTACCACCAGTGATCGCGCACGAACCACCTGATCGACCTCGAACAGGCTCAATTCCCGATCGAACACGGCACTTAGTTGTGCCCGAATCTGCTGGAGTGGACGGGCCGTGCCGAGCGCATAGGTGTCAAGGCTGGTGGGAATCGGCACCAGCTTGCGCAGCACCGCCAGATCGAGCGTGTGGTGGCCGATGTCGATGATTCCGACGACGCCATCGAGCAGCCCCGGATCGCCAACAAGTTGCCCGTGATTATCCAGCGCGACGGCATACAGCAAGCCCAGCGGTTCGGGGATGACCCGAATGGTGGTATAGCCTGCGTGGCCTGTCCGCAGTCGCTCGCCCAATAGCTTGGCCTTGTCCAGATCGGCGGCCCAGGTCGCTGGTAGGCCACTGACACAGGCACCCGTTGCCGCGCCGTTCAGGTAGCCCAGGCGCTGCAATGCGCCGCGCACCAGGCTCGGCACGAAGATCGGGTCGTGCAGCCGATCCTGGGCCAGAAAGGTGATCGGCGTTGGCGCGAGCAAGGCGTCCTCGCCCGTCCACCACGGGATGCCGGCGTGATCGACGGTCTCAACTTTGGCGACTGCTCCCAGCACTGGTTTGCCCGCGCGCCCAATCATGGCTGGAAAGACGGCCGGTGGCGTATAGGGCGAGTGCGGAAACGCAGATCGGCGCGATGCTTGCCAGCTATCAGCAGGTCGTGCCCAGCGCTCCAGTTCGGTGTCGTCAGGCAGGCCTTGCCAATCCGCAACTGCACCACCGCGAAGGCCGGTGGATCAACAAAACGAGCGGCCAGTCCCGGATGCGCGAAGGCCGTCTGCCACTGTGTCAGCAGCGTAATCGGCACATCTGCAAGTTCTTTGCGCTGGCGGATGCCCATCGCCACCAGTAAGCGCTCCTGTTCTGGGTCAATAGCGCGGGCAGGTTCCCGTTGTTTCCGTTCTGGATGTGACCTGCTGCCCCCGCCGCCATGCGCCGCAGCGCTGCTGGGGGTGGGAATCCCATGAGTCCTTTGATCCCATGAATCCCATGTGTTGGTGTCAGGTGATGGTACGACCTCCATGTTTGTCGCTCCAGGAGCGGACAAACGGCCCTCGGTTGTGTGCTGTGGATCTGATCCGTTCAGTGATCCGTTCGGTGATCCGTTCGCCTCCGCAACGTCACTCTCAGATGTCGTTTCTGGCACGCTTTCGGCTGCCGCATCTGGCGCTTGTGCC
>JBBQSD010000150.1:0-14010 GCA_038214135.1 Chloroflexales bacterium | reverse complement strand
GAGTTCGCGCTGGAAGCGCAACTCGCCCTGGTTCCAGAAGATGCTATTCTGGCCAGCAAGATTAGCGAGTACGATATCCAGCTTGCCATCGCCATCGAGATCATTGATTGCCACACCCGCACCATTATTCTCGAACATCTTTACAGCGGCATCGGTGCCCATTGTTGTTGTGTGATCCAGAAGATGTGGCACGAAGGCATTCATGCAGGGTGCCGCCCGATCCAGTGCAACAGATGCCACGGATGCAGCAGCAGTTGCGCGTGGAGGTGGCGGCGTAGTGGGCCGTGCAGATGTGCATCCAGCCATAAGCAGTGCGATGAACAGCAACACCGCTGCCTTGATGCGTAGATGCATATGTGATTCTGATCGACGCATGATCGTTCCCCTGGTTATGAAGTCCTGTGCTGAGAACATATGGGCATGTTCAGGGCTGTTTATGGATCGAGTTCTCTGCGTGATACTGAAAAGAGCTTGATCATCTGTGATGACTGACCAGCGCGTGGGGGCAGAACAATCCAGGCTGTGGCAATGCGTAGAACCGGCCTGGGGAGCTGTGAGACACACGGCACCTGTTGTGGGCAAAGCGGGAGTGTTGCAGTGCTCAGGATGAATTGTGCTACTCCCAGATCAACAGTCATTTGCGGCAGATTCATGCGCCCCGAGCCAACCATCATGACAGAAATGACGATGGCGCTACTCAGCAGTATCAGGGCAACAAGGCAACCACTCCAACGGCGCAGACGCATGATCTGGCTCTCACAAGTGATGGAACACTATATGCTAACAATAATACACCATGTTATCTAGTAATTCATCCAACCTTATTATGCGGGGTTGGGGCGTATCGCATACGCCCAGGCGCGATATATCACGTCCCTGCGGGTTTCTGCGCGATTAGTTTAGTAATCCCTCTCCCACGCCGAGGGGGGAACGCACTATAATACCAGCATGCCCTTCACAAGCCCCGAATCTGGCCGTAACCAATTCGGGAACTGTTCAACAAAATCGCCGCTGGTTGCGCGATGGGTGATCCATGGTGTTGTATCAATTGCCCCGGCCTCGATCCAGCCGATAATTCGCCGAAAATCGCCAGCTGTGGCATTGCGAGTTGCCAGTAGCGTTATTTCCCGCCGATGGAAGGCCGGATCGCTGAACGTAATATCACCCTGCACCAGGCTCACATACACAAGCCTGCCACTATGGGCGACATACTGAAATGCCTGCATCATGGATGCTGGGCTGCCTGTCGCATCAAAAACAGCCGTCGGCAGATCGCCGTTCGTGAGTGACTCAACCTGTGCCAGTGCATCGCTGCCACCGATAACGGTCTCATCGACGGTACCCTGCGAACGGGCAAATGTCAAACGCTGTTCGCTGATATCTAGCCCGATCACATGCGCCCCGGCAAGGCGGGCGAACTGCATCACCGCCAGCCCAATTGGCCCTGCACCAATCACCAGTACCGTCTCGCCATCGCTCAGTTGTGCCCGATCAACGGCATGTGCACCAATGCCCAATGTTTCGACAAGCGCCAGTTGCTCGAATGAGAGCCGTTCGGATGGATGCAGTTTTGCGGCAGGAAGCGTAATATATTCGCGCATGCCGCCATCGCTATGCACGCCGAGTACGCGCAGGTTGACACAACAATTTGGGCGATCGCGTCGGCAGGCGATACATGTTCCGCAGTTAAGATAGGGTTCGACAGCGCAGTGCGCTCCGATTGATAGCCCCTGAACATCTGGCGCAAGCGCTACAACCTCAACACCCAGTTCGTGGCCCAGGATTCGTGGATAGCTAAAGAATGGCTGGCGTCCATGAAAGGCATGAATATCGGTTCCACAGATCCCAACGCGAGCAACACGCACCAGCGCCTCTCCTGCTGCGAGTGCCGCTGGTGCATCTGTGCTTGTGAGCAGAAACTGCCCTGGTTGCTCAAGAATGATTGTCTGCATTGTTCTTGTCCTAATGGCCCTCATGCCTGCCCAGGTGGAGGGTTTTTGCGCGAAGGCGTCCTGCTGTGCGTGATTCCCTCACCCCCTGACCTCCTCTCCCACGCCGGGGAGAGGAGGAACTGACCTCTTACGAGCCCTGTGCGCCCCTCCCCACCTGTGGGGGAGGGGTTGGGGGAGAGGGCGGTTGGGGGAGGGGAGTTAGTGGCTCCTAATCTTCAACACGAAGGCATGTTGGCATGGAGCAGTCGCTGGCAGATCAACCGTCAGCCCATCCTCGCCAAGCGACCAATCCAGTGCTTCGCTATGCCCAAGCAGGTGAACAGCATCAATTGTGCGATCCCATAGCCCAGCCGATGCGGCCAGCGAATGGATCGTCACCTGTTCGCCAGGCCAGGCCAGCAGGCTTGCATAGAAATCCGCGCCTTTAGCGGTGAAGCGAATATCCTGGCCGGTAAAGGGTGCCCGCTTTGTATCGGTGAACGCACCCTCGCTGACCTGTGTTGGGCCTTCGCCAAACACCTTCCATGGCCGTGTGCCATAGATCGCCTCGCCATTAAGTGCCAGCCACTCGCCAATCTCAAGCAGCATCTGCTGCTCTTCCTCGGGGATGGTGCCATCTGGGCGTGGCCCGACATTGAGCAATAATGCGCCATTCTTGCTGACAACATCAACAAGATCATCAACCAGTGAGTCAACCGTTTTGTAATCCTGGTTCTTGCTATAGCCCCAGGAATTCTTGGCCACCGATGTATCATTCTGCCAGAAGTGCGGGTAGATATCCGATACCTGCCCACGTTCGATATCGAAAACCGCCGCTCCTTCAGGGAATGCTTTATATTTATGGTTAACCGCCACGCCACGGCCCCATTCTGCGCCACGATTATAGTAATATGCCGCAAAGCGGCGCAGGCTTGGTTCAAACGCCTCGTGCTGAATCCACCAGTCGAACCAGATCAACTGCGGCTGATATTTGTCGATCAGTTCGCATGTGCGCGCCAGCCAGTCGTCCAGGAATGCCTGATCCGGGCGTTCTGCCGAGTTCAGGCTTTGCAGATTGCTTGGTTCGGTTTGGGCCGGGCCATATAAGCCCAGGTTGCGTGGATCTCGAACGTCCGAATCGAATTGCGTGCCAGCATTGAAGAACCACCAGTGTTCAGCGCGGTGGCTCGAAAGGCCAAACACCATGTCGTGCTTACGAGTTGCTGCTGCCAGTTCGCCAAGAATATCGCGCTTTGGCCCCATCTGCATGGCGTTCCATTCCGATAGCGCAGTATCGTACATGGCGAAGCCATCGTGGTGTTCCGCAACCGGGACAACGAATTTTGCTCCCGATTTGGCGAACAATTCCGCCCAGCTATTTGCATCGAAGTTTGCAGCAGTCAGTTGTGGGATGAAATCCTTATAGCCAAACTGTGCATGTGGGCCGTATGTTGCAACATGATGCTGGAATTCGGGGGTTCCCTGGCGATACATGTTGCGCGGGTACCATTCGTTGCCAAAGGCTGGAACCGAATAGACACCCCAATGGATGAAGATTCCGAACTTGCCGTCTTCATACCAGGCAGGCACCTGATAGGCTTTCAGCGATTCCCATTCCGCCTTGAATGGCCCAGCCGCGATAGTCTGATCAACGGCATCCATGTTCTGTAGCTCCTTTGATCGAATAGTGTTTGGCTACGCCGATATTAGAATCATATTGGCATATGGCGTCGTATCACCAGTACGAATGAGGCCGATTGCGCTTGGCACACGCTGCTTCAGATCAGTATGTGGCATGAATGTCACATTCAGCGCATGCATAGCCACAGCGAATTGCTCCACAGTCTCTGGTGAGTTATGCTCACGAAACTCACATGCAAGAATGATCTCACCGATCACAAAGTTTGGCCGAATCGCATTCAGCACCTGCAGCACGGTAGGAATATCATCGATAAGTGTGATATCAATCGTTTCGATCATCGGCCAGAAGGGAAATCCGCGATCCGTGATCACCAGCATATTGGTATGCCGCACACGACTCAATAGTGAATTGATCTGTGGATTGAGGATTCCAGTTATGAGCATGGCACATCCTTGTGTTTCAGCCAACGTTGATCCGAACGACATTGATGTCAATGGGTCGTTACGTAGTGGGCGAACCTCGTGTTCGCCCAGATTGGGTATCGCCGTGCGATCAGAGCGGGCGAACCTCGTGTTCGCCCCTCCTTGTGCGTTTGTTTATTTGTTCTTTGTATAAGGCCGAGTTACCGTTTCTGTGCTTTCAGCTGCGCCCCACACGATTCACGGATGATCAGTTCTGGTGGCAGAACGACTCTGCGGGCTGCTACGGCTTCTGTGCCGGTGAGCCGATCCAGCAAGAACTGCATGGCGATCGTGCCGAATGTTCGCGCTGGCTGTGCCACAACCGTCAGGAATGGCTGGAGCGCAGAGGCAAGCTCAATATCATCGAAGCACACAACCGCAATATCCTGTGGAACATGCTGTTTTGCTTCACGGAGCGATTCAATAACGCCAATCGCATGAAAGTTGTTATCGGCAAAAATCGCCGTCGGGCGGCGCGCCTGTGGCAAGCGCAGCAACTGCCTGGCAGCTTCCGCACCGCTTGCCCGCTTAAAATCGCCCTCCACAATCAGATCCTGATCGACTTCGATTCCATGGAACCATAACGCTTCTAGATAGCCGCGTTGCCGCTCACGAGCCGTGGATATCTCTGATGATGCATGCACAAGCGCAATGCGTCGATGTCCAAGTGCTATCAAATGTTCTGTCAGAATCCGTGCGCCGCCAATATTATCGCCAACCACTGCATCAACGGCAATTCCATCGATCACCCGATCAATCAGGACAAATGGTTTCTTGCGCCGGATCAGCAGATCCAGCAATGGCCGCGATGCATTTCCGGCTGGAGCGATAATCAGGCCATCGATCTGGTGGCTTAACAGCGTCTGGACATATTGGGCTTCCTTCTGCGGCGATTCATCGCTATTTGCGAAGATCACGGTATACCCGTTGCGCTGGGCGACATCCTCAACACCGCGGGCTATCTGCGTGAAGAATGGATTGCTAATATCCGTCAGCAGCAGCGCAATTGTGTGGGTACGGCCCTGTAAAAGCCCACGGGCAAGTGCATTGGGAACAAAACCCAGATCATGAATTGCCCGCTCAACACGCTCACGCGTTGCTGGCGCAACTCGTTTCGCTTGGTTCACCACCCGTGAGACAGTCATCGTCGAGACGCCAGCACGTGCAGCGACATCCTGGAGGGTTACTCCAATTGGCGGATCTGATTCCATAGTGTTATCGATACCACAGTAGAATGCTGAGATGTTTAAGAATACTAATATCTGCTTGTGCTGTCAACAGGGATATTTACCCAGGGAATGACGTAACGTTTCGGAGGGGTTCGCGAACCGCCCACGCTCCCGGCATTAACCGTCATGATGGGCGGTTCACGAACCGCCCCTATGGTCATTGTTGGCATTGCGACGTGGCGCCAAAATGCTCCGCCATCCTCTACGGCACATCTAATTGCTTCTTGACAATTTTATTCTACCATGTTATTCATGTTAGCCATAACATTCCAGTAATCAATACATACACCTGACGATGAGCGGAAGTGATTCTGTAAGCACGACCGTATGGCACGCCGACCAGGCTGATCCATGTTAGGATTCCAGGGGAATTCGATTCGTTGCTACAAATGCCAGATGATGATACTATTATCATTATCGCAGTTCCACTATGTTGGCCAGCCGGTTCGTGCTCTGTACACAATCAGAATCACCAGAAAGGAGGGTTGTACCACAGCCGTCTAATTCATAAACTGACATCATCGTAGATGCTCCAGAAACCGGTATGAGCCCGGCAATGATGAGGAGGAACTCACCAATGGCCTATTCGAACGAGGAAGAACTTGCTCGCGAGCTTGTACGCCGCAAGCTGAATCGCCGCCAGATCATCGCAATTGGGCTACGGCTTGGCTTGGGTGCCACCAGCCTTGGCGCCCTGCTTGCCGCCTGTGGTCAGGCAACACCAGCCACCAACACGTCCGCTACCGCAGCACCAGCCCCAACAGCAGCGTCTGCCCCAACGGTTGCTCCCGCAGCCGAGCCAACCAAATCAACCTCACTCTATGATCCAGGCGATAGTGCAGATGGCCCCTGGCCGAAGAATGCCACTGGCGATCCAACCAGCAAGGTTGAAATCAGCGTTGCTCATGCATGGGATGCAACATTCTTCGAGCGCCAGAAGCAGTTTGATGAACTGTTCATGAAGCGCCACCCTAATATTGTTGTGAAGGCGGAGAATACTCCCTGGGGCGATTTCCGCCAGAAGTATCTTACCCAGGCAGCCGGTGGTGCCCTGCCGGATATTTTCTACATCCACTTCTCGTGGGCGCAGGATCTGATCAAGAATGGAACGGTTCTGCCGCTTGATGATTTCATCGCCAAGGAATCAGACTTCAACATCGCTGACTTCACCAAGCCATCGTTGCCTGGCTACCAACGCGATGGTAAACTGTGGGTGATCCCCTACGATGAGGGCCCGGGCATCATGTACTACAACAAGGATATCTTCGACAAGGCTGGTGTGAAGTACCCAGATGACACCTGGACGCTGGATATCTTCAAGGAGATGGCTGGTAAGCTGACGAGTGGTGAGGGCCAGAATAAGATCTTCGGGTTCTCGGGCACACCAGGCCCAGGCGACTCGCTGCTCGCACCGCCATATCTGACACCATTTGGCGCGCAGTATCTGGACGAAACACAGAGCAAGTATTTGCTCAATCAACCAGAGGGCGTCAAGACCATGGAATGGTGGATGGAGCTCCGCACCAAGCTTAATGCTGTTCCAAGCCCAGCCGAACAGCAGGCGCTCAGTCAGGCGAATATCAATGCATTCCAGGTTGGTCGGGTTGCAATGATCCTTGATGGCTCGTGGGCCACCCCTGGGATTGTTCAGAACGCCAACTTCAAATGGGATGTTGCTGCATGGCCAAAGGGCCCGGTGAAGCAGGCCACATTCAGTGCAGGTAGCGGCTATGGTATCGCCAAGACCAGCAAGAATGTTGATGCGGCCTGGATCTATGAGAACGAGTATCTGTCCTCGGCTGGTCAGATCTATATGTGGGGCACGACGGGACGTGGTAGCCCATCACGCTCCTCAGCCTGGCCTTCCTACTTCAAATCAAAGTTTGCGCCAGCCAACTCGAAAGTGATCCTGGACTCGCTGAATAACTTTGATACGACCGGCAAGTTGTATTTCTCGACGACACCACGGGTGACACAGGAAGCTGGGCCGATCTGGGATCTGGTCGTAGCTGGTCAACTGAGTGTCAAGGATGCTATCGATCAAATTGGCGTGGCGATCGAGCCGATCATCGCTGAGAACCGCGCCTAGTATGACCTATGGCGAAACGACTGGCGACTATACGGGTCGCCGGTCGTTTCGTTACATCGTGAGCGCGAGGAGACCCATATGTTGCAGCAAGAGGCAAATACGGCTCAAATTGGCCAGGTAGCGCGAGTGCGCCCACGCTTCGGTCCGCAGGCCCGCCACGAAGAGCGAATGTTCTATTTGTTCATCTCGCCATGGCTGATTGGTTTTATCCTGTTTTGGGCCGGGCCAATTATTGCATCGTTTGTGTTGAGCTTCACCAACTGGAACTTGCTTGGCGATCCGCAGTGGGTGGGGTTTGCGAACTACACCAAGATGTCCACCGATAAATTCTTTGCGATTGCATTGGTTAATACGCTCTATTATGGGATCGGCAGTGTGATCCTGGGTGTGGCGGTTGCCTTTATGCTGGCGCTGCTGCTCAATCAAAAAGTTTATGGGCAGGCAATGTTCCGGACGGTATTCTATCTTCCATCGGTTGTGAGCGGAATTGCTGTTGCTCTCCTGTGGCTTAATATTTTCAACCCCGATTTTGGATTGCTCAATCAACTGCTACGTAACCTTGGTGTGGAAAACCCACCCGGCTGGTTGGTCTCGCCCCAATGGGCCATGCCAGCGCTGATCATTATGAGTGTGTGGGGCGCAGGTGGTTCAATGGTGATCTATCTGGCTGGCTTGCAGAGCATCCCAGAGCATTTGTATGAGGCTGCCGCAATTGATGGAGCTGGACGCTGGACTAAATTCTGGGTCATCACTGTGCCAATGATGTCTCCGGTGATATTTTTCAATCTGATCACTGGCTTCATTGGCTCGTTACAGGCCTTTGTACAAATCTTGGTCATGACTGATGGTGGCCCGGCCAACGCCACACTTGTGTATGGCCTGTACCTGTATCGAAATGCCTTTCGCTTATTCCAGATGGGCTATGCCTCGGCATTATCGTGGGCGCTGTTCATCGTTATCATTACTATCACGGTTATTCAGTTCGCACTCGCGAAACGCTGGGTCTATTACGAAGGCGAAGTGCCGGGGAGGACGTCATGAGCACATCCGATCAGACGGTAAACGCCGTCGCTCAGATAGATACTGGGGCGCGGAGTAAGCGCCGTAAACGTAACAGTGAATTACTCCAGCGCATCTTCATCTATGGGCTGCTGTTGGCTGGCTCGATTACATTCATCCTCCCATTTCTATGGATGCTCTCGACCTCGCTCAAGCCATCGCAGGAAGTCTTTACCTACCCGCCAAATCTGATTCCAAGCCGGATCGTCTGGCAGAACTATATCGATGGCTGGACGATTCTGCCATTTAACACGTTCCTCAAAAATTCGCTGATTGTCACGATCGCGAATGTCGTTGGCAATCTGCTGTCGTGTTCGGTGGTTGCATTTGGGTTCGCCCGATTGCGGGCGCGTGGTCGCGAGTTCCTGTTTGTGCTTGTGCTGGCAACACTTATGATCCCGCGTGAAGTAACGATTGTGCCAACGTTCCTGCTGTTCAGCAAGACGGGCCTAGTCAATACGCTGTGGCCATTAATCCTGCCAGCCTGGTTTGGTTATCCATTCTTTATCTTCCTGCTCCGCCAATTCTTTATGAGCATTCCGCGCGATCTCGATGAGGCTGCCCGTATGGATGGAGCCTCGATCTGGCAGATCTTCACCCGCATCATTTTGCCACTCTCGCGCCCGGCTCTGGCAACCGTAGCGATCTTTGCGTTTATTGGCAACTGGAATAATCTGCTCGATCCACTGATCTATATACGCTCACAGGAACTGTATACGCTTGCATTAGGGCTGAACCTGTTCCGTGGCCAGAATTTCACTGCCTATAATCAATTAATGGCGGTCTCAATCCTCACGATCATGCCTGTGCTGGTGGTCTTCTTTGTCGCCCAGAAACTGTTCGTTCAGGGTGTTGCGCTGACGGGTATGGGTGGACGATGACACGGATTGGGTAGGGACGCGATATATCGCGTCCGTACAAGGTTCCAGATATATAAAGGATCTCGTCAATGACGACACTGCGCCCGTTATGGGTTGATCAGCGCTTGCGCGAAACACCACCTCGGCCCTGGCGGAAGATCCATCTGGATTATCATAATAGCCAGTATATGCCACACATCGGCGAGGCGTTTGATCCAGATGAGTTCGGTGATACCCTCCAACTTGGGCACGTCGATTCGGTCGTGGTGTTCGCCAAGGACATGCACGGCTTTTTCTATTACCCGACTGAATCAGGACCTGTGCATCCTGGCCTAACATTTGATCTGCTTGGACAGCAGGTGCAGGCCTGTCGGGAGCGCGGCATTAAAGTCTATGCCTACTACTGTGTCACCTGGGATAATGATCTGGCAGAACAACGGCCAGAATGGCTGGCATGGAAGCGTGATCGAACGACCTATCTGCCAAAGTTTGATCAGACACCCGGCTGGACATCGCTGTGCCTGAGTAATCCGGATTTTGTTCAGCAGGTGCTCGATCATTCCGGCGAAATACTGCTGCACTATGATCTCGATGGTATCTGGTACGATATGCCATTGCCGCAGGGCGGCGAGTGTTTCTGCAAGAACTGCATGGCCGAACTGCGCGCTGCTGGCCTCGATCCATTTGATGTCAGCGTGCAGCGCCATCATAAGCAATATCTGCTGACCGACTTTATGCAGCGGGCGCATACACTCGCTCATGCGCTCCGGCCTGGCTGCCAGGTCGATCAGAATAACCAGACGCGGCTTGGCCTTGGTGCGCGGGCACCCTACATGGATAATATCGATATCGAAGCCCTGCCGACGGCCTTCTGGGGCTATTTATACTACCCAACCAATGTTCGCTATGCGCGCACATTTGGAAAAAGCGTGTGTGGCATGAGCGGGCGTTTTCATCGCTCCTGGGCCGATTTTGGTGGCCTGAAGCATATCAATCAGTTGCGCGCCGAACTTCCAGGAATCTATGCCCATGGCGCACAGTGCGATCTTGGTGATCAACTACCACCAAATGGTCGACTGGATCGGGCCGTGTATGCGACAATCGGCCAGGCCTATGCCGAGGTGGAACGGCTTGAGCCATTCCTTGAGCAAGCAGTACCGGTCACCGAAGCAGCTATTCTGGTGAGCGGAAATCCACTCGATGATCTCGGGACAGCGCATCCCGATCTGGCGGCCAGCTTTGGTCAGGCCGTTTTTGGGCTGACCAAACTGCTCATGGAATTGCACATCCAGTTCGATATTGTCGAACCAGATGCTGCATTCGAGCGCTATCGCCTGATTGTGCTGCCAGATGGGATGATTGTCGATGCCGCGCTTGCAAACCGATTGCGGGCCTACCTTGCTTCTGGTGGTGCGATTATTGGCGCTCAGCATGCCCTGCGCCTGGCTGGTTCGGAAACGTTGTGGGCTGGCGATCTGCTTGGTCTGGAATATCGCGGCGAATCGCCATATGCACCAGCATATCTGAAGCTGGGATCCGGGTTGGTAGCCACATTGCCCGATTATGAATATGCACTGTACGATGGCGCGGCCCAATGGCTACCAACCGATCCAACTTCTACTTGGGCACGCCTTGGTGAGCCATTGTTTCAGCGCGGACCACAACACTATACCAGCCATGGCCAGACGCCATTTGATCATGTGAGTGAATACGCCGCTGTTGCTGTACAGGGCGGTCTAGCAGCAGCAGCCTTTCCATTGGGTTCCAGCTACTATCGGCATGGTTACTGGATCTACCGCGATGTCTTCAAGCACATGCTTCGAGCAGTCCTGCCGCGCCCGTTTGTCACAACCAATGCGCCATTGAGCAGTGAGGTGACAGTTACCCATCAAGTTGCTGGAAATGGCCATCCTGAGCGCTGGATGGTACATATTGTCAATTTCTCGCCCAATCGGCGCAGCACCGAGCATTGTGAGTATCTTGAAGATCCGATTCCCCTGCATGATATAGATATAACCATCGATCTTGATCTGCCGATTGTTCGGGCAGTTCTGGCATCCGATGGCAGTACACTCGCGCTGCGTGGCGAGCCGGGTGGTTGGAGCGTCACTGTGCCAATAGTGATATTCGGGGCGATTGTGGCGTTTGAAGGCAGCGACCAGTATTGAACAGAGCCAGCCGAAGATAGCTGAAAATTGCGCTGATTAGGCTGACCAACTTGAGCGCCATGTTGGATGGCCCAGCGCTTATGGCTCAAGACCAAGTTGGAGGCGTACCACGCGCTCAATTTGTGCGAGATCGCTGGCGGAGACGGCACCCATTCGATTACTCAGGCGGAGTTTACGCTGGTCAGTTGATCGGCCATGGCTTTGTGTGGCTTGCCGTTGACCATCACTGCCACTTCACTATGATGGATGCCGATGTGCTGTCGGGAACAAACATGGGCACATCCACCCAGGTATCCAATCCCTAATTCGGCACAATATCCAGATTAAGAACCATGAGGCTGAGGTTGCGTTTGGCTGGTGGCGGCTCCTCGGTGGTTGGGCTATTGAAATGGAGCGTGTGCTGGCCAGGTGGAACCACCAGCTGTAGGCGAATGGTTTGCAACATTGGTGCGATGGTATAGGATGCCACAGGCTGCCCATCGAGCGTAACGGCCAGCGAACGCGCTTCCTGGTAGCTCTGCGCGGTGAATTCGATGGTTAGGGTTTGGGTAGCATGCTCCGGGTTGGCAATCCAGATATCGGCATTGCCAGACATCCAACGCCATTTGTGTTGATCGCTATATTCCAGATCATACCACCCGGTGCCCAGAAAAAGAAACGGGCGTGGTACCGCAACCGGTTCAATCGTATAGGCATCCAGGTTGGCACTCTGATATGTTGGTGTGCTGCCCGGCAAGATCTGATCAAGAATTTCGCGCAGGCGCTGATCATCGCCTGGTTTCAGCTCGTTCTTGCGAACAACAAGCGTTCGAATATTATAGAAACTAAAGGCCTGCCGCGCATCATCTGGCCGTGGCGCAATAATATTATCCAGATTCTCGGGCTTGATTCGCCACAATTGCCGCATCCAGGGAACGAATGTTGTGATCACCTGATCGGCGGGTGGGCGGGCCAGATAGCCGCCAACAATAGGGCGGCCATGCATCATCTGATGAATCATTGGCGGGATATTGCGCTGAAGCGTTGGCAGTTCGAGTATGGCACCAGGTTGGCCGCGCAATTCACTCAGGATCGGGTCATCATCAAAGGGTATCGCTGGCATCGGCAGAACCAGCATCTCGATCACAACAATGCTACTAAGGAATGCCAACCCAATTCGGCCTAATCGCCCGCGCTCAAGCAGCGCTTGCATGCCAAAGCCAGCCAGTACCGCCAGCAATGGCAGCATAAAAATCGCTAGGTGATTCGGGCGGTGGCCGAGTGTCATTGCCGGAACGACCCGCAGCAGATCAAATGGCATGCGTATGCCGGTTGATACACCAGCAACGCGCAGTTCTGGCCCCAGCATCAGCACCCATAGCACAACCACCAGCGTTGCCAGCCACCAGACCCTGCGTCCAGTTAGTACCACGCCAATCACCGCCAGCAGCAGAACACCAACCCCTGGCGTGATCGTCCAGAACCAACCATAGCGCATGGCCTGATGGCTCTGATCGGCCCATGTGCCCCACAGCGCATGAAACGGGCTCGGAAAGACAATATCAACAAGATCCGCTGAATAGGTGCTTGTCTCGCGATCCCATGGCGATGCTGGTGCGCCATTCGCTGATACATTTGCGCTCGGAGCTGGTTGCGCTCGGTACTCGATGATTGCCGGAATTAGCAGCGGGGAGGCTACCACAACTGCAACAACACCAGCCAGCACGACGCCGACCAATTCCCGCCGCACGCTATGGCCACGAATAGCAGCAGGCAAACGCACCAGCATCAGTAATCCGGTGAAGATGAAGCTGAACAGGGCATAATAGAAGCTGGTGAGTGTCGCACCGCCAAGCGCAATCCCGGCGAACAAACGCCAGCGGTTGGAGCCAGTCTCCAGGGCGCGCAGCAGACACCACAGATAAAAAATCACCCAGAAAACCGTAATCCACGAAAGATGCCCATCGGCAAGTTTGGCGATATGGAATGGCCCAAATGTGACAATCGCACCAACAGCACAGGCGATATCGCGCCGGCCAATCAATGATGCTGCCAGCAGATACGCAGCAAATCCAGTCAGAACAAAGCCCAGTATCACTGCTGTGTTATAGGCCGCGATTGGCCCAGCAATTAGTTGAATGGGCATGCTCAGGAGTGCATTGGTGATATTGAGCGTGTGCAGATACAGCGATTGGCCATTCGGGTGGAACAGCATATCGGTGAAGTACGGGTTTTGTCCACGCGAAAAGGCCAGATGTACCCACCAGATGTTCCAGGTATTCTGCCAGCCATCCAATGGCGCAACGGCAGTTCCAGGGATGGAGCGACCAAAATTGGGGATTACCTTGGCAAGCAGGTACAGCGCGCCAATCAGATATAGGCCCAGGCTTATCAGCGCAGGCCGAACATGCAGGCGTGTCTGAGCGCGAACAACGCTATTGGGCTGCACAGAATCCTGAGCTGTCGGGCGGGCAATTTTCGACATCCGCTTGGTTTGCCTATCGCTAACCCGGCACGCTCGTTACAAACACACGTTGATGTGCGGGATATACGGTCGATCAGGAAATAAATCGTTGCTATTATAGATCAACC
>JBBQSD010000149.1:0-14190 GCA_038214135.1 Chloroflexales bacterium | reverse complement strand
TGCAGCGGCAGCCGAGGCAGCCGGTGAGGGCAATGAGTATCTTGGCGATATTCATGCCTCCGCCGAATACCGCCAGGCCATGGTCAAGGTATATGCCAAGCGGGCGATCAGCGATGCATTGGTACGCGCACGGGCGTAATTGCCCTCACCCCCTGCCCCCTCTCCCACGCCGGGGAGAGGGGGCAGGGGGTGAGGGGAACAAGCGCAGCAACTTAATCGAGAAACCGCAGCGGATCGAGCCGAAATTCGACCATTGTGAGCACAACCATGCCGATCATTCCGGTCAATATACTGTAGATCACCAGGCCAAGCATATTCACCGGCTGCTGCGCCACAATATCGCTATACCAATGCCAAAACGCAGTCCCCACAACTGCGAGCGTCCATAATGACCAGAGAACGATCGCTAAACTTGGATCACGACGTGCCTTCTGCGCCTGTCCGACCGATTCCGACACATACGTTTCGGTAGTGTTTCTCAACATCGTAGGGCTCCTCGACTCATTAACACCCTGGTATACACTAGTACATTAACGCTAACGTTAACGTTATAGTTAGGGCAAAAAAACCTATTCGGCGCGCTTCGTGTCAATGTGCTGTTGGATGCGATCAATATTCTGTTGAAGTTCTGATCGAAAGCTCTGAAGGCTTACGATTTTCCCATCTACATCATCGAGATGCGCCTGAAGAATCTCAAGCGTACGCTGTTTGCCGCGCAATCCGGTCGGGTCATCGTAGAACAAGGGGAGTACTTCGCCGATCTCTTCTAAGCGCATGCCAAGCTGTTTGAGCCAATCGATCTTTTTCAGCGTAGCAAGCTCAGCGCTGGTATAGTAGCGAAACCCTTGGCCCTCACGCTCGTTCGGCCCCAGCAAACCAAGATCCTCATAGTAACGGATGGTTCGCGGGGTAACACCGGCAAGTTCGGCGAACTCACCGATGCGCATTTTGTCTTTCATAGTGCCTACACAACCTTGACGTTAACGTCAAAGTGATAATATCCCAGTTTTGTGCGTGTGTCAAGCACTATTTCTTTCGGCGGGCATGAGTACTCTGGAAATTACATGATCGGGTATTTTGCGCTGGATTTCCCTCTCCCCTGCCGCTCCCACTGGTGGAGGAGGGGCCGGGGGCAACGCAGAATCAATAGTTCTGCATGTGGCTATAGGGCATCACGCAGGCACAAACCCATACCCACGCAGCCAGAGGATCAGATCGGCGGCCCAGGGATGTGGCTGATAAAATGGCTCGGTATCGTCGAGGCCAAGACCATGCCTGCCATGCTGGTAGATATGTAGATCGAAGGGAACCATATGCTGGCGCAGTGCTGTGGCAAACACGAGGCTGTTTTCAACAAGCACCGTCTCATCTTCCCAGGTATGCCACAGAAAACACGGCGGTGTTTGGGCTGTCACCTGGAGTTCGTTGGAGAGTAATGTGATTAACTCTGGCGCGGGATTCTCGCCAAGCAGGTTCTGGCGTGAACCAGCATGTCCAAGCGCGCCCATCGAGATGACCGGATAGCACAGGATTCCAAGATCGGGCCGTGACGAAACGCGCTCGATTGGATCGCCAGCGTCCAGATCACCATCATCGAAATGGGTGAGTAGGGTAGCTGCCAGATGCCCACCTGCAGAGGAACCCATTACACCAATACGTTGTGGGCCGATCTGCCATTCAGCAGCCCTGGCGCGCACCACGCGCATGGCTCGTGCCGCATCGGCAAGCATCCACGGTGCCGGTAGCCATCCGTTCCAAGCCGATACTGCACCACAAAACAGGTGATCCCAAGCGTGTTCAGCCATAGTGCATAATCGTGCCCTTCGTGCGGTGTTAATGCCCCATAGCCGCCACCGGGGCAGATCAGCATTGCCGCACCAGTTGGCGCACTAGCCAGCGGAAGGTAGGGTGTGATGCTCGGAATATTCTGTGGCTGCACGCCAAGCGCCCCTGGTGCCTGATCGGGCCATAGTAGCAATACTGCGCCTGATTGACTCATTAATCGCCTCGCTGTTCAATTCAAACGATGCCATATAATCGGCAATCAATCAGCCACAGGAGCGTATCCGACCCTTGAAAGGGTGCAATCCACAGGCGCACGATATATCACGCCGGTATGTACCCATCGTAGTAGCCTGACGAACTACCACCTATAAACGCAGCAGCGAGGAGTATACCATACATCGATCAAGATTCGTTCAAGGACTTTAGCCCACTCCAAAGCAGTATACAACAACGCAACGCTATTATTTCAGTATACTACCAAAAATAGTTTGTTGTGTAATCCCTAATTCTATCATTATCTGCGTTTGTATTTCCAGCAAACAGAAACATATATTGTTTCTTATATTACATGCACCTGGCAGAAATAACGATAGTTAATAGATCGTTTACATTTCCTCGCCAAGTACTCATACTAACACCGTGTGGTACACAGATGCATAATAAATGCTTCTGGTACAAACACTATAACGGCCTTTATTCAGAGTGCCTTGTTACCAATCACAATTACTCATGCTTACTCGCAGCCGTACATACGGCTAACTTATTATACACAAATATACATTCAAAGGAGGTGAATATACACATAGCAAGTGAATAGCGCGCATATCATCGTGTTATGCGTACAATAACGAACATATGTAGAACAGTAGCTATGCGAATCAGCACTGCATCTGCACACATGCTAAAGGAGCATTCCCATGGCAACAGCACATTCGAACCGTTTAAATGTCGATCCTGACCAGATCAAGCTGACAAGTATCCAGGCTGAGCGTCTTGCTGGGTTGAATAACATTTCCGCAAAAGAACTGGTTGGCCTGACAGTTGCGCAGATCAGTGAGAAGTATCGCTTCACCATTGATCCATTGCACCTGTTTTTCCGCAAAGTCTGCGGTAGAGTGGTCAAGAAGGATCCAATAACCGGTATTGAGTATCCAGTGGCCTATGCCACCGTGGTTGTCGAGGATACGGATTGTTCTGTGCTTGGTTACTTTCCGAGCAGTTCAAAGTATGCCTGGTATTTTCCGTTCAACTGTCGGCGCGAAGTTCTGGCGACGGTCAAAACCGATAAGTGCGGTAATTTTTGCGTGTACGTGCCGCGCTGGGATATCGATTGGATTCTGAAGTGGCGCAAGGAGCGGCTGTGCTTCCCGATTATCTTCGAGCGCCCATCGCTGGCCGATATTCTCGATGGCCTGATCCCCCGCGAGGTCGTTCCCTTCCCGAAGCCATGGCCAGATCCAGGCCCGCTGCTTGGGCGTGATCGTGGGCAATTGCTTGCAACCGTTGAACAGAGCCTTGGCCGCGATACCGCACGTCGATTGGGATTGGTGCTCAGCCGCCTCTCGCTTGGCGCGAACACAACCGAGGTGATGGATCTGCTTGGGGACGATGCCTTTGAGATGCCGATTGCGCCACCACTGCCAAGTGAGTTCCAGCTGGTCGATTTCAATCCCGACACGAAGCCCGACACGAAGAAGGAAGCGCGCAGCGGCACACAACTTTCGCTGGATGCGGTTCGCAGCACGCTTGGCGCACGCCTCAACATGGATGCAAAAGCACTCAGCAGCTTCGATCTGCGCCAGTTTGTTGGGCCATTCCGGCGCTGTATCGATATTTTCGTGCCCGAATGGATGCCAATCATCGATATTCCCGATATCACATTTCGTGTCACCCAGGATGTGAATGGCGATGGTGTCGAGGAAACGATCTATTCCGAGGGATTCTTCAAGGTGCGCTGGGATGCCGGAACACTGCCTGCAATCAAACTGGTGGCCTCGCCGATTGCCATCTCCATCCCTGAATGTGGCGAGATCATCGATATTCCGTGTGGCAATACACCGGCGATCTATCGCGCTGGCCGTATGCCCGTTCGTGGCGATGCGACCATGTATGATCCAGTGGCTGGCTATGCCATCCGGCCCAATCGCCCGCATCCATCCGGCAACCCGAGCAACCCGATGCCCATCACTCCCGCGCAATCGCCGTTCTATGGAGTGGTGCCGATCTATGGCTGCGTTGATGTTGGCACCAAAGCCACGCACTATCGCATCCTGGATAGCTACACGCCGGTTGGTAGCCCATCCGCCGGGCCATTCTTGCCAATCCTGAATCAATCGTGGTGGGTGACACGGCTCGATCCAAGCGGCACAATCACTGAATATCAGCATGTTGTGCCATCGGCTGCTGGCTGGTACCCGATTGTAATTCCAAAGGGTACTAATCCACACGATTGGGAACCAGAAAAGCTGGTGTTGGATTGGAACACCTACCAATCTGGCAATGGCAAGCATGTGCTCAAGATCGAGCTGGGCAATGGGATTGTTCCGCTCTCGCCACAGCCTGTTACCGACACCGTCGCCTTCCATGTCGATAACAGCTACCCGACCACCACGTTCCAGGTAGAGTATCGCAAGAATGGCGTTGGCCCATTCCAGCCGCTGGTGTTCCCATGCCCAGTGGTCAACCGTGGTTCTTTGCCACAGAGCCTGGAATTCCGGGTCACATTCAGCGCATCCGCCAACCACCTGCGCGATGTAACATTGGGAAGTGGCGGCTGTGGTGCCGGTGAGATCACCTATGTCTCTGGTGCGCCAGCCGATTGGTTCCCAACTGCAACCAGCGCATCACACTGGCACAAAACCGTGAACGATAACTCGGTGGGGATTACCGCCTTCTTCACCCTGGCGGCCAGTGCATTGCAGGGCACCTATTCGTTCAGTGCCTGGGCGGCAAGCAGGGCGCTCAATCCGGCGGGAGGCGATACTGGGCATTTGCAGGTGCCGATGTACGAATACAATCCAGCGGATATTCACGTCACACCAAGCTTCTCGTTCTCGGTGATCAACGCGGATTAGTGGGCCGCCTTGTATGAATGAGAGGGCACTGTGTGGGGCGAACATATCGCCTCACGCAGTGCAAACACGCATATGTCAGATTGGCCAATCTGGTTTCGCCTGATCATTGCCATTCTCGCCACATGGCGTGTCGCCCATCTGATCGCCCGCGAGGATGGCCCATTCGATATCATCGTGCGGCTGCGGGCGCGTGCTGGCGATGGCGTGATCGGGCATCTTATGGATTGCCCGTATTGCCTGAGTATCTGGGTTGCGATACCATTCGCCTTTACGCTGGCCAATAGCATACCAGCAGGCGTTGCGGCCTGGCTTGCGATTTCGGGCGGTGCAGCGTTGTTGGAATGCTACGCCCAGCGCGCAACAATGCCAGCCACATCGATCAACACAACCACAGGAGAATAAGAATGTCATGCTGTGGACAAAAACGTGCGGCGTTAGCGAGATCTGCCACTGCGCGCACGAGCATACAACCATATTCACAGGTATCTTCACAGGCCTTGCCTGCCCAAACGGCACCGCAGCCAATCGAAGCAAGCACGGTGCCGCTGCGATATCTTGGTGCAACGCAACTTGTGCTGCGCGGTACCCACACAGGAAACAGTTACTATTTCGAAAAAGCCGGAATAGTGATTGCCATTGATGCAAGTGATGTTGACGCACTCCTGAATTCGCAGTTGTTTGTTCGTGAGAATGGCTGACACGAGTATTCAGGAGTCAGTATTCAGAAGCCAGAATGGGTACCGAGTATTCAGAAGCCAGTATTCAGAAGCCAGAATGGGTACCGAGTATTCAGAAGCCAGAAGCCAGAATGAGCGCAAGCCTTCTCCTGACTCCTGACTCCTGACTTCTAGAGATCAATCCGATAGACTCGCCCACGCCCGCCCGATGTCAGATCAGCCCAAGAGAAGGTATTGCTATTGCGAGCGCGATGCACGCCGCCTGCCTTCTGGTTCTCGGCGATACCCTTGGTGACCGAACCAGTCTGCAAATTGTTCAGGTTCACCAGCAGGATTGCCAACCCGCACGCGATCAACAATCGTGATCACGGCACCGGCATCGATCTTAAAGATTCGGCCTAATCCACCGCCCGCAGCCGCATGGTCACTGACATACACAGTTCCAGTGTGCGTCACTGCCAGCCCATCCGGTTCTACCAATGGCATCCCTTTGGCCACAATCGTCGGCTGATTGCCACCAGCAGCAGGGATTTTGAACACCGCAACCTGCCCATCGCTCGCATCCTTGCCGGTGAAATACAGCACATCCTGGCCCTGATCAATACGTATTGCCATTCCACGCGGCATACTTCCAGCCGTGCCAGATAGTGGCATTGGCGTGTGATCACCGCTTGTTGGGATCACAAAGATCTGGCTTGCCTGCGGATCGGCAACATACACCTTGCTGCCATCGCTGCTGATTTCAATGCCAACCGGGCCAACCAATGGTACACTGCCAAACAGGAGCTCTGCCGCGCCACCAGCTGCGGGAACCTGAAAGACACTCGGCCCTTGTGGGCCTGTTGCTGTGTATTAGATTGCCGTTGCATCCGGGTTGGGCGTTGAGTCG
This sequence comes from Chloroflexales bacterium, assembly GCA_038214135.1. Taxonomy (GTDB): domain Bacteria; phylum Chloroflexota; class Chloroflexia; order Chloroflexales; family Roseiflexaceae; genus JANLSE01. Next base: position 7,765 of record JBBQSD010000149.1, on the reverse strand, counting down.
AATGGAGATTGGAAATCACCAGATTGGGTTGCCACACTCGCGCTTTGGACCAGAGTATCATCCAACACGAGCGCTTGCGCTGCTGGGCGCACACAGCTTGAAGCAGCGACTCCAACAAACAGAATACTCGCTATGAGCAGAATCCTTCGGATCACCCACCATTGTTGCGTTTGCACGAACATCCTCCTTCTTACCATTGCTTGGCAATGCCACCGAGCTAGAAACCATCGATGCACTCGCAATACAATACGAATGATCGGGTAACTGCTACTAAGCAATGCGAAAAGAAGTGTATCAGTGGATGATGAACATTGATGAACCAATCGGGCAGATCGATGGATGCCCCGCCATTCGCAGGCTGATAGAAATTGAGCACTAATTCGGTGATATAGCATTGCTCATCCAACCGCAGGCTGAAGCCTGCGGCAAAAGGATGGTTGCCCATAGCCCAATAGCCCCTAGCCCATAGCCGCAGGCTTCAGCCTGCGGGACATGGTGGACGCAAACAATACCCAATGAACATGTAAAGATCCATCAGCCCACAGCAGGCTATCAACAGAACCCTTCTCCTGACTCCTGCGCTCACTTCCCAATCCGTACCGTCACCCGATACTCCTTGGTTGGAATAGGATCTGGTGTGCGCGGGTATGGTGTGACACTCGTCAGCTGCACATGCCACGATTGTGCAACCAGGGTCGGCTGTTCCAGCTTCATACCAGTGCCTATCAGCTTCAGCGTAACCGATTCTGGATTCTGATTGGCAGCCGTGACCAAGAGTTCAGCCACCACCTGGCCGGACCAAGCACAGTTCACACTCGCTGGGCAGCGTGAATCCTCAGCGATCCGCACCAATTTCACAGTCAGATCTCCGGCTTGTGCTTGCTCACCAACATGCAGTTGGATGGTTTGACCCAATTCATTGGCTGGTCGGCCAGGAAGCTGTTCGAATTTCTCAATCCTCAGGCCATAATCCTCATCAAGAATCTGGGGGTCATCATAGCCAATCGAAACTGGATAGCCAAGTGTTGGGTCGAATTCCAGCCGTACATGCTCGGGGCGCTGCCGCTCGATCAGATTGCGGGCCTGTGCAAACAGCGCTGGCACCAGATAGTTGGATTGCTCAACTGGCTGGATCGCACAGGTTTTGCCCTGGCTGGGAGCCGGGATACACATGCTCTGCTGATCAACGACATGCCCATCTGTCACCGTGAATGTCATCCGCTGCGCCGACCAGATGCTATGGATTTCTAACACTGTTATGCGGTAGCTGGCGATCTGCGAAGCCTGCCAATGCTGCTCTGCCGCACGCAGGCGCGCAACCAACTCGGCAGCAGCGGTCACATCGGTTGGCGGGATTGCGGTTGGCCCATTGGTTGGCTTCACTGTAGGTTGAATTGGTAGTTGAGTTGGTATATCTGTCGCCGTCGGTGCTTGCGTTGCTATTGGTACGGGGAGCGGCTCGTATGGAGTAGTGCGGCCACAGCCAATCAACACGATTGCTGCAAGAGCGATGATGATAATGAACTTCTGCATGCCATGCCCCTTATCGAATACAAGAATCTGTATTAAAGCTACAAAGATGACGATTGATAGCGTTTGGAAGTTCCAGATGAAATTTAGTTTATCAGTTCAAGCGCCAATTGTATATGTAGTGCAATCGTACATACCATATATGCTGCTTGTTTGGTAACATCAACTGGTATAATGATATGACATATCACTGTTTCAAACCGCCCTGATCTGTTCCTGAACGGCGAAACAGATTCAGACTGTTCAATTCCTGCATCCTTGTCGGCGTTCTATTCAAAGGATTGAGCTATGTACAGCACTGCTTCGCCTGGGCTAATGCTTCATCGTACATTGTTGTACCGGGTATTCTTCATCATTGGATTGCTGGCGTGCGGTTTATCGATCACTGCCCAGCCTGCTAGCATGAATGCAGCACCACGGGCAAACCCACTGTTACTCGAACTGGCCGCCACACAGCCAAGTAGCATTGTGTCCGTGATTATTCAGAAAACCAGCCATGATCGGGTGATCGAAGATCAGATCGTCCATATGGGCGGCCTGATCACCATCGATCTACCGATTGTCAATGGATTTGCTGCCAAATTACAGGCGGGCAGCATTCCAGCACTGGCCCTGAACGCTGGAATCCATTGGATTTCACTTGATACACCGCTTGTGAAGCATGCCTGCACCGGCACAAACTGTATCGATCCCGTCAAATTGCAGGCTGCCTACCCACAGACGATTGGTGCCGATCTGGTGTGGAATGGATCGGCGCAGAACCGCGGCCAGGGCATCGGTATCGCAGTGCTGGATAGCGGCGTCAACGATAACCAGGATCTGTATGATAATGTCACCTGGAAGAACCGGATTGTTGCCAGAGTATCCTACAACAATGGCTGGAATCAATCAAGCTATGATATGTACGGGCATGGGAATCAGGTTGCTGCAATCATTGCTGGTAGTGGCGGCCAATCGAATGGTACCTTTATCGGGATTGCACCACGCGCCAATATTATCAATGTCAAGGTCAGTGATGATCTCAACCAGGGCACAGCATCAACATCCTCAATGGTTGCTGGAATGCAATGGATCTATGAGAACCGTGCAACCTACAATATTCGGGTAGTCAATATCTCGCTGACCGATAGTGTGATTGAATCGTACCATGTGAGTGTATTGAGTGCTGCAGCTGAGGTACTTTGGTTCAATGGAATTGTTGTTGTGGTTGCTGCTGGCAATGGTGGCGCTGGTTCACTGGCTGCGCCAGCCAACGACCCATTCGTTATCACCGTCGGTGCTGCAGACGATAAGGCCACAAGCGACCCATCTGATGATACGATGCCGAGTTGGTCGAGCTATGGCGTTACAGTTGATGGCATTACAAAGCCTGATCTGGTTGCCCCTGGTGTGAGCCTGACAGCACCACTAGCGGTGCCAAACAGCTATTTGGCGCAGCAGTACCCTGGTAATGTAACCCCAGGCATAAGTGGTGCCCAAAACTTTACGATGTCGGGCACGTCGGTGGCGGCACCAGTGGTTTCTGGAGCGGTCGCACTGCTGATTCAATCTAATCCTAGCCTCACACCCGATCAAGTCAAGTATCGCCTGAAGGCAACTGCGCGTGTATTCGGCAACTCAGCGCAAACAGGTGCTGGCGAGCTGAATATCAAAAAGGCTGTTGACACAAACACAATCCTGCCCGCAAACCAGGGTATCACGATTAGCGCCCTGAACAATGATGGCAGCCTCCCAGCGACATGGAATTCGGCATCCTCGACGGCCAAGTGGTCGACGGCCAAGTGGTCAACGGCGAAATGGTCGACAGCCAAGTGGTCGACAGCGCGAGCTTCGCAGACACCACCGCGCACGAAAACACGCTGATGTAGCTTTTCGTCAACGCAGTAATATTGCACAAAACGGGAGGACGATAGCTATGCTATCGTCCTCCTATAGCATTCCTATTTGAGTTGTAAAGGCGCGTCGCGCAAAGCGGGGCTTGGGGCCGGGTACCCTCTGGGTGTCCCGAAAGAAATCTCCCCGCCCCTTTTTTACAAATCCGGTAGGATTGCTATATCACTATTTCTACCAATATAATCCGCAGATTTCGCAGATTTCGTACGGAAACAGCAGCGATCTGTAGAAGTAGCTGGATCGGGTCCCTTCGCAGTTGCAACTCGTCTAGCCGACTGGAAACGCACCAGCTGAGACCGTCAGCACCGAGCCAGTAATGCCACTGGATGCATCTGAGGCTAAAAAGGCGGCGGTGGCCGCCGTCTCGCCGATAGTAATTGGCCGACCAAGTGGCGGAATCGCCATTGGCAGGCTGTAGCCCAATCGAACATAGCCAGCGCCCGTCTCCTGGATTGTGCGCGTCTCCACCATTGCATTACCACGCACACAATTCACTCGAACATTGGCCAATCCAAACTCACCAGCCAGCGAGCGAGTCAGGCCCTCAATTGCGCTACAGGTTGCGCTAATACCAGCCATTAGTGGCGCTGTCATCACACTCAGGGTGGCCGAGAGCGTGATGATCGATCCGCTGCCCTGGCGGATCATGTGCGCCCCAACAGTCCGCGAGGTCAGGAAGGTTGAGCCAAGAATGATATTCAGTGGCTTAAAGAAATCCTCCATGCTCTGCTCGGTTGATGGAGCTGGGTAGCCCAGTGCGCTTGGTGCCTGGCCGATGGCATTGAATGTGGCATCGATCTGCCCTGCCTCAGCGGCCACGGTATCGACATACGCTTGTACGGCGGCTGGATCGGTGGCATCGACCACCGCAGCACTGACGATCCCACCATCGGCATGGATCTGATCGGCCAGCCGATTGATTGACTTGGCACTACGACCTGAGATAAAAACACGAGCACCCTCGCGGGCAAATGTCCGAGCCACCTGATTGCCAATACCACCCGTCGCAGCGAATATGATTGCATTCTTACCTGTCAGCATCGCGAAGCTCCTTCTATCTATCCGAATATGCAACAAGTGACCATTAAGTCACATAATCTATTATACGTTACCAAAAGGTCACTTGTCAAGTGCGAATGAATGAAGGTGCTTGCCGATCATACGTCGGAGGGTCAAGCCATCCTGTTATGGGGGGCACTGGTATGCACGGCTCGATGAAAATCCCACGTTCGCGCTGCTGAGGGGCATATCCGCGTTTGAAGAACTCCTCGTCGTGTGCGCCCAACCCACCCATCATTAGACAGACACAGAAATGCCTGCCGCAGCTCGTTCGAGCTACAGCAGGCACACAATTCGCCCAAGGGTTCGCTACGGGCGTGCCTCAAGGATCAGGTTGAATGGCGTTTCGCTGGCGCGCCGGAAGCGGCTGAAGCCGCCCTTCGTCACCACCTCACGCAATCGTTTCTCGCCGGCCTGTGCGCCAAGCCCAAGCCCAACTTCCTGGCTGAGCGATGTTGGCAGGCAGACCATTGTTGAGCCTGCATAGTAGATCCGGCCAACTGGGTTCAGGTTGCCGCTCAGGTCATCCTGGGCCATTGGCTCGACGATCATCCAATTGCCATTAGCGTTGAGCGTCTCGCGAATATGCGCCGAAGCGCCGACCGGATCGCCCATGTCGTGTAGGCAATCGAAGGTTGTCACAAAGTCGTAGTTCGTGCCGGGGTACTCTTTGGCCAGCGCAACCTCGAAGGTCACATTGGCTAGGCCTTCTTCTTTGGCCAATGCACGCGCCTGCTCAATCGATTCTGGATGGTAGTCGAAGCCGAAGAAATGGCTGTTGGGGAATGCCCGCGCCATCGTGACAGTCGAGATACCATGGCCGCAACCGACATCAGCGACCTTCCCACCGGCACTCAGCTTGGCGACCACGCCCTCCAGTTGTGGCAACCAGCCCGAGATCAGGTTGGCGCGGTAACCAGGGCCGAAGAACTTCGCCACCCCGCAGAACAGGCAGTTACAGTGATCGCCCCAGCCCATACCCTTACCAGTCCGAAAGGCCTCGTGCATGCGCGGTACGTCGGCATAGATTGATTGGAGCATGTAGTAACCACCAGTCAGATTGACTGGGCTATCCGCGTTTGCAAACACCATGGCCTGTTCGGGCGTGATATGGAACGTGTTTGTGTCCGCAGCATATTCGATATAACCAGAGGCTGCCTGATTAGAGAGCCACTCGCGCACATAGCGCTCGGCGGTACCAGTGCGCTCTGCTAACTGCGTCGAAGTTGATCGGCCATGCGCCGCCAGAGCCTTGTACAGCCCCAGCTGATCGCCAAGGATTACACTCGCCCCAACAACGGCAGCACCCAACTCAGTGACCATCTTGCCCAACAATGCGTTCAAAACTGCTTCGTTGATCGCCATGCTGTACTCCTTATAATATCGGCTGTGCGTTTGGGATGCAATCATGTAAGCAGACATGCTCGGCCTATGGGTATCCCTGCACGGTGTGGTAGGGATACAGATTGTGTTACAGGATGTGATACTGATATTCGGTGGTGTGCTATACTTGCCCAACACAACACCAGAATCCGCAGGCTGATGAAGATTGACGAAATCATCGGGAAACAAGGCATGCCCTTCCATCCGCAGGCTGAAGCCTGCGGCAAGGGAATGGTTGCGGCAAGGGAATGATTGCGGCAAGGGAATGGTTGCGGCAAGGGAATGGTTATAGCCGCGTGGCTTCAGCCCGCGAGAGCGTAGAGGTGACCATCCCCGATTCATTTGTTAAAGTCCATCAGCCTGCGGCAAGGGGACCATACATGGCCTACGATCACTCATTCGGCCAGTGGCTGATCAAACGCCGCAAGGAGCTGCGGTTGCAGCGTACGGAATTGGCCGCGCTGGTTGGCTGCGCCGCCATTACCCTGCGCAAGATCGAATCGGATGAGCGGCGGCCATCCCAACAATTGGCGCTCCTGCTGGCCGAACGTCTGCACCTGCCGCCATCCCACCATCCCACGTTTGTGCAGGTGGCTCGTGGCGAACTTCCAGCTGATCATTTGCCTGCGTTGCCACTAACCCAAACCGCTGATCCGGTGCCCAACACCACCAACCAACCAACTGTTCCATTGCCGATCCGAACCGCCATCCGCACCAATCTGCCGGCACCGCTGACCAGCTTTGTTGGGCGGGATGCGGAACTGGACGCGATCCCGACATTGATTCAAACGCACCGGCTGGTGACGCTGACCGGGGTTGGTGGCGTGGGCAAGACCCGCCTGGCGCTGGAGGTCGGCATCCATCTTGTGAAACATGCACCAACTGAGATCGCCCGTGATGGCATCTGGCTGGTTGAATTGGCTGCTCTGGCGCAACCAGCCCTGGTGGCCCAGGCGATTGCGCAACTATTTCAGATCCCTGAACAGCCGGGCCGTGCGCCACGCGACCTGCTGCAAGAATACCTTACGGAGAAGCAGTTGCTGCTGATCCTCGATAACTGCGAGCATCTGGTCGAGGTGTGTGCGGAACTGGCCGACTATCTGCTGCAACGCTGTTGGCACTTACGCATCCTGGCGACCAGCCGCGAACCATTACGCATCCCTGGCGAAGTGGCGGCGGCGGTTGCGCCACTGACCCTGCCCGATGTTCGTGAACAGCGACCAGAGCAGATCCTCAAGAGCGCCGCAGCACAACTGTTTGTCGAACGCATGCACACGCACACACCTATACCGACCACCAATCTGCAAACAACCAGCACACGCACACCTTCCAATGGGATTGCAGCAATCATCGAACGCAGCACGCAGCGGCAATCGGCAATCAATCAATTCACCATCGGCGCAACTGATGCTGACGCCATCGCGCAGATCTGCCGCCAACTCGATGGTATCCCGCTGGCGCTTGAACTGGCCGCGCCATTAGCGCAGAGCATGCCGTTGGCCGAGATCGCTAGCCAGTTGCAGAATCAGATGGCGATATTGACCAATACCTACCGCACGGCCATCCCGCGCCACCAGACCATGCATAGCGCGTTGGTGTGGAGCTACCGTTTGCTCGCGCCCGATGAGCAAGTGCTGCTGGCCAGCGTGGCGGTGTTTGCCGGTGGCTGGACACTGGAAGCCGCCCAGGCGATCTGTTCGGCCTGCCCACCCGAACGGGTGCTGCCCATGCTGCACGATCTGATCGCAAAATCGCTGGTGTTGCAGGACGAAGCACACGCACAGCGGCGCTACCGCTTGTTGGAACCAGTGCGGCAGTTTGCCGTGGTGCAGTTACAGGCGAGTGGGATGGAAGAGGAAGTAAGACGACATCATGCGGAGTACTTCCTGGCGTTGGCCGA
>JBBQSD010000148.1:0-14478 GCA_038214135.1 Chloroflexales bacterium | reverse complement strand
GGTGCCAGGTGCCATTGGCTGCCTACGCTCGCATCAATGCCGATCAGATCACCCTGGACGCGATGATTGGTGCGCTTGATGGGCGAGCAGTGCGCGGCACGCGCTATGGCCTCATATCAGACCCAACCACACTCGGGGCGGAACTGGCCGACGCGCTATTAGATGAGGGTGGACGGGAATTGCTCGGCTGAAGCGAGGAGTCAGGAGTCAGGAGTCAGGAGTCAGGAGTCAGAATACCAAGAACCGATGTAGGGTGCGGACCTCTGTGTCCGCCCAATAGCAACCAAGAACCGATGTAGGGTGCGGACCTCTGTGTCCGCCCAAGAACCGATGTAGGGTGCGGACCTCTGTGTCCGCCCAAGAACCAAAACCAAGGAACACGTACGGGCACAGCGCGCTGTGCCCCAACACCAACAACAATCGATCACAGCCGAGGCATGAGCAACGGGCATGAGCGGGCCACCAACCTTCATTCGGGGTTCGGGGCAAGGCCCCGACCGGAGGAAGGTGCAGGAAACCGGGTGCCCTCTGGGCGGGAACGGTTTCCTGCCGCAGGGCGCGTAGCCCAAGAACGCGCAATGGAACGATTCCCTGGTACGAGCCGCGCATAGCGGCATCATCCATATGAACCAACCACTCACAGGCCGAAAAATCGTTGTGACGCGCTCACGCGAGCAATCCGATGAACTTGTGGAAGGCTTGATCGCGCTAGGGGCCAAACCACTGATCTGCCCGGCTATTGCCTTTGCCCCACCGCTTGACCCAGGCCCAATGACGATGGCGCTGCATCGGCTCGCACGCTATGATTGGCTGCTGTTCACCAGCGCCAATGCGGTACGCTTCACGATAGCAGCACTTGTGGCGCATGGGATTGCATTGGAAAGCTTGGGTCATCTAAAGATTGGAGCAATTGGGCCAGCAACTGCCCGCGCACTGATGCAGCACGGTTGCACTGTCCGCTTCGTGCCAAGCAAACATACTGCTGCCGATCTACTGGCCGAAATCGGCCCAGTTGCGGGCCAACGTATTCTTATTCCAGCCGCAGATATTGCCCGCGATACGCTCGCAGATGGGTTACAGGCCAGGGGTGCCGATGTCGAGGTTGTGATCACCTATCGAACCATTCCTGGTGAGGGTGGCCGATTATTGGCTTCCTACCTCCATTCCGGCACAGTCGATGCGACGACATTTACAAGCCCTTCAACCATACACTACCTACTCGATGGCCTGCAAATAGCCGGAATACCACGCGCTGTGGCTTGCCAACGACTTGGTGCAATCGTCTGTATTGGCCCTGTCACGAGTGCTGCGGCCCGCAATCAGGGCTTGATTGTTGCAGCTGAACCAATAACATCAACCGTCGCCGGGTTGATTGAGGCATTGCAAGGGCTGTTTGGATAGAGAAGGAATCATTATGTCACTCACCCTACGCCCACGGCGGCTACGCCGCACCCCGACATTGCGCCGCATGGTGCGCGAGACGACATTAGCGGCCGATGATCTGATTGCGCCGCTGTTCGTTACCGCTGGCCATGGCATCCTGCGGCCAATTAGCTCAATGCCAGGCCAGGCCCAACGTTCTGTCGACAAACTCGCAGATGAGATCGATGCCCTGATGGAACTACGCATTCCCTCCGTTCTACTGTTTGGTATTCCGGCCCATAAGGATGCCCAGGGCAGTGCGGGCTGGGATGCCCACGGGCCAGTGCCCGAGGCAATCCGAGCAATCAAGCGCCAGGCACCCGACATGCTGGTGATTGCGGATGTGTGCCTATGCGAATATACCGATCACGGCCATTGTGGCATTCTGGCCCCCGAACCGAATATGGGCGATGTGCTGAATGATCCAACACTCGAATTATTGGTTCGCGAATCTGTCGCCTATGCCGATGCTGGTGTCGATATTATTGCACCAAGCGCCATGATGGATGGCCAAGTTGCCGCGATTCGGGCAGGACTCGATGCAGCTGGACATCAGAATATACCGATTCTTGCCTATGCCGCCAAATTCGCTTCGGCCTTCTATGGGCCATTTCGGGAAGCCGCCGAGAGCACACCCCAATTCGGTGATCGGCGGGCGTATCAGATGGATCCAGCCAATGGGCGCGAGGCGCTGCGTGAGGTCGCGCTGGATGTGGCCGAGGGTGCCGATATGTTGATGGTCAAGCCAGCCGGTGCCTACCTCGATATCATTCGGGCTGTCCGGGATCGCTATGATCTGCCATTAGCCGCCTATCAGGTCAGTGGTGAGTTTGCCATGATCAAGGCCGCCGCTGCCAATGGCTGGATCGATGAACGGCGGGCTGCACTGGAAAGTTTGCTGGCCATTCGCCGCGCTGGAGCTGATATGATTATCACCTATTATGCCAAAGATGCAGCGCGCTGGTTGCTTACTGAATAAGGAGATTTTCATGAAGTCTACTGCTCGATCCGAGGCATTGTTTGAAGAAGCCAAAACACTCATCCCTGGTGGAGTGAATAGCCCTGTGCGTGCCTATCGCGGCGTCGGCGGCGTGCCACGCTTCATTGAGCATGGCAATGGCCCATATCTCTTCGACGCCGACGGGAACCGGTATATCGATTATGTACTCTCCTGGGGGCCACTGATTCTTGGCCATGCCCACCCAGATGTTGTCGAAGCAATCTGCCATCAGGCCGCTCGCGGAACAACATTTGGTGCGCCAACAGCATTGGAAAGCGAACTGGCCCGCACCGTGATCGAGATCATGCCCAGTGTCGAAATGATCCGCTTCGTCTCCAGTGGCACAGAAGCAGTGATGAGCGCGCTGCGCCTGGCACGTGCCTATACCGGCCGCGAGAAGATCATCAAATTTGCTGGCTGCTACCACGGCCATTTCGATGGTCTATTGGTTCAGGCTGGCAGTGGCGTGGCAACCCTGGGATTGCCAGATAGCCCTGGTGTGCCTGCTGCCGTGACCGCCGGAACCCTGACGGCACCCTATAATGATCTCGATGCCGTCGAATCCCTGCTCAAACAGAATCCCGGCCAGGTCGCCATGATCGTAATTGAGCCAGTGGTCGGCAATGCTGGCTTCATCATGCCGCAACCAGGGTTTCTGGCCGGTTTGCGCCGCCTGTGTGATCAACATGGAACGTTGCTGTTGTTTGATGAAGTGATGACAGGGTTTCGCGTGGCGCTTGGTGGCGCACAGGCGCGCTTCGGGATCGTCCCAGATCTGACATGCCTGGGCAAGGTGATCGGTGGCGGGCTCCCAGCGGCGGCCTATGGCGGGCGGCGCGAGATCATGCAGATGATCGCACCATCTGGCCCGGTCTATCAGGCTGGAACACTCTCGGGCAACCCGCTGGCGATGGTCGCTGGGCTGAAAACCCTCGAACATATTCGGCAGCCAGGTGTCTTCGAGCAGCTAGAACAGACCGCCGCAACACTCTGCAGTGGGCTGGAGCGCCTCGCCGCCTCCTACGATATTCCGATCCGCACTGGCTACGCTGGCAGTATGTGGGGCTTCTTCTTCACCGATACGGCGGTATACGATTATGCAAGCGCCAAAACAGCCGATACTGCCCGCTATGCACGCTTCTTCCATGCCATGCTCGAACGGGGCGTGTATCTGGCTCCATCGCAATTTGAAGCGGCATTCCTCTCGGTTCTGCATGATGAAGCGGTGATCGCAGCAACACTGGCAGCAGCTGAATCGGCCTTCGCCAGTATACGCGAATAAGCTATCAGTCGTCAGCCATCAGCCTGCGGATGTCAGCAATCAGCTTTCTGGACTGTTGGCGAATAAATATTGGCTTCTCCTTTCGCTTTGCATGTGGGACGAATAATCATCTTTTATTTAAATCAGGAATGGCTCGCTTGCACGCCACGGGCTGAAGCCCCGCGGCCAGGAGACGCCCTGCCATCCGCAGGCTGAAGCCTGCGGCCAGGGGACGCTGCTGCGGCAACGCGCAAACGAACCCCTCGCCGCAGGCTTCAGCCTGCGGGGCATGGTGGATGCAAACGATACCCGATTACAAGGTAAATGATCATCAGCCTGCGGATGGAAGGCTCTACTGGTAGTACGAGGCTGTTGTTCTTACAAACCTCCATCGGTAGCGAGCTGAAAGCTGATAGCTAAAGTGCTAGTCCTCAAACATCGATCCAGTCAGATACAGCACACCAGTCCACAAGCCACGGGCATGACGATAGAACCATAGCGGAAACGCAATCGTGACGATGATCAGCACACTGAGCAATGGCAATAATGGAATATCGGTAAACAAGGCCAATGCTGCGCCGCCAATCGTCAGTGTTGAGGTCACGATTGTGTTGATCGCAATGCCACCAGTTACTTCACCCACATCGCGCTCGAAGATCACCCCGCACACCGGGCAGCGCACATTCATGGTGAACAACGAGCGAAACATGCGCCCATGTTGGCATGCCGGGCAAATCAGCCGCAGACAACAGAAGAGGACTCGGAGGACACGGGCCATAGTGATCATCCTGCCAAGCGGAGATACCGGCGTCAACTGTGGTTATAGTGCTTGTCGGGGCAATGCGCGAACCGCCTCATGGGCCGATCATTGCGTGGCATGGTGGGCATTTCACGAACCACCTCTACCCGCTGATTAGGCCATGATAGCCATCGCAGAGCGTTATAGCGTACCCATAATTCGTGGTGAATATGGACATTATACTGCAATTTGTTAACATCTGTCGTCTTTTGACATGAACACAGGCCTCTCACGGAATATCCGTGAGGGGCCTGTAGGTTTCCGGCTGTCGCGTGAATATGTTGGATTACCTACGAACGCTAATGGTGCCTCGGTATGTACTCACTCCACCATCCTTATCGGTAATGCGCCCCTGGACCGTGATTGTACCAGGTGTGGCCGGTGCCTGACAGCTTATACTGTTCGATAACCGATTGCGCCACCCCTGCCCATCGCCACAATCGAAATCATAGCTAAAGCCAGCATTGCGATCAGCTGCCGATTGGTCGCTTGGGAAGAACAGAACGAGTGTGAAGTTCACATTCGTTCGGACACTCGCCGGGCCACTGAACAGGGCGATTGGCGCGACATTCGTGACCGTGATCGTCTTACTATCACTGCCGATTGTTGTTGTGCCACTGCGAACCGTCAGCGTTACACGATAGCTCCCATTGTCGTTTGGCGTGAAGGCAAAGATTGCCGTGCTACCACTTGCAAATGGCGCTCCATCCTTCGTCACAGCCCAGTTATAGCTCCGCCCACGCCCAAGGGCATTGGTGGTCAATACAATCGGTAGACCCTCAGGACTGCTACTCGGGGCACCAAGAATGTTGACGAGCGATGGTGCTGGCGTGCTGGTTGCCGTCGGCGTGCTGGTTGCTGTGCTGGTTGCCGTCGGCGTGCTGGTTGCTGTGGCCGTGTCAGTAGCTGTCAACGTCGGTGTGCTGGTTGCCGTTGCCGTTGGCGTACTCGTTGGTGTACTGGTTGCCGTTGCCGTCGGCGTGCTGGTTTCGGTCTCCGTTGCTGTCACCGTGGCCGTGTTCGTTGCCGTTTCCGTTGGCGTGGCTGTTGGAGTACTGGTGGATGTTGGCGTGCTGGTTGCCGTTTCCGTCGGCGTACTTGTCGTGGTCGGTGTGTTCGTTGCCGTTTCCGTTGGTGTGGCTATTGGAGTACTGGTGGATGTTGGCGTTGGCGTGGCCGTCGGTGTCGAAGCGGCCAGGTTCAATCCAACCAGCACTGGATCGTGATCGGAGGTGCGATAGGCATTGACCTCATACAGCGCATCCTGGGCTGGTTGCTTGAAGGTTGTGTCGTAATCGAAGAGATCAACCTCATCGGCATTGATATGCCACTCAGCCGCACCCGTGACCTGAGCTGTCATGCTTGCGCTGGCAAGAGCGTGGTCGAGATAGCCATTCTGCCCATCGAAGACATATGAGTAGGCGTAGGTGCCAAGATACTGGTTGATCAGATTGGTATAATCGTCGGCGGTGCCCAACACATCGTCTGGGCCAGCCAGGATCTCATCGATGGTGTCCTCTTTCGCATAGGAATTGAGATCACCGACGATCATATAGTCGCTATCGCCACTGCTGGTTGGGTCGCCGGCAAGCCACTTGATCAGCGCATCAGCAGCTTTGCGGCGGGTCTGGCTACAGTTCCCCTGGCCATCGAGCAGATCCGGGTCGCCAACATCGACACAGTTCGAGCCCTTCGACTTGAGGTGCGCTACTGCAACCGTGAATCGAGCGCCGGTCGCATTCTCCTCAAAGGTCTGCGCCAGCACCGGGCGGCTCTTCGTATCGATGAAATTCGGGTTGACGCTTGAATTAAGGATCTTGAATGTGCCGATTGGTGTTACTTTGCTCGGCTTATAGATCAACCCAACCTTGATTGCGTCGGTGCCGATGGTGCCGGTATTGATATAGTTGTATGTGCCTACACCAAGGGCATCGTTGAGGCCAGCGACAATATTGGCCAGTGGCTCAACACCAGTCGAGTTCTCCAGCTCGTTCAAGCCGAGTACATCGGCATTGATCCCCTTGACTGCCTCAAGCAGCTTGGCTCGCTGGCGATTAAATTCGTCTGGCTGGTCGGAATCCGCACCACGGCACTCCAGGGTATTGGATGGGCCACACTTGTTGTCAAGCGGATTGCCAGTCGGGTAGTCGAGCGTCACAAAGAAGTTCAGTGTGTTGAAAGCACCAACCTTCAGCCTGCCACCCACCGGCTCAGGCGCAGCTGGGCGCGGGTTGGCCGCAACATAATCGGCTGGGCCAGTTGGCTGAATGCGATACAGGCTGAAATCGAAGCCAAGCACGCCCACCGTATTTTGCACGGTGTCGCCGCCACGGAAGAAGTTGCTGAGTGTGAAATCAGCACCATTGGGATGGCGGGCCGGGTTCGGGTTCGAGGTGCTGCGCCCATCGTCGAGTGTAATACGGCGCAAACTATTGGCAGTTGTACGAGCAAGCGCAGCAGCACCAGGCTCATCAAGCGCAGTGCCGCTAAACAGCCGTGGCTCACCAGCCAGTGGCAGCGCCAGCACGATCTCGCCAAATTGATCGAAGTTGAAGTATTCGCTGATCAACAGTGCCTGGGGCAGCTTGACCAGCATACCCTCAAAGCGCTCCAGATAGGTGGAGCTAGAGAATGGCAGAAGCACCTCAGCCGCAGCAGGTGTCACACCAGCGCCACAGTCAACAATAGCAGTTGCTGGCACCACCGCCGTGTTGCTGTCAGAACCGTTGAGCGTGGTCTGGCTGAAGCGCTCACGGGCAAAGCCGGTCACACGCACCAGTTGGCCAGCGCCTACCGTGCTGGGATTGGTACCAGTGAAGACGAAGATACCATCGGAAGTAGCCGGATCGCCATCGCCGGTCGGATCCTGCAGATAGAAGCCCTGCAGGGCCGCAGCGGTTTCGAAATCGCCAACCACCACACCCTGGGTAGTGACGATGCCAGGAGATAGGACAGCCAGGCCACTGCCCTGGATGGTATAGATCGGTGTGAATGGCTGACCACACGTTGTCACCGTTGGCGTATTGGTTGCTGTCGGCGTACTTGTCGCGGTTGGCGTGCTGGTCGCGGTCGCCGTTGGCGTGCTCGTCGCCGTGCTGGTTGGGGTTGGCGTTGGCGTGCTCGTCGCCGTGCTGGTTGGGGTTGGCGTGCTGGTTGGGGTTGTGAGAACCGCCGTTCCTGGCGAGCCGATTTCATTCGCATCGTTCGCCGCAACAAAGGCACCATTGACGCCAACAGCACTCAGTTGCGTGATTGTCGCATTGTTCAGGCCAGCAGCATTATCGAAGGTCGCGAACGGTGCGGCTACAGGAGAAGCGCCGAAGAACACGGTTGCCTGCAACACACCACTGCTGTCATACAGGTTCACTGCATCGCTTGTGGCGCTCAGGCCAACGCCTGAACCGGTGTAGCTGCCGAGCTTCAGGCTAG
The DNA here is from genome assembly GCA_038214135.1 of Chloroflexales bacterium. Classification (GTDB taxonomy): domain Bacteria; phylum Chloroflexota; class Chloroflexia; order Chloroflexales; family Roseiflexaceae; genus JANLSE01. The sequence continues at coordinate 6,567 of JBBQSD010000148.1, read as the reverse complement.
CTGGTGGGGTCGCACCGAACCATGTGCTTAGGAAGCTATTGATCGTCGTGCTTGGCGTAGCAGATTCAAGGAATATCACCGACTCACCAGGGGCGATGCTAGTGATGCCATTCAAAGCCACAGCACCAGCGAAGGATTGTGAATTGTCGTCCATCTTCCAGCCAGTGAGATCCACCACTATGGCGCTCGTATTGGTTACTTCGAACCAATCGGCAGCAACAGGGCTGTTGCCACTCGACCAGGGTGCCACTTCGGTGATCAGCAACTTGCCAGTGGTGCCTGGTGACCCCGTCTCTGTCGCGTTTGCAGACAGGAAAGCGCCATTCGTCCCAGCGACACTCAATGTCGCGATGGTTGGCAGTGGCAGCACGGTGCTACCGAGGCCAGCGTGGTTGTCGAAGGTAACGCCAGTGGTGGCAACACCAAAGCTGACACCCGTGATCCGGTTGCCTGTGGCATCGAAGAGATTCACCGAATCGCCGCCGGTGCTCAGGCCCACGCCGGAACCGCCGTATGCCCCGATCAGGAAGCCAGCTGGCGGGGTTGCGGAGCCAAACCAGGCAGTCGAGAAGTTGGCGATGATCGTCGCATCAGTGGAGCCATCGGCGGTGCCCTCGAAGAAGATTGCCGATTTGCCTGCTGGAATGCTGGTTACGCCGCGCAGCGCAACATTACCAGTACCATTCGAGTTGTCGTCCATCTGCCAGCCAGTGATGTTCACAGCACTGGTGCCGCCATTCGTCACCTCGAACCAATCGGCGGAATATGATGTGTTACCGCTGCCAGATGGATGCACTTCAGAGATGAACACCGAAGCTACGACAGGCGTCTCGTTGACAACATCCGTGACCGACAATGTGAAGTTCACGCTCGCATCAGGGCTGCTGCCAAGCGTTGGATCGTCCACATTGATAGTAACACTGTAGCTAGTCTTGGTCTCGTAATCCAGTACGGTGCCAGCCTTGATATATAAACCACTGTTGGTGATTTCGAAGAAGCTGGCATCGGTTCCCGTCACCGTCAGGTTGTTGGTTCCCAATCCATCATCAGTGACGACAATATCTGCCACCTTGACCGAAGCAACGGTGGTGCTATTCTCCAGAATTGATGTGATAGCGTTGTTCAGTGTCACTGCGGTGGGAGCCTGATTCGGAACAAGCGATGGTGCATACACCCACATCTGCGGGTGATCGATGTCGCCACCGCCATTCTCGCTGACGACATACAGGTTGCCACTGCGGTCCATAGTCAGACCTTCATGTTGCTGGTCTGCAACCGACAATGGACTACCGAGATCGGCGACGATCTGGAGCGAACTGGAGATATTCCCGGCCCGATCAATATTGACGATCTTGCCCGAGGCCTGGCTCAGCACCAGCAGATTGCCAAAAGCTGGCTGCCCGCTCAACGATGGCAGATTCGATAACGCAAAAACGTCAGCAAAATCCAGCAAGTTAGCCAGGGTCGGATCAAACAGATTGACCGAGTTCACAGTCGTCGGCGAACCATTGGAAGCCGTGCCCAATGCGAAATCGACATCCGTTTGGAAGATGCCTTCGGGCGTGATCTCTTTGACGACGATGAAGCCACCCGTCTGTGGATCGTAGGAGAGGCCCTCAAGTCCGATGTTATCGACAAATGTGCCGAGCTTCACGGTTTGCACACCGCTTCTGCTCAGCGTTGTGCCAGCAGCATAGGTGAACTTGACCAATTGACGGTCACGCTCTTCCGTCATCACGAACTGGCCGCCGCCGATATAGGTGATGCCTTCTGTATCATAAAAATCGGTGCCTTGTGGGCTGGAGCCAAGCGCCAGCGTCATCGTGTCGATCAAGGCTCCAGTCTTCGAAACCTGTGTGACCGATTTAGCACCGTCACCAACAATGAACAGTGTGTCAGTATCCCAGTTGTATGTCACACCCGAGGCTTCCTGAGCCAACAAATTGTTGAGCGGCGGTGTGGTTCGGGTCGGTTCGGGCAGATCGAACCGGCCAACCCGGACATACTTGGAAAGATCAACAGTCGTTGTTGATGCTGGGGTCGTGGTTGCCGTAGCAGTGGATGTTGGCGTACTCGTCGCGGTTGAGGTACCGGTCGGTGTCGATGTGCTCGTCGCAGTACTCGTCGGCGCATTGGTCGATGCCACAGGAGCAAAGTCAAGCCCCTTGATAATCGTTCCTGCCGCGGTCGTATACAACGTCACGTTATTTGCAGTCGTGACGCTTATCGGCGCGTTGTAACCGGCGGCATCAACCACTTGGATGACGCTATTGGCAGTCAATGCACCCGAGCCAGTACTTAAATAAAGTACCGCACCAACACCAACGTCAGCAGCTGCAAGCCCAAAACCGCCGAAGGTTGTTGGATAGGTGCCATTCGATGTCCAAGAACCCGAGACGAGGGAGTATTTGGTGATCGTACCAATTGTGTTGCTTGTAGCGCTCAACACATACAGTATGTCGTAGGTAGAGCCATTATCTCCGGACTGAATCAAGTAGAAATCTTGCATGCTGGCATTATTCGTCAGTCCGGATAGCGCGGTAACGGTTCCGCCCGATGCCGCTGACGCAATTACGACTTGAATCGTAGTGAGCGTCGAGGATGCTTGAGAAAGATAGACCGTGCCGCCAAAGCTTTTTGCTGCACGAAAATTGCCTGAGGGGCTCGCGCTGGTTGAACCATTCGTGTACAGGCCGCCTTGGTCGCTGATATACCAGGCGCTATTGTCGAGGCTCGTGGCAGAACGCGTCTGGTTGCCACTGCCGCCAGTATATGTCGTTTGCTTTATCACCGTACCGGCAGCGTTGATCGTATAGACTCCACGCGGGTTCAGTGTGTTGACATTCGTCGTCCCGGTCGTCACGCTGTTAGCACCAGTGAATGTGAGCAGTGTTCGATCATTGCTCAACGACACATAGCCGGTGCTTGTCGCAGAACCGCTCATACGGTATGAGTCCAGCGAGGATGTGTCAGGTAGCGCGATAGTCTGAAGCGCACTCTGGCCGGTAGTGGTCGTGTTGATTTCAACAATACTCCCTGTCGTGTTGCTTGCACTGGCGGCAGCCACGAGCAGCGACAGGTTCCCTGGTGTAAGTGCAGCGGCATTGGTGCGCTGCGATGGCCCAGCAAAAGCTCCGGCAATAATGGCGAACATAACCGCAGCGATCAATGCAAGATTCGTCAACGGCGTGTCGTGGTGTGTCTGGTTCTGGTGCATAGAGTACTCTACTCGCTCCCTCATAGAACACAACGGCCTGCTCCACACTGGCCGTGCGCCAATGCTACACAACAATGCCGATCAAGAAAATCTCCTGCACTTGATCGACAGTCAGCGGTATAGTCGCAAAGGCGCGTGCTTCAACGGATAACGCGAGAATATCTTATGAACGTTAAATCAATATCAAGCACCTATTAACGACCAAAGCACTGTGCCTGAATGATTTTTCATCAGATATGTGTCATAAGCGCAATCCATTTGTGACCATTCATACAAGCGATGGACTTGACTCCAATCGTCCCAAGTAGTATTTTAGGCATGACGAAATATTTTTCGAGTCAAGCAAAATATTCGGATCGGCGATTGCCCTCAATTTGTTGTTCGGCCTGCCAATCATGATTGGTGTGCTGATCACCGCTGCCGATGTCTTTGTTGTTTTACTGCTTCAGCGGCGCGGGTTTCGCTATATTGAAGCGCTGGTTGCTGGCCTGATCGGCGTGATCGGCCTAAGTTTCGCCTATGAAATGATCGTTTCAAACCCATCGATTAGCGCCATCATAGGTGGCCTGCTCCCATCGCCGCAGATTGTCTTTAACCCATCGGCACTGTATATTGCCATCGGAATCCTTGGTGCGACGGTCATGCCGCATAATTTGTATCTACACTCAAGTATCGTCCAGACGCGCAACTTCGAGCGGAATGAAACCGGGCGCGCATCTGCAATTCGCTTTGCGACATTCGACTCAACATTGGCGCTGATGCTGGCCTTCTTCATTAATGCCGCGATCCTCATCCTGGCAGCAGCGGCATTTCATGGCACGGCCCATGCCAATGTTGCCGATATTGGCGATGCCTACCAACTGCTCTCACCAATGCTTGGCGTGCCATTTGCCAGCGCCCTGTTCGCAATTGCCCTGCTCGCATCTGGCCAGAATTCGACTCTTACCGGCACACTAGCTGGCCAAATCGTGATGGAAGGCTTCCTGGATATCCGGATCAAGCCATGGCTACGTCGGCTGATCACGCGGCTGATCGCAATCATTCCGGCGGTTATTGTTACGGCTATCGCTGGTGAACGTAGTGCCGGCCAGCTCCTGATTCTCAGCCAGGTCATCCTTTCGCTACAATTGAGCTTTGCGGTTGTACCATTGGTTCAGTTCACCAGCGACAAACTCAAAATGGGCCGGTTTGTGAACCCACGCTGGCTCATGGTAATCCTTGTCGAAGGCAATGACGTCATCAACATATGTTAGGAATGGCATTGTATGCTGCAGGCGTACCTGCTCAAGGTAGTGACTCGTCAGTTGGAATCCGGGGTTCAGTTCGAATGCTGCCAATTTGTCGGTCAGTTGGATTGCATCCAGGTAGGTCAATAACATATCCTTCTTGGGAATGTCTTGGGCAACAACCGCATAGATGAACAGGCCATACATGGCCACACCCAACGCCATCAGCGCTTGACTTCGGGTTGTTTCATTCTCGCCCTGATGCACATACAAATGCCGTGCCTGCAATATCTTCTTGAATTCGTATTTCTCAAGAAAGGCGTTCCCGAGAAGCACACCCAGCCGACGCTGCTTTACATCAAAGCTTGTTCCTTGTTCATCACCGGTTAACAAGATCTCGATACTGGTAATTGCCCCCAAGAGTTGAGCGGTATATGATGCTTCATAAAACGCACTGGCAAGACGCAAACACGACTGTATAATGCTTTGCCGAAGTGCTGGCGCAAGTTTAGATTTTTGTGCGCTTATCGCTTGGGTTACATGTTGGAGCAATGGTTGGTCGAGAAACGTGCGAAGCTCATGTTTCGACAAGAAGAGAGTTTCTGTCTCATGCAGACTGAATGTCTCAATCGGTGAACCAGAGGACATAGCAACAATCCCATCACCGTCCGAAGGCCGGAGAAGTGCGAAGTGTTCTTGCGTGTGGCCAAAGCGATTTGCAAGCCCGGTGAGATTGCCATCCGTACTTGTTGCAAGGACGCATACTGAGAGTAATGCAGCAATTTCGTTTGCCCGTTTCTGTGCCTCCGCCATAAATACATCGTTTTTGCGATCCTCACCAAACCATTTCGTATTGACGATACCCTGCCGCCATACGGCAATATGTGTAGATGCCTTATCAATATCTTTCACCTTTGGAAACGCACGTAGTACTGTTTCGTGAGAGACCAGGGTTGCATCGCCAAACAATGGTGTGCTCAGCATATCTGGCTCATCATGGATATGCAGGCCGGAGAATGGGAAAAGCGCAACCCACGAGCTCGGCGGTGGTGTCGGAGGCATAGAACTCCCCTTGATGTGTGGTAGGTCATTGTTCGTCAGTTTAGTATTGCTTTTGTGAATCGAAATCAGTGCACGCTGTGACAACTTCCCTGTATCGGTCATTCGGGAGTGTCATATCCATCTGCAAAGCGAATTTCCATTGCCCCTACCGAGTGTGGCGTGATATGAATATGGGCAAAGGCTTCCCAAGATGGATAAATCGCAATGCTACTATAACCGGGCTTTTCATTGTTAACATCTGTTCGCCAGCAGATAACAACTTGACCTGTGTGAAACACTACTCCGTCGATCACGCGGCCTGTGCCGCTGATGCCACTTTCGTCAATCCGCCGCTCCAGAGAGAATAGGCGCGGTTCGCTCATGATCATTCTCCTGTAGGCTCATTGACCATAAGTGCTGGAATGAATGCTCGTTTCGTCTTGACATACTCATACACCAAGTAAGGTGCGTCGAAATCCTTCAGATTGCGACCGAACTCAACTGCCATTGGTGCAGGCACCGCAGCGAAAAGGTGAATCGTCTCATTGTGCGGATGTTTGTTGCGCAGCATGAAAAGCATCTTGCGCACCTCATATCCAAAAAGCTCAAGGCGCTTACGCGAGCGCAAGAAGTCTCGACTTGGACAACCAGTGCGTATCTCGTAGATGAGGGGATCGCCGCCAAGGGTAGCTACAACTCTCGCACGGCTGACCTCCTCACTCACCGATACCACCAGTGCAATTTTATCTGTATCGTTCAACAGAGCTTGGGGTTCGTGGATTTCATAGAATGCATCAGCTTCCTCCTGCTGCCGCCATGTCCAATCCTGCTGATCACGGTGGCGCTGGTACAGATCGACACATTGTATATCACCAAGCAAATAGCCAAGATGCACTAACAAGGGCATAGGGGCCAGCGCAAAGACAGCAAGGTTCTTGATTAGTCTCGTGGTTGACTGAGGTGCCAGAATCGTGTGCATTTGCTGTGTCATGCTTTTGGCCATCACCTGAAAAACCGCCAATGAGTCGGGGCGTATGGTGACACCGCTGAGATTGATCACATAGGGATGTTCTTCTGCTGGAT
>JBBQSD010000147.1:0-14960 GCA_038214135.1 Chloroflexales bacterium | reverse complement strand
GCTGATGGCTGAAAGCTGATGGCTGAAAGCTGATGGCTGAAAGCTGATGGCTGAAAGCTGATGGCTGAAAGCTGATGGCTGAAAGCTGATGGCTGAAAGCTGATGGCTGAAAGCTGATGGCTGAAAGCTGATGGCTCCAATGATTACCGTTACTAATCAGAAGGTTGCTGGTTTTGTGCCGCAATGGGCACCCTTTCGCGGCTTCTCGGTATTGTTCGATAGCTCGGAGGCGAGTTTGCAGGGTGGTTCGCCACGCCAGTTGGCCTGTGATCTCGATGGCGATCCGGCGCTTGGGTTCTATCGGGCACTCCGCAATAGCCTGGCGAGCCTCGATCTGCGGGTGTTGACGCATACCTATCTGTTCTGCCCATTGCCCACGCCCTCATATCATGTGACTGTCTGGGATGGCGCAAATGATGGCAATCTGAATAATGTCACTATCGATCAGCGCCAGCATGTTGAACAATTGCTGAATGATGTGGCGGGCGCGATCTGCCAACCACATCCATTGGTTTCTGCCGTTGCAGAATCGGAACTCGTTCAGCGCAGGGATTGGCAGATCCAGTTTCGCTTCAATCGCCTGCAGTTGGTTGGGCGGAATGTGCTTGTTGCGGAACTCGCCCCCGCCGATGATGATGCAACGGCACGTATACCAGAGTTGGTTGCTGCCCGTGGTGCGCTTTCGGCAGCAATCCGTCCAATCTATGGCATCAACCCGTATGAACGCTATTGGCCGCATGTGTCATTGGGTTATTTTGCCAACCGCGAATTGGCCCAGATGGCGACACCGTGTGTGCCGCTATGGGATGCCATATTCCAGGAGCGGCTAGCCAGCCAGATACTCACATTCACCAGCGCGAGTGTGTATGGTTTTAGCGATATGGCCACGTTCTTCACTACAGCAGTGCGCTGATCGCAAATGATCAACTGACAAATTTCATCCACAGATTGCGCGGATGACGCAGATTATTGTACTGCTATACCTCACTTGACTCTTGATTTCTTTTTTTGTATAATACCAACCAAGCGGTTGGTGAATAATAAGAGATAGGCAGCTATGGAAATCACCCCAACCCTGTATGTGCCGGATCGCACGGGATGGCGAGAATGGCTTACGCACAATCATGCAATGGCGCAATCAATCTGGTTGATTACCTATAAAGCAGAAACGGGGAAACCGAGTGTTCGCTACCTGCATGCTGTGGAGGAGGCGCTGTGCTTTGGCTGGATCGATGGGATCGCCAAACGGATGGACGAGGAGCGCCTGGCGCAGCGCTTCACTCCGCGCCGAAAGAAGAGCAATTGGACTGAGCTGAACAAGGAGCGTGCCCGCCGCTTGATTGCGGCTGGCCTGATGACCGATGCTGGCCGTGCCGTGCTACCGGATCTGTCGATCGAGATGTTTCGTATTGCCGACGATATTCTGGCTGCGTTGCAATCCGATACTCAGATCTGGGCGAATTTTCAGCAGTTTCCAGATCTATACCAGCGTATTCGGATTGGCTATATTGAGGAGGTTCGTCAGCAGCCGCAGATCTTCGCCCAACGGCTCAATAATTTCCTGGATAAGACACGTCAGGGGAAAATGTTTGGTTCGCTTGAGTGATGCAATCGCGCCGCATCTATTCTTTATTGCCTATTGAGAGGAGAATCCCTATGATTGCCCAGCACGACATCCAACCAACGCTGTCTGTTCGGCAGGCCACCCATGCCGATATCGCGTTTCTTGCCTGGTGTAATTACACAGCAGCAGCACCGGCTCCAGATTATTGCTATTGGGATTCGCTGCTTGATGGCCTGAACACGACGACGATCGCCTTTCTTCAGGCCATCTTTCAGGCTGATGCATTAGCTTGGGGCCGCTGTGAGGATTTCATGATCATCGAAGAACATGGCCAGCCAATTGCGGGTGCATCCGGGTTTGTGATGGATGCAGATGATTTTCGCCCGCTGCGGCTCGCACAGCTCCCAACGGTTGCAGGGCTGCTTGGGTGGAGCAATGCAGCACTCGCGCAGTTTCAGCAGAGCTATTTGGCGGTATGGAGTGACCCACAGGATGTCGCGCTAGCAGCATCTGCCCCATGGACGATTGAGTGTGTGGCTGTTATTCCAGAGGCACGTGGCCGTGGCGTCGCAAAGGTGTTGCTTGAAGCACTACTCGAACGTGGCAGAGCATTGGGCCATACCAGCGCAGGCATTGCGGTCACAATTGGGAATGAGCCAGCCCGCCGCGCCTACGAGGCCGTTGGCTTTCAGATGTATGTTACCTATGGTGCCGCCTACTTTGGTGGTGCATTTCCAGGTACAATCAAGTATCAGCTATCGCTGATCGAACACATGTAGGCATAGCTAATCGTCTGGTGATGGGAGCATGAAGATGGATGCATCAGTCAATCAGGCACGTGAGCGGGTACTTATGGCCGCCGAGCACCTTTTCGCTGAAAAGGGCTATGGCCCAGTAACGCTGCGTCAGATTGGTACCCAGGCTGGGATTCATCACTCATCGCTCTACCACCATGTGCCGGGTGGCAAGGCCGATCTGTTTGTTGAGGTGCTGGCGCGAATCTTTGCGCGCCATCGTACCGGGCTGATCGCAGCGATCCAGGGGAGCGCACCAGATATTCGTGTCCAACTCTATGCGGTTGCGAAGTGGCTACTCACCCAACCGCCGATCGACCTTGTGCGCCTGGAATATGTGGATATGCCAGAACTCAATCCATTGCAGATCCAACGCCTGACCAATGTTGCGTATCTATCGCTCCAAGAGCCAATTGTACAAGCCCTGGCCGCAGCACAGGAGCGAGGTGAAATACAGCACGATGACTATGATCTGATCAGTGGCGGCTTAGTCGGCATGATCCAGAGCCTCTACGCCGTCTCTGAGGCTGTCGCTGGGAAGCCACGGCAGGCGATGGCACAGCGCTTGATCGATGTCTTCCTCGATGGGCTGCGCCCAGGCAGAAGTTAGCCGTTCGCCCATTGTTCGAAGAGTACGCCGAGTGCCTCGACGCTCTGTTGACACAGCCGCTGGCTGGCCTCGCTCTGGGCAATACCGAGTACTTTTTCGTGGGTCATACCCATACGATGGGGGCTTACGCATTATCTCCTGCTCATCGGCGGTGAGCGGGCCATTTTTATCGAGGATGTGCTTCGAGATGCCCAACTTGCCAATATCATGCAGCAGCGCAGCCCGCCGTAGGCTACGCCGTGCAGGCATATTGAACCCAAGCACGCTCGCTACGCCATCGGCAATCGCAGCGACACCCGTGGAATGGCGGATGGTAGGCGGGTAGGCGGGTAGAGACGCAAAATCTTGCGTCTCTACTACCCACATACGTCTCTACCGCATGACGCAATCATCGTGGGCAGACACACCGGTCTGCCCTTACGCAATGGGTGTTGGCACTGGCCGTACCGTCACATCCTCGAATGCGACGCGGCCCTCCTCGCAGAGCATGGCCACACCGCCAGCATCGAGTAAACTGCTGAAATCGCGTAGCTCAAGCGGCCCCTGATCGTCCACCCAGCCCTGTGCAACTTGCCCTCGCACTTCCAGGCGCAATCGATAGGTGCTACCAAATTCCCATGTGAAGGGTAGCGCCTGTGTTACTATCTCATCGCCGATGCGTGCCTGGAGCCTCAGTTCCTTGCTGCCCTGCGCATCCTGCCCCAATGTGAGTGCTATATAGCGGCGCATCCCCTGAACACGGGCGGCGATGCCTCCTGATGCGACCATGTGCGGCGTGATCTGTGCCTCAACTCGGTAGTCGATCCAATCACGGGTGCCCTGCGTCAGCAGCCCGATGCCATCGTTATGCACTAGGCGGTAGGTTTCTGCATACCAGCGGTCGTATTGATCAACGCCATCGACCCAGGCACGCCGCCAGAGTGTGCCGCCCTCCGTAGGCCGCCGGAAGACGGTATCGGGTGCGCCGCCCCAGGTTATTTCATCAAGATAGATCGTGCCCTTGCCGTGTGGCGCACCAGCGATTTCGAGTCCGACTGAGGCAATCGGCTGCCCGCCGGTATCAGGAATGCGCCATTTGAAGGTATGTTGTGCTCCAGCCGCTAGCTGTACCTCTGGCCCATAGACCGTTACTAAGCGATCCTCAGCGCCATAGGATTGAATGAGCAGGCGGATAACCAACGGGACTTCATTTGTTGTATCGGCCTCCACACTGGCGCGAAGCATCTGGCCAGAATAGAGCGTTGGCGAGGCATACAGGCTGTAGCCCGACATCGCAATTGCCTCAGGCGGAATGAATGTCGCGGTGGTAGTGCGGGCAACGCGGCCTGGTGCGAGGCCACGGCAGCGCAGTGCGAGGCTACGTTGGCCATGCCGGCTATGACCAGCAACATTTTCGATGGTGAGCGTACCCTTGGCATCGATACTCTCATCGGCGCGGAAGCCCTGGACACTGCCTGGCAATTCGAAATGGAAGCGTGCCCCGTTCTTTGGCGCTAGCGGCGGTTCACCAGCCAATGCACGGCCAATATTGACAACATGGTATGTCTCGCGCACGGCATCGGTTACAGCACGGCCACCATCTGCGGTTGGCAGGTATAATCGATCCGCCACTGGCCCGCGCCAATCTGGCCCTGCATCAATACCCGCCAGGCCGTTCTTGATGCCCAGAATACAGCCAACATTGCCCGAATTGCAATCGGTATCCCAGCCAGCGGTGTTAGTAATCATCAGTGCTCGTTGCAGATCATCACCGCCATATAACAATCCAAGCTGGATCAGCCCATGGTTCGGAACCATGTGGCAATTGCCACCGAACTTGTCATAGCCATAGTTGGCCACAATCTGATCGCGGGCCTGGTGCCAATCGTGGTATTCAGCGTGCCATTCACGGATATCGCTGATCATGCGATAGATCACCGAATCTTTAGGGATGAAGCGAACGGCGGTATCGATCAACACCTGGAGGTCGCGCTCAACAAAGGCCTGCGCCTCCATAGCGGCAATTACCTGCGCGCCATAGATCGCCTCGCCATCGTGGCTAACAGATGCTGCACGGCGGGCCAGATCGGCGGCCAGCTCTGGATCACCAGGAGCGACCATCGCCCAGCCATCGATGAAGATCTGCGAGCCGATCTGCTCGGCAACCACCTGTCCATTCAGCGCAATCGAGCCACTTGCTGGTGCAGGGATGCCACGTTTGAGGCGCAGAAAAGCGGTGTGTTCGGTCGAATTACCCAGGCCACCCCACCACAGAATCGTGCGGCGCTCAATAATATAGTTGAGCCAGGTCTGACCGATTTGTGCCGGTGAAAGATCGAGGGTATTGCCATAATCCGGTAGCGCACGCAGGAAGGTGAATGTACCAGAGATGTCATCATCGGTGACGATCAGTGGTGTTTTGCGTTGTTCGTGGACGTAATACCAGATCTCGCCAAGCTCCTGCATGATCCGCTCGTAGCTCCAACCCTCGAATGGCCGGCCAAGATAGACACCGATAATCTTGCCGAGTACCCCAGCATAGACGCGCTCGACATAATCATTCGGGAGGGGCATAATAGTTTCCTTTCAGTTTGTTCTTGCTAGCGCATCGCCGGGAACCATCTACGGATAATGCTGACTCCTGACTCCTGAATACTCGGTTCTCGTATCAGCCCTTCATTCCACCTTGGGTGAGGCCATCGATGAAGCGGCGTTGGAGCACTAGGAACATGAGCAGAACTGGCGCAATCATCATGACCGCCGCCGCGCTGGTCAGCGCCCAGTCGCGGCTGAAGCGCGTGGTAAACTTATAGTAGCTCGTCGCCACCGGGAATAGGTCCGGTTTGCTGATGAAGATTGTAGCCAGGAAGAATTCGTTCCACACGCCAAGCGCCACCACTAGGCCTACCGTGAGAAAGCCCGGCCAGGAGAGCGGCAGAACCACCTTCCAGAATACCTGCAGCTCATCCGCACCGTCCACCCGCGCTGCGTCCTCGAAGTCGGCCGGGAGCTGCACCATATAGGAGCGCAGCAGGAAGATCGCGAATGGTGCATTAGTAGCGATGTAGATCAGGATCAGCCCGAGGTGAGTATTGAGCAGCCCAAAGTTTTTCCACAGAAAAAACAGGGGCACCAGGAACAGCTGGAGTGGCACCGTCGAGATCACTAGTAGTAGCAGCATGAGTGCGCTTCCGCCGGGGAGTCTGAGCCGCGCCAGGCTGTAGGCTGCCGAGCCACCGAGTAGTAGCACGCCCGCCACCGTGCCAACCACCAGCACTAGACTGTTGCGCGTGGTGACGGCGAAGCCGCCCTGTTCCCAGGCACGTGGATAGTTCTGCCACTGGATCGCCTGCGGCGGGCCAAGCGGGTTGCGGCCCACCTCGGAGCTGCTTTTCAGCGAATTGAAGCATAGGATGACGATTGGCGCCAGCGCAAAGAACGTCAGGAAAATGAGTACCAGGTAGTTCGGCACGAGACTCGAGCGCAGTGAGCGGTGCCGTGGGGTGGTAATCTGGACGGCCATGGTTACTCCGCCTCTCTGCGCCGCAGCGCGATATAGATGCAGATGATCACTCCGGCGAAGAAGCTCATCGTGAGCCCGAGAGCTGAGGCATAGCCAGCCTCAAAGCGGTTGAAGGCGTTCTTGTACAGGAGTGTGCCGAGCACCTCGGAGGAGCCAGCCGGGCCGCCCTGGGTCAGGATGTAGACGTAATCAAAGATCAGGAATGACCAGATCGCCGTCATGAGCAGCATGAACACCAGTGTCGGCATAATACCAGGAATTGTCACGAAGCGGAATTCCTGCCATGCACTTGCGCCATCCAGGCGGGCCGCCTCATACAGGTCGTGCGGAATGTTCTGCATGGCCGCTAGGAACAGCACCATCAGGAAACCCCACCACTGCCAGTTGTTCACGAAGGCGATCGCATACAGGGCAGTGGATGACTGACCCAAAAAGGCCTTATCAAACCCGAGGATGCCCACATTAGCCAGCGCCGCGCCCACTCCCTGGGTAGGGCTGAGTAGGTAGCGCCAGACTTGGGCCACGATTACGGTTGGCAGGATGTACGGGATGAAAATCGCGGCGCGGAAGGCCATCCCGCCGCGCTTGACTGGTGCCAGCACCCCGGCGGCCAGCAGTGCTAGCGCTACAGGCACGATCAGGAAGATTGCCATCCAGATCACGTTGTTGCCAAAGGCTTTGCGGAACGACATATCCTCGAACAGTAGTTTGCGGAAGTTCGCCGTACCAACCCACTCCGCTGGCCCAATCCCGGACCAGTCGGTAAAAGAATAATACACTGCAGCGAACGATGGGCCGATCACCACCACCAGGAACAACAGTAGTATGGGTAGCACGAACAGCCAGGCCGTGATCGCTTTGCGCGAGATGCGCCGTTTTGCGCGGATGGGCTGCGCCGTATTCACGGCGCGTGTCTCCTGGGTTTGCGCCATTGTGCGCTCCTCACCATGTTTCGTGTGGGCAGTTCCCCCTCTCCCCAACGTGGGAGAGGGGGTTAGGGGGAGAGGGCAGCCTTACCGCTGTGGGATTGGTGGGATGTCGCCAGCCTTCAACTCTTCGTCGAAGATCTTCTGTAACCCTTCCAAGTACTGTTGCGACGTTATCTCGCCAGACCAGACCTTTTCAATCTCTTCGTAGATGTAAACGTCGCTCTTTGGTGGCCAGAAGGTCCAAGTGGTGTAGCCGTAGGTACCGGCGTCACTCGCCTTGCCTAGCGCCTCAAGAATCTGTGCCTTGCGCGGGTCGATTCCCTTCAACACATCGGCCTGGAGGCGCACTGGAGCGGGCGCGCTGCCGCAGTCCGCGAGGAGCCGGCCCTGTGTCTCGGCCGAGAACAGGTAGGTCAAGAACTCGGCAGCAGCCTGGGGATCCTTCGCAGTCTTGTTGATTGAGTAGGTCGAGCCGATGCCGATATCGAAGATTTGCTCACCGGCCTTGGTGCCCGGAACCGGCGCCCAATCCCAATCATTCTTGTTGCCGGCGGTCTCGCCGAAGTAGCTTGAGATACCCCCGCTTTCGGTAGACATGGCCCAACTACCGGTCATGTACATGGCCGCCTCGCCGTTGCCGAACTTAGTGAAGAACTCGGCGACCGGCGTGGTATAGTAGCGGTCGAGGCCACCCATGAAATAGCCCTCTTTTTGCACCGTGTTGAGCATCTCGATCGCTCGTACGAACTCGGGATCAGTCCACTTGACTTTGCCGGTCAGCGCATCGTAGACCTTCTGTGGCCCGGCGACACGATTGAGGAAGATTCCGACGTAGTGCTCGTTGGTCGGGCGCCACTCCGAGTTAGACCCAGCGAAGGGGATGATCCCAGCCTGCTTTACCGTGGCGGCCAGCGCCATCATCTCGTCGATCGTCTCAGGAACCTTCCAACCCTTCTCGTTGAACAGCGTCTTGTTGTAGTAAAACACAAGGGTTTCGAGCTCGTTCGGCACGCTGTACAACTTGCCGTCGATCCTGCCGAGGTTGAGCGCCCAGGGCACGAACGCCGCGTTCCAGTTATTCTGTTGGGCGATGTCGTCGAGCGCAAGTAGTTGGCCAGCCTGCGCGAGCTCGAAGGCGAACGACGGACCAGGGGTGACGATGATGTCTGGGCCGGATCCACCAGCGAGAGCGGTACGCGTCGCATCCCAAACGTTGGGCTGCGGCACAGCCTCGATCATCACGGTCTTGCTCTGTGCATTGAAAGGAGTGATCGCGGTGTCGACGAAGCAGCCGGTGTTAGCGCCGCCCTCTGGAGGCTGAAACCAGAAGCTTACAACGGCCTTACCATCACCGGAGGCAGCGGGCGCAGTTGTGGGTTGGGCAGGGGCGACAGTTGGTGCAGCGGGCGCAGTTGTGGGTTGGGCAGGGGCGACAGTTGGTGCAGCAGCCTGAGACGCTGCGGGTGCTGCGGTAGGTTGAGACGCTGCGGGAGCGCCGCCACACGCCACAAGGATGGCGGTGGTCAGTAGCAGCAGCAGGAATCGACTCGTGAGTGATCTCATCGTAGTGTGCCTCCTTTGGCGATATACGGGCAATCTGTTGTCTCTGCTTTGAGCGAAAAGCCCTACCTACGCCAGTGTTCCGGCGTGGGATCGATGTGTACTACCTCCGAGCTTATGTGATGGGTTGTGAGACCTATGAGGTGTGTGCGCAAAAGAGCGCATGAGAATAAGCACGTACCCACCTCGCACACCTCTTGTGGTTCTGTGTCACCTCCTTGCTATGCAGATTCGCGCGGAATGAGTTCAAAGGGCATTGCTTCGCTACGCCCTGGAGATGTAACCCCGCCCTCCAGCCGTTCAAACAGCAGTTCAGCCGCACGGCGGCCAAGCCGATCTGGGAATTGCGCCACGGTCGTTAGCGTTGGGTTTGTTAGTCGTGCGGCCGGTATATCATCGAAGCCAACAACGGCAACATCGTATGGAACTCTGCGGCCCAGGCTACGAGCAGCGGCAAGTGCGCCCATCGCCATCAGGTCGTTCGCACTGAACACGGCAGTTGGCGGCTCGGGCAGCCCAAGTAATGCGAGCATCGCCGCGTAGCCGCCCTCGGTGCGGAAATCGCCACTCCGCACCAGTTCTGGTATGAATGGCAATCCAGCTTCCGCCAATGCTGCGTGATAGCCCTTGCTTCGCCCGGTTTGTGGTGGCGTTTCTCCACCACTAATCAGGCCGATTCGCGTATGCCCACGCTCGATCAGGTATGCCACGGCAACCTGTGCCGCGGCCATAATATCGACATACAGGTTATCGAGTGGGAGTGGCCCGCTGGCCTTCAACACGGATTCCAAGCGCACAATCGGAACGCCGGTTTCCAGCAAGGGAAACAGCCCGTGTGCGGTTAGCACAAACAGCACGACAATCAGCCCATCGGCGCGGCCCTGCTGCACAAGGCGCAGCGCCTTCCTTTCTTTCTCGGCCATGCCATCGGTGTTATACAGCACCAGATCATAGCCATACTGCTCGGCAACATCCTGGATACCACGGGCGAAGGCCGGGTAGAATGGGTTGGCAATATCCGGGATCGCACAGGCAATCGTTGATGTCCGCCGCGTTCGTAGGCTACGGGCGGTGTGATCCGGAACATAGCCCAACTGCTCAACAGCATCCAGAATACGCTGCCGTGTCTCGGGTGGCACCGTGATCGTTGTGCTATTGTTCAACACCTGCGAAACCGTCGTCTGCGAAACGCCTGCCAGGCGCGCAACATCCGATTGCGTTGGCCGCCGCCTGCCTGAATGTTCAGCCATACATGTGTCTGTCATTTAGTAATACGAATTAGTATTACGCATTATAGACATGATAGTGTCTTTGTCAAGCGAATGGGAGGAGGCAGGGGTGAGGAGGCAGAATGCTACATCCCTGGAGTGTGATAGATCTTTACATTCAATTCGGGTAGGGATCGTGCTCCGCATGCTATACTGCTGTCATTGTGGGATCGGTAGAGACGCTGCATGCACCAGGAGGCGCTATGTTTCTCACTCACGCAGATGCCCAACTCTACACCGTGTCGTTTGGGAGTGGGCCGCGCACCATCCTAGCGCTTGGTGGGTGGGTCGGTAGTTGGGAGCTTTGGACCGCCCCGTTTACCATACTGAGCCAATCCTGGCGAACCGTTGCGTTTGATCACCGTGGCTGTGGTGCCAGCATTGCACCGCTTGATTCGATAACTGTTCCTACGATGGTTGCGGATGTTCTGGCTGTTGTCGATGCTCTGGGAATTGAGCAGTGCGTGCTGGCCGCTGAGTCGGCTGGCGTGGCAATTGCACTTCAGGCTGCATTAGCGCACCCAGATCGTTTCATCGGGTTAATCTGTGTTGCGGGCCTCTACCACCGCCCGATACCTCTTGCCCCTGATCCCTTTGTTGCCAGCCTACGAGCGAACTACCGCGCAACACTGGCCCAGTTTGTCGATGCATGTGTTCCCGAGCCAGATAGTACCGCTGTGCGCCATTGGGGGCGGCAAATCGTGAATCGAACTGAACAGGAAGCTGCGATTCGGTTGTATGAATGCATGGATGGGCTTGATCTGCGGCCATTTGTCAGCCAGATCCACCAACCAACGCTGATCCTCCACGGGACGGCCGATAGTATCCAGCCCATGCAAGCATCGCAGTGGTTAGCGACCCAGATTCCGCATAATCAGTTGCATCTGCTGCCGGGGGCTGGGCATGTGCCAACGATCACCCGCCCGCAGGATGTGGTTCGCAGCATTAACGAGTATTTTATCGAGCCGTGACAATCTATTGCGTGAACGGTCAAAAATACCGCGACAGTGTGGGAGAAAGCACCATGACATCGGCACGAGATATGCAGAGCGCACGGATCGCATTGCACAGAATTCCTCAGGCGGCTGCATTTGCTGCGATTGGCAGCGCCATCTCCAATGTGCTGGTATGGTTGCTTGGTACACTATTTGGGCAGATGACGATCAGTGTACCAGAGGTGGTCATCTTCAGTATTATCGGTGTGATTGGTGGAGCCGGAGTATATGCCATTCTTGGCAAATGGACACGCCAGCCATTGCGGATCTTCATCATCATCAGTGTTGTTGTACTGGTGTTATATGCATTTGGCCCAATCGCCGCCGCACAAGAACCGTATATGCAGGGCGTAGAACGCTTTACCACCACTACTGTTATTGCAACCGAATTGATGCATCTGATCAGTGGTGCGTGGATCATTGGTATGTTCACACGCCAGACATATGTCGGATGATGCACAGATAAGGATAGAGATGCTCTGCTGCGTCTAAGTGGGAGATAGTTCTATGAAACATAATCAACAGCCAACCGTCGTGGTCACCGGGGCATCATCGGGGGTTGGGTTATATGCCGCGCAGGCGCTGATCCAACGGGGTTGGCATGTGGTGATGGCATGCCGCGATTTCCCCAAAACAGAAAAAGTTGCTCAGTCGCTTGGCCTGCCGAAAAGCAGTTATACCGTGATGCATATCGATCTCGCCTCATTGGAGAGCGTCCGCCAGTTTGCACGCAACTTCCGAACCAGTGGCCACACACTCGATGCGCTCGTCTGTAATGCGGCGATCTATATGCCACTGCTCAAAGCACCATTGCGTAGCCCAGATGGGTATGAGCTGACGGTTGCAACCAATCATCTCGGCCATTTTTTGCTGGCAAATCTGCTAATTGGCGATCTGCGGCAATCTTCCTATGGCAAGCCACGGCTGATCATTCTTGGCACAGTGACCCATAACCCACAGGAGTTGGGCGGCAAAGTTCCGCCACGCCCCGATCTTGGCACCTTTGCAGGCTTTGCCGCAGGCTTCCATGATCCGATCACCATGATCGATGGCAAAGCGTTCGAGCCAGTCAAGGCCTATAAAGATAGCAAGGTCTGCAATCTGCTGACGATGCGAGAGCTTCATCGGCGCTATCATGCGGCAACCGGCATTGTGTTTAGCTCACTCTACCCCGGCTGCGTGGCCGATACGCCACTCTTTCGCAACCACTACCCACTGTTTCAGAAGCTGTTTCCTCTCTTTCAGAAGTATGTTACAGGCGGGTATGTCTCGCAGGAACTAGCTGGAGCGCGGGTTGCCGAGGTCGTCGCTGATCCGATCTACAGCCAATCGGGCGTGTACTGGAGTTGGGGAAATCGGCAGAAGAAAAACGGCAAAGCCTTTATGAAACAGGTCTCTCGCGAGGCCAGCGATGATGCCAAGGCAGCGCGTATGTGGGATCTGAGCGCCCAGCTCGTTGGGCTTGGGTAATAGTGGGAGCGGATGTCCGCCAGTGGTTTATCATATGGACGGAACGCTCGTTCGCTGCTCCAGAAGCAAGGGTGCTCAGGCAATACCTGAGCGCCCTTTTCTGTGCACTTGCATACATATTGCTATGATTCAGATGTGGGCATTACTTTTCGGCAATAGCTCCGACATAGACAGAGAGATAAGCAATGAAAGAACACCCCCTGCATCCATAGTGCTATCGAACTGATGATTGCACCGCTGTGAGCGATGCTACACCGTAGTGTGCTGTAGTTGTAATGATTGCAGTTCAAGATGCTTGGTACACTAAAAAACAATTATTGGTTTGTTAGATTTGTTTGTGTGATTGCGAGACGAGAGGAAACCGCAATGATGAGTGAGTACATTCGCGTTGTTGTTGCCGACGATCACAGGTTATTACGTGAGGGGATCGCATTAGCAGTAAATGGGCAACCCGATATGCAAGTTGTCGGGCAGGCTGGCACTGCCGATGATGCAATTACCCTCTCGTGCGATCTATTGCCAGATATTGTATTGCTTGATCTGAATATGCCAGGTGGCGGATTGCTGGCTGCTGCAATGATTGCGGCCACATGCCCGACCACCAGAATCGTTATCCTCACCATCTCGTCCGCAGTAGAGGATATCCGTGTCGCACGGAAGATTGGTGCCCGTGGATACATTCTGAAGGGTGTTCGCTCACGCGATCTGATCACGATGCTGCACACCATATGGGCCGGCGGGAGTATCTGGCCCTCCCCATTGAGCTGCTGATTCGCCTGCTAGATGTATGATGCCAGCGAAATCTGGTGCTGGTGCTCGATAGCCTGTTGCAGTATTGGCCAGGAAATAAGTTTATAGCGCAGTAGGATCTTGCCGATTGAATCATGTTGATCGATCTGAAGCAGCCGCAGTTGTTCGGCGATGGCGAGTTCAAGCTGATGCAGGTTGATCCAGCCTTCATCGACAAGGATCTCACCAAGCATGATCGGTGGCGCGCCATAATCCTGGCGCTCATGATACTGAATCATGAGTGCCCGGGCCAGCGCAGCTGGCGGAACCAAGTTACGCTGGATAATCAGTTCGCCGATCAATACACGCACCCCCTGATCGCGAGCTCGGCGTTGATCGCTCAACAGCTTGGGCATATCCATGTCGCTGATCGCTCCTATATCGATCAGAATAGTGCCAAGCGAGCGAGGTTGCTCGCGGCGGCGGAGCGAATCAGGCCGTACGGTGCGAACGATCTGCAGTGCCTTTGCCTGCCGTAGTTGTCCAGCAAGCTCCTGGTCCGCAGGTGTGAGTGCCAGGCGACAGGCCAGCACATCGATCTGTAGGCCAAGATTAGCTGGTTCAATCTTTGATGCCTGCAGGAGGCAATCAAGGCGTTGCTGGAGCCTAGGCACCTGATCAGCCAACGCTAACCAGGCCTGAATGCAGCGAACACCACTGAGCAGGTGCCGCCGAAGCACAGCAGTGTTGTTTGTATGCTGGCTGATTTCGGGGCACTGGCGGGGACAGGTTGTGGCCATATCGATTACTGCTTCTCTGCAAAAGATCTATCTTCCTATAGCTGTGAACGAGCAATATAGGATATTTTGATTTTCGAGAGAAGCAGTGCAGATTACCAATTGTTAACATCACAGGCTATCGGGTGGAACGAGTGGTTCATATGGCATGAGAAACAGCCCACGCATCGGTTTTGCATCCTCGATCGGCTTGCCATTCGTATCGGCGACGATTGCAATGCGTTGGCAACGCAATGAACCAACCCGAATATCCTCGCCGGCATCATCGGTTCCTTCAACGCTGCCTCGTTCGGCGCGAATAAATACCTGATCGTTCATCGGGAAATTCGGATCGTAGATCGGGATTTCAATCGTTGTTGGCGATGTTTCGCGGTAGCCAATTGCCAGCACCTGATGGTTCTCCCATAATGGCTGGCCAGGATTGGCATACACCAACCCAATCGGGTAGACGGGCATGCCGCCGTTGAATAGCGATTTGAGTTTCGCAACCTGATCGGCAGAACGGTGCCATGTACCAAGGATGCTCTGCTCATCTAATTTCATCCAATCCATGAACTGCAGAATCGGCTCGCCAAATGGGCTGAATGAATCGAGCTGGCGCTTCATCAAATACTGGTACAGTGGCGAATCCTTGGCTGGAATAGCATGTTCCTGTGGGATTGGCCTGCCAGAATAGAAGAAATCGGCAGACGCAGCCGACATACCGCCACACAAACCATAGGCCGCCGGGATCTCGGAGATC
>JBBQSD010000146.1:0-14971 GCA_038214135.1 Chloroflexales bacterium | reverse complement strand
TACTCGAATTTGCTTTAGTCAAAATATCCAATTGACTTCCGAGAAAACGTTGCTACGAAGTGCCTACGTGCGATTATAGAGGGTTTGATGGCTCCAAATTGGCCTGATTTATCGGCACAACATAAGGAGTGTCATTATATGAGCACTCACACATGCTACGTGATGATTGTGGTGTCTTTGCTATGAGATGCGAAATATCCGCTCTAGAACTGCATATCTGGATCGTCAAGAACGCACGCAACGTCCAATCTCTGGATCAACAGCGTGCGTTTGGAGATATTGAACATATATTATGCAGCGGGTGCTTGAAATTCGCCGAAATTGCTCTAAAACCCCGCGCAGATGCAGCGTTGGGGCGCGCTATAGCGCGCCCATACCTTTGATGAATCCACAGAGGTTTGCTATAGTACGAAGCGCTACGCTGCCCTACGGGCCGTTTCGATATATTCAAGCGATTGGTGCCGAAAGTAGGTATTATACAGTTCGGCATAATGGCCACCGCGCAGCATCAGTTGATCATGGTTGCCCTGCTCAATGATTGCACCTTTACGTAGCACAATAATCCGGTTGGAATGCCTGATGGTGCTCAGACGATGGGCGATCACAATCGATGTGCGGCCCTTCAATACCAGATCCAACCCCTCCTGAATTAGCGCTTCGGTCAGCGGATCAACACTGGCAGTCGCTTCGTCCATGATCACAATCGCTGGGTTTTGAAGAAGGACACGGGCAAGCGCAACAAGCTGGCGTTGGCCCATCGAAAGGCTGGCACCACGTTCGCCAACCTGTGAGTTCAGGCCCTGCGGTAGGCCAGTGATCCAATCGCCGCCGCCAACCTGCTGAGCAACGGCCTGAACCTCGGCGTCGCTGGCATCTGGCCTGCCATAGCGAATATTCTCACGAACCGTTCCATCGAACAGAAATGGTGTCTGTGTGACCATGCCTAATCGTGAGCGGTAGCTGGCCAGATCAAGCTCGCGGATATCGACACCATCGATCAAAATTGTGCCGCCCTGGAATTCATAGAAACGGGCGATCAGTTTGGCAATACTACTCTTGCCCGAACCAGTATGCCCAACCAGCGCTAGCGTCTCGCCGGAATGAATATGCAGCGAGAACTGCTCCAAGACGGGCTGGCCCTGGTTATAGGCAAAGTCAACCGACTCAAAGCGAATATCGCCGCGTATATCCGGTAGCTTCTTTTTCGCGGTCTGCACAACCCTTGGCTCATCATCGATCAGCCCAAAGACACGCTCGCCAGCTGCCAGGCCAAGTTGGAACTGGCTCCAGAATGAGGCGATGCTGGTTAATGGAAACCAGAACAGGAATAATCCCTGAATGAACAGATACCATGTTCCTGGCGTCAGATCACCAGCACGCACCTGTAGAACCCCAAAATAGACCAGCGCGCTGGTTCCGATGCCTGCGAGAATATTCAAAATCGGGAAGATGCTGCTGAACACATAGCGCGTATGCAGATTGATCCGCTGCGATTGCTTGTTGACCTCAACAAATTCGGCATAGATCGCCGGCTCCTGCCGGAAGGTCTTTGCCACACCAATCCCGCTGACCGTCTCTTGCACATGGGCATTCACCGTTGCATTGATTCGGCGCGAGTTCGTGATTGTTGAACGGGCCATAATGCGGAAGCCAAGTGCAGCAGCAATGATAAATGGTGCTAGCACGACAAGCACCAGTGTGAGCTTCCAACTGACAATGAAGAGATATACCAACAGCAACACAACCAACAGCAAACGGCTGAGCAGATCCATCGTCAATGTCATGGTCTGCGAGAATGTCTGCGTATCGGATGTCACACGGCTGACGATCTTGCCAGAGGCAAACTGATCATAGAACGACATATCGCGGCGCAGGATGGCATCGAAGGCATCTTCACGCAATCGCAGCACTACATCGGCAACCGCACGGGCTGCAAAGATCTGCCGGGTTGCACTGAACACCCACGAGAGGCTGGCCAGACCAGTCAGCATCAGCGCAATGATCAGAATCTGGCCCGTTGATGAATCCTGTTGGATCGAATCGAGCGCACGCGATATGATGATCGGCAGACCGGTATCAAGCAGTGCAATCGCCAGAACTGCCGTCGCCGCAACGCCCATCTTCCGAGTCTGCGGAGTGAAGTACCCAAGAATGCGCCGAACAAGCTGCCCGTCGGTATAGCTTCGATCATATGCCTCGGCATCGAGGCCATCCATGAAAAAGCCCATAGATCACACCTTTGTATGTATTCAGAAGTCAGGAGTTAAAAGCCTTATGCTCTGTATACCGCATGCTTTAGCCACAAACATATATCACTAGCATATTCTGGCTCCTGACTCCTGACTTCTACACCGCTACCGCTTCCTGTTTCTGCTCATCCGGCGCTGCGAGTGGTGGCAGATCCGCATCATAGCGGGCAAAGATCCGCCGATAGTGAAGTGAATGACGCAATAGTTCATCGTGGGTGCCCTTGGCCACAATCTGGCCTTTATCCAGCACCAGAATGAGATCGGCCCAGCGGATTTGCGAGATGCGATGGGTGATCAGCAGTGTGGTGCGGCCCTCTTGCGCTTTGCTGATCGCCTTCTGAATCTCATCCTCGGTGGCACTATCGATCGCGCTGGTTGAATCATCCAGGATCAGAATGCGTGGATCACTCAGGAAGGCACGGGCGAGTGCAACGCGCTGGCGCTGCCCACCAGAAAGCGTGACACCACGCTCGCCAACCACCGTCGCATAGCTATCTGGCATGGCCATAATGAAATCGTGTGCCTGAGCACCCCTGGCTGCCATTTCGATCTGCTCCTGGGTGGCATTCGGCGCACCAAAGGCAATATTATCGGCCAATGAGCGCGAGAACAGGAACACATCCTGCTCGATCTTCGAGATCTGTGAGCGCAGGGAATCCAGGCTCCATTCACGCACATCAGTGCCATCGATCAGC
Organism: Chloroflexales bacterium; assembly: GCA_038214135.1. Lineage (GTDB taxonomy): Bacteria > Chloroflexota > Chloroflexia > Chloroflexales > Roseiflexaceae > JANLSE01. The sequence continues at coordinate 12,027 of JBBQSD010000146.1, read as the reverse complement.
ACCCGGCCCTTGGTAGCCTCATATGTCCGGTTCACGAGGCGTGTCAATGCGCTTTTGCCAGAACCCGTCTGCCCAACGATTGCGACTGTCTGTCCTGGGGCGACGCGAAAGGAGACATCCTTGATCACAGCGGTATCGCCATAATCAAAGCTGACATCCTCGAACACGATCTCGCCCTTGATCTGGCCTTGATGCCCGCTCATGTTCTCGTCCAGATCTGTCTTCGCCGTGATGATCGCCAGAATGCGGGCAGCACTCGAAATGCCCGATTGCACCAATGAAAGCGAGAACAGCGAGATAAAGGCCGGGAAGCGCAGCACAGCCATCAGCGCCATCACCGAGATGATCTCGCCAATTGTGATGCGGCCCTGCTGATACAGAAACATTGCATGCAGGAAGGTCAAGCCCACCGTAATGCCATAGAACAGCAACGGTAGATAGCGCGCTTCGGTCTCACCCTGCATAATAAACAGGTCGCGGAAGCGGGTGGCATTATTGCGGAACTTGGCCCGCTCAAACACCTCGCGCGCACTGGCCTTCACAACCTCAATGCCAGAGACTGTCTCTTCCAAACCGGCATTCATCAGCCCAAACTGGCCACGCTGGCGGCCAATGATCGGGCCAAGCCGTTGCATATACAACCGAACACTGATGATATAGGCGATCACAAACAGGATCGGTGCAACTAGCAATTCGGCCTTGACCGTCGCAATAAACACAAGCGGGACAATAATGCCAAGCACGGTTTCAAACAGCATCGTCGATCCCGGCACAACCATATCGCTCATCCGGCTGGTGTCATCGGTTGCGCGGGCCATAATATCGCCGGTACGCTGGCGATCATGAAACGTCTGGTTCTTGCCAAGCAAGCTGCGGTACAGTTCCTCACGAGCATCAGCCTCGACCCGCGCCGCCACATTTTCCGATGAGAGGCTGCCCGTCAGATTCAGCAAACCCTCGGCCAATAGCAGGCCAAGAATCGCCAATGCCAGGCCAGGCAGTGGATCCGGGCCATTGGTTGGCGCAATAATCGCTCCGGCGGCAGTGCCGATCATGCGCTGGGCGGCAGAATAGCAGATCGAGCCACCGAGTGTGCCGCCAAGCCCGCCAAGCACAAACAATTTGTAGCGCCAGACGTGCGATATGATCCAGCGGAGCGGGCCACGATGATCATAGCGGTACGCATTCTGAACGGTAAACTCGCTGCTCTGCATACATTCCTCCCGACACAAAACGGCTGTAGGCATAGTTCGGCCTACAGCCACCCACTACCGATAGAACCCTATTTATTCAGTCATGTAACCTCATTATAGCACACAAGTGTGCGAAAATAGGTCGGTCGTTTGGCTGATCTGGGGGCACGTCAATGCTGATGCAGATGATGAACCATAAAATCTGCGGAAATCTGTGGAAATCTGCGGATACAATACTAACGTTGATATAGCTCTACGCCCACTCTTGATCGGTTTTATTTTTATGATCAAGGTAACGCCCGCTGCTGCCCATGCCTTGGTGGTGCATGCCTCCGCTACGGCTGCCTGGCGGCAGCACTTTGCAGGTTCAGGAAAGACTTTAAACATGGCGCTAATTACTCTGTAAAGTGAGTTTCTCGATATGCTCCCTCACCCCTGCTGCGCTGCCCCTCTCCCAATGGGAGAGGGGCTAGGGGTGAGGGCAATAAAGCGCGAAAGCCCCAAGAACTTACTTTACGAAGTACTCATACTAACTACCAGAAATGTGATTCGGGGTGCGGCGAAGTAGTTTCGCAGTTCAGTAGTTCAGTAGTTCTCGGTTCTTGGTTCTTGGTTCTTGCGTCTCTACCGCCCCAACTGCCCCTGTGGCAAATCGGCGGGGATATCTGGGTTGCGGGCGAACACAAGATACTCCCACCAATTATTACTGACCCCAAACGTCTCGCCGCTGACCTTGGGCAGATGGCTGAACCACCACAGATGATGGAGCCGCATCTCGCCACCACCCCACTCATCGCATGTCATCGTGCGGGCATTCCCCGGTAAATGCGGGAAGCTATACCAATCATCGGCATGGCTCACAACTGGCCGCCGATTGCCCCAATCATAATCGCGCTGGCTGCTTGGCGCAAAATGGACATTCCCACACTGTGATTGGCCAGGGTGCGTTTGATCATAGCGCGTAAACAATTCCCACAGGTTCTGGGTGGCCGGGTGGTTGCGAAACACATGGCTCATGATTGATTCGGTACGATGGCCGAAATTCTCCAGCATACAATCGACACCGCGCTCATAGTTGAAGCCCATCATCACAAAACGCCCCTGGCAATCGCTTGTATTCGGCACAGGCGGTGAATTACACCAGAAGGCATCCCGCCCAACCATTGTCGATTCATAATCACCAGCATATGGGAACGTCAGAAACCAGACCTCATCGAACTCATTATTTTCAAAGCGCTCGATCAGCTTAAACGCGGCAATCTGTGATCCATAATCGATCGCATCAGGCTCGTGCATCCGGCGGCTGCGCCAACCATGGACATAACTATCGCCAGTGTAGCGAAATCCATCCAGCTTGAGCGGGAAGAAATCGGCCTGGATTCGATCAACAATCTGATACTGCAAATACCCGCCACTGCAGCGTGCCAGATCAGCGGCATATTGTGCAGCCAGAGCATCTGGGTCGTTCCAGCCAAAAATCTGGTTCAGCCGTCGGCCACCCTCCGAGGCAACCGGCGGATTATGGATAATCAGCAGAACGCGGGATGTAATCGCAGACGGCACCGGGCCAGCAATAGATACTGCCGGAATACGCACATCTGCAGGGCCAAACAGCGATTGCGCGGCACGTATGAGACGATCAAACATCGTATATATTGACCTTTAGCTATGCAGCCCAACACCTTTATACAGGGAGAACAACATAAACATCAGAGTCTTGTTCTTTTGTGCAGTAGCAAAGGAACAAGCAAATACAGAGCATATAGCTCAATGTTTACTTATTCTTTCCTGCAATGAGTATAGCACGCAGTGTCAGTAACTACTGGGGCTAAAGCCCGTAGCTTGCATCTCAATCGAGAGTCGCGGACTCACGACTGGACACGATTGGCTGACTGATAGGCAGCCCGCCAGCATCACGTCTAGCAACACTGGCATGGTACTTGGCCGCGATAGTACGAGAGGCATGCAGATCGGCATGTAGTTCAAAACCACAGTTCCGACACACAAAACGCCCGCGCGAACGACGGTTGTTGCGGGCAGTATGCCCACAGCAGCTACAGGCTTGCGAGGTATGTCGCGGGTCAACCGCAACCACCGTACACCCGCGTTCTTCGGCCTTATACGCAATAAAGGTTCTGAGTTGGGCAAACGACCAACTATGGATACGGCGGGCAGTGATGGTCTTTCTGACCTTGCTTCATTTTCGGATGTCGGTCAGACGTTCGATCACAATCGTGCTGCCTGGCTGAACAGAACCAACAATCTGTTTACTCAGGACATGATCGCAGTTGCGTCGGAAACGGGCTTGGCGCGAACGAACTCGTTTCAAGTGCCGCTTGGCGCTTCGCGTGCCCTTCCGTTGCAAGGCGCGTTTCAGGTGAAACTGCTTGCCTTCAATTGCTTTCCACGCTTGTTTGCCCAGGAAGTGATTGTTGGATGTAACAGCGGGTCGCACGATACCCAGGTCAACACCCGTAACCTGCTCAGTTGGTGCCATGTCAGGAGCTGGAACGGTGACAACAATATGCAACCACCAGGAGCCATGTCGAAACAGCAGATCGGCGGTATCAGTCGGATAGCCTGCCCACTTCGCGCTGTAGTCAGGAATCGTGAAGCGGATTGTCTGACGGCCTGTGACGGTACTCATCCGAACCGTGCAACTCTCCCAATCTACACGGTAGGTATGCACGTTGTAGCGCGGTGGGCAGGCGTCCGAGTGTGGCATGTCCACCTTGGTATCGGTCTGTTCGCGTTCCGCCTTTCGTTGCACGGCAAATGCACTCTTGAGTGTTTCCGTTGCTTTGACTCGTGCCTGAACCACCAAATCACTCACCAGCGTTGGGTGTTCGAACTTGAGCGGGTAATAGGTCGCATGGTGCAACGCCACACCATTCGATATCCGCGCATTCCATCCATGTTCACACACGGTATTAAACGCAGCCGTAAACAATCGACTGGTTTCCTGAAGCGAGTCGGCTTGCGCGTGCGAGGGGTTCAGTTGTACCCGTAGTGTTCGTTGAATATGCGTATTATACCATATGCCAATATATTTTGTAAGAACGTGCGTTCGTTTCGCCGTTCTCCAATTCCCACCCTGGGCGAAAGCCCAGGTATCCCCTTGGAGGTTTTCTATGGTATAATCGAGAGGTTAAGGGTGGTTTTTGCCGCCCAAAGAAATCAGAAATCGGCCTATCATGGTGCCGCGAACATATCTGGGAGGAATGTCCAATGGCTTCCCCTTCCCGCGCACAGCGCCGCCAGAAAAACGCACGCCAGGCTGCACGTGCTAACACAAATACCCCTCGCCCGGTCGAGAGTGATCTGAGTGATCAGCAAGAGCTAGAAGCAGCCGAGGCAGTTGTCGCAGCAGCTCCACGAGTTGATCTGACGCCACGCCCGGCAGCTCGCCAAGCACGCCAAACACGCAAGCCAATCATTCGCCCAACGGCAGAACCGGTTGATTACACACAGGATTATGTCGTCGCACGCAGCGATCTCGTGAAGATTGCGATCTGGAGTGTGCTGTTATTTGGTGGCATGGTCATCCTCAAATTCACTGGCCTTGTATAAAGGGAGCCAGGAGATGTGCGGCTAGATTGCCCATCTCTTGCCTCTCGCCTCTGGCTCATCACTGTGGAACGTATCCAAAGTAAAGCGGCTCGCCTCAGCCGAATCGAGCATGTTCTCTACAATGCTCCGCTTGGCCTACGAGTCAATGATCTTGCCGAACGCTGTGGTGTTGATCGGCGAACGATCTATCGCGATCTTGATGCGCTCGAAGAAATGGGTGTGCCCGTTTGGCAGAATAATGGCCGCTATGGCATCAACCGCGAGCGCTATCTTTCGACAGTCCGGCTCAATCTGAACGAAGCGATTGCCCTGTATTTTGCGGCTCGCTTGCTCTCCCATCACAGCGATGAGCATAACCCGCATGTTGTTTCAGCGCTGCAGAAACTCGCCGCTGGCCTCCCCGACGAAACGATCTCCGCACACCTCGCCCATGTTGCCGATCTGATCCGCGCCCGCAGCCTACGCACCGATTATATTCGTGTTCTGGAGACAATTACCCGCGCCTGGGCCGATCGGCGGCGGGTTGTCATTCGCTACCGTGCCGCCAGTGGCGATGTGACGGAACGTGAGATCTGCCCCTATTTTCTGGAGGTTTCCCGTAGTGAGCCAGCCTCGTATGTGATTGGCTACGACGCTCTGCGTGGTGCGTTGCGAACCTTCAAGTTGGAGCGGATTGTTGGTGCGGAAGCGTTACCAGGAACCTACACGATTCCCGATAGTTTCGATCCATACACCCATTTGGCATCGGCATGGGGCGTGATGGACGATGCAGAGGTTGTGGTACGGCTACGGTTTTCCGCAGTGGTTGCCTCACGCGTCAAGGAGAGCATCTGGCATCATAGCCAGCAGGTGGTCGATCTGCCTGATGGCGGATGCGAACTGATCATGCGCGTTGGCGGAACACGCGAAATGCGCTCGTGGGTGCTTGGCTGGGGCGCAGAGGTAGAAGTCATCGAACCAATAGCATTGCGCGATGAAGTGCAGGAACATGCCCGCAGAATGCTGGAACAGTATGGGGGTTGAGCATTCAGGAGTCAGAATTGCCATAGGAGAGAATCAAAAACCAGGTGCCGATAATTCTATCAGCACCTGGTTCTTGGTTTTTAATGATTTGGCCTACGCCTCATCGCCATAGATTTCTTTGAGCAAACTTGGCTTCTTTGGTGCCGGCTGAACCTTCACATCGCGGCGCTTGGCTGCCTCGGCCTGCTGCTCCTGGCTGGTGCGTAGCCGGCGCATGAAGCGATCCACCTGGCCGGCAGTATCGACGATGCGTTGCTCGCCAGTATAGTAGGGATGGCATTTTGCACAAACATCAACACGCATATTATTGCGCGTCGAAGTCAATGGCCATTGCGTTCCGCATGTGACACAAACGATGGTGGTGTTATAAACGGTTGGGTGAATATTCTTCTTCATTAGGAAATCCTCTTAGCTTGCGGCCTGCTCAACTGCGGCGGGCTGCTCAGCTGGAAGCGGAACCACGCTGACTTGCTTCTGGGTTCGCGAGTAGTGTCGGAATGTAACGTGACCAGCGACCAGCGCATATATTGTATAATCCCGGCCCAAACCAACATTATTGCCTGGCTTAACCTTTGTACCATTCTGCCGAATAATAATCTGGCCTGGCAACACGAGTTCACCACCATAACGCTTTACACCAAGCATTTTCGGCTTGCTGTCGCGACCATTGCGTGAACTACCTACACCTTTTTTATGCGCCATGTTTCGGCTCCTCTCCCTGCACTGATGATATAACTACACCATACAGCCGCAATATTCGCGGCTTTCTGTTGTACCTAGCCAGCGACGATCTGGCTGATTGTGACGCGGGTGTAGTTCTGGCGATGGCCTGTTCGCCGTCGGTAGCGCTTCTTGCTCTTATACCGAAAAACGACAACCTTTTCACCTTTTTTGGCACCCAGTACCTTGGCAAGTACCTTGGCACCCTCAACAACCGGTGAGCCAACTACAGTCTCCGTGCCGCTGAGAAGCAACACTTCACCGAGTTCTAGTTCGCTACCGGGCTCCGCATTGAGAAGGGCGATTTCCAGAGTCTGGCCTTCCTCAACACGATACTGCATCCCGCGATCGCGGATAATTGCGTACACGAGCCTACTCCTCAAACTTGGTCTGTATGGGAAGCAGGTTCGCGATACACGCCACCCTGTCCCAGGACACACAATAAAGAGAGTGGTTACGCCACCCTCTCGGATGCATATGAGCACATTTGAAGATTATAGCAAAGCGTCGTACGTCTGTCAAATCAGGTTGCGCCAGAATAGAGCTTCATATCTTGCAAACGCAATCGCAATGCCAGGGCACTAGCCAGGTTACGCATAATACGGAAACCGATCGCTGTATCGGCTTCGCATAATGCGAGCAGCCTATCACGCTGGAAGACTATCACACGGGCACCCTGGTTGCCAGCGCGCACCTGTGCAGAGCGGACTCCGCCATCGAGTAACGCCAGTTCACCACATGTTTGCCCTGCGTGTAATTCGGCGATTCTTCGTAGGGCTGCGCCAACCAGGCCAATGGAAGCAGGGTTCAGCCAGATTTCAAGCGTGCCCGACTCAATAATATACAGCTCATCACTGCGTTCGTGCTCATTGCACACAAGATCACCAGGGCGATAGGATCGAATCTCGGCGATGGTTGCCAAGCGAGCGATCTGAACTGGTTGAAGGCCATCGGCCAACTCCGAATCGCCAAATATGCGGGCCGCATGCTCGATGAAGGCTGGATCGACGATCAGATCATTGGCGTCTGGCATCTCTGCATCAGGTGGTAGATTCAGCTCGGTCATTGGTTCTCTCCTCAATGATCTGCTGATTTGATCAGCATACTATTGTAGCATAGCCTGTTTACAAAATAGCTACGACATAATATCGTAGCAGCTAGTATCCTTGTCGGGTCGGTATGGATCGGGTACAATATCGCCTGAACAAGCTACAATATACATAACGAACGAGAGGCCCAGTGTGGGCGTGATCGAGCCTGTACGCGGCATGCGTGATGTGTCGCCCTCCGAACTCAACACTCAGGCAGCAATTGCAGCGCGTATTGAACAGGTGATCGCCGGTTTTGGCTACCAACAAATTGATCTGCCAATCATTGAGCGCCGTGATTTGTACTTGCGGAAACTCGGTGAAGAACTGGTTGGCAAGGTCTATGAGTTCAACTTCAATGGCCGCGAATTAGCGCTGCGCCCAGAATGGACGGCATCTGTGCTACGGGCGTATGTCAGCGGCATGCAGGATCAACCGCTGCCATTGCGATTGCGCTATGCTGGCCCTGTTTTCCGCAATGAACGCCCGCAACGCCATACCTATCGGCAGTTCACCCAGGTTGGTGTGGAACTGATTGGCGTCGCTTCACCTCGTGCTGATGCGGAGTGCCTGGCGCTCGCTTGCGCTGGCCTCAATGCTGCGCGGGTTGGCCCCTATTATGTGCGGGTTGGCCATATTGGCCTAATTCGGCGTGTGTTGGCCGAGTTAGGGTTGAATGAGCGGACACAGAGCTTTTTGGCTTGGAGCCTGGAGCGCATGCGCAAGCATGGTGTCGCAGAAATTCGTGAACAGCTTGCCACAATCCAGGGTGATGAGCCGCCGCTTGATGCAGCGATTGTTGCCGATCTTGATGATCCGCAGGCCGAGGCATTACTTCTGCATGCGCTACGAACCATTGGTGTGAATCTGCGCTTTGGCACGCGCCCGCCGGAAGCAATTGTCGGACGCCTGGTGCGCAAGCTGCGCCGCGGTGGGCAGCAAGGCCAGATTGAACGAGCGCTTTCGCTGCTTGAGCGCATGTGTGTCATTCAGGGGCCACCAGAGATTGCGCTTCCAGCAGTTACCGGGCTGTTGGCTGAGTTTGGACTGTTATCCCCTGAGGTGGATGAACTCCATGCTATTTTTGAACTAGCTGCCGCCGATGGCCTGCCGCCCGAGCGGATCGAGCTTGATTTTGGGCTTGGACGTGGGCTTAATTATTATACTGGCATTATTTTTGAGATCTACGAACGTGGTAGTGATTTACAGCTATGCGGCGGCGGGCGCTATGATGATCTGGTGACCATGCTCGGCGGGCGGCAATCCATTCCAGCAATCGGGTTTGCCTATGGCCTGGAACGGGTTGTTGCTGCGGTTGTGGCGAATAATCAGCAGCGAGCAGAGACGCGTCGGGCCAATGAAGTGCTGTTGGTTGCCACGGATGAGGCGGCCTATTCGTTTGTGTTGAGTGTGGCGACACAACTGCGCAAACTCGGATGGGTTGCCGTCGTTGATGTTCGCGGGCGCAGTGTTGCCAATAATTTGCGCGATGCGGATCGACGTGGGATTGCAGCGGTTGTGATCATTGGGCCAGATGAATATGTGCGCCAGGAAGTCATCTGGCGTGATCTGCGTGGGCGTGAGGAGCGACGAATGGCCTTGAGTGATCTGCCGCCTGCCGGTAAAACGCCATGACAGAGACGCCAGTGTGGGGCCGCTATAGCGAACTCCGCCCTCAAGAACTCGAAGATATCCTTACAAGCGTACCAATTGCCTATGTGCCGTGGGGTGCTTTGGAATGGCATGGGCCGCATTTGCCACTTGGCACAGAAGGCTATATTGCCGAATCGATTGCTGAACGGGCCGTGATGCGGACTGGTGGTGTGTTGTTGCCGACGACATGGTGGCCGATAGCGCCAATTCCCAATCGCTTCTCGGTTGGGTTGCGCAGCGATGTAATCCAGGAATTGTGGGATAGCCTGTTTGCGGAACTGGCGCGGATCGGCTTTCGCGTTGTTGTGCTGCTGACCGGACATCACGGCTATGGCCACGATTTGGTTCTTATGGATGCCGCTGAACATGCACTAGCAACCTATGATCTCTTGGTACTCGCCATCCCGCCACTCGCCCTTGTGGATGAGCAGATGCTTGATCATGCGGCACATTGGGAGACAGCGCTGATGCTGGCGCTACGCCCGCGCTTAACGGCGCTGGAGGTGCTTGATGGACAATTGATCGATGTTGGCACCACGGGCGTGTTAGGAACAGACCCACGTTCGGCGACTGCGCCACAGGGTGAGGCGGCAATAAAGCTGGCCATCGAGCGGATTGCCCTTTCGGTGCGCGCACTGCAAACGCGGGGCGGCGCTGATATTTTGCGCGAATTGTATGCGCGTCGGCGGATGTTCTCACAGGAATATGTTAAGCGCTATTTTCGCGGTTCCTGGGAGGATGCTATCGCCGAATGGTGGCGGGAGCAAGAGCGGAAGTAGAACAAGCGAACAAGCGAACAAGCGAACAAAGGCCATTGGTGCTGCCTTGTTCTTTTGTTCCTTTGCTTCTTTGGCTGAAAGAGAAGCGTGTGATGACGCGATACCGGATGCAGATATTAGCGCTGCTTGGCGGGGCCACCTGCGTGCTGCTTGTGTTGGCCGCAAGCTTGCATGATGTTGTGCTGCAGCCTGGTCGTCCGTTTCGCTTCGACTTTCTCATACCGGTGCTTACTGGTGGTGGTGGCACAAGCGAGCGCTTTGATGTTCCAACCTGGCTTCCAATTGTTGCTGCTGTAACAATCGTTGCATTCATCATTGCACTGATTGTGTCGCCAGCACTGCGCCGCGACTTGATGCGTAACCTACCGGCGTACCTCTTGATGCTGATCGGGCTGTATTTTATAAGCCAGGCCGCGAATGACCGTTCTGCGCCTGTTGTTCGCCCGCCTGCCGCGCAACCAGCACAGGGCGATATTCCCGAGGCTCCGCAGCCGATACCAGTGCCAGATATAGTTCGTACCCCGCCTGAGTGGCTTGTCCTGCTCCTCACGGTGCTTCTGCTTGCTGGAATTGTTGGTGCCTCGGCATTGCTCATCCGGCGAATGATCCGGCGGCCAGCAGTTGCCCAGATTGATCTCCTTGTTGATGAGGTTCGTGAGGCACTCGATGATCTGCGAGCTGGTGCGAACCTGCGCGATACTATTTCGCGTTGTTATGCCGAGATGGTACGGGTTATGAGCGAGCAACGCGGTGTGCGCCATGATGCAACACTTACACCACGCGAATTCGAGCAACGCCTAGGTTCGATTGGTATGAGCGATACCCATATTCGCCGGCTGACACGCCTGTTTGAACGGGTTCGCTATAGTTCACACACTCCTGGATCAGGTGAGGAACAAGAGGCTCAGGCATGCCTGGAAGCGATCATCGTGGCCTATGAAACGGCGAAACGCTGACGAGTATTCAGGAGTCAGAATGTTCAATCTTCATTTGTTCTTTAACATGTGAGATTGTAGGCGCGTAGCAGAACTCTACCTGATCTCGTACTAGCCATCCGTGCAACAATATAGTATGCTGTCACAAAATCGCACTGAATATGGGAGGATCTCGTATGTCCTCAGCAGCACGAAGCCTTGCGCTGAGCCTTTTGGTCGCCACCCTACTGGCGGCATGTCAGCCGGGAGCCGGATCAAACCTTAGTGCCTCAACTGTTACACCTGGTACTGGCAGGGCTGGTGCAACAGTTGTGGTTGGGAACACTGCCTACCCCGCACCTGGGACAGTTGTTGTGCCCACGGCACTTCTTCCGACAGCCGGCCCGGTAGCGACCACAGCGCCAGGGCCAATTACGGTACCAGCGCCAGGTGGGCAATTGGTTGGGCCAGAATGGACGATTCTGTATCAGAAGGATCTGAATGCAGATGGTAAATCGGACGTGGTTGGGGTGAAGCTCGCAAGTGGCATTACACCTGATGGCACATTCAAGCAGCCCGGCTTTTCCGCCTATAAAGGCCCTGTCCTTGAACTGGTGATTGTCCAGGATGGGTCGGATGGGAAACCCCAGATTCAGGCCAACCTCACGAAGAGCGGCTTGACAGTCGGGGGCGTCGTACTGGCTAATTTCAGTAACCCCGCCGCCTATATGGTAAGCGTCACCCCAGGCGCACGGCCATTGGTCAGTATCTGGGCAATCAATGCAGCAGGTGCCCCTCAGGGTAAACTGGTCGGTTTGGAGTGGAATAGCGTACAGGGAGCGTATATGTTGTTCGGTGGGTTGGCGAAGTAGGGGTCAGCAGCGACGCGATGCATCGCGTTGGTACGGTGTAGGGGCGGTTCGCGAACTGCCCCGCTTGTGCATTATTGTCTGTCAGGATGGGCGGTTCGCGAACCGCCCCGCTTGTGCATTATTGTCTGTCAGGCTGGGCGGTGCGCGAACCGCCCCAACGAGCATAATCGACACTGTCATGCGCCATTCCGAAAATGTACGTGACCCCCTACGGT
>JBBQSD010000145.1:0-15137 GCA_038214135.1 Chloroflexales bacterium | reverse complement strand
ATCATTCGCGCAACCGTCAGCGCGCCTGCACCTGGTACGATACTATCCGCCGAGATGAACCGCCCGAGGCCAGGATCATAATAACGGGCACTATCACGCACCAACCCGCCATAGAACGCATCAGAGTGCGATCAACAGGTGTTCGGCTGATCCATGAGCTGGAAAAGTGCAGAAAGGGAAGTGTTTTTTGCACCTCAGCCTCGGCAACTGAAACTCGCTGGATGCGCTGAGGCCGCACAGCTCGTGGCGATGGGTCGCCTACGGGAGATTGTGCAGATCCGCGAGATCTTTTTGACGCCCGCTGGCTGCCTTATTCACTTTGAGGTTCGCCAGATCAATAATCGGCACGCGTATGCCATCGATCGTGGCCTCAACCCGCTGCGGATAGCACGTTTGAAAATCAACTCCGGGAATAGCCGTGAACACTTCAATCCGCAGTGGTGCGATACCCATGCGGATGATATTGCGCGGATCGCTGAGCGCCTGTGCCGTCATGGCATCCGCTGGGAACCCAAAGGCGTGGAGCGCTGTAATGACCGCGCTCACATTGTTGGCGCTTCCGGCAATCCAGACATCAATATCGGCTGTGTTGCGAACATAGCCGTGATACGCGACCGCATATCCGCCAATCAGCAGATACTCAACGCCATGGTCGTTCAACGATTGTAAGAACTCTTTGAAGTCGTGTGGTAGCATCATAGCCTGCATACGCTCCTTGTCGTAGCCACTCAAGAGTCTGGAGGCGCTCCTCGGGCGTGCGGCTGCGCCAGAACTCGCGGGTCTCGGCCTCGAGTGCATCGAAGGTCGTGATGCCACCAATCGTCCGATCCATACGCTCAAAGTTGAGGGGTGTCTTTGACATCGCGCTGCTCCTCCATGCCGGTGGATGGTCTGTGTCTATTGTACATGCATCCGCCGAACGTTGAAAGCCTGATTCGAAAAGACGTGTTCACACGGTGATGTGGCATGTATGCGTTCGCATTGGCGTGCGAGGTATTGGCGCGCTCAAAAGTGGCTCAGTACACGATACGGCGCGCTATTGAACGGCCAGCGGCAGTATGGCGCAATGAGGTGCGGTTCGAGGGTGCTGATTTGGTACGGAATGCTACCTTGGTTTTGTGTTGAGGATTGGCCTGAGCTCAACAGTCCGTAACAACACTCATGGCTCATTATGAGCGGTGGTGGGCCAGTCATCACCGGGCGTGCCGCACCTACGGTGACTTTAGCGTCTTGCTGGGTGGTACCGTGATGTTGATTGCATCCAACTGCCAGACACCCGCCTCTTTTTCGAGGATCGCTCGAAAACTGCCGGTTATCTGGCCAGTGTAGGTGATCGTGCCAATGACGGTGGCGACCAGGCCCTGCACCCGGAACCCACCAAGGATGGTGGTTGCCCGCCAGCGACCCGTTGGTCATGCCGCGGCGGCTGATGAACACGGGCATACTTAGCAGCGAATACAGAGTCCTAAGGTACACTAAACTAATCGCGTGGTGAAACCGTAGAGTGTCGGTCAGTAGAACTCTAGGATCCTTCGATTCAAGAACTTGATATGGAGATCTCACCATACGATTCGTTTAGGAACCAAGACACTTCCACTTGATTACTCTAGAAACTCTTTTCCGATCTCTTGAATTAACAGATTGTCATGCTGTAATGCTCTTTTAGCAAGGCGAAGCATCATATTGAGATCCAAATCACGGTACAGCTCTAGTATTCGTCGATAACCTTCCTCATCTCCCTGCTGGAGGATAGGTTCGGCAAATTGTTCAACATTCATTTTCGCCCATTCTCTTAGATAGTCAGCAATAATCTGACGGACAAATACTGTCGAACCATGAGCCCAACTCGCTAAGAAAACAAGATCTCCCAACAATTGCTTCTGCTCAGCTTCATCCAATCTTTCAACGGACTTGAGTGCTGCCTTACGACGTACTCCGGGAGAAGCGAGTGCTTTCCTTAGAATATGGACGTGATCCCCACTGGTCTCGAGAAAGTCTTGAATTGCTTTCTCAAAGAGATCTGTTCTATTTTGAGCATTGGCGTAGACATGGAGCACGCGACTCCAGGCCAATTCAAGATCATCTTGCGGGGTATTCATTTAGGTTTACCTATCTTTCCCGCATTGTACTCCCAACCCAGGCCTTGATATAAACCTGTGAATCGATCATACGTCATGCCTTCTGTAGGATAAATGGTATGATGTGTTGGCGCATGGGGACTCTGCGGGTTTACATCCTGACCATCGGCAACAATCCCAAGGCCGGGAGGCAACTTTGTACCTGCACGAAGCCGATGATACGATCCGGTCAGTCCACCAGCGATGGGATCGCCGTACGTAGATGCACCATTTGCATTGGGGGGCTGTTGAGCGGGCACCATGCCGGTTTCATCTACTGGTATATCATAGCCTGATCTGGGCGGACGAGGACGCCCGATTTGATCGTTTCCACCAAACGCGTGTACATCTCGAGGTACAATGTTGTTCCCGTTTCCGCCAGGATTCTCGCCAACCCAATTATGCCCGCCAGAAGTACCTCCTGCGCTTCCTCCAATACCTTTACCGCCAGCCGTACCACCAATAGGAGATTCTTCCGGCGGATCAAGCGGTTCATACACCCGAACGTAGGTTTGTCCCGTACATTCGGGTTTGTAAACGGTTTGTTCCCCGCTGCAATGCCCACTCGGATCGACATTCCGCAGGGGATTATTCAGCACATAGCTGTACCGATTCAGTTGCTGCGGGTCGGCTGGCCCGCCACTGCGTTATGCCCACGCACCTGCCGACACCGGATCATTCGGTGCGATGGTCAGCGACCCCACACCGGGAACCATGCTGTCTGCCGAAATGAACCGCCCGAGGGTTGGGTCGTAATAACGGGCATTATAGAACAGAAGGCCGGTATCATCCAGGTATTGGCCAGTGAAATTGCGCTTGGTTTAGGTGACGCCACCGCTGCTGGTCGCGCGTACCTGACCGATGATCGTGACATCATCGGATGAAATCGGGGGAGCAATATCGCCATCACGAACTGGCGGAAGCGGAAAGCGGGTCACATTGATCGGCGGTTCTGTGATACGGATTGGCTTCGTCAGTGCCAGAATATCGCGTGGTTTTGATTGATCAATCTGGAGCAACTTGACACCATGCGGAAGGGGAAGCTCCAGATGAGTATCAGTTGCTGCAACGCCGCTGGGGTTATTGAGAGTCAGCGCAATGGTCGCGGTCATTCCAACAATCACTGACCCCGTATCGTCGCACCCCATTGGTCTCCTGACTCCAAGCAACACTGCTGCTATGCTATACTTGCGTGTATTCTGACCAGCATGCAAAGGAGTCGCTATGACCGTCACTGAGGAGACGATTGCTAACGATCAACAGTATATTCTTCAGGTATATGGCCGCCCGAATTTTGTGATTGAGCGTGGCGATGGATGCTACCTGTACGATACCGAGGGGCGTCAGTATCTCGATCTCGTGGCCGGAATTGCCGTGAATGCGCTTGGCTATGGTGATCCCGATGTGGCCGAGGCCATCCGTGCACATGCGGATGGGCTGCTGCATCTCTCGAATCTCTACCATAACACCCAGGCTGCCTCGCTCGCCAAACTGCTTGTCGAGAGTTGTTGCGCGATGGATAAAGCGTTTCTGTGCAACAGCGGTGCCGAAGCGATTGAGGGTGCGATCAAGTTCAGCCGCCGCTATGCGCTCGATACGCACGGCCCTGGCAAGCATGTGATTGTGGCATTCTCTGGTTCGTTTCATGGTCGTACGATTGGTGCTGTTGCGATCACAGGCCGCGAGAAGTATCGCCAGCCATTCGAGCCGGTGATGCCGGGCGTGCGCTTTGTTGATTTCAATGATACTGCTGCCGCGGCCGAGGCAATCCGTGAGGATGTGTGCGCTGTTGTGGTTGAGCCGATCCAGGGTGAAGGCGGTTTGAGCGTTGCGACACCCGAGTTTCTGGCGATGTTGCGCGCTCGCTGTGATGCCGTTGATGCCCTGCTCGTTTATGATGAGATCCAGTGTGGCATGGGCCGTACCGGCCAACTGTGGGCGCACTCGTGCGAAACACAGCCAGATATTATGACTATTGCCAAGCCCTTGGGCGGTGGGCTGCCGATTGGTGCCATCCTGATGCGCCAGATGGTCGCCGATACGATTCATCCAGGCGATCACGGCTCGACATTTGCTGGCGGACCATTTGTGACTGCGATTGCCCAGACGGTGTTCAAGAAGATTTCTGACCCAGCATTCCTTGAGCGGGTGCGCGAGATCAGCGATTATCTTGATGAATCGCTCTCCGAATTGGCCGCCAATAATCCCAAAATCCTGGCCCTGCGTGGGCGTGGCCTCATGCGCGGCATTCAGATAACCGGTTCGGCCAATGCTGTCCGTGAGGCCGGCCATGCCAATGGGCTACTGATTGCGACGGCTGGCGATGATATTATTCGCCTCGTTCCACCGCTGGTACTCGAACGAACACATGTCGATCAGGCGATTGAACTGCTTGAAAAATCATTACAGGCCATTTAACCACGCCGATGCAAACGATGGCCAGATGATATGGCCAAGGAGGCATGATATGAACATACAGAAGCTCCTCATACGCCTGATGTCGTTACTTGTGATCTGTGCAGGGTTTGCAATCCCTGCTGGAACCGCATCTGCCGCATCCGCCGCCGATATCCCGTCGGGTTGGAAGCCCTATACCATTGGCAATATCCAGATTGGCCTGCCCGGAAGCTGGCAGACATTGCCATTGGGCAAGACGGAACTCGAAACGATTACCAAACAGGTTGCCAAGAATAACCCTGAATTCGCAGCGCTGATTCAGCAACTGATCGATTCTGGCCAGTACAAACTGCTGAAGTTCTTTGCGATAGATCTTGCCAAAGGCCAGAATATCAATGCCCTGATCACGTCAACTGGCGTCCAGCTCACACCAAAACAGATCGTGCCTGTGATCGAAGAACAACTGAAGAAGAGTATCAATAACCTTACGATCGTCAGCACCAACGATTCACTAAAGCTGAATGGGCTACCAGCAGGGCGAATCGAATATACACTCGATCTGACGAATGAGGCGGGAAAAAAACAGCAATTGACCTCGGTTCAATACTATCTGCCAATCGGAACCGATATCTATGTGTTCACTATCACCGGTGGCCCGCTCAAGAGCTTCGTCACTCTGGCTGATCAGATTGCAGCAACGATTCAGACAGCCAAGCCCGCCAGTGGCCCAACCGCAACTGTTCGCAATGGTGGCAATCTGCGCGATGCTCCCTCCACAAAAGGCAAGGTGCTTGATCAGATCAATGCCAAGGAAACAGTAACGCTGATTGGCCGGAATGCAGCCAGCACATGGCTACGGGTCACAAATGCACGCGGCGTGACTGGTTGGGCGAGCATCACCCTGCTGAACAGTACCCCTGCAACGATAAAGAAGCTCAGCGTCGTTCCATAACGGTATACCCAAGCTCACCCAGCGCATCACGAGCAACCTGCGCCTCATTCCAGAGCATCTTCTGTGCCCCATAGATGATGCAACTCTCGTGGCCCTTGCCAAGCAACAGCACAATATCACCTGGCTGTGCTTCGGCAAGGGCTGCCTGGATCGCCTGAGCGCGATCTGGAATTGTGCGATACACACACGGCTTGGTGCGCTGCTGGTTGGCCTGTTCAACTCCAACGGCGATCTCGGCCAGAATGCTGTTGCGATCCTCATAACGCGGGTCTTCATCGCTGAGGATGATCAAATCGCAGAAGCGTCCTGCCGTCTGCCCTTGAATCGGGCGCTTCTCGCGATCCCGTTCGCCAGCGCTGCCAAATACGGCAATCAGGCGGCCATTGGTGAGCGGGCGCACAATCCCCAGCACTTTTTCAAACGAGCCGGGGGTATGGGCATAATCAACCAGCACCGTAAATGGCTGACCAACGTCAATGCGCTCCATGCGCCCGCGCACACCCGGAACCTGCCCAAGCGCACCCAATGCGGCATGCAGATCAACTCCCTCGGCCAACGCAACCGTAAGTGCGGCCAGCGCGTTATGAATATTAAACTCGCCTGTCAGTAATAGGCGTGCCTGGCCAATGCCCCAGGGTGTTGTCACCCGAAATTGCAGCCCTGCACGGCTGGCAATAACCGCATCGGCACGTATATCGGCTGCCGTGTGAATGGCATAGGTCAGGCGTTCAGCCGAGGCCGGAGCAGCATCAAGAAACATCTGGTGGTGGCGATCATCGGCATTCACAATCGCAACCTTTCGGCGCTTGCGCGGCTCGGTTGTTGGCTCACCAAGCATCTCAAACAGGCGCGCCTTATCGCGCCGATACTGCTCAACTGTTCCATGAAAATCGAGATGCTCATGGGTCACATTCGTCAATACTGCCAGATCAAATGCACAGCCACCAAGCCGATTCCAGCGATCCGAGAGCGCATGCGATGTCGACTCAACAACCGCGTGTGAACAGCCTGCATGCAGCATATCCAACAGCAGTGCCTGGATTTCGGGAGCCTCGGGCGTACTCTGGCGTGTCTCGTTCGACCACATACGTGTTGCGATCTTGAAATCAACCGTCCCAATCAAACCAGTGGTATAGCCACCGGCTTCAAGTGCCACCGAACTCAAAAACGTTGTTGTGGTTTTGCCATCTGTTCCAGTAATGCCAACCATGCGCATGTGCTGGCCTGGGTGGCCATACAATGCCGCTGCAATTGGCGCTAGCGCAACTCGTGTATTTGCAACCCGAACGGACGGCACGGGAAGCCGATCATTCCAACCAACATCTTCATACAGTATTGCTGCTGCGCCACGCTCAAGCGCCTGGGTAATATAGGCATGGCCATCGGTATGAAAGCCACGCACCGCCACAAACAGGCTACCTGGCGTGACGTTACGCGAATCATAGGCCAGTGCTGTAATCGGGGTTGCTAGGTTTCCCTGCGTGTGTGCAATAGGTAGCCCAGCCAGTAGATCGGAAAGATGCATGGTGTACTCCATCTCGTATAGGCGTATAGCTATACGCTCCGAATCATGCAATGAATATTGTTAGATTATTGCCCCATAAACGCATCGTTATCTGATGACCGCGTGAATGAATACATCGTTACTTGACGCTGATGCTCACTCTGCGTAGTATATGGGCATCCTTTGGTATCTGATTATATGCGTTGTACGGCTCCCCAATGTTTTGAAGCCGCTCAACAAATGCCAGGCCGTGTCGCCTGTGCACAGGGTGAGGCGTGTTGATGGATATTCTCGTTGTCGACGATGAACTAGCAACATTGCGGCTCATCTGTTTTGTGCTTGAACAAGCTGGTTATACACCACGCCATGTTCCGAATGGCATGCAGGCGCTAGCCGAAATCGAGCGGCGTGAACCAGATCTCGTGTTGCTTGATGTTGCGATGCCAACCCTCGATGGGTTCGAGGTCTGTCAACAGATTCGGCTCGTATCAAGCGTGCCGATTATGTTTCTCACGGCGCGTGGCCTGGTTCAGGATCGGGTCAAAGGGCTGCGGCTTGGTGGCGATGATTATATCATCAAGCCCTTCGAGGCCGAGGAATTGATAGCGCGCGTGAATGCTGTTCTACGGCGTAGCCGCCGAAGCACCCGCGAATCATCACGCTTCACCTGTGGTGCAATCAGCCTCGATCCATTAACACAGGTGGTGACGATCAACAATAATCAGCGCAGCGATCTGACGCCAATCGAATTTCGGCTGATGCACTACCTGATGCAGAATGTCGGGCAGATTCTGACGACAGATCAGATCCTCAGTGATGTGTGGGGCTATAGCGATAATACTGCTCGTAATCTTGTTGCCGTCTATATCCGGCGTCTCCGAACCAAGATCGAGCCATCGGCCAGCCGCCCGGACCATATCAAAACCGTTGCAAAAGGCTACCGCTTCGAGACATGATCGAGCGACCGATCTTCACCAGCCGTACCGAGTATGGTACACGCTTCACTGATCCAGCCTTCTGGCAGCCATATGTTGCCGAAATATGCTATCGTCATGGATTGCTCTGCACCGCGATCCGAGCGGGTTTGCCAGGAACAAATGCGGTGTTTCTGGTCGATCAGCGCTATGCGATCAAACTCTATCCCGATTTATTTGGCGGCGCATTCAGCTTCCCTGCCGAGCGGAAGTGCTACGAACTTATTGCCCAATCCGATGGCATTCTGGCTCCGCAGCTGATTGCAAGTGGGCAACTGTTTGATCGCGATGGCGGTTGGCATTGGCCATATGTGATCACATCCATGTTGCCTGGGCAAAGCCTCGGGGAAATGCAGGATGTTGGGTTTGAGGATCGGCTCGCGCTCGCAACCTGGTTAGGGGCGTTGCTGCGGCATATTCATGCGCTCCCAATCGATGACAATAGCCCACTGCGTGCGGATTGGGATGCGTATACAGCGTTCATTAGCACACAACGGGCGAATGTGGTTGAACTCCAGATCGCCAGGAACCTATTGCCAGAACACCTCTGTCTCCAGCTCAACCAGTATCTTCTACCTGTTGAAGTGCTGATTAATCACTCCAACACCCCAAAACTCCTGCATGGCGATCTGAATCGTGACCATGTACTGGGGGAATGGGCTGGTGGGCACTGGCAGCCAACCGGCGTGATCGACTTTGGTGATGCACGCGTTGGTGATCCAGCCTATGATCTGGTGGCATTACATATTGGGCTGTTCGATGCCGACAAACGGCTGTTACAGGCGTTTCTTCGTGCCTATGGCGAACCAACCTTGGCCGCCGCACTTCCACAGCGAGCAATGGCCCTGACACTGCTGCATGAATTCAGCATCCTTGGCAAGCTCAAGCCTGTATTGCAAACGGTAGCAACCCTCAGCGAACTCGCCGATCTGCTATGGAACCTGGAGACGCCGGGAGTATGAATTCAGGAGTGAGAAGTCAGAAGGGCTGGTGTACCCGACCGGTATTCAGAAGCCAGAAGTCAGGAGTCAGAAGGGCTGGCGCACCAGCAAGCCTTTATCGAATATGGTCGTGCTGAGACCTGACAGGTCGGCCTCGAACACTTTCCGATGGCTTCTCCAAGACCTGTCAGGTCTTATTTCAAAGGTATTGCCTTTAGACCTCACCCCAACTCCTCCCCCGTTCTGGGAGAAGGGGCGCGGGGATGAGGGGCAAAGCAGTTCAATCATTCTGACTTCTGAATACTGACTCCTGAATACTCTCTATACCTGAGATGGGGCAATAATCACATTTGCGGGGGGCGTCACACCCTTGCCATAGGTCCAGAAATCAGTCCAGGGCTGGTAATGCGTGTGGAAGGTATCCAGGCGGAGTACCTGGCCACTTGGCAGTACAACACTGCGAGCGAGTGTGACATCCATTCCTGGCCGTCCATGCACCAGTTGGAGTTTTTGGCCAGATGCGAGTTTGGGATCATACTGCCAGATCGCCAGCCCTGGATTGACCCGATTACGAACATCTGGGCCGCGATAGGCAACCTGCCGACCGTCACCGGTTCCGTAGAGATCGAATGTCACCGTTCCGCGAGCGACATCAACATTCGTCACAATTGTTACTGGGGTTGGCATATCATTGCGCCAGCGGAAATCGACTCCTGGTGTGAACACCGTTGCATCGAAGCCGGGGATATTTTCGTAGAAATAAACGACATAGCTATGCGGAATACGGCGCATAACCTCCAGGCCTGCATTGGCCACCGCACGGAACATGGTCGTCGAGACCTGGCATAGCCCACCGCCGATCACCCGATCCAGCTTGCCATTCACAATCCCGTAGCCCTCAACAAAGCCAGATGCTTCCGAGAAATCGTGATTGCCAATGAAGGAGAATTCTTCGCCTGGTTGCACGATCTGGCCATCGAACAATGCCGAGGCGCGTTGGACATTGGTGCGCCGCTCATAGGAAGAACCACGGAAACCGGTTGTCGCACTGCCGAGCAACGCCATTGGAGTGGCCGGGGCCGTATATCCAGCCAATTCCGAACGAGCCTCGAGCGCCTGCCGCCCCAGATGGCCAAGCTGGATCGCATTGGGCGTAAAGGCCGCCTCGGGATGCAGTTCAAAGCGTGCCCGTTGAAAATACTGAACAACCCGCTCAACACCATCGGAGCTGGTTTCCGATAATTCCTCCGAAATAGGGTATCCAAAGGCGATCAGGCCATTCTTGCGCTGCCAGTATTCCAGAAAAGCGCCGCCAATCGAGTGCCCACTTTCTGGAAAAAACTTCCGGCCATTCCCCGGCTCGCCGGATAACCATTGAAATGCTGGATCAGTGCGGCTAGCAGTCAACTCACTGCCAAGCAATGAGAGTGCCACAGAATCGGCCAAATCGGGCCGCAGTTCAAAGCGTGCTCGCTCAAAATATTGAACTTGGGTTGCACCATCGGTGAAGACTTCGGTCAGCGGCAGGCCAAAGAGTTCCAGGCCGCCATTGCGCTCATAGAAGAGCCGGAATTTGAACCCAATATTATGACCAGTTTCGGGGAAATAGATCTGCACAGTGGGTGCTGGAGCAACACCAGGCGCAGCCAATGCACGTGAGAATGGAGCCAACGCCGCAGCCGCGCTGGCTGCTATGGTAGCCCGAATGAGGGCACGACGGGACATCAACCACCTCCGACCAAACGTATTGTAAAGCGTTATCATTCAACAATTATACAAGAACAACTATATCATAATCGCTTTAAATCGGGAATAGGGCATCAGCAAAATCGATGCTGCTCTTCAGCCGCACGCTAGACAAGCGCCGAAAGACGCTGTGGTATAATTCGCTCGCAATGAAAACACTTGCTATTGTTATCGCCAACTATAACACCCGCGATCTTCTGCGTGCCTGCCTGGCTTCGCTCAGGGAAGGGGCTGCGCGTAGCAATGCTGCCATCTGGGTTGTGGACAACGCCTCGCACGATGGCAGTGCGGCAATGGTTCAGGCCGAATTTCCGCAGGTACAGCTGATTGTGAACAGCCATAATGGTGGCTTCGCCTATGCCAACAATATTGCCATTCGCCAGATTCTGGATGATAGCGCGCCAAACACACATCCAGAGTATGTCCTGCTGCTGAACCCAGATACGCTTACGCCACCTGGTTCGCTGGATATGCTTGTTGATTATATGGAGCGCCATCCGGCGGTTGGCGCCTGTGGGCCACGGTTATTGTTGCCAGATGGATCGCTGGATCTGGCATGTCGACGTTCATTTCCAACCCCCGAAGTCTCGCTGTATCGCATGTTGGGGCTCTCCAGGTTATTCCCACACAGCCAGCGCTTTGGGCGCTATAACATGACCTACCTCGATCCAACGATTGAAACGGAAGTCGATTCGGTGGTTGGGGCTTGTATGCTGGTGCGCAGCGCAGTAGTTCGTGAGGTCGGGCTCCTGGATGAGACCTATTTTATGTATGGCGAAGATCTGGATTGGGCGTTTCGGATCAAGCAGTATGGCTGGCAGATCATGTATATTGCTGGCGTGATCGTCCACCATCATAAACGTGCCGCCAGCAGCCAGCGCCCATTCGCATCAATCCGGGCATTCTATGATGCAATGCGAATTTTTTATCGTAAATATTATGCCACGACAACCCCGGCAGCATTGGGATGGTTGATCGAGGCTGGCATCACTATCAAGGAGGTCCTGGGCCTTGGCCGTAATCTCCTCCGCCCCCCAACCGCGCGCAGAGTCGAATAAAGCGCTGCGATCACGTCGTTGGCAGGTGCGGTTGCTGATGATGTTTGGCTTGATCGCTGGCGACTCACTAGCCGCTAATCTAGCGATTGTTCAGGTGTATCGCTGGCGGTTGGTTGTGGACGCCAATGTTCAGGCTGCCTTCGATGCCGCTGATCCAGGAACATGGCAGCTCTTTCTGATTCTGCTGAATATCATCCTTGCAGTTGCCTTCGCAACGGCCAGCCTGTACACACTCAGGCGTGGTATCTCCCGGATTGACGAGAGCTTCCGGATTATCGTTGCTGTGACGCTGAGTGCCTTCATTGCCCTAGTTGTCAACGCATTGCTGCCACAGCTTGGCAGCGATAATCTGCCGATTGATCAGACGATCCTGGTGGGCGTCTGGGGTGCCACCGCGACTGCCTGTGCCCTGACTCGGGGTGTCGTTCGGAGTACGATTGCGGCGCTCCGGCGGCGCGGCTACGACATGCGCCGCGTTGTGATTGTCGGGGCGCGGGCACCTGGGCGCGAGATCAGTGCGCGCATTCAGGCGACGCCCGAGCTTGGTTATCGGGTGCAGGGCTTCCTTTCCGATAGCGTTCCGATTGGTACGATCATTGATGGAGTGCCCGTCCTTGGTAATCCCAACTCACTTGGCCGGGTGGTGCGCGCCGTTCTGGCCGATGAGGTGATTATTGCACTTTCTGGCCGTACGCCAGATGAGGTACTGGATCTTGTCGCACTCGCAGAGGATGAAGCAGTCGAAATCAAGGTCTATCCCGATGCCTTTCATCTGATCACCAACAATGGCGTCACTGTTGGCGATATTAGCGGACTACCGCTGATCAGCGTGCGGAATGTTGCCCTGGATAACCCCTTCAACCAGGCAATGAAGCGCTTGCTTGATCTGGTGGTTGCCGCAATTGCACTCACGATTGCTTCTCCATGGATGCTGCTGATTGCGGCGCTGATCCGGCTCGAATCGCGTGGGCCGGTCTTTTTCGTACAACAACGGGTCGGGTTGGATAATCGGCCATTTCCGACGATCAAATTTCGCACTATGCGCGTAGATGCCCAAAATCTTGGCGATTGGACGACTCGTGATGATCCACGGATTACGACGTTTGGTCGGTTTTTGCGGCGCTATTCAATCGATGAACTGCCACAGTTCATTAATGTCATTCGGGGCGAGATGAGTGTGGTTGGGCCTCGGCCAGAACAACCCCAGTATGTCGAGCGCTTTCGCCAGAACATTCCGCGCTACATGCGCCGCCATAAACAGAAGGCTGGCATTACCGGCTGGGCGCAAGCAAATGGCCTGCGCGGCGATACAAGCGTGGAAGAGCGAACGCGCTATGATCTCTATTATGTCGAAAACTGGTCGCTGCTGTTTGATATTAAAATTATTATCAAGACAGCCTTCGATATTCTGACTGGCCGGAATCACGGGGATTAAATATTGAATGATGAGTAGTGCATGACTGAACTCTATCAACTGACTATTGCTGAAGCGCGCGATATGCTTGATCAGGGCGCAATCACATCGACCGAACTGACGCAGGCCTTGCTAGAACGCATTACTGCGACAGAACCACAGGTTGCTGCCTATCTGACAATCGACGCAGATGGAGCATTGGCACAGGCACAGGCTGCCGATACCGCCCACAAAAATGCGCCGAACAGTGATCATTCACCATTGCGTGGCATTCCACTGGCGATCAAGGATGTCATTTCGACAATGGGTGTGCGCACGACCTGTGGTTCGCGGATACTTGAGCAGTATATTCCGCCATATGATGCAACCGCAACTTCACGCCTGAAAACGGCAGGAGCCGTGCTGCTTGGCAAGCTCAACTGTGATGAATTTGCGATGGGCTCATCGACGGAGAATAGCGCCTTTCAGCAGACCCATAATCCCTGGGATCTTTCGCGTGTGCCTGGTGGTTCGAGCGGCGGTTCCGCCGCAGCGGTTGCTGCAGGGCAGGCGCTTGGCACTCTTGGAACGGATACTGGTGGTAGTATTCGCCAACCGGCAGCACTGTGTGGCGTGACAGGCCTGAAGCCGACGTATGGGCGCGTCTCGCGCTATGGCCTGGTTGCCTTTGGTTCATCACTCGATCAGATCGGCCCACTGGCCCGAACAGCCCGTGATTGTGCGCTGATTCTGCAGGCGATTGCTGGCCATGATCCATATGATGGCACATCTGCATCACAGGCAGTTCCGGATTATCGTGCAGCGCTGACTGGTGATGTGCGCGGGTTAAAAATTGGCGTACCACGCGAATTCTTTGTTGATGGCATGCATCCATCTGTGGAAACAGCGGTGCGTGAGGCCATCGCAGCTCTACAGGCCCAGGGTGCCGATGTGGTTGAGATCAGCCTGCCGCATACCAAATATGCCCTGCCTGTGTATTACATCATTGCGCCAGCCGAGGCCAGCGCTAATCTGGCGCGCTTCGATGGGGTTCGCTTTGGGCTGCGCGTTCCCGATCAGGATTATCGTGCAGAACTGGAACATACCCGCGGCCAGGGATTCGGCCCAGAGGTGCGCCGCCGCATCATGTTAGGCACCTATGCTCTTTCGGCTGGTTACTATGATGCCTACTATAAACGAGCGCAACAGGTGCGCACCCTGATACGCCGCGATTACCAGCATGCCTTTGAACAGGTGGATCTGATTGCTGCACCAACCAGCCCAACTGTCGCATTTCCAATTGGTGCCCATACCGATGATCCACTGGCAATGTATCTTGAGGATGTGTGTACATTACCCGTCAATCTGGCTGGTGTCCCTGGCCTCGTCGTACCCTGCGGGTTCGATGGAGCGCTACCGATTGGGTTGCAATTGATTGGCCGCCCCTTCGATGAAGCAACCCTGCTACGGGTTGGCGATGCCTACCAGCGCATCACCGATTGGCATAGCCGTAGGCCAATGCTCGCGTGACACCCAACAGACGCGATGCAGCGCACCCGCCGCTGTACGGATGCGATATATCCCCTCCCTGCAAATTGCCCCTCGCCATTGTACAGACGCGCTGGATCGCGTCTCTTCCTTACAAACTATTCATCTATGCATCTCTATGCATCCAAGAATAGGGCATGTTTCGAATATGTTAGTGGAGCTAGTAACAATCAATATATCAACATTGTCACACTACTCCACTCTACGCCGCACCTTCTCTCGTTCTCCTTCGGCGTTTGTCTAACCAGTTCCACACAATTATTGTGCCTGCTACAAACCTGTGTATCCATAGGTTGGCCGCTGCGTGCCGTGCATTCAGCAGCCCAACGCAGGCATGTATGCGAAGGAGGTGCCGACAACAACACGCCGATACAGAAAGACGCTTACTCCTCAATCATGGCCATGAACACACGACCTCACGACGTATGACACAGGAGATTATCTGGATATGTTGAAGCTTCGTTCACGAACCATGACCCGTATCGCTGCATTGATCGCAGTGATCGG
>JBBQSD010000144.1:0-15281 GCA_038214135.1 Chloroflexales bacterium | reverse complement strand
CCGGTCGTCGGGATTTCCTGGTATGAGGCAATGGCCTTCTGTCGTTGGCTGACGCAGCACCTGAACGATGGCTTTATGTATGCATTGCCAAGCGAACTCGAATGGGAATATGCCTGCCGGGGGAATGAGCGTCGCATATATGCCTGGGGCGATCAAGAACTGGATGGTGAGCGCGCCAACTTCAATAACCGCTACGAAGGTACCAGTGCGGTTGGCGCTTTCCCGACTGGCGCAACACCTGATACTGGACTGCTCGACATGGCTGGGAATGTGGGGGAGTGGACGCGCAGCGCGTATCAACCCTATCCCTACGACCCTAATGTTGGGCGCGAAGATGGCACCGAACTGGCGAAGAAACGCTTTACACTGCGCGGCGGCGGCTGGGGCAATCCTCCGATCAACCTGCGCGCGTCCTACCGTTTCAACAACGCGCCCGGCTACCGCCTCTACGTTGTTGGGTTGCGTCTCGCCCGGCGTTCTCCTGTGTAAAACATTAATCAGGCATCCTGTGTGCTGTTGTGCCGTAAGTAGGGCGTTCAGCACGGTACACATTCGGATAGCGGGCACGGATGGGGATGGGTCGAGGGAAGGGGCGCAGCCTCTTCCCCGATTGCGCCGCAGGCGCGAATCGCCGTTTTTTGTAATGAGGTACGATCACGATGCCAGCACAGTCCGGCCAGCGCCGGACAGGCTCTGCATATTCAGTGCGCTGGTGGAGCTACCCCTCAATCAGTTCAGCACTCCCATTGGTTCACATTGGCTCTCGGCGGCGAGGACGCCCTTCAACGGGTGGCAGTTTTGCCAGAACATCCATGGCCTGCTCGACATCGGTAAACAATGGGGCCTCTTCATCGCTATCACTCTGCCAAACCATGTATTGCATTTGGGGCATGAGCTTTTGCAGGAGTTTGTTCTGCTCATCACGATTACTCGGAACAATGCGCCCTTCATCTTTCAGGCGCTGGAAGAAGGCATTACGCGCATCATATGGTAGGACGGCGACATTATTTTCGTGATAGAAATCTTCAATGTTGCGCTTGATCGCCTGCAGATCGAGGTTACTGATCGAACCCATGATGATCATAAAACATGGATCTGGTGAGTGTTCTGGACTCAGTACGCCAACAAAGGCATTCGTCTGGTTTGCACGTTGGATAGCGTGCTTCACTGCCGATGCAGCTATATGGCGCAGTGCGTCCACATCAGCCGGATACAGATCGCGGAAGTTCCCGAAATCAGCCAGGTATGCACGTAGGATTGTCCATTCATACTTACCAACAACGCGGAGGCGCAACGTATGCCTAATAGCAGCACTTGTCGGGCGGCCTGTCGTTCGGTCAAGCTCCGCAATGGTCGCCTCAATCTGATGATCCAGGTTCTCTGGAAAGTTGACCGGCAGCGCATTGATGCCAGCAGGCGTATCGGCGGCCAGTATCTCTTTCGCAAACACCCAACAGCGTTTAGCGAACTCAAGATTATCGGGGTCACAATCAAAAGCAGCTACCAAAGCAATAATGTCGTGCGCATCCTGGTAGAGACATGCGGCAGTAATAAGTCGGCTGTAGTTCCTCACATCGAAGTGCTGTTTGGGCAAATAACCAAATACTTTGTAGGTCAGTGTTGCGGTGATAGGGTACGACTGCGCTTTTTCGCCAGAGACAACAACAGCCAGTGGGCGTCTGCTCCATGCGCTGAGCTTGCGCAACACGCGCAGCCCACCCACAGCCGCTCAGATGCCATCAGACACGCACGTTTCAGTAACAGCTGAAAATCCGGCTTATCCTCAACAATTAGCACACGCCGTTGTTTTGTAGCCATTGATCTCTCCGGTTATGCTTGTTCATCAGCGGCAGCACGAATCTGATCTGGCCTATTGACCGGCAGCCGAACGATGAATGTTGTGCCCTCGCCATAGACGGTCTTCACATTGATGGTGCCGCCAATACCTTCGACATAATCCTTCGTCCAGAATAGACCGAAACCGAGGCCACTGGATTTTGTACTCCAGCGCATCTCAAAAATACGGCTCTCATCCTCACGCCGGATTCCGGTGCCATTATCGTTGATCGCTATTTCGATCATTTCTGAATCATGCAACTGTGTTGTCACCAGGACACGGCCATGCTCACCCTTTTCGGCAACGGACACGGCCTCCAGCGCATTCTTGATCAATACTTTGAACACCTCGGTGATCATATCCTGCGCAGCATAGATTTCGGGCAGTTTGCCATTCAGTTCGAGCTTGATCGGCACATCATAATCATAGCTACCATCCACACGCCGTGTAGCTCGCCGGACGCACGAATCGATACTGACCATCGTATCTGGCACGATGTGAAATGGCTCGTGCAGGTTGTCGAGCATATCGGCCATTTGATCGAGATTACGAAAGATTGGCTCGCTGATCTCCTTATCGTCCATAATACCCGGAACGATTTGCAGAAATCCGCGTACGACACCAACTCTATTTTTGAGCTCATGGACTGATGCGGACGCGTTGAAGGCCATCTTCCCGAAGATCTCTGCTGCCCGACGCCGGTTCTCGGCCTGGCGATACAACTCCTGTGAATCGCGATACAATTGCGCATTGCGGATACCCTCAGCCGCCTGCTGACCAAATGCTTTGAGCACCTGACGCTCGACACTATCCAAGTGCTCCGAGTGTGATAACACAAACAGGTTGCCGATAAACTCACCATTACTGGTACTGCCATCTCCAGAACGCTGAAAGAAGGGTATGGCAACCACCTGCTTCACACCAAGCGCTGCCTGAATGCCACGCACAATCGGACGTGTGCTTTCAGGAGCAATCGGGCGGAACAGATCGAACAGATCATTGCTGGTACAGATGTCGCGAGTGCTAAATGCCTGCGCACTGAGGTTTTCTTTATATTCGGGCCGGTTCACATACACACGAGCAATATCTGGATTGGTCAAACTGACCGGGTGGTTGGGGCTTAGGGCGGCTATTTGCGCTTCCCAATCGAGCACCTGTCGAGATGGCATAATAGTATGCCAGGCGCGTACTGGCAGCGATCCATCATCGGGATTATAGATAGCAACCATCGCGCCAACATAGTTAAGGCTGCGCACAACACCATCAACAATGCGCTGTAGAATTTGAGACTCATCCTGGAAACTGGTTTGGATGTCGAATATAAGTGAGAGTGTCGCCTCGACATACGCACGTCGGCGTTCGCTCAGGATTGCGGCAGCAGCCTGCCGACCAAATGCCTGGAGGGCTTGTTGATCGCGAACGGAAAGGCGTCCGCTCGCTAGCGCAAAAAGATTACCAACAAGCTCGAGATCAACCCGCCCATCGACCGATGTCTCAATAAAGAATGGTACAGCGATGACTTGCTTGACCTTGAGTGCATCCTGGACACCCTTAACAAACGGGCGGGTGCTCTCGGGTGTAATAGGGCGAAAGAGATCATAGAGATCATCGCTCATAATCGGATGGCGCGCCTTGGATGCACGAACTCCAAGATTGAGCGCATCTGAGTCGCGATTGACATACACACGCGCTATTTCAGGGTTAGTCAGGCTAATTGGCCGATCACCGCTGAGCATCGCGATTTCCGCTTCCCACTGTAGTACCGTCTCGCGTGGCACCTTCGTATGCCATGCGCGCAATGGCAGCGCACCATCTGCCTCATACGGAGCCACCATCGCAGCTTCGTAGTCCAGCGTCTCGACAACATCAATAGCGATAGCATTCAGGGTTGAGTTTAGATCGCCATATGCCACACGATCCTGTTGGATCTCTTTGACTGCCTGCAACATGCCAGATTGCTCAATATGCTGGCGTGCGACACGTTCAAGAACAAATGCAATTGGCGGAAAATTGAGCAGCATTGCACCAGTACGTGTATGGATGAGGGCTTCGGTTATTCTGCTGAGAAGCTTTGATGGGGGTGGTTTGGCATTGTTCATATGGCAAGCTTATTTTGTTTGAAACAACTGCACGTATTTTGGCAATGAAATGCTGCTTTACCTGATCGTGTGGTTAATAATGATACTAGCAGACAACCAACCCTGCGTCAATCAATAATAGGTTACGGTTGGACTGCCCAGCATCGCTTACCTGGCCATGCCACGCCCAGTACGTTCCACTGGGATGCGTGTGAACAGTGCAACTCCCACGAGCGTGCATGCTGCGCCTGCCAGGAACAGGGGTGGGAAGCCGAGTGCCGCGATTGCGTAGCCACCTCCAAGCGATAGCGCTGATGATCGTGCGCCGCAGGCCCCAGCGTGCCGCTAGCCAGCCAGCTGGTAGTGCCGGAATGGCAAAGGCCAGCAGGCCAGTGCGGAAAGAAACTGGGAGAGCAAGCGTTCTCGTTCGGTGATCGCCCAGACACCATCGTGGATATCGACATGATAGTGGCCCTGATAGAGCGCAATGGCCCGATTGAAGGTTTGTTCCGCAACGAGCAAATCATGGGCGCGCCAGGAACGTTCTGCCTCCCGATACAAACGCTCGAATACCGCACAATCATCTTCGATGTTCGCCATCGGATGGAAACTATAGGCCCCTGCCTCGAATAACAGATATGTGCCATGTGGTGGATCGAGATAGCGGCGCAGCGTATTCACCGCAACATGCAAGCTATGGGTTGCTTCCTGTGGCGAAGAACTTGGCCAGAGCAGTTCCATTAGTTCCTCTTTGAATGCCTGGCGTTCGCGGCGTGTGAGCAGATACCGAAGCAGCGCGACTGATTTCCTGGCCCTGCATACCGGAAGTGCTACCCCGCTGCGCTGTACCTGGAATGATCCCAGGCTTCTGATTTTTAGTGGTGGCAGTTCTGCGGAAGCGCATGGCTGGGAATCGGTTGCAAACGAACCCGCTGCTAGGGTTTGCGGGCAAACTGCGATCATCCGGCACATCTGTATGAGTGCCTGGCGATTTGCTGGCCAACGCGCTTGGTTGTTCGGCAGCGTTGTGACTCGCTCGAACCAGGCTGCTGCTTCACTGGGCTTGCCCATTTGCACAAGCAAGCAACCAGCCAGCCTCCCAGGCACCGTTGCTGCCATCTAGGCCATACTGTTGGCTGATTGCCCAAACCTGTGTGAAGAGTTCCTGCACCTCTTGCAGCAGCCCCGCGAGTGCCCAGGCTTCGGCTCGCTGCATTGTATCCGCCAGTGCTTTTTGCTTAGGGAAGCGGAAATATAAATTCATCCACACGTATGGTACCACGACGAGCGAAAAGCATAGGGAGCGGTGCCATGGAGCTGACTGACGATCTGAAACAGATCTTGATCGAGACCGCTACGACATTGAAGGGTGCGGATCGCCGTCGTTTCATGGCGCAAACCGTACAGGCACTCGGTGAGCGCGGGCAAACCCGCGCCGAACGAGAGTTAGGCTGGAACCGTGCCACGATTCGGATTGGGACGCACGAACTGCGCCAGCGCGTGACCAGTTTGGATGCGTTCCAGTTGCGCGTACGGAAACGGGCAGAAGTTCATCTGCCCCATCTGCTGGAGGATATCCGCGTCATTGTGGATGGGCAAAGCCAAACCGACCCCCAGTTTCGCAACAACCGCTTGTATACGCGCCTGACCGCTGCGGAAGTCCGGCGGCAGTTGAGCGCGACGAACGGCTATACGGACGCCGAATTGCCGACCGAGCGCACCATCGCGACCAAATTGAACGATCTCGGCTATCACCCGACCAAAGTCGCCAACGTCAAACCCCAAAAAAGTCCCGGAAACCGATGCCATCTTCGCGCGACTAGGGGCGATTCATCAGGAAGCAACCACTGACCCCGCCACCCTTCGCATATCGATGGATGCGAAAGCAACCGTTCAGCTCGGCCCGTTTGCCCGCGGCGGCAAAAGCCGGGTGCCAACGCAAGCCATGGATCACAATTTTCAACCGGAGGCGACGATGACCCCCGTGGGTATTCTGATGCCGGCGACCAATGAACTGGTTGTGTCGGGGGTGACCTCAAAGGTCACCAGCGATTGTCTGGTAGATCGGCTCCAAGACTGGTGGCAACGGTGCATATGCGCTTTTCGTCGGTCACCACGGTGCTGATTACTCTCGATAATGGCCCCGAGAACCACAGTCGGCGCACCCAGTTTATGCAGCGGCTGGTCGCCTTTGTCGGCGACACCGGATTGACCGTCCAGTTAGCCTACTATCCGCCCTATCACAGCAAATGTAACCCGATTGAACGCTGCTGGGGAGCGTTAGAACAGCATTGGAATGGCAGTTTATTGGATAATCTTCCGGTGGCCCTGACCTTTATCGAAACCATGGCCTGGCAGGGGGTGCATCCGGTAGTGCAGGCGATCACCACCACCTACCGCACCGGCGTGAAGCTGACCAAAGACGCCATGGCTGCCCTTGAGCGCTGTTTCATCCGCGACCCGCTCCTTGGTCGCTGGTTTGTGACCATCAGCCTAGATACGATTCATGGATGATTATTGTTTTCCACTTCTCTAGCTGAATTGCAAGAACTTTGATCGCGTTATTAACTTCACCCCGCCCTGCGGGTACCGCTCTCCGAATCGGAGAGCGGCTGGGGAGAGGTCAACCGCTGGGTCAATATTCTGTCACAATTACGCCCGCCGAATACGCAGGAATTCGGACTCGGCCAATAATCTCGGGCGGGCATAGCCAAGGCGTGAAAGCCAGCGCACTCGCTCATCGCGATTGGGAATGCATCCAGGGTTCTGCAAAATATACTGGCGCTGCACTCGCGCAATTGCCTCCCAGCGGCTATTCAGCAGGTGCCATTCATCATCACAGAGCCGTTCGGCCAACCGTTGCGCCAGTTCGTCGCGGAATGGCGTGCGATACACAAGTGTAAGTAGTTTCTGATCATACTCGGCGACACCAGGTGTGAGAGGTGCGCTGGCCTGATCTGCACCATTCGATAGTGCGGCTGGAATGATATTCTGCCAATCCGGGCCATTGTATGGATCTGGCGTGGTTGTGATCGCGCTTGGCCAGCCGAGTGGCACCATCGAGATTGGCCCAACGGCCTGGCCGCCAACAACAAAGCGCGCATACTGATGCTCGGTCGGCTCCTGGCTGGCAATATCGGCTGCGCTCAACATAGCCGCACCATAGTGGCTGGCGTACACGCTGGCATCCGGCTCCTGCGTGCGCATCAGGATACGGTTCTCGGCATTGATCAGCATGAGCTCACGCAGATCGCCAACCTGAGCCAGCGCCTGATGGGCATACAGCGTCGGAATACCCAATGAGCGTAATTGCGTGATCGCGATGGCTACATCCTGGGTTGCGCCGTGTTCGGCCAACACCTGAAATTCGTCCACAATCAGCGGGTAATCGCGGCGGGTGGTGGCGCTGCCCGGTCGCTCGAAGGCGGCGCGCATGAAGTTCTGAAATATAAGCATGGCTGCTGTCGCCGCCAGCGGGCCATAGGCCACATGCGGGATGGGGCACAGAACGATCAAGCGTTCGGCAATCGCATCGCTGAAGCGGAAGGTCGGATGCGCCTGTGTGATCAGGGTTCGCACAACATCCGAGAGCAGCAGTTTATCGAAGCGGCGCATGAGTGCGTTCATGCTGGTTTTCTGTTGCTCGCTACTGGTTGGATAGATCACCTGCCAGAATGTCTTGACCTCCAGCTTGCTACACTGGGCCAGCAGCAGTTTGCGGTAGGGTTCGTCAATCAGTGCCTGCTTGACGTGGGCAATGGTTGGGAGTGGCACGGTTTCGACAACCAGGCGCGTGCTCATGTCGAGGAACTGTTGCATTCCGGGAGCGGCTGCCCAGCCATCGGGATCGAGGCGGGCGAAAATACTCTGGATCTGGGCGGTCACGCGATCAATTGCGCCAGCGGTATCAATCGCAATATCGGCCAGCGGGTTGATACCAATTGGCCAATCGGTATCGGTGATATCGAGCAGCACAACCCGCCGTTCATCATTATGCTGAATGTACTGGCGCACGGTGGCGGTCAGGTTGCCAGCGTCATCGCCCTTGCCATCAATCAGGGTGAAGCCTTCTTCCATAACCTGCTTGCACAGATTAGCCAGGAAGCGGCTCTTACCAGCACCCATGCCAGCCGTTAGGTGTCCAATATTCCGCAGATCATACAGACTCGGCCCAACCGGTGTGAGTTGGCCATCACTGCGTAATGCGTAACCAAACATCATCCGCCGTGAGGATTGGCCGGTTGGAACCGTAATGCTCGGGCTGTCGATAAACGCATGCGGCGGGGCGGGCAGATGCCGGGCTGGCAGCCAGCGCGCCAGGGTGCCCAGATTCGGTGATGGCAGATGCCAGATACCACCCAGTTCGCCTGCGCTGAGGATGGCCGGTGCCCACCAGGCTGGCAGAGGCAACAGCAATGGCATTGGCGGGACCAATCGCGGCGCACGGGCAAGTAGGCGCTTGCGCCAATGGGTAGCGCGGGCCTGCATGCTGGTGCGGAACTGCGCTGCTGCTGCGAGAAAGGGAGCGACCAGCCAGAGGAGTGTGAATGCGCTATGCAGCAGTGGCAACACCATCGTGGGGAATTGAAGCAGCGCAAGCAGGCCGATTGGCCAGTGCCATGCGACAGCAGCCAGCAAGAGGCCGATCAGGATTGAGCCTGCCCACAGTTGCCATGCCATGCGTGCCGGGATTGCCGGTGGCGGAATGCTGAGATCGACGCTACCCTGGTTGGCGCACACAAAGCGCTGGTTGCATTGGCCGCTACGCTGGGCGTATTGGCCCAACACACTGTTGATCTCGCGCAGCATGTGATTGGCAGCGGCAGCCTGATCTGCAACCACAACGACACGCAGCAGCATGTGGCTGGCTGGATCGGCCAGTTTGCGTTCCAGCGCTCGGCCATCGCTGTTCAGCATACCGAAATGCGCCTTGCTCCGAAGCTGATTCAAGCGCCGATGGGCGGCAGTTCGCCAGCCAAACCCATCACTACGCCAATCGTGGCGTGGCTGCGTGGAAACCTGTGCCTCGGCATACCGAACCGCGCCAGCGCGTGGCCGCAATTGTGCAAGTAACGGCCCCAGCAGATCGCTCTCTGCCGATTCGGGCAAGCGCAGCGGGAAGGCCGGATCGTGTGGCAGCAAGAATTCCGCCCATGCCAGGGTTGCACCAGCACTACCAATCGCCTGATCGATGGCCTTGGCAAGCGGATCGGGCGGGCTATCGACCAATGCATCAGGACACTGACCGATGATCATCTGGCGCAGTGCCGATTGCCAGTGCTGCTGATTGGCAGAACTACCACCAATCACAGCACCAAACTCAATTGGCTCATCCGGGCGAGCGCTGAGCGTGGCGGTGAGCCAGGGTTTTGTATGTTCAGGGAACAGGCGATGGGCCGCATACCAGAAATCGGCTCCATCTGGCTGGTTGATGCCAATTATTGCCTGGCTGGTATGTGGGTTTGGGGTACGAATACGCAGATAGGTATGTGCAGAACTCAGGGATTGTGTATATTGGGTTTGGAAGATAAGCCTGATCGCCGCGATCAGCAGTTCGCCAACCAGAACGAGCGCGCCGCTACCCGTGATCAACCGGAAGATAGAGATTATGGGCAGTGGTGGCATCCACGCGATATCGAGCAATGGGAGTGTAACAAGCCCGATCAGAAACAGCAGGCTTGCAAACCAGATCAGGCGTGCAAGCAGCAGGATATGATCGAGTGCGATATGAGTGATGGTCAGGGCGTGTGTGTGTTGTGGATGTGGCGTTGGGAGTATCATAATATTCCTCAATGTGATCGGCCCGGGCGTATGCGATACGCCCGTACGAGATGCGCTGGCCGCAGGCTGATGATCTTTCCATGTTCATCGGGTATTGTTCACCTTCCTCCACCGCGGGCTCAAGCCACGCGGCGAGGGGCAACATCTTCAGAGATATGTATCCCTCTTGCATCTATTTCGGTAGGAATTGGTGTTGCGTGTAATCGGCCAGCGATTTCGATCAGGTTTGTGGTGGCTAGTGGGCGCGGCTGACGCCATGGTTGTTGCGGATTCGCTGGCGGTTCGAGTATATTTGCGTGATCAAGCCAGTTCAGGAGCATGGTTGCCTCTGGTTTTGTGAGGCCCAGAACCTGTTTAAGGCGTGGAATTGCCAGCCCAACGCGCCCTGGGCGGCCATCTGTGAGGGCTGGCGATTGCACAAGGGATGTCAGCAGGTGGCCCAGACGTTCGGGTGGCATCGTGTCCGGCCCGGCTGGCCAGTCGATGCATTGAGGCGCTGGTTGATAGGCCGCATCTGCCGTTGATGTTGCACAGACATCGCTTTCAACAGTTCCTCGAATCGGCTGACCCGAATCGATTGGGAATCCTGTTTCGATCTGGCTGAGGGTGGCAATGGCCTTGGTGATCAGCGCTGGCGCGATAACACGCTGGGTGTTGCCGCCAACCGCAAACGGAATACAATCGGCCTGATGCTGCTCTGATGGGCTGGAATCTGGCGTTGTAATGGCATTTCCTGCATTGGGCAGCAGGATGGCTGGCGCGAATGAGCTAGACCAGCCGATTGGTAGCGTTGCGGGAATGGCGGCAGTGGCGAGCTGGCGCAGGAGTGGTTTGGCGGCAATGGCACGCCAGCCCCGCGCTCGAAGCATAGCCAGTGGATCGGGGCCAGCGGCTCCGACTGCCAGCACTGCACCGACGATCTGCCGCCCGAAACCGATCCGCCAGGATGCCCATAGCCGCGCTTCCGGCCAGGGAGCCAGCAGTGCTGCATCCAGGGTTTGGGCATGTGGCCCTGGAATAGCAAGCACGAGCCGGGTGTAGGGGCGTGGCGTGAGGCCCAGCGGAATTGGGCGCATGTCGGTTGCAACATGATTGGCGATCAGCATCCGACGTAGGAGTTGCATGGCGCAGGTTGGGGCACAGCGCTGTTGGTGGCAGCCAGCACAGGCAGGGCCAGCCAGGTAAGCTTGCTGGCGGCTGCCAATCTGCACCAGCACGGTGGTCAACGGGGCATAGCGCAGATGCAACGCTAGGTCATCGGCCAGGTGCGGCAGGTTGGCGACGCCAACGGGAGTAGGGTCGATACGCCAAAGTAGGGTTTTCATCGGGTTCCTCGATTGCGTCCCGCAGGCTGAAGCCTGCGGCTAGGATCTTGCGGCTAGGATTTTGTGGCTAGGATTTTGTGACCATGGTTCGGTCATCACGAACCGCTGAACTGGCGTTGCTCCATGGGCGAGCTTTCCACCAGCATGATGTGCAGATCATTGCCGAATACAGCCACTGTCTCACCACGCTCGGCTTGCGTCAGGAACTCTACATGGCCGGGGGTCAGGTCGCCAATCAGTTCACCGACGGTTGCTGCTGCTGAATCATCGAGATGGAACAGGACTTTGGCGACAGCATTCTCAAAGATTTCGCGGCCTATTGGGGTCTGGAAGGTGTGTGGGTTCTGATCGACGACCATCAAGCCGATGCCATATTTACGCGCCACCTTGCAGATGTCAGCGGCGAGGCGGGCGACACTCTCGACCTGCGCAGCATAGCCGAACTCATCGATGATCAGCATAGTCGGAATCGAACGGTCGCGGCTGGGGTCGCGCATATAGCGGCTGACCGCACCAATCACCTGGGCATAGTAGAACGGCAACCATTCCGGCGCAGCTATCGTAATCTGGCCCAGATCGATGCATGTGATTGCACGCTCGAAGCGCCAATCCACGCCGGTTGGCGCATTGAAGCGCTGCCCAATGCGGGTGAGCGTGGTTGCATTCCGATCCGCTGTGCCAAACAATAGCTTGCTGAGCGTGTTGGCAATCGCGATGCCTTCACCTTGCCCACCGCCATCGAGCACATCGATCAGGTCTTCTAGCAGTGGCATCGCGCTCAGGGCCATGTCCGGGTCGCAGTCACGATAGATCGTTGAGAGCGCCGCATCCAGCACACCGCGTTCTTCGGGTTGGAAGATGCGTGGCACAAACACTTTGGCGTTGTTCGCACCGATTCCGAGGGTGCCCAGCAGCATGGCCAACTGGCTGATCACATGTTCGACCTGCGCCGAGCGCCAATCGCCGATCTCATCACCAAACACAATGTCGAGGATATTGATTGGCGTGTCGAGTGTCAGCCAGTTGCCGGTCGCCCCAGCACCAGCGGCGCGTTGCATGCGGGCGGCATTGTCGAAGGCATCCAGCATGATCACCCGATAGCCCGCCAGAGCGGCGGCGCGTAGGGCCATCAGGTTCAAAAAGTACGATTTGCCATAGCCAGTTTTGCCGAGCACGACCATATGGGCGGCCTGGCGGTCGGCAAACAGATCGAGCATCAGTGGTGCCAGGCGGCGGCCATCAATACCCCACAACAGCCCTGCACCAACATCCCGGCGATGGTAGGTGACAATGCCCGCGTAGCAACCGACGCCTAATGAATAGGTGTTGCGCCGCTTCCATGGCAGGTCGATCTGATTGGCCGGACGAGTCGACCACAGGCTCAGGATTTCGCGCTGCACGCCCAATGGCCGCACCAGCCGCAGCCGACTACCGAGCAGTTCCCGTACTTCCGCAACATGGGCTTCCAACTCCTGGCGGGTCGCACCGGAAACCAGCACCGCGATCTGCACATCGTGCAGGTTCTGGCGCACCAGTTCGTGCAGGGCCGCTTCGGCATCGTGGCTCTGCCGTTCGGCGCGGGCATCCTTGACGTTTGCGTCGGAGGCGGCAGCGCGTGAGACCGCAAATGAGCGTTCGGTGCGAGCCAATACCTGTGCGGCAGGTTGGGTATGGATGTCCACCGCAATCGCCAGATCATAGGGCAGATCCATCAGCGCGTGTAGGATCGTCAGATCAATCTCGCCACGGGCATCATAGGCTAGCAATCCGGAAAGGAATGGATCGCCCGCTTGATCGGGATGCAGATAGGTATCGAACTCCTGGTAGGCGCCCGGCAATACGGGCGGGATACGTGCGCCGACGATGGGTTCGCGCTTGAAGGCCCGCCGAATGGTCAGCGCCAGGGCATCCGGCCCAATCGATGACGGTTCCCAGGTGAGCAACTGATAGGTGGCGCTGCGCAGATGGCGCTCCTGCAGCGCAGCATAGAAGCGGGTCGCCTCGCGCATCCACGGCAGTGGCCAGCCGTAGACCGCCAGCGCGTCGTATACAAACTGCCAGATCGCCGGATCGCCAGAATCCTCGGTTGTGCGGATCTGTTCCAGGGCCGACACAATTGCCGGTGCAGCGGCACATAAATCGCATAGATCAGCCATACGTTCGGGCGGCAACTGGCGCAGGGCGAGAGCGGGCTGCCCGGCCTGATGCAGGAGGCGGTCGATCTGCCGACGCAGATCGGTCGTCGCATCCATAAGCAGACCGATACTGCGGGCCTGCTGATCCACGGCAGCACGGGGCACGCGCATGTCGCAGCTGCGGTTGAAGGCCAGCAGCCGCACCGGATACGGGCGTTCGCTGAACCACCCGCCAAACGACCAGGCCAGGTTCTCGTAATCGCCAACCTGATCGCAGGGGAAACTGGTGAGTTGAAAGACGTGCATCGTATTTTCTTTCGACATATTCAGGATGTAGGGGCGGTTTGCGAACGACCCATCACGACAGGACAATAATCGGCAGCGCGGGCGGTTCGCGAACTGCCCCTACGATTTCATCTTTCGCACGCTACGGCGGCGGGATGGTCGGATCGGCCCACCAACGCGCAGCGGGATATGGATGGGTTGCTGGGCGACACCCGGCAGCGCGGTGGGCGTGATGCTGCGACCATGGGCCAGCAGCCGAAGCCGACCACGTAGCCACCAGAGTGGCCATTCATAGACGGCCAGCCCGCTCATATCAATTGTCAGCAGCAATCCCACGGTAATAGCGCCCAGCACGGCGGGCAGGCGCAGGATGAGCGGCCAGCTACTACTGATCAGCAGGATGGGGAATGCGCCCATGACCATGCCGGCCACATTACGGGCACCCAGGCCTAGCGCAAAGCGCTCCTGGCTACGGTCGCCTAATTCTTCGATATGCTGGTAGGGCATCGTGTGGGCAGTATTCAGGAGTCAGGAGTCAGAAGTCAGAATAATGCTCTGCCATGGTTGTGGCTCTCTCACACCATTCTGACGTTTGGCTCCCACATGTTTGCTCTGAATGCTGCGACTCCTTTCTTCTTCAATGTTCAAGCAGAAGTCAGACATCTGATCGCACCCGATGCTGACTCCTGACTCCTCGTCTACGAACTGCCCCCAAAGGCGGCCACGGCCTTGACCAACTCGGGAACGAAGCCGATCATGGCGACAATCACCAAGGCCCGGATGATGTAGCCCTTGTTCTGTTGGGCGATGTCCGGCAGCAGCGGTGCGAACAGATACATCACCAGCACGATCACAATGCACACAATCGCGACTGGCGTGGCGATCTTGGCGACGTTCTTGGCGGTGGTTTCGAGCTTGGTGCCAATGGTGGCAAAGGGGTCGTCAACCTGTGGTGTCGCAGGTTGCGCTGGACGATTGATCAATTGAAAAGTAGAAGCGATCTTCGTTGATTGTGCCCGTGTGCTTGCTGTTGCACCAACACTGCTGACTCCTGACTGCTGACTTCTGACTCCTGCTGTCGTGGTTGCTCCTCGTTCGGCGGCGAAGCTGCTCGATGGCGCGATAGAGGCACTCAGCCCAATGGCCCAGGCGATGATCAGCGCTAGTAGGATGCCGATACTGCGGCCCGTTCCGGCGTAACGGTGGTGCGTGGTGGTTGTGGTGGTCATGCCAGAATCTCCTTCATTCTTCTTGAGCGAAATAATCGTGATGGCGTTCGATGTTGTCATTCCAGGGTTCCTTTCTCTTCGAAGAGTTGCAACAACGGTTGAATATCCACGGCGCGGTGCAGTTCCTGTGTGCCGTGGTTGGCACGGTGGCGAGCTACACGCAATCAGCGTAACGATGATCTTTACCGCACTCGATGAACATATCTAATGACAATGGGCTATCGGCTATCGGTCTATCGGCTATTGGCTATGGTCACTCGGCAGCGAGTTGGTACTGCGCCGTCCCGATACTGAGGGTTGCCCCACCACGCAGTTCAGGCGGCAATACCAGCGTGAGTGAACGGGTTTCGCCCGCCGCCAGCGGTGTATCGATGCCACGGATGCCAGCCAGCAATTGGCGTGTACCTTCCCGTTCAAGTAGCAGGTCGGTGGGTGTTAGGCTGAGCGGTAGCGCGC
The DNA here is from genome assembly GCA_038214135.1 of Chloroflexales bacterium. GTDB lineage: Bacteria > Chloroflexota > Chloroflexia > Chloroflexales > Roseiflexaceae > JANLSE01. The sequence goes on along the minus strand of JBBQSD010000144.1, from coordinate 155 downwards.
CGGTGTTGGTCATGGTCAACGTCAATTCGTGTTCACCGCTGGTGGTCAGGCCATCGATCCGCAACACCTGCTGCAATAGATGTAGCCGATCAATCGGTGGCGTGATCGGCACCTGCCAGCGGGTGACCAATCGGGTAGCTGGATCGGTCAGACGG
>JBBQSD010000143.1:0-15285 GCA_038214135.1 Chloroflexales bacterium | reverse complement strand
TCGTGTGTTCGCCCCTGTTGCAGATGCGGGAGGTGCCAGAACAATAGAAGCTAGGCCCAATACCTTTCAAATAACAGGCGGTGCCATTCTTTCCCCGCACCCCAACCCCGCTCCCACTGCGGGGAGAGGGGCTCTGCGCGGCATTGGAATGCGGTATTCCCCCTTCTCCCCAACGTGGGAGAAGGGGGCGAGGGGGATGCGGGGCTAGCGCACCGTTGACATGCACGCTTCGTTATCTGAAAGGTCTTGAGTCTAGGCAGCTTCTGCACCAAATGTATTGATAATCAATGCCTGGCCGCTCAGATACGTCAGCCAGATGACATCGCCAATAGAGGGGAAGAAGGTCTCACGAAAGATGGCTCCGGCCAGAATCAGATCCGAGAGCAGAAACAGACCCCCTCCGGTGGCGAGTGGAACGAGCGTTCGATCCTGGGCGGCCAGCCCACCAGCCAATCCGGCCATCGAGCCGAGCAGAAGCGCATAGGCAAGCGCGGCTCCATTGATCAGCAAACCGCGTGCGGGGCTACGAGCCAGCACCCACCAGCCAAACAGCGCAATACTCCAACCAAACCCAAGGCCGATCAGGCTGGTTTTGGGCGAAATGAGCCCACGCTTGCGGCCAAGGAGTGTTAAGGCCCGCATATACAGCCCATGGCCAACACCAAACGAGAGCATACCGCCAATCACATGCTGTGGCACAGGAACGACCTGAGCCATCACAAGATCACCAAGAAACCCGCATGCCATCCCGCCCGCTGCAAGGCGAGTGATGCTGTTGCGCTGGCGTGTGAGGGTCAGCGCTGTTAACAGTATCAGCGCCGATGAGGCCATTCGGATGCCAAGCGGAATACGATTGCGGGTTCGGCCATCGAGAGCATTTGTTCCAAAGGCTAGCCCACCAACTAATAGCCCAAACGCAAGCTTGGTTAGTTGTCGTGCGATATGGCGCTCGTTCATGGTACCCTCGGCTATATTATATTAAACGCATTGCACGGTGAACGCGAGATGCGTCAGCAGCGATGGCACCGTCGGGACGCAGCGCGCTGCGTCCCGACGGATTTGATAGTGCGATCTAAGCTGCCATAGTATACGGCAGTATACGCCTTAGGTCGAGAATGGTACACTACCAGGAGTATTTGGGCAGGGAGATGGCAAGTAGTGGAGGTACCAGCGCATGTCGTGGTTTGACCAGATGGTTGTAGTAATCGAGCGAGCCTATGAGCAGCGCTTGAAGAAGGCCAGCGGACTGGATGGGCTTAGTTCTCACACAGACAATACCACGGTACCCGATGAAGATGAGGGCGAAATCGTTAATCTTCCACGCGGAGTAGCCGTCGTAACGGTTGCACAGCCAAAAGAAACAGATGAGGTTAGCGAATAAGCGTGACGAGCGCAATGGCAAACAGGATCTGTACAATAACAGAGGCACCCTGAAGCAGGTATGCGCTGAGTTGTTGTCGGCGGTAGAGCGCGACGCCAAGCATGAGATTGACCAGCGATAGCCCGAGTGCCGCAAGTGGAATGAACAGCACCTGGTGGCGCGGTCGGATGTCTGCTGCTTGCCCAGCCGGATCAAAGCGCATCTGTAGCATTGGTGCCAAACTTGTGTAGCGGGATGAAAGTACGGCTAATGCAATCAGATTGAAGAAGAGTGCAACCGCCAAAAGCCAGCGAATCGTCCGATCACTCCAGAATGCATACAAAAACATTCGCCCGGACTCGACTGCTACTGCAAGTGGTTTTGTCGAACCCAGATTGCGGCGTTGCTCAAGATCCTGAACAAACGACTCATTGTCTGCTGGTGAGATGACATAGCTTGTATCGGGCGTATGGACAACCAGGCTGCTGGAAAGTGCCTGTGTCGTAAACAGGTGCACAAGTCGGCCATCGATTGTTTGGCTCTGGCCGCCATAGTAGCCGATTCGCTGAAAGATCTGCCAGATTGTTGGAGCTAGATCGATACCAACATCAAGATTAGTGATCTGATCGAGCGGAACGACAGCACGGCTGCCAAGCCAGACAATATACAGGCCGTTGCGGTCGAGCTCATAGGCCAGGGTAAACGCGGCAGCCGCGCGATACCCAAACACCGCACTCGCTGCCACTAGAACAAGTAGCAGCACACACCAACCAAACAGGCTGGTATCGATCACCCAGCTTTCTGGCGGGCCGCTGAAGATTGCCGTAATCCGCAGAAGTGGAGCGATAATCGCCGCCAGGGTGATGATGAATAGCCCTATGGCGATCCAACGCCCAATTGATGGTTGTGGTTTCCAGCGTCGCATTATTATGGCTTGGAGAGGAGCAGCATGCTGCTCCTCTCCAATTTTCGTGGCTCCTCCAGCACGCTATGGCGCTGGTGTTGCTGTTGCAGCCGCAGTTGGCGTTGCCGCAGTTGGTTGTAGCGTAGCCACTGGCACCGCAGCCGTTGGCGTAAGTACAAGGCCGGGTGTTGCGATCGTTGGCAGCGGTGTCGGCGATGGCAATCCATCTAGCACAACCGTTGGCAGCGCTGCTGGTGTCCCTGTCACAGCCACAGTTGGTGTCGGCGTGATTGGCGGGTCGCGCTCAATCGTCGCAGCAGCACGCTGCTTGGCCAGCCATTCATCGAATGCCTTCGTACGAGCCGCACGCAACTGCGTTTCACGAGGATCAACAGTGCGTTTGACGAGTTCAACAACATGCCAGCCAAATGATGTGCGAATGACATCGCTGATCTGGCCTTCCTTGAGCGGCGCAACAGCCTGAACAATGGCTGGATCAATCTGTGTTCCAGATGTTGTTTTGCCTGTCTTATCGAAGGACTCGAGTGTGCCGCCCTGCTCTTTGGTATTATAATCTTCCGTCTTTGCCTTGGCAACCTCCTCAAACTTGGCACCATCGCGCAGTTCTTTAAGAATTGCATCGATTTCGGGCCGGCGCTTGGCAAATGCTGCTTCTCGTTCTTGCTCGGTTGCTGTAAGCGGAACCGTCACTTTGATCAGGATATGGCGCGTCTCGATTGCGCTCGGATCGGTTGTTGGTGTAAAGCTGGCATCAGGAATCAGCTGTTCTTCGATTTTACCAGCAAATGCCTGGCGTTGAAATTGATTAACCAACCCAACCTTGAAATCCTCGGCAGTCAATTGAGCCTTGCGCGATGGGTCGATCTGGGCGAGCTCATTGACATAGCGATCATAGAGTGTCTTGTAGACAGCACCAACTCTCGTAAGTGCTTGGTCCGCTGGTGGCGTTACTGTTGGTATTTTGGTTGGCTCTGGGGTAAAGGTTGGTGCTGGAGTCAATGTTGGTGCCGGAGTTAGCGTTGGCCCACCTGGCGTTACCGTTGGCATGAGTGTTGGCACAATAGTTGCCGTTGGCCCAAGCGTGGGTGTGATCGTCGCCGTTCCGGTAATTGGCGGTGGTGGCGGGCCAAAATTAGGGCCAAAGCTGGCATTAACAAGCTGGGCAACATCGCCATCGCTCACCTGGATATTGAACTGGCGGGCACCCTGAATGACCAACTGCCGATCAACCCAGCCACCAATCACGTTTTCATCAATTGGTGATGTGCGGATCGTTGCAATCGAGCTATCGACGCCATTGATTTGGCTCTGAACCTGCTGGGCGAATTGTGGACCGAATGCCGTCAGGAATAGTGCCTGACTAATCGTTGCGGCGCTATCGTTACGGCGCTCTTTCCAGTAATCACTTCGTGATAGGCTGACGCCATTAACTTTCGCAATCGACTGACCAGGAACATACACCTGATCAATCAATACGCCAATCAATACAGCAAGGAGGGCAATGCTAATTGCAGCACCCGAAATAATAATAATCAGGCGTTGACGTCGCTGTTCACGCTCACGACGTGGCGAACGACGCCGTACAGCGGCCGTAGAATTGGCCGGGCTGGCTTTCTTTGGTGGTTGGACCATATGGCCTCTGGCGGTATGGCACGAAACAGACCAAGACACGAAGGCGCGCGCCTATGGGCGCGCGACGGCCTCGTGCCTTGGTCCGGGTGCGGTCGGCATCAGCTACGGGTTTGAGCTGCAACAAAATGCAGTAGTGCCATGTGCCGGGCACGTTTAATCGCACGGGTCAGCGTGCGCTGATGGCGTGCACACGTCCCTGTACGTCGGCGGGGTAGAATCTTGCCGCGCTCCGAAACGTAGCGCTGTAGCCGCTTGACATCCTTATAATCCACCAAGCGGATTCGGTCGGCGCAGAAGACACAAACCTTGCGGCGTGTGGAGAATTTGCGCCGGCCACCTCCACCACGGCGGCCCTGATCGTCACTCATAATCTTCCCTCATTGTGTTATGTTTAGTAGCACCCGTTGGTATCACCAAACGGGGATGATTCAATTAGAATGGAATATCCTCATCGCCGATATCGAGCGAGCCACGCATTGGGCTGCGCGGCATGTGGCGCTGATTGTCCTGATCATCAATTGAACCAGACTCACGTGGGCTGCGATTATCGAGCATGATCATGTCACTAGCAATGACTTCGGTGCGGTAGTGTACTTGACCATCCTGATCCTGCCATTGTCGCGTCTGGAGGCGGCCTTCAATATACACACGGCTGGCTTTGCGAAGGTGCTCGTTACAGATTTCGGCAAGCTTGTTCCATGTAACAATATTGAACCACTCGGTTTCCTCATGTGCATCGCCATTCCCGTCCTTCCACTGCCGCCCCGCTGCAACGCTGAACGTCGCAACTGGGCTACCGCCGGGAGTGTAACGCATTTCGGGATCTTTACCGAGCCGCCCGATAATCAGAACCTTATTCAGATCTTTGACCATATCAGCACCTCAATCCAGCGCGCTACTCAGGCTCGTTGTCGCCCTCCTCGTCCAGGTCGTCCACATCCATATCGCGCGTCGTTCCACCAACACGCTCGCCGCGGGTGTCGACTAGAGTCAGCATGTAACGCAGGATAGAGTCCGCCAGTTTGATTGGGCGCTCAAATTCGGTGATCTTATTCGTGGGGAGCTTAAAGTGGCAGAGGATGTAATAGCCCTCGTTGAAAATACGCCGACTTGCCTCACCTTCGGAGTAGGCCCGAATTGAGTAGGCGAACTTACGCCGCCCCCATGGTGTCGAATGGTTAAAGTCGGTCACTTCCCCACCCAGATTCGCAATCGATTGCGAGAGACGATCAATCTGAGTAGAGACCTCTTCTTCGCTGGCACGCAGCGGAGAAATAATGAACATCAATTCGTAGTCACGACGACGCTCGCGCATTGGTCCTCCTTCGGTCTGTGGCTTCTCTCGAATCATGCCTGGCCTGCGCGATGCCACAGCATGAGAGAGAAGCAGAAGCGGTATTCAGTTGCAAGCGGCGATTATAGCACAGGCTGCCGACTTACGCAATCCGAGGAAGGCCACCGCAGTGGCTTGGGGAAATACTACGTGTATGAACCCTTAGTAAACAGTCCGACAAGAACAGTCTTGACAAGATGGGTAGCAGATGTGAGAATAAATGAGGATACCATGGCACAATAATGCTCTCATACGCCTAACCACTCAATCGGACAGGCTGTCCATGTCGATTGTATCATCCGATGCTCTGTCGCTACCTGTTGCTGCTGAAGCAATTGCAGTTGATCTGTGTGCCGTCACTGGCGCGCAGTGGTGTGTGCTGCATTTGCATAGCGAAAGCACAGAGGCGCACGCTGCCTCCCTGGCTGCTTCTGTTATCGCTCCACCTCCATGGGGCGAGGATGAAAGCGCGAATATACTACGGCAAATAGTTTCCTCGGGTCGGCATCAGACGCTCATACTGTATGAGCATCCGGCGGTGGCATTGCCATTACAGTTTGGCTATCGAATATTCGGTGCGCTCCTGCTCGGGTTTGCGCCTGGTACAGCCCTGGATCTGCCACGTTTGTTCGCGGCCAGCCAACTCGCGGCCCGAACAGCAAACGCCTCACGTCAGGTCGAGTTGATGCATCAACAGGCAGAACAGATCGTTGAGGGCATGCGATTACGTGAGATTCAGAACAGCCGCAACCTGATTCGTGGTGTGATCGATAGTGTGCCGATTGGCCTGGCGCTGATCGAGATGAATGGCTCAATTCGGGCAGTCAATCGTGCGCTCGCAGAGCGTTTTGGGAATGAGCCAGCACGGTTAGTTGGCCAGTTCTATGGCGATACAATCGGCCCGTGGGACGATTCGCCGGCAGCGCAGACGTTTGCGAGCGGTCAGCCGCAGCGTGTTCGCCGTACAATTGCAGGAACAGGCCGTTCTCAGGATCTGCTTGAGATTGCGAGTTTTCCGATCACAGATGGTTCTGGCCAACCATATCAGGTTGTTGAAGTTTGGGAAGATATTACTGAACGAGTTTCATTGCAGACCCAGTTGGTACGAGCGGAGAAGTTGGCGGCGATTGGCCAATTGGCCGCCAGCATTGCCCATGAGGTTGGGAATCCGCTTCAGGCCATCCAGGGATTCCTGGCATTATTTCTGGAGCAGTGTCCGCCCAACACTCCCAACCAGAGTTTTCTTTCGCTGGCCGAAGAGGAGATTGATCGGATTGTGCATGTGCTCGCACGCCTGCGCGATCTGTATCGCCCACGGGCTGATGTTGTGACACCAACAAACCTCAATGAGTTGGTTGAATCGGTGCTGCTGCTGACCAGTAAGCAACTTGAGCGCTCGCGAATCCGCATTCGCAAAGAACTTGGCATCGATCTTCCATTGGTCGAGATAGTTTCTGATCAGATCAAACAGGTCTTGCTGAACCTGGTGCTTAATGCAGCTGATGCAATGAGCGGAGGTGGTATTCTGCATATTCAGACGTATCTTCAGCATGAGCGCAACGGGACGCGCAGTGCAGTATTAACGATTACAGACACTGGTGTTGGTATCCCGCCTGATCAATTGCCCTATATCTTTGATGGATTGCACACCACGAAGGAGCGTGGGATGGGTCTTGGGTTGTATACAAGTAGGGCGATTGTTGAACGGCACGCAGGCCGGATCAAGGTTCAGAGTAAACTTGGTGATGGGACGACATTCACGATTAGCGTGCCAGTCAAAGAGGCTGAAATAAGCGTCTAGATCAGTTCTAGATCAATCGCAGTGGCAGAGGCTAGCGGGAAGGCGAATGTATGAAGCAAGCTGCAAAGATTCTCGTCGTTGATGATGAACGGACTGTGCGGTTGATGCTCGAAACAGCTCTGCGTGCCCAGGGGTATCGCGTTCAGACGGCTGCGAATGGGCAATTGGCGCTCGAACAAATTGAGCAGGAAGAATTTGACCTCTTGCTGCTCGATTTGCAGCTCGGCGATAGTGATGGTATCGAGGTGCTCCAATCCGTCAAGGATCGCTGGCCCGATACCGAAGTTATTCTGTTGACTGCCCATGGTTCGGTGAATAGCGCAATCGCAGCACTGCGCTATGGTGCCTATGATTATCTGCTCAAGCCAGCACAGGTTAACGATATTCGTGAGCGGGTTGAGCGTGGGCTTGAGCATCGCCGGGTTGGGCAGCAGCGCAGCGAATTGTTACAACGGATCAGCGATAGCGCTCGAGCTCTTGGCATGATCGAGACGAGCGGCCAGACTCCGCCGCCGCCAGTAAGCTCGGATCGGATCGAGGTCGGGCCGTTGGTTCTCGATCTACGTCGCCACGGCGCTCGCCTGAGCGACCAACCGCTTATGTTGACCCGCACTGAGTTTGCGCTTCTGACAGCTCTTGCTCAGCATGTTGATACGGCATTGAGCTATGGAACCCTTTCGGAAGCCGTATATGGACGTGCTCAACCAGAAGATGAGGCTCGTGCCCTGTTGCGCCCACATATTGCTCGCCTACGCCATAAGCTTGAATCAACTGGCGCAACCAGCGTTTCGTTGGTGAGTATTCGTAGCATGGGCTATATGCTCCAGACGGAAGCGTGAGCACACAGCGGCCACCATGTTCATCGGGCATACCATGCTGTATGCCGATTGCTCAATACTCACTGGTTTTGCGCTCCCCGCATGCTTCAATGATCTATTCTGCCTACTTGCGCGAATACCGCTCTGCGCGTAGGATACGGGTATGTCCGAAATACGCCAGAATATTGCCACACGCGAATGGGTGATCATCGCGACCGAGCGTGCAAAACGCCCTGAGCAGTTTGTTCGTGAACCGCGTGAGCGCATTACTGATCGACCGATCTATGCGCCCGATTGCCCATTTTGCCCTGGTAATGAAGAGATCGATCTTGAGCGGCTGCGGCTGCCCGAACAGGGTGACTGGATCGTGCGCGTGGTGGCAAACCGCTTTCCTGCGCTCCAGGAGCGTGGTATGCTCCAGCCAAATTTTAGTCGCTTCGGCCATGCACTGGCTGGAATCGGCCACCACGAAGTCGTCGTCGAGTCGCGTTTCCATAACACATGCCCTGCACTTGAGACGATCGATGAGATTGAACTAACCCTGCGTGCCAATCGGCAGCGTGGGATTGCGTTGCATGGCGATCCACGGATTGCACAGATTATCTATTTTAAGAACCATGGCGTCAGTGCTGGCGCATCGTTGCTGCATCCGCATACCCAACTACTCGCGCTACCGGTGGTTCCACATAATATCGAAGACCGGATCGAGACGGCCAAGCGCCACTATTCGGCACATTGGGAATGTGTGTTCTGCCGCATGCGAAATGAGGAGGAACATGCAGGCACTCGTATGTTGGCTCAGACAGACCATTTTTCGGCTTTTGTGCCATATGCGGCGCTCTCGCCCTTCCATGTGTGGATTATGCCGCATCGCCACACAGCCAGCTTTTCCGATGCGACCGACCCGGAATTGCGTGATCTGGCGGTTGTGTTGCGTGATTTGCTCAAGCGCATGTATGTCGGCCTGGGCGATCCCGACTATAACTATGTGATTCGGACGGCACCACGCCGCGAGCGAACAGCCCCATATCTGCACTGGTACATGTCGGTGATTCCGCGGGTCATTCGGACGGCAGGTTTTGAACTCGGCTCGGGCATGTATATCAATACGGCGCTTCCCGAGGCGAGTGCCGAATTTTTGCGGAATGTAAAAATAGCCGATAGCTGATAGGCTGATAGCCGATACCCATTGCTCTCGGTCAGATGCATCGGACTCTATGCGGCTTGTTCGTTTGTTCCTTTGTTGCTGAACAAGAGCACAAGCGCCTGATGGCGAGAACAAGCGAACAAAAGCCTAGCTTTCTTGTTCTCTCAACGTTATGACTACACTCCACTCACGAATTGACCCCCATGCGGACGATTTTCTGGCGAATGTCCAGGCCTCTGCGATTCTGCTTGAGGAATTGCGTGTTGCACTGGCAGAAGTTCAGTTGGGTGGCTCGCTGGAGGCGCGGACGCGGCATATCGCACGCGGCAAGTTGCTTGTGCGCGAACGCGTGGATCGGCTGATTGACCCACAAACGCCATTTTTGGAAATTGCCCCGTTAGCAGCCCGCAATGTATATGAAGATCACCTGCCAGCAGCCGGGATTGTCACCGGGATTGGGCGTGTGTCTGGCCGCGAGGTTGTTATCATCGCCAATGATGCGACGGTCAAGGGTGGAACCTATTATCCGTTGACGGTCAAGAAGCATCTGCGCGCCCAGGAGATCGCCGAACAAAATCACTTGCCCTGCATCTACCTGGTGGATAGCGGTGGTGCATTTTTGCCGCTTCAGGCGGAAGTCTTTCCGGATCGCGAGGATTTTGGGCGGATCTTCTACAATCAGGCGCGTATGTCGGCGCTTGGTATTCCACAGATTGCGGCGGTGATGGGTTCCTGCACGGCTGGTGGTGCCTATGTTCCGGCCATGAGCGATGAGGTGGTGATCGTTCGGGGCAGCGGAACGATCTTTCTCGGTGGCCCGCCATTGGTCAAAGCCGCCACTGGCGAGGAGGTCAGCGCCGAGGATCTTGGTGGCGCACTGGTGCATACCCGCATCTCGGGTGTCGCCGATCATCTGGCCGAGAATGATCCGCATGCGCTGGCGATTGTCCGTGAGATTGTTGCGCATCTCGGCCCGCGCCATAGGCCGCCCTGGGATGTGGCTGCATCTATCGCACCGCGCTATGATATTGGGCAGTTGCACGGGATTGTGCCCCGTGACCCACGGGCAAGTTATGATGTTCGTGAGGTGATTGCGCGGATTGTCGATGGCAGCAATCTGCACGAATTCAAGGCTGGCTATGGCGAAACATTGGTGTGTGGCTTTGCTCGAATCTTTGGCATTCCGGTTGGCATCATCGCCAATAATGGCATTCTGTTCTCGGAGAGTGCGCTGAAGGGCACACATTTTATCGAACTATGTTGTGCGCGTGGGATGCCGCTGGTGTTTCTTCAGAATATTACCGGCTTTATGGTTGGCCGTGAATATGAGCAGCGCGGCATCGCCAAGGATGGCGCAAAAATGGTGATGGCGGTGGCCAATGCCGAAGTGCCAAAGTTCACCGTCGTGATCGGTGGCTCATATGGAGCCGGGAATTATGCGATGTGTGGCCGCGCCTATGGGCCGCGCCAGTTATGGATGTGGCCGAACGCACGTATCTCGGTGATGGGTGGCCAACAGGCGGCCAGTGTGCTGCTGACGGTGCGGCGCGATGCGTTGCAGGCACGTGGGCAGGATATGACACCAGAGGAGCAGGCAGAGTTTACTGCACCAACGCTGGAACTGTATGAACGTGAGGGCCATCCATTTTTTTCGAGTGCGCGGCTGTGGGACGATGGGGTGATCGACCCTGCGGATACGCGCATGGTGCTGGGGTTGGGCTTGGCAGCAGCAGGAAACGTGCCACTGGCCGAGACGCGATTTGGCGTGTTTCGGATGTGATACGCTTTTTATCCGCTGATTGCGCAGATTATTGACTGTTCTGATTAGTTGCGTATTGCAGGGGCGATATATCGCGCCCGTACCATCCATCAAATTGAGTTAGACGGGAACTGGAGCGATGTTTACCAGGAATCAGTCGGTTGATCAACAGGATCTGCCAACGATTGTCTTTCTTGGCGATAGCCTGACCGAGGGTGTGATCGGGGCTTCGTTCGTTGAGCGAATCCGGGTTGCCCTACATAACCAGGCGCGAATTATCAATGCTGGTATTAATGGCGATACAGTCTTGAACCTGCGCTGGCGGGTGGCCCGCGATGTAGCGCCACACAACCCGGATATTGTTGTGATCATGACTGGCCTCAATGATCTTGGCACCGTCTATGCTGTACCGCTTCACCGTGCCTATTACCGGATTGCCAAGGGCAATTTGCTCGATCTGACGCCGCGGCGCTATGCTTCTGGCTACCGAGCCCTGCTCGCGGAACTGCGCAGGCAGACACAGGCACAGATTGTGCTCTGTACGCCCACCGCACTGACGGAGCAGCCCGATGCACCTGTTCAGCCTATAATCGATGCGTATGCGGCAATTGTGCGTGCGTTAGCGCACCAGGAGTGTTTGCCGTTGGTCGATCTGCGAGCTATCTTTGCACACGAAATTGCCCGTGATCCACGGCCAGGGCCGCCATATCATATATCGGTTGCGGTGCGCGATATGATCGCCATTCGGCTGGGCCGCATAACCTATGCGGATTTAACGGCCCAACGCGGCTATCGGTTGTTGTGTGATGGTGCTCATCTGGCTGAGGCTGGGGCCGATCTGGCGGCAGCAAGCGTTCTGCCACAATTACAGGCACTTATAGCTTCACAATGCCAGCCTGCACCAGCCCGCCATAGGTAATAATAGCCCCGGCAATCGTCACGAGCGCTGCACTGGCAACCGGCAAGACCTTCATCAGCAGGCCATTCATTGGCATCTTCTCGAATAGCCCACGGGCATAGACGAGCAACAGGCCAAGGGCAGTTAGCACCGCTGCCAGGCCAATACTAAACGACAGAATAAGGAGTAACCCGAAGCCAATGCGCCCAAGTGCAATTGCGCCAAGCAGGACGATCAGCGCTGAAGGGCACGGAATCAGCCCGCCAGAAACCCCTAATGCCAACAGGCTGCGCCAGCTCACGCCAGGCCGCTCAACTTTTTGACCCGAGGCGCGCCCGGCAGCCCAATCGGCCAACGCTTCATCGTGATCATGGGTGTGGGTATCTGGCCCGTGTTCGTGATCCTGATCGAGCCAATTATCGGAATGGCTGTGAGTGCCAGCTTTGTTGCGCTGAAGCAATAGGATCAGGCGGCTGCGGAATAGGGCGATACCAATGATCACAACCATCAATCCGCTGGCGAATTCAAGCCAGGGGTAGATCTGTTCTGGCAAAATATAGCGCGAGATGGCCAGCGTGATGAACCCGAGCAGGAACACCCCAGCCGTGTGGGTCAGGGTGGTCGTCAGGCCCAGGAAGATGGCGTGGAGAGGAGTGCCACGGGCACCAACCAGATACGCTGCAACGATTGTCTTGCCATGACCAGGCGTCAGGGCGTGTCCAGCACCCAGAATGAAGGCCAACACCAGAGCAAGTGCAATCGCACCAGGAGTCAGATCACGGCTGGCAATCAGTGCGGCCAGTTGATCATCGGCGCGTGTTGATGGTCGCCCTGTTGCAGCCTGTGGCAGGCCATTCGCTGCGGCTACTCCGCCAAGCTCCACACTCAGATTGGCCTCACGGACATCGAGCGGGCTGGAGAGTGCGTCCTGCGGGTAGGAACGTAGTTCATCGCTCACGGTTGTTGATGGAACGTTGGTTTTGCTGAGTGTGACGCCATCACTGGCCACGGCTACGATTTCACGCCAGCCCAGCCGCTCACGATAATTCTCGACACGATAGATCAGTGTTGCGTTGGGGTTAGCATTTGGCCGCGCCGCAGTGAGATCAAAGGTCAAGCGCATGGTATTGAGGCCACCCTGGCCTGGCAGCATGTTCAGGTTGCGTTCGCCAATACGCAATGGAAGTTCGGTTCCATCGATAGCCAGGTGCAGCCCGGCGCTTAATTCAGCCGCCTGTTTTTCGATATAGGCCTGTTGTTCGGCTGGGTTGAGTTGACCATCGCCGTTTGTGTCGATCTCCTGAAGTGTCTGGAACGACGGAATCTCGGCCATGTCAACAACATAATGGACATGAACCTCAGTTTTTCCGACTTCAATACGGCTGAACTGGTTGATTGTGAAGTTGCCAAGTGGATGAGCTTCCGCAGGACCAACCCAGGCTAACACAAGCCCGATTGCCAGTACCACCCTCAGGATGAGACGACGCATGTTTGTACCTCTTGTAGACGTTCAGCCATCGGCGCTGGTTCTCGATAGTATACCGCGAGGCGCAACATCGTGCGCCTATACGGCCCATTAAATCAAGTAATCGAGCAATCGCGAACCTACCGACCAGCCGTAGCATTTAATTGATTGAGTGCCTGGCGAGCCTGTGGTGCATACAGCGGCGAGAATGCCGGATTGAGCTTGATCGCTTGGTTGAGCCGATCACGGGCAGCCGCTGTATCGCCCTGAGCCTGTGCAATCATGCCAGCCCGATAGAGCATGAGTGCATCCTGTGTGCCAAGCCGTAGTGCTTCATCCGCATAGCGGCGGGCCTCAGCATAGTTTCCTGCACGGTAGAGCGCCCATCCTAGCACATCTGCGCCCTTGATGCTTGGGTGGCGCTGGTAGGCAGCCCTGGCCAGATCAACGGCGGCAGCCGGATCACGACCGTGGTTGGATTCAAACAATGCCAATTCCAGATCGGTATCAACGCCATTGGATGTGAACAATTGTTGCATGGCGCGCACAAGCTGATACTGCTGTTCGGCTTCTTTGGTGTGGCCAAGCGATTCCTGGAGTTCGCCGAGTGCGATCACAAATTCCGGCAGTGGTATGCGCTCAATCGCATGCTGGTAGAGCAAGATTGCTTGATCTGTTTTGCCCTGAGCGGCACGAACATGCGCCATTCCAGCTGTGGCATATACATAATCTGGCAGCCGCTGGAGAGATGTTGTGTAGTGTCGTTCCGCTTCAGCCAGATCGCCCTTCGTAAACGCCAGATTGCCAAGCTGCACGCGGGTCCATTCGACATTTTCTGAGGATGGGCCACCAGCGCTGACAGCTCGTTCCATGGCCTTGATCGCCCCATCCAGATCGCCATACAGTTCACGCAGATAGGAAACACGGCTATAGGAACTCAGATCTGGCCGCATGTCCACCATTTGTTGAACAGTATTGACCGCTTGATCATACATTCCCAGCTCGATCTGCGCGTCGGCAATTACGCCATAGACACGCGGGACGTGGGGATTGATTATTCGGGCTTGCTCACCAATGGCGAGTGCCTCACGAAACCGGTGGCGTGATAATGCTAGGCTACCCTTGCCGATCAATGCATCAAGGTATTTCGAGTCAAGCGCTAGTGCTTCATTGAGTACCTGCTCGGCCTTGCCATAATAACTTGGGTCGCCGGTTTCGCGTGCTTTCTGAATATAGGCTGCTCCAAGCACAGCTCGTGCCCCAGCACTTTTTGGATCTTTGCGAGCGCGCTCCTGATAATCCCAGATCAGTTGATCATTGCGGCTCAGTGTGCGATTTGTGGCAGCCGTCCGCAACTGCTCTGCTGCCGGGCTAGCCGCCCATGGCCAGGCAATGAAGAAGATGATACTTACCCCGACGATGCCGGTCATAATCGGAATCAGCAGCTTTGGTGAAAGCGACAGTCGCATACTATCCTCATAACAATCTGAAATAACCGATAACCGATAGCCAATAGCCGATATCTGTAAGCTAAAGCGCTTGTGCATTTACTGTGCAATGCAGCGAAGCTGCACTGCACAGTAATACTTTCTATCGATGGAGCGAGCTATCGTAGCCGGAGTGTGGTGCCGCCACGTACGGGAAGTTTGGCAGGAACGGCTTGTCGTTGGCATCGACGCCATCACCAACAATATTGTTCGGGCTGTTGTTCGGCAGGCCAAACAGGCTGTTGAGTGCGAAGCCATAGCCATCGATCACTGCTCGGATTTCGATGTCGGTCACATCATCTTCGAGGCGGCGGCCATTCGGGAAGCCACCCAGATCCGGTGCTGCGCTTGGATCGGTGGTGATCACCGTCAATGGGTTGCCCTCGCCAACTGGTGCTGTTGGTGCAATTGCGACATTCAGGCGCAACAGATCGGCCTTGGTATCGCCGGTGAAGTTGACACCAGGGATGCCAGTCAACAGAATTAAGCTCAGGTCGGTTCGGCCCGTCTCGCGGGCGTCTGGCAGGCTTGGGTAGACGGTGTTCACAGTTGCAGCCAGTACAGGATTGAGATAATACTTCTCGAACTGTGCATCGTCCTTGGGTGCCTGTGAGTTCCAGTAGTCCTTGTCTGAGAGTGGGATAATGACCTCATTGATCA
>JBBQSD010000142.1:0-15450 GCA_038214135.1 Chloroflexales bacterium | reverse complement strand
TGGGCCTGAGCGATTCCAGCTACATCCAGTTCGGCTACTGGGATAGCCTGAAAAAGGGCTTGCTCTCTGGCGAAAGACTTCATTACGACCTCAAGCGCCTCGAAACAGCCTACTACGAGCAGAATCGACGCGAGTACGAGCTGACCAAGCACTTCTCGCTGGCGCAACTGGATCCCATCGCACTGCTCAAGCTACGCCAGAACGGCGAGTGTTTCGTGGACATCCCCGAAACAGCGTACGACATGGATTACCCCGGCCACTACTTCCGGCGCATCAAGACGGTTGGCCTATCCATCCCCTGCATTGTTGGCCCGTACACGACCGTCGCCTGCACCCTGACACTAACGAGCAATCATGTGCGCAAGGACGCGACTCTATTGGCCAACAAATACGTGCGCGACCTGACCATCGATGACCCACGCTTCCGCGACGAGATCGCCGCTATCCAGTCCATCGCGACGAGCAGCGCCCAGAATGACGATGGCATGTTCGAGCTTAACTTCCGCGATGAGCGCTACCTGCCCTTCGAAGCCGCCGGTGCCATCAGTACCTGGCAGATCAAGCTGAACAAGGATTTTCCGCAGTTCGACATCTCCACCATCTCCGATGTCAT
Source organism: Chloroflexales bacterium (assembly GCA_038214135.1). Lineage (GTDB taxonomy): Bacteria > Chloroflexota > Chloroflexia > Chloroflexales > Roseiflexaceae > JANLSE01. The sequence continues at coordinate 14,837 of JBBQSD010000142.1, read as the reverse complement.
CATCCACCTAAACTACACCGCACGCGAAGGCGGCGAACGATTGCGGTCAGTAGTTGTCGAGGAACTCAACAAGAAGATAAACGACTTTGCCCTAGCAGAGAATCGGCGCGGACTATACCGCATCTTCGATCTAAGGCGCGAATACTCTGACAAATGGTACAAATTTCTCCACCCCACCAACCCCGCTACCGATCAGTCGTTGGTGCTGGACGACTTGCCAGATCAGCTTCCATACTTCACTCATGCTTTCAAAACAAAAAAAGTCAGGCAGATCGAGGTGGTTGCGCAGGTGAAGGATGGCGATGGCGCGACATACAACGTCATGCTCTCGCCCATAGGCGAGACGTCCGCCGACCTTCTGTCCCTTGCTCCTGATCCCACCTATCATGGGCTACATCGAGCGCTCATAGACCTGACCGGCAGCGAGATTAACTTCGGCACCTGGACGCTCAAGCTTCAGCTAGCTGGTGCGGCTGACTTCAAATCTCTGCCGGTTGACGCGATTCAGGAATTGTTCCTGATCATCAACTATACGATTGCCTGATATGCTGACACCAACAGAAATTGACAAGCTGGTCCGCCAGATTGTGGCGCGAATTCAACCGAAAAAGGTGATCATCTTTGGTTCCTACGCCAAAGGCACGGCCACGATGAAGAGTGACTTGGACATCTTTGTAATTATGGAAACACATCTGCCGATGGCAAACCGGGCAGATAATCTGAAGTCCATGCTATTGTCCAGCCTTATTCCAGTCGATGTCCATATCTACACGCCTCAAGAGGTGGAAGAGTATGGCAAGGAACAATTTTCTTTTATCAATAGTGTCATCAAATCGGGAAGATTTGTTTTCGATGAATAGATAATACTTTACCTTGATCGTCTGGGCGTGTGCTCAAGATTGTGCTGGTCATTGTCTCAATCATATGGAGTATGCTATACATCCGACCGAGTATCGACCTCCAACAAGCGAGTGTCATAGCTATCAATCGAAGATATCGCACAGTGGATGGTGCCTCTGACAACCAAGGGAGTCTGATGTGACGGAAATATCGCCTATAGCCGAAGATCCCTACGAGATGGAGCGTGCTGCACAGGCGCAGGCACTCATGATCGAACTCCAGGAGCTGGCCAACCAGGATGACACTGCAAGCCTGGAGCGACGCTATGAGCTCCACTGCGCCTTGATCTGGCGGGTCAGGGCAGTGGGCACGCTGCGCGGGCAGGAGCAGGCCGAGCAGGCCGTGGCAATCGCGCGCCAACTTCAGGATCAGCTTCGTGAGGCCACCGCACTCCACGAATGGGCGCAGGTGTATCTCTATGAACACGGCAATGTATTCGGGGATGATGCTCACCCCACGCAGGAGGAGAGCACGGCCGGGCAGCGGTTGCACGAGCAGGCGCTGCAGATCCGTGAACAGTTGCTCGGCCTCGATCACCCTGATGTGGCCGACAGCCTCCTCCGAATTGTCAACCAGGGGCGACTCTGGGCACCAATGCAGCCGTATACGGCGATGGCCGAGCGGGCGGTGCAGATCCTTGAGCGCGCCTTCGGCCCTGAGCACGAGCGCACCTGTGTGGCGCTGGAAATGCTGGCGATGCGGCTCCGTTCGCAGAGAACCTATGGTCGATCCTTAGCAATCTACGAGCGGTTGCTCATCATCTACCGGCGTTTCTACGACTCGGACGAGGATTACCACATCCAGAATACGCTCGCCCAAATCACATGGACACACGAGGCCATGGGCAATCATGCGACTGCGCTGGCGATGCTGCGCGACCAGCTTGCGCGACAGCGCAGCGCCCTTGGCGATCACGATCCATCCGCGCTTTCCCTGATCGTCGAGATCAGTGACGTCTTGCGGAAGCAGGGCGACAAGGCGGGGGCCGAAGCAGCGATCGCCCAGGAGTTGGAGCGGCTCGATGTTGAGCTTGGCTCCGATCACCCAAGCACGCTCGCATTTCTGGCCTTGGTCGGCTCGTCATACCAAGTGAACAGCGAGTTTGAGCGCGGGCGGGCGATCTACGAGCGACTGATCGCCAGCTACGAGCGGACTGGATACCAGGGTGCCGAGCGCGGCTATGCCATGCTTGGCTTCTTGACCCTGCTCTGGCGCCAGGGTGATCGCGGGCGCGCAGGCGAGGTGTTCGCGCACATGCTGCCACACTTCGCGGAACCGGTGCAGCTGATCCCGACTCTGAACGCCTTTGGTTTCCTGGGTGACATCGGGGAGGACAAGGCCACAACAGGCAATGGCGCAACCCTCCCGTCATTCTACGCACAGCTCCTGTCCACGATGGAACAACGCTATGGCCCTGACCACCCGCATATCGCGACCCTGCTGATCGCATGGGCGCAGCGGCTCGTGCAGAACGGAGAGGACGTCCAGGCATCTGCCATCCCGATGCTTCATCGTGTGCTCGCGATCCATCCGGCAGCGCTTGACACTCCGGATCAGGAGTTGCTCCGACTGATCCGCAGCATTGATGCGGTGCTGTCGGGAGCAGGCGAGTATGGGCTCGTGCGCGAGATCTATCGCCGCGCCCTTGACGCATGCACGCCTGTCCTGGGTGCCGAACACCCGCGCATCATCGACCTGCAGGATCGCCTCGATCTCCTGCCTGATACATGGCCAATCCGCGAGGAGCAGGCTGCTCAAGCTGAAGGTACCACCATAGGGCAGGACGAAACGGCGAGTGACCCCATGGATGACGCTGCCTTTGTCATCTTCCAGTCGCCGACACATCACACGGCAGTCAGCGCATTGTGCGCGCTGTTAGCCAGTAGCTTGGATCAAAAGGTCAATGTGGTGCAGACTCTTGATGCGGCAATGACCGCACTAGGCGAGATCCTGATTATCATCGTGACCGATGATTGGGCTGTCACCCTCACAAGCGAACAGATTATACGCCTGCAGAATCGCAAAGTGATCGGCATTGGGTTTGGCGCTGCCAAGCTGTTCGCACAACTGGGGCTCGAAATCAATACTAGCCTCTGCGTACACTATGGCGCGATGGCGATGCCGCTGCTCGTCGAGCCCAACCCGTTCGCGCAGCTGCCAGGGCTTGGCGATCCAGCTGGGATTGCACCCACCACCACGCCAGACACGGTCGATCATGTTGGGTTGCACCTTCCGCGAACAAGCCACCTGCCCCGCGTCGTTGACGTACTGGCACGGGTGCAGTTCGACCCCAACTATGCGCTGATCGCCCGCCAGGGTCATCATATCCTGATCGGCCTGGCCGCCTCGCCCGATGCGTGGACGCCGGCCTATGCCAATCTCTTTCGTAGCCTTGCCCAGGCGCTGTATGCGTATGTAGCGCAACCATTCGCCCGTGCCGTGTGGGAGACCATGCAGCCAGGGGTGTATCCACTCACACTGGCTATCGGCCGGTCGACGACCGAAGCCGCGCAGTATGAGCAGTACCTGCGCTTCGCGAAACCAACAACCCTCTCGATCCGGCTGATGATTGCGGGATCGGACAGCGTGATGCTGCTCTTCATGGGCGAGCAGCGTGAGCACTGGACTCGTGAGGATGGCAGCGATGGTGAGACGCTGACCATCACCATCGACATCACGGAGGCGGATCTCCAGGCGGTCGGTGATCGCTACTGGAAGCTGAAGGTGACCAATTTTGATCGGGAGCATCGTGCGACGTGCGAGCTGACGATCGATTATGAAGTATAGCGACCCAGCACGTCTATGTGAGCACGCACGGAACAAGGCTTATCTCAAATCGTCTCTGGTCAAAGCAATCCACAGAGTAGTTGCCTGCACAGTGTCTTGCGGAGCCTTGCTCTACGAGCAATCGACAGCTAAATCAGGAGAAAGCCTGCCACCTCATGGAGCCAAACATGGAGCCAAACCCCAGATTGGCGTGGATATGCATGGTTTGTACAGAATTATACATTGCATCAGAATGCCGAAAAAGACGTGTATGGAATGCTGTGGATGGCGTTTGGGATAGTTCGTAAACAGCAGGTCGTGGGTTCTCGCCTCGGTGATAGCTTTAGCATTGAGATACGAGCGCGAAACGACTATTATCCGCGTATCGAAGTCTGATCCTTCTCAGTATCCGGCTGCCTGCACATGGGCAATGTCCGATGCGGGTTATGATCGGCGATTTGAAAGCGTGGCAGTGTGTCATCCGTGGCGGATGCCTGGAGGTATTGGCGTTTCGTGACCTTCCGCCCCTTTATAAAGTACTGTGGGTAGCCACGCGCCAGCCGTCCGTGCGCATTCCAACGGCGAAACACCCCATGCTCCTGACCATGCCAGAAGTGACTCTCCTGGTATATCGTTGCGTTATCATCATTCCACCAGCGCTCAAATCCATGCAGTGCGCCATCGTGACATGCGCGCTCTTCCGCGAGTACACCAGCGGCGTAAAACCAGAGATCGAGGCCTGTTCCATCAATCATGGTATAGCTGCCGATCATCGTGCCGTGCTGATCATACTGGCGGGCGGTCCCATGCTCTTTTCCGTCACGATAGGCGGTTTCGTGGGTCAAGATCCCAGCATCCCAGCGTCGAAACAACCCGTGCATATGCTCGCCGTGCATGCGATACTCTAGGCCAAGCATGCCATCCATATCCCAGAACCGTCGCCCAATCTGTATATCAGCAATCCAGTAGCTTGCCAGCTTTGGTGTACCGCTCGCAAAGGTTTCCTCGATCCGCTCCTCGGCTTCTGCGGGGATGATTAGGGTATCACTGCTTGGCTCGATCATAGTTTCGTGGTCCTCCAGTTATTCATACCAGATCGAACGTTGCTGCAATTGTTTTTGTCGGGAAATGATGGGGTAGATCTGCGAAACATGCTATAATGTTTGCGGATATTCGCCTGGATATCCTTATGAGTTGCAGCACTGCTGCCCCACCAATGCACAAGAAGAACGATACCCGGCGCCCCTTGGCGCGCTCACTGGAGTATGGCCAGTGATTTGATCTTCGGCCAAGGGCCGCTTGCCATCATTCCCACCCTCAATCTGATCACCCAATTAATCCATGATCGCCGAACGCGCGATCAGCATGGGTGCTTCTTTCTGGAAGGCGTGCGTCATTTTGTTGCCGCCAGTGATAGTGGCGTGCGGATCGAAGCGATCGTGTATAGTGAGCGCTTGCTGATCGCGCCATTGGCACGCAAGCTCGTGCGGCAGCATAAGCGTGCTGGGGTACCAACCATCCGCATCTCGCCCGAACAATTCCGCAGCATTTCACGTACACCGCGTGCGGCCGGTGTTGGGGCCATTGTCCGTCAGCAGATCATGCAACTGCCCTGCATGCCCGTTGCTGCCCCAGCGTGTTGGGTTGCCCTGAGCCAGGTACGTTCGCCTGGAAACCTCGGGACTCTCATCCGGACTGCTGTTGCGACTGGTGCAACTGGATTCATGGTGCTTGGCAATCAGATTGATCCTTTTGATCCACGGGTGGTTCGCGCCAGTATGGGCGCAGTCTTTCGCCAGCAGTTCATCCGCACCAATCTTGCTGCATTGCAGGCATGGGCGCAGCATTCCCAGATCCACATCATCGGGGCGGCACCCGATGGTGAGGTTGTCTACACCAACGCATCCTATCAGGCACCACTCGTGCTCATACTGGGCGAGGAGCGGGCCGGGCTTACACGAGAACAGCGGCGCATGTGCGACCAACTGGTTCGTATTCCGATGCTGCCCGGCACCGACTCCCTTAACCTTGGGGTAGCGGGCAGTTTGCTGCTGTATGAGATCCAGCGTGGGTTGGATCGAGGCGCATGAGCAGCCTTTTCGTATGGCGTTTGCTCACAGAGATAGCAATATCATCTGAACCATATTTCCGACTCAATCGGTGCTCATCAATGCATATCGGCCCATTTCTGGCGTCCACAGTGCTTCACCGCATGAGTCATTGCGTGAGTCATTGGCAGCCCGTGAAGGGCTTTGGTGGACTTAGGGATCATTGAGCATTCCGCATTAGGATGCGATAGAGACCGTACGTGTCTTTCTCAGTCCGCGCCGAAAAACGCCCTTAAAAACCGTTGGACTCAACATGCATACGGGTTCGACTCCCGTCTTCGGCACCACGTCCCAATGCGGCAAACGGCCTCTCAGCGTATTTGCGTTGAGGGGTTGTTTGTCTTTCTGGTGGGTGGTCTGGTGGGTTACGCCCTCCATCCTTGCCTCCTAAGTCGATCGGAATGGCGTGCAATCACTTCATCTGTATGTCTGCGGATAGCAGGTGCGTACGTTTGCCATCAATCAATCTGAGTCCACGTCCCGTGTTGGGCAGTAATGGCCAGGTGAAACTGTCAGAACTCGACAACCATGCGATGGGGACGATCTTCGATGAGCTGATCCGCAAGTTCAACGAGGAGAATAATGAAGAGGCTGGCCAGGGCGAAAGCAACATCCGGCGCTGGATTATTGAGAACGATGGCTTGAGGCGATTGTCGCCCTACCACTGAATATGTTCTATAACACCGGTATCGCCACCTATATCTGGGTGTTAACCAACCGCAAGCCAGAGCATCGCAGGGGCATGGTCCAACTAATCGATGCGACCACATGGTTTGAACCGCTGCGCAAAAACCTGGGCAAGAAGAATTCTCGCTTCTCCGCGGCGGACATGCGCCGGGTGATTGATAGCTTTTCAATGTTGAAGAGAGTGGGCAATCAAAAATCTTTCCAAATGCCGCGTGGCTACTGGAAGGTAACGGTTGAACGGTCACTGCGCCTCAGGGTCGATCTTTCTGATAATGCCTGTGCACGCTTCCGGCGCGCCTGCCAGCAGGTTCATGATGTGCCGCTGGCAGGACCTGATTGACCGTGTGGCAGCCGCACTTGGCGCTGGCCTGCATCACGATTACAACGCATTTCTCGATGCGCTGGAGCTGCATGCTCAGGGTGTCAAACTGATAACGAAGCGCCAGAAGCTCATCCAGGCCACACTCACTGAGCGTGATCAGGCCGCTGCGCTAGTAATCAAAAACCATACCCGTGGTGATAAAGCTGACCGATTGTATGGCCGTTTTGCAGTGAACTTCGATGGCAAGCCCGACACCGTTGAGTACGAGCCCGACACCGAACTGCGTGATACCGAGCAGGTGCCGCTGCTCGAACCAGGCGGTATCGCAGCAGTCTTCCAGCGCGGCTTGCTATAGCACCTTCGCTGAGATTGGCCAGTGCCTGTTGCCCAATACCGGCGACTCTACGATGCTCGCGACCAGCCGTGATACCGGTATTGGGCGCTTTACCCTTGCGCTTGCTTGCCTGAATGTCATCTGCGGGGTCAATCACACGCCACCCGATAGCATATCTTCCATTGGTGCGAGCGATATGCAAAGACGACCAGTCGGCGGGTGCATGCTCGCCGACGAAAAGCACCATGGTCTGCAACAATGGTTCGTGTTCTTCGTGAGCGTTTCTTTGCATTTGCACGCTTGTTGGCAGTTGGTGTGCTATTACTGCTCGCTGGTGGTTCATACGCTTGATAGCGCCATTAATGACTGTTGGTCGCTTTGGACATTGTTTCAGCCAGCAAGCTTGGCAAGCTCTTCTCAAGCGTATTTGCCGTTTCCAGCTCCTGTTGCAAATTCTGATTGAGCAACGTTGCAATCGGTATATACGCAAGTTCTTCGCTGAGCATGATGAGACCGCGATATGCGGCGATCTCATAATGTTCAACCTTCGCCGCCGCTCCGGTAATCACGCAATCACGAATTGCCGAGCCTTGGGCAACGTGCTTGAGGCCTTTCTGACCTTCCAAAACCAGCCCTGCTGCCGCATCACACTTCACGCGCCGTGGCTTCTCACCCACAAGCTCATAGACCTGATCAAGATTGCGGATGTGCTGCTCGGTCTGGTTGATATGTGCGACGATCATCGCTTTGAGCGTTTTGGCCTCAGCATGCACCTGCATCTCCTGCTGCGCTTCGAGAAAGCGGTGCTCCGCATCATAGATATCGCCCAAATCATGGACGAACTTTTCTTTGAGAGTGGTGATTATCATTATTTGCTCCTGAGTCGTGTTCCCTGCCATCATGGCAGGAGTTCAAGGGATAGAAAGGTGATCCGTTGCACCATGTTGCTGCGCAATGGAGAACAAGAAGCGTATGGATGAATCGACGCTTCTTGTTCTTTTGTCTCGCTAGACAGCGTGCAATTGCTGTGCATCGGCGTATACCGCGTTTGTGTCTGTGGTTGCTTCTAGCGCAGAAACATAATCAGCAGACCAGTAATAAGCAGTGAGACGAGCAGTGAGCCAATGCATCCCAGTCGTGAAGAAAATATGCCGATCATCGAACCTCCCGAGCTCCTCTTCGCCGTGCGCTCCTGTTGGGTGCGGCGGGCGATAGGTGGTAACCGTAGCCAATTGCTGCGACAAAAGCGTATGGGCAAGAAGTGTGCCATCAGGAAAGCTGAGCTGATACCGCATGTGTAATCGTGTGGTTCCGAGCTGCTGGCTTCTCGAGACCCCAACGTAAGCCGGGTTGCTTGGCACACATCTTGCGATAGCGTAAGATACGAAATCATACGACAGACTGTTTATGCTGGAAACGGCCAAAACTGCGTCAGGATGTGCTACCCTTCCACAAATCGATATTTTTGATACGGATCGTTCATAACGTGCGCTGCCATACCGTCGCACATTGTTGTTGTGATATGAGGATCGATACATGACCCAGACGATTGCGGACATGATTGTGACCGCCCTGGTGCAGGCAGGCGTTAAACGGATGTACGGCATTGTTGGCGATAGTCTGAACCCGTTAAGTGATGCACTTCGCCGTGACGGGCGGATTCAATGGGTGCATGTCCGTCACGAGGAGGTGGCTGCGTTTGCCGCCGGGGCCGAGGCCCAACTGACGGGCGAATTGGTCGTCTGTGCGGGGAGTTGTGGGCCAGGTAATTTGCATCTCATTAATGGCCTCTATGATTGCCAACGCAGTGGTGCCCGTGTATTGGCGATTGCCTCCCATATTCCGACCAGCGAAATCGGAACAAGCTACTTCCAAGAAACGCATCCAACACTGCTCTTCTCGGAATGTAGTCATTATTGTGAACTCGTAACGAACCCTCAGCAAGTTGCACCAGTGCTCCAAATCGCCATGCAACGGGCTATCAGCCAAGCCGGGGTGAGCGTATTGGTATTACCTGGCGATGTTGCCGGTATGCCTGCCCCCAAAGAGCAGTGGCCTACGGCAATTATTCGAACCAACCCACTGATACGGCCAGCCGCTGATGAATTACAGAAGCTGGCGGATGTGATCAATCGCAGTGAACGTATTACCATCTATGCTGGTGCCGGTTGCGCCGATGCCCGTGATGAACTGCTGGCCCTGGCTGAGCAGATCAAGGCACCAATCGCCTATGCCTTCCGTGGGAAACAGTTTCTGGAATACGAAAACCCCTATGCGATTGGTATGACTGGCTTGCTCGGTTGGGGTGCAGCCTACGACGCTATGCATACCTGTGATCTCCTGCTCTTGCTTGGTACCGATTTCCCCTATAAAGCGTTTATGCCAACCACATGCCCGATCGTACAGATTGATCTGCGCGCCGAGCAGCTTGGTCGCCGTGCAAAGATCGATCTTGGATTGTGTGGTGATATCCGCGAAACGTTGCGTGCATTAGTGCCATTACTCACCAAAAAGGAACAGCAGCACCATTTGGAAAGGGCACTGCGGGCCCATAATCAGGCCATTCAAAAGATGCAGGTGTATGTGACCCATGGGGCCGAGCAGAAGCCGATTCGGCCTGAGTATGTTGCCGCGCTCGTGAATGAATTGGCGGCTGCCGATGCGATTTTCACTGTTGATACGGGTACGCCAAACATCTGGGCAGCACGGTATATTCAATCGGCCCACAGCCGCCGCATGCTCGGTTCATTTAGCCATGGTTCAATGGCGAATGCGATGCCGCAGGCGATTGGTGCCGCAATGGCTTTTCCTGGCAGGCAAGTGATTGCGCTCGCAGGCGATGGTGGCTTATCCATGCTCTTGGGCGATCTGATCACCATTGCACAGCATCAATTGCCGATTAAAATGATTGTGTTCAATAATGGCCAGTTAGATTTTGTGAAGCTCGAAATGCAACAGGCAGGGTTGCTCCCGTGGCAGACCGAACTGTGGAATCCGAATTTTGCAAAAGTAGCTGAGGCTATTGGCATGCGGGGGCTACGGATTGAGGAACCAAAAGAACTGTTTGCTGGCCTGGAAACAGCACTTTCCACACCTGGCCCTGTGGTGGTGGATATCGTTGTCGATGGGAATGCGCTCTCGTTACCACCGCACATCACCATCGGGATGATCGAGGGGTTCACGCTGACGATGGCGAAACAGGTGCTCGAAGGGCAAGCCAGCGATGTGATCGAGACGATTACCCATAATGTGCGCCTACGGCCCTAACGCGCCCGTTGCCCGTGCAGTGCCTGCTGAATGGGCAATGCTTGATGATGTTACCAATGCTATTGATGACGGAGCGAAACATGACAGGCAAATCCGGATCGAACAGAACCTTCCCGGTTGTTTGCGTGGGGGGGTCAGCCGGCGGTCTCGACGCCTATACGCGCTTACTCCAGCACCTGCCTGTCGATATGGGTGTCGCTATTGTCATCGTCAATCACGTGCGGACATTTGCGACTCTGCTCCACGAAATTCTTCCGCGCTCCACGGAGATGCCGGTTGAACTGATCACCGAGCGCCTCCTCATTCAACCGAATCGCGTGTTCATCATCCCCGAGCAGCGTGACCTTCACGTCCTGGACGGAACATTCCGCCTGCGGCCAGTATCCAAGCCCAGAGGATGGCCAGACGTCATTACCGTCTTCCTCCAGTCGTTAACTGAGCACTGGGACGGTCAACTCATCGCGGTCATTGTCTCTGGGTACGACGGTGACGGGGCTGCGGCGCTGTGTGGCATACAGGACGTCGGTGGCATTACCATCGCTCAACGGCCGGACACCGCCAAGCAGCCCGACATGCCCGAGAGTGCAATTGCGAGCGGCTGCATCGACTTTGTGCTCTCTCCGGAAGAGATCGCCGTGGAGCTTGTGCGCATCGCGCATGCAGCTGCTTGAACGAACAGTGTCGATTGCACATGCACTCCATGCCGCCGTGGTGAACACGTCACATACCGCATGCTTTCCGCGCATGTGTCGGTGGCCCGAGCGGTCTCGCCACTTGCTCAACCGGCCCGGACAGTGTGCCGGTTAGCGCAAACGGTAGGCGGCTTTCCCCAAGGCCAGATGCACATGGTCGTGGCCGATGGCGAGATGGTGGCGCGTGCTAGGATCGCGTCGACGGCGGCTGGTTGACAGGCTGGGGTTGGGGATCGTGTCGGTGGTGGTGCTTGGGTTGATGTGTGCCCCGTTGGGAGCGATTGGTCGATCCGCGTGTGGCCGTTTCCGGCCATGCGTTGGCAGCCGGTCGGTACTCGGGGACGCTGGCCTGCACATCCAACTGAAACGCTGGATCACGACCTTTGTCGCCGGTGAGGAAGCGCTCACCATACCGTGGCGCAGCAGCAACTCAGCACCTGACGTGATAGCGAAATCCGGAGCACCGCAGAGGCCATCGCCGGGGTTGAAGAACAGTTTGCGGTCTCCTCTAGTATGTCTAAAGTTAACTAGAATTTCCACCATCTTTTTGGTTTGCCGTCCACGCTTGGGTGAAGTACACACTATTGGGGGTGTTATAGATCCAGGGCGATTGCAAGGTCAACTGTGCATCGGTAGTGGTGAATTTCAGACCAAAATCACCCCAGGCGACACCACCGATCGCGTCGCTTTGGGCTGGATTGGCCGCACCATCGAAATTGAGCGAACCATACGGCCCGCGCACATCCATGCGGTAATCGTCAAAATTGCGGTTTTGTGGATTGGCCGCTTCGCCCATCTTCCAGGTCACCGCCCAAACGGGATGGTCGCGCCCTGTCGCGATAAACCATTCAATCATCACGGGTATCTTAATTCCAAAGCCGTCAAGCTCTTTATCACGGTCGTACACAAACTCGACCCGATGGATGGCATGGTGAGCGCCCGAGAACATGATCGATTCGATGTTGCTTGGCACATTGGCTTTACCCAACGGAGAATTACCAGTTTGGGTATTGTGTGACACGACATAGCCAAAGCCCGGATGACCTGTTGACCATCATTGGCTGTTCGTGTGATGACCTGTTGACCATCATTGAAACTGAAATCATATTGGTAGAGATAGGCACCCAATGTCATCGCCCGTTCGGCGTTCCGCGAATCTCTCCAGGCAATACGTGTGACGCGCTGTGTCGGCGCAATACCTTCTGGATCAGCACGGACGTCGCCCGCAACTGCGGTAATGCTGTTGGTAGAGCTTGGGATTCCCGTACCATGAGCAACAACCGAGAATTGTTCCACAGCATGGCCTCCCGCGGTGGCGAAAGTATCGCGCTGAAGTGGTTCATCGCCCTGTGCGGAGCGCTCACGGAAGAGGGCGAGCAGCCCACCAACGGCACCAGCACTCAGCACTTTGAGGAATTGTCGACGGGTGGTACCTGTCGCAAGCGCGTTATCAAGCATATCAAACTCATTATTACGCATTGTGGGTTTCTCTTCATAGAATTGAATTCAATGAAAGAATGGAATTATCATGCAGCGCTATTTGTCATCCATACTCATAGGTGATAAGAAATTGTGATAGTTCTGTGACACTAGCTGTCACAGAGCTGTGCTATCCTCAGCATAGCATTTTACACAAGTATAGGTTGCGCGGGCAAACGTCCCGAATTCCTCCCAAGGTTGCTGATCTGCCTGAGCATGCGACGAGAACTATGGACCAGCATCTTACCACCGAGCAGATTCTGGCGCTTGCGCCGGATACTGCATCCGCCAAAGCAGCCCGCCCGCTTGCTGCTGCGCGTGCCTGGCTACAGGTCGCACGCAACGGAGCCACGCTGTGGGGCGAGTGCCAGGGCAGCGCCAAAGATCCCTACCGCACGCAGATCGACCTGAGCGAGCCGGCCTTCCGCTGTTCCTGCCCTAGCCGCAAGTTTCCCTGTAAACATGGCTCGGGCTACTGCTGCTGTATGTCGAGCAGCCTGGCCGGTTTGCCGAGCAGCCACCGCCGGCTTGGGTGAGCGAGTGGCTCGCCACGCGCACCGAACGGACGATACGTCGCGCCGAACGCCAGGAGAAGGCCAAGAGTGATGAAGACGATAGCGCTGCCCAACAGCGCCGAGCGGCAGCCCGCGAGAGCCGGGTCGCCGCTGGATTGGCCGAGCTCGACCGCTGGCTCTACGATCAGCTGCGTGCCGGGCTGGCCGATCTGCAATCGCGTGCGCCGGGCGCGTTCGACACCATGGCGGCGCGTATGGTCGACGCCCAAGCACCGGGTGTGGCCCGTATGCTGCGCGATGCCAGCAGTATCGCCGTCTCTGGCGATGGCTGGCAATCGCTCCTGCTTGATCGGCTGGCACGCATCCACTTGCTGATCCAGGCGTATCGCCGGTTGGCCGAACTTGCGCCTGAAACCCAAGCCGATGTGCGTGCGTCGCTGGGCTTCACCCAGACCCAGGAAGAGGTTCTGGTTGGCGGCGTCATCCGCGACCGTTGGGTCGTGGTTGGGCAGATCGTCGAGGAGGAGGGGCACCTGATGGTCCAGCGCAGCTGGCTGTGGGGGCTTCAGTCCGGCAGGCCCGCGCTGGTTCTGGCCTTCAGCGCTTTAACGCTGATACCAGTCGATGGGACGATCATAGGTTAATGATTGATGCGGTCGCTCCCGATTATAAAACTGAATATACTGATCGATCCCTGCACGCGCTTCACGTGGGCGGTCATACTCCTTGAGATACACCTCCTCGTATTTCAAACTGCGCCAGAAGCGCTCCGTAAAGATAGTGTCGCGTGCGCGGCCTTTGCCGTCCATACTCATCTGCACCCCTGCGGCCAGCCACGGCTCAATCACCTGGGGGCTCGTACAATGGCTGCCCTGATCGGTATTCCAGATCGTTGGCAATGCCAATGCACGAGCACCGGCAATCGCCTCCAAGACAAACCCTAGCTCCAACGTATCATCCAATTGCCAACTGATCACAGAGCGGCTCTACCAATCGATAATCGCCACCAAATACAGCTACCCGCCACGAAGGCGAATAGAGGTGATATCACAGCCCCAAATATGGTGCGGATGCTGCGCGGTGATGCCGCGTAACAGATAGGGATAGATACCAGCTTGCGCCTGTCGTTTGCTGAGGTTCGGACCAGGGACAATCCCGGCAATCCCCATCTCGCGCATAGACCGTTGGATGCGCTTGCGATTGCGTGACCCGAACTCCTCAGTCGGGAGAACCGTCAGTTTGCGCGACCCATACAAGGGATGTGCGGTATACCGGGCATCAATGCGATGCGTGATTGCCACTTCCTCCGGTGGTGGCGGGCTGGGCTGATAGTACAGACTACTGCGGCTGATCCCCAGCAGATCCGCCTGAACCTGGAGTGGGAGCGCGTCAAGGTCGGTTTCTACCAACGCCCGTCGCTCCGTATGGCGCAACTGGGCAACTTTTTTTCAAAAAATTGACGTGCGTGGTGAGGCGACCAATTTCGCTAGAGCGCGCTTCCAATTGCTGCTCGTAGGCGGCTTGCATCGCCACGCTCGAATCACGAGTCGAGAAGACCTCTGGTAAGCCCTTCAATGCCGCAGCCTTCCACTCGCGTAAGACCGTTGGGGCGATCCCATATTCAGCGGCGAGTTGCGGAACCGTTTTCAGATCCTTGAACAGTTCCAATACCACCTGCGCTTTGAACGTGGATGTGTAAACCTTTTTCATAGCGTGTTCGAACGGAACCTTTCATGGATGACTGTCTAGATTATGGGGTCCATTATA
>JBBQSD010000141.1:0-15666 GCA_038214135.1 Chloroflexales bacterium | reverse complement strand
CCATATACCACCAGGTATTGCCTGCCGAACCACCCCATACGCGTTGGGCAATATCGTCATTGGGCTTGCTCAGGCGCTTTGCTAGATCGGCATACTGCTCGACGGTCATTGGTTCGGATGCTGATGGGTAGCTGATCCCGGCGGCATCAAACATGTCTTTGTTGTAAAACAGCAGGACTGCACCAGTGTATGAGCCGACGCAGTAATTCTTGCCCTCATAGGCACAGTAGAGCGACATTGCATTCTGGTTGTAATTCTCGGGTTTAATGCCCTTCTCCTTGAAGAGTTCATCCAGCGGTAGGAATTTACTCGCCTTCAACCAGCGCTGTTGCCCACCATAAACGAAACCAATGTCGGGTGGTTCGTTGGCCGCTAGCGCGGTGTCAATCTTGGTGACATACTGATCTTCAGGGATTTCGGTGATCTCAAGCGCGATATTGGGGTACTTTGCCTCGAATGCTTCTTTAAGGCGCGGCAGAAATGCCTCTTCACCCTCAAAGATCCACAAGCTCAGCGTGACTTTTTCTGTCCCTGGAGCTGCAGCACTGGTCGGCGCAATGGTCGTGGGGGCCGTCTGTTCGGGCGGATTTGTCGGTGCGACGGTAGCTGGAGGGCTGCCACAGGACGCCAGCGCCAGCGCCAGGAGCAGTAATCTGGCCAGTATATGTGTCATCATTTTTCGCATTCGGGTGCCTCCTTTGGTCTCCTTTGACGAATCAGTCCCGACGTTGATGGTCGATATCCTTCGATAGCTAGGAATCGGTGTATGCCTCCTCTCTACGCAACAACTAATCAGGCCGACTCACGAACGACCAGAGTGGCTGGCAACTCCTCGCTACGCCCACCGGCTGGCGCGCTGCCACTGAGCCGTTCAAGCAACATTTCTGCAGCACGTCTGCCGATCTGCTCCTGGAACAGGCTGATCGTTGTTAGCGGTGGGCTTACTAGCGCTGCTGACTGAATGTCATCAAACCCAACTACCGCGATATCTGTGGGCACATGCAAACCAGCGGCGTGAATTGCACTAAGTGCTCCCATCGCCATCAGATCGTTCGCTGCCAGGATAGCTGTTGGCCGTGGGTTGACCGCCAACAGCATGTTTGTACAGGAGATGCCGCTCTGAACTGTGAAATCACCGATCTGAATAAGCTTCTGATCGACTGGGAACCCATGGGCCGCTAGCCCGGCTTGATAGCCAAGTAAGCGTGTTTGGCCAGGGCCGAGTTGTCCAGCAATGATTCCGATCCGTCGGTGCCCGCGCTCGATCAGGTATTCAGCTGCCACGCGCGCCGCAGCGATATTATCAACAAAGACATTGTCAAGCGGCTCGATACCAGCCTGCTTCCGTACCGCCTCAAGTCGGACGATCGCAATACCGCTTTCAAGCAGCGGCAGCAAATCGCGAGCTGTCAGATGAAAGAACACGGCAACGATACCGTCGATCTGGCGTTGCTGTAGCGAGCGCAAACAACGCTGCTCTTTTTCCAGCACACCATCAGTGTTGTAGGTGATCAGATCATAGCCGCTCTGATCGGCAATATCCTGGATGCCGCGCTCGAAAGCTGGGTAAAACGGGTTGGTAATATCTGGAATGATGCTGGCAATCGAGTAGGTTTTACGTGTCCGCAGGCTACGTGCCGTCCGGTCGGGAATATAGCTGAGTGCCTGCATTGCTGCGATCACCCGCTGACGGGTCTCTTCTGGCACCGTCATCATGGCGCTGTTGTTCAGCACCAATGAGACGGTTGTCTGTGAGACACCGGCACGCTTGGCAACATCGGCTTGGGTAGGTCGACGCCTGCGGTTTGAATCGCTCATGCTCTACTATCAAATTCCAGTAATTCGTATCAGTAATTCGTATTATAAAATAGTAAGATTGGCCTGTCAATTGACAGTGATACTGTAGCCGTTAAGCGTTGGCCGATAGTATGTCTGGTGAGAATTGGCCACAGGCGGGGTGCCAGACCCAATGGGTGCTGCGCTCCTGGCTGTCATCCTGAGTGAAGCGAAGCATCTGACCATCTCTGCAGATGCCAGCCAGGAGCGCGTATTGTCCATCCTGGGCTCGTGCGGACCTGGCTGATTCATATGCCGATGGGGTTGTGTTTGTCGATCTCGCGCCGCTGCAGTCGCCCCAGCAAGTAGTGCCGACAATTGCCCATCTGCTGGGTGTACGCGAGTTGGTCGGAATGACCCTTCAGGAGCGATTGCAAGCATATCTTCAGTCCAAACACATGCTGCTGCTGATCGACAATTTCGAGCATGTGTTGGAGGCCGCCGCGCTCGTTGCCGAATTGCTGCGTGCGGCACCGCGCTTGGTTATTCTGGTGACCAGCCAGGTTATACTGCGCCTTTCGGGCGAATATGAATACCCCGTACCGCCACTGGAAGTCCCGCCAGCCGACGACCGACGCATGCCAAGCCATACAGGACAGGCATCCCCAAGCGGCTATTCCGCAGTCCAGCTATTCGTTGCGCGGGCACAAGCCATGCAGCCAACATTCAAGTTAACTGAAGTGAATGCGCCTACCGTAGCCGAGATCTGCCGCCGCTTGGATGGATTGCCGCTGGCGATTGAACTCGCGGCAGCACGGGTCAAGATATTCACCCCAGAAGCACTGCTGGCCCGGCTTGGGGAGCGCTTGCGCTTGTTGACCAGTGGTGCCCGCGATTTGCCCGCCCGCCAACAAGCGCTACGAACTACCATCGATTGGAGCTACCAACTCCTGACACCCGCTGAGCAGCAATTGTTGAGACGAGTAGCAGTGTTTGTGGGCGGCTGGACGATGGAGGCAGCCGAGGCGATTTGCGATATCGATGGTGACTTAGGGATCGCCGTGCTGGATGGGCTACAAGGGCTGGTGAATCATAGCTTGATCCGCCAGGAGGCTGGGCCAGATGGCACACCGCGCTTCCGTCAACTGGAGACAATCCGTGAATATGCGCGTGAGCTGTTTGCAGCTAGTCCTGATGTACAAATAGTGGCCAACCGCCATGCGGAGTATTTTTGCGCATTGGCCGAGGAGGCCGAGACGCATAATTTTCAGCCAACCGAGGCGCTTTGGAATCGACGATTGATCGCCGACTTTGATAATATCCAGGTTGCACTTACTTGGGCCACTGGCGCATCTGGCACTTCGGATATTGCACTCCGATTGGCTGCTGCACTACTTTTGTTTTGGATTAATCTCCGACCGCTACACGAAGCATTTCGCTGGCTTGAAACCGCTCTTGCTTCTTCACGTGGATCAACGAATTCCTCGCTGTATGCAAAGGTCATCGGTACAGCAGCAAACATTGCGCTGTTCAGTGGCGATTTTCGCCGTGCCGAATTGTTGCTGACAGAAATGCTGGCGTGTTATGAGGCGTTGGGTGATCATCGCGGCTGTTCCGAAGCGCTTAACCTTCTCGGTATTCTGAAGCATCTCACTGGGTATCTGATGCAAGCACTGGCGCTTGAAGAGGCAAGCCTTCATCGCGCACGTTTGGCTGGGAACAAAGAACGTGCTGCATGGGCACTAGTAGCAATTGGCCGCACGTACTATTTTCGAGGCGAGTATGCTATGGCCATACGTAAGTACGAGGAATGCCTGTTAAGTGAGGCTCTGCAAAGTAGGAGTAGCCACCATTATGTTTGCGCTGTACTTGCGGATGCGCTCTATTGGAATAGTGAAGACATCCGTGCTGCTACATTGCTTGAGGAGAGCCTGCCGCACTTACGCGCCGAATCAAGCCTAATAATGTATTTTGGCGCGATTAAGTTGCAAGCGTGGATCGCTCATCAGCAAGGTGCTGATCATATCGCTGAAGCGTTATTGCGTGAGAGTTTAGTGATGGCCTACCGGGACAATCTTTCCTATGTTTTGCCACAGATTTACTATGCGTTTGGTATCCTACAGCTCAGCAGTAATGATTACACGAATGCACACGAATCCTTTCGAAAGGGTCTTATACTCTTTCGCGGGCTTGAAAATCCATTGTTGACGGGCGTTGCGCTCCTCGGCACTGGCATCACAGCACTACTTCAGGATGATCGCGCCACAGCCGCCCAGCACTACGGTGAGAGTATCACCCTCCTCCAAACGTGGCGCGAGAATATGCTGGCGCGCGAGGCCGCGCTGGTAGTTGCCATCTCTGGCTTGTTGCTCACCCATGAAATCGAGGTGATGTCTGCTGCGGCACAGGCCGCGCGAATCTGGGGTGCAATTGCCGCAATCGAGCCACGCACGGCTGGCAAACGGGTCACGCCGCCATTTCTCAGCCTCCCGCGGCTTGATACGGCATTACTCCAACACGCACAGGCGACTGCACGCACCACCCTCGGTGACACCGCTTTCGATGCGGCCTTCGCGGCGGGCCATGAGCTGACACTGGAAGAGGCCGTGGCCGCGGCGCTGGCGCTGACTTCATCTGCCGCTGTGCAACCCCCTGTATGATGCCTACGGAACGTATCGTGTCATCACAGTTGGTTGGGATGGTGCAAGCGAATTGAAGTACTACCGCGTGCTGCTTCCTAAAGGGCTAAAGCCCTTGTTGAACAATGGATGTATTTTGGCCTTTGTGTACGAATATGCAGCTGCGTACTATGGCTCAATAATCCAATCGGGTGGATCGGGAGCGATACGGCGGAAGTCACGAGCATTCAGCGACACTACTTTATCGACTCCTGCTTGACGTGCAGCAGAGAGTATGATTGCATCATAGACGATCCCACCAACCAAACCCGTCTGAGCAAGACCAGTGAGCAACGATGTGTAATCAGCCGCTGAGAGCGCTACAATCGTACAAATAGTCGTAATATTATGAGTTACCATTTCGTGTGCAATCTGAGGGGTAATGCGTGGTTGAATCGGTAGTCGCGTGAGTACAGCATAGATTTCCGCAAGAGAATGTGCTGCCACGAACCCATCGAGCGTATGTGCATGTATTTGCTGCAACCAGGGCAATGCACGCTCATGAGCTGGGTGTGATTCAACCATTGCAGCAACAAACACCGATGTATCAAGCAGAACGCGCATGATCGCTCCAGAGATCATCAAGGCGCTGTTCGCGAACGTCGCTCACATAATCGGAGGTGAATGCACCAAGCTGTGCAGGAATAACAAACACTCCTTGCTTCTCGATATAGGGTGTATGGGACTTTTGAATTCGCATGTATGTAGCATCAGGTGTCTCCTCTTCTACCACAAGCGTCATGCCATGCACCAACCCAAGGAGGTGAGCAAGACGTGTTGAGAGCACTAAACGTCCCTGATTATCAACACGTATATCAGTCGTTGTACTCATCGCTACCTCCCTCATTCTGCAATTGCCCATGTATTATACCGCAGTGCTAAGTGTTCTGCTGTATAGCGCAGATCAACTTCACGTTTTGCGTGGTGCGAAGGCTCGTGGGTGTACGATGTAATCGACGTTCTGTATAACGCCAATCACCATCACATCACACATTTGGTTCAACGCAACAGCGCCTGCTAACCTGGGCTTCTGTTCCAAAGTACGATCCGGATTCAGCTTGCGTTGTTGCTAAGCCTGGCAGCGTTAGCCCTAGCAGAAGTGCCATGCCAACGCCCACACCAGAACGCCTCCACCCGCCTCCACCCGCAGCATCCACCGCATCGTGTTGAGCAAACTAGCTGGTACACTATCATAGTATGGGAACTTGCTCGCCGTCGCTCTGTTCGGTTGCACAAGCCGTGCCGCGCTCCCCTATCTGCCGCAGCGCCCGCCACAGCGCAATCACCAACCGGCTAAATGGCCCTGGTTGCCATTCACGCTCAAATGGGCTCTCCACCACCTCAACACCCTTACGCTGCATGCGGTTGACGATCTGGGCACTGATCAGTTCGCTCGATGGGTTCATCATGGTCGTTCTCCTTGTTGTGTGGCCATATTGGCCGCTTCGTCTTGTCTGATGCTATTAAACTCGATGTGGATTGACGCTCGGTGGCGGTTTCTGCTACAATTCGATCCACACAAAGCGACACAGAAACCGACACTATCCAACCATGCGGCGCAGGAGTACGGGATGACTGAAACCTTCTCCTTCGGTGCGTGGAACCGCCAACGGCGTCGGTCGCTCGATCTGGGGTCTTCTCAGGTTCTGTGAACCATGGTTCACACACGATATGGGTTGACGTCTATCGCTTCGTTCGGCGGAAGATAGGTAGTCGATCTGGTCATACTACTGATATGGAAAGCAGTTCTATGCGCTATAATCAAAACATCGCAGTTGGAGGTGTGACGAGCACCTATGGTCGCGCTCCTTTGGTCAGCTGCACGTCATGAGGAAGGAAGATCTCATGCCAAAGTATCTCTTCGAGGCCAACTACGTCGGCGATGGTGTGCAGGGCTTGATTCGTGAAGGCGGGTCAGTTCGTCGTGCAGTGGTTGCACAGGCGGCGCAATCACTCGGTGGCTCGTTAGAGACATTCTATTATGCCTTTGGCGACACTGATCTCTATGTCATTATTGATTTGCCCGATAATGCCGCAGCAACGGCATTAGCCCTCACCGTCAATTCCGGCGGTGTCACCACCGTCAAAACCATTGTGTTGATGACACCCGAAGAAGTCGACGTTGCAGTAAAGCGGAGCCCGGTCTACCGAGCGCCAGGGCAATAGGCCACTATCCCGGAGCAGATACACGAACGCCCAGGCGATGAACCTGGGCGTTGTGGTGTGGTATTCCCTGTGTACCATGGTACACAGCTTATGCCGCGCACGTGAACTCCCGATCGAGACAACGCGTGATCTCGTCAGGGCCATCTGGCTGGCAATCATCGGCCAGTGGAGTCCAGCGTGGTGGCAGGTTGAGGCCGTCAATACTTCCCTCTGGAAGTGACTGCCCCAGGCGCTGCCTGATGCGGGCCGTAGCAGCAACAGCTGTTCCTCATCGCGCCAACGGCTCCTTGACTTTCTCACGAGCGACATCTCAATCGCGCCAGGTGTGCGGATGATCCTGCACCAATGCCGGCTACTTCTTCCGCTGCCTCCAGATCTGGCAGGTTACCTGTATATGGAGAGCAATGCTCACGGCCATGCTGCCGCAGGTTGACCTCCCTGATGCGGTGCTTGATATCCATGCGCCTACCGGATTTGCCGATGCCTTCACGCATGTGAGCGAGCAGCATGCCCGTGCGGACGATCTGCATCTGAGCATCTGCGCGGTGCTGATCGCGGAAGCCTGTAACATTGGATTAGAACCGGTGGTGCGGGCAGATGTGAAAGCGCTGACCCGCGAGCGACTGGCATGGGTGCAGCAGAACTATATTCGCGCGGACACGCTGAGCCAAGCGAATGCGCACTTGTCGATGCCCAAGCCCAGGTTCCATTGCTACAGGCGTGGGGTGGCGGTGAAGTAGCGTCGGCGGATGGCTTGCGCTTCGTGGTGCCGGTGCGGACCCTCAACGCAGGGCCGAACAGCAAATACTTCCATGTCGAGCGCGGCGTCACCTACTACAACTTCGCGAGTAATCAATTCACAGGCTTCCATGGCATTGTCATTCCTGGCACGGTTCACGAGGGGCCGTATCTGCTGGAAGGCTTGCTGGAGCAACAGACGCAGTTGCAGCCCATCGAGATGATGGCCGACACCGCGGCCTACTCCGACATCATCTTCGGACTGTTTCATCTCCTGGGCTACCAGTTCAGCCCGCGCCTCGCCGACATCGGTGCGGCACGCTTCTGGCGGATCGACCCGCGCGCCGACTATGGGGCCTTGCAAGGCGTGGCGCGACACCAGATTAATACCGCGCTCATCCATCACAATTGGGATGACATGGTGCGCATCGCCGGGTCGCTGAAACTCGGCACCGTGAGCGCCTCCAATCTCCTGCGAACTATGCAGGGCAGCGGGAAGCTCTCCACGCTTGCACGGGGGATTGGCGAGCTGGGCAAGGTGGCAAAGACCTTGTACGCACTCCGCTACCTGGATGATGCAACCTATCGCCGCTGCATCCTGACGCAACTCAATCGGGGCGAAGGGCGTCACCGTCTCGCACGAGCGCTGTTTCACGGGCAGCGCGGAGAACTGCGCCAGCGCTACCGCGAAGGCCAAGCAGATCAATTGGGAGCGCTCGGGTTGATGGTCAATATCATCGTGCTGTGGAATACCCAGTATATGGACGCGGCGCTGTCGCAGCTCCAGGTGCAGGGGATTGGCACACGGCCCGCCGATGTCGCCCGACTCTCGCCGCTGGCGAACCACCACATCCACATGTTGGGACGCTACCGATTTGTCGAGGATGCGGCGGTGCTTCGCGGTGAACTACGCCCCTTCGCCGCCCCCAACACGGTCGCAACGAGGATATGAGTATGGTAGAGGGCGTGTTCTGCGGAGCCAGTGTACCTGCTATCGATTATTATAGTTTTCGTTCCATTGCTACTCAGATCCCGTGGACAACGAAGTGTGCAGTGGAAAGCGGGCGTGGACATCACAGGACAAGATGCCATTCGCGTCCGTTTCAAGAAAAGCGATTGTCTGGGATGTGCGGATCGCAGCAGCTGCACGCAGGCCAAGAGCGAACCGCGAGAATTAACCTTTCGGCCGAAAAAGCAGTGGGTTGCGCTTCAGGCAGCACGCAAACGCCAGCAAACGAACGACTTTCGCACACAGTATACGCTTCGCTCGGGAAGCGAGAGCACGATCTCACAGGCGACGAGAGGTTTTTATCTGCGCCGAACCCGCTATGTCGGTCTGGCGAAGACCAGCCTTCAACATATGCTGATCGCTGTTGCGATCAATTTGAGCCGCTTTCTAGTGTGGCTGCGCGGGAAGCCAATGGGACGGCTGCGGATGACACCCTTCGGAGCACTTGCACCAAAGGGTGGGTCACCTTGATAGTCCATGGATCGAATGTTAAAATTCGGTTTAACCAACAGAGTCTTCGCTTACTTTACCCCTATATGCAGTGACTCTCTACAGTGCTGCGGCTTGTCGTGTGTCCACCCGCGTATAGCATGGTGTCTGTGCGGGAGGCGCATATGTGGCCCGCTCACTGATCTGTAGGGCATCGTGCAGCCCCATCCTCGGTGCCGGCATCCGCGTGCGTGGTGTGCCGAAGGTCGCGCATCGGCTCGGCGGCACCTTCAAACCGCCGAAGATACTCCCAGCCCCGCTGGCGATGGGCGGGCTTGCCCGTCTTCGTGGCGATCCATCGCGCCACCTTCGGGCCCGTCCAGCGCCCGCCCGCAGACGGCGGGCGCTGGAGTGCGTCCCAGAGCTCGTGCTGGAGCGCAGCGGTGAGTACCGGCGGCGCGCCCACGCTCTGCGCCCGCTGATCGGCAAGGGCTGGAGCGCCCTGATCGCAGTAACGCATGGCGATCTCACGGATGGTACGCGGGCGGTAGCCAGTCGCGGCGGCAATCTCGGCTATCGGTGCCCGGTCGGCGAGCAGACCGGGCACCTGCCAGCGCCGCCGCTCGGCTGCCATGGGGGCCGTCGCCTGGCGCGCCGCTATCTCAGAGCGGCTTAGGGCCCTAAGCCGCTCTGAGCCATCATGATCTCCAGAATCGCTTGAGTCCGTGTTGCTCATGTAAGTACCATAATATGATTAGTCCGATTTTGGAGCGTCAGATGTCGATAGCCGTGGGCTGGCCTATGCGCAGCCAGCGCACCCGATCGGCCATCCCGGCGGCGGCGAAGGCTCGCTCGCCGCCCTGCCCTCATGGAAATGCTTCCAGCCCTCATAGTGGATGGGGATGATCGTCTGTGCATGTAAGGCTCGCGCGGCCTTCACGCCATCTCGGACATCCATGGTAAAGCGCAGCGGGCCCGTGATAGGAAATCGGGCCTGTCCCATGTGGAAGACTCCCACGCCGATCGAGAAGCGCTCCGCGACCTCATCAATGCCACGATAGTAGATCGTGTCCCCAGTGATGTAGAGCGCTCCGTTCTGCTGTCCTTCCCACTCCAGCACAAAGCCGATCGTTTCGCCAGCCAGCGGGCGTGTGATGCGCAGGCCATGCTGGGCGGGCGTGGCGGTGACCTTCACCTGTGTCTGGCCAGAGACCAGCATGGTGCTCTGCCAGAGCCGCATCCCTTCTGCATTGCCGCCCAGCCGCCTGCCTCCCGAGAGCGTGGTCAACACGCGCTTCACGTGTGGCAGCAAGGCGCGCCCCGCCGCATCCAGATTATCGTCGTGGTGATCATGGCTGAGCAGCACGGCATCGATGGCGCCAAGACGATTGGCCGACAGAGCGGGTGAGGTCAGCTTGGTCGAGCCCGTACCCCAGCCAAAGGAGTATCGTCCGCCCGCAGCATCAAACACAGGATCCGTAAGAAGGCGAAGCGATCCGATTTCGAGCAGCATGGTCGCCGTGCCAATATGGGTGATGGTCAGGGTCATAGGTGACGCTCCTTGCTACCTGGAATCATGGTATGGTTAGTCCGGTTACTCTCCGACACACTTGCCTACCTTTCAATCTGTCGCTGTGGTCGTACTGTACGCCGTATGCCTGGCTTTGTCAGTCCACAGCGTTGTGCATCTGCCATGTGCATTGTTGTGCATTGCCGCCATAAAGAGTGCCTGTGCCGAGCAGCGTGCAATGAGGGGCGCTGCCTCAGACGCCGAATGACGGAGACAAGCAGCCATGGGTGGTCATCCGCGATCCTATCGAGAGGTGCTCTACGCACTCGGGAATCAGCTTCTCGCCCTGCGCACGCGGGCCGCGCTGACGCAGCGCGCCCTTGCTTCGGCCCTCGCCGCGCCACGCGCCGTGCTGCTGCTGGCGCTGGCGCTCTGGGGCGTTCTCCGCCTCGGCGCGCTGCTGTTTGGGCCGCTGATCGCGGGGTAGCAGCCCATTCGCAAGCTCAGCAGCGGCGCTCGCCTATCAGCCCTGCTCGCAGGCGGCCTTGTCCGGGGCGGCCTCCACGCGCAGATCCTCGATGAGCACCTGGAGGTCGGGGTTCAGCACCGAGTAAATATTGGCACCCACCTGCAGGCGCTCCGGCAGGTCGGGGCGCTCGTAGGTCGCCGCCAGCACCCAGGTGGTTGCGCCGACCGACCGCTTGTACAGGTGAAAGTTGCTGCCGATGCGGCAGATGCGCAGCTCCGCATCGCCGGATGCGTCCGGCACCGCCTCGTAACTCGTGGCTCCCTCGACCGTCGTCTTGGTCTCCACCCCAACCCCGCTGGGCGTATTGCCGACCACGATATGGACATAGTTCTCGCGGCCGCCCTGGTCGGCGCCAGCGGGGTTGCGTGCGGTCAGCCCGCCCAGGCTCACGATCGAGGAGACAGTCTGCGTAGGATCGCTCGCCCGCCGGGCGCGAACCGTGGCGGTGAGCCGGAAGTCGCCGCTGGCCTCCTGGTAGACCAGCCCGCCTTGCCCGTTCCCGGCCCAACGCGCCACGCGGTGGAGGGTAAGCCGCATGCGGTTGCCCTCCACCACCACATCGAACACCTCTGGTCGGAAGACCGTCCAGGTCTGCCCAGCGTAGGCCAGCGGCTGCGCGGGTTCGGGCGGTGCCTGCGGCCTCAGAAACCAGTACGCCGCCACAATGACGACCGCTAGAAGCGTCACCGCGCCACCGATGAGAATCCGTCTTCGACTCATGGTTGTTGCCCCTTTCGATGCGATATGTGCCACGCTCGTAATCAGTAGGCGACCGCCAGGGCCTGCCGATGGTAACCGTTGTCGTCGAGCGTGTCGAGGATAAAGTCCGCCAGGTCGGCCCGGCCGATCTGCCAGCCTCTCGGCAGGCTGTAGGTGGGCGCTACCCGGTAGATCTTGGTGGGCGGGGTGTCGCGCAGGGCTGGCGGGCGGACGATGGTCCAGTCGGTGTTGCTGGCCATCAGCAGAACCTCCATCCGGCGCATATCGGCGAAGATCCGCCCCAGGAGCAGGGGTGCCACCACATACTCGAAGAAGATCGGGTTGTTCGGGTCCTTCCCTGGGTGTGTGCCGCCGGCCGAGACGCAGACGATTCGGCGCACGCTGTGCTGGGCCATCGTGGCGAGTATGTTCGCTGTGCCGCACGAGTAAAGGCTTACCGGCGCGCGGCCTACGGGGGCGCCGAGGGCGGAGAGCACCGCGTCGTGCCCGGCGATGGCCGCCGCGATGGTTGTGGGGTCGGTGACATCGCCCCGCACCACCTGTAGCTGCGGGTGTCTGAGGCTCATTCGCTCGGGCGAGCGGGCGACTGCGGTGACGCTGTGCCCGCGCGCGAGGGCCTGCGCTACCAGGCACCGCCCGGTCGGACCAGTGGCCCCGAAGATACTAAGTCGCATAGACTCCTCTGCTCTGTTTGGGCCTATAAGGGCGCGGTGTGTTGGATGCGGGGATCATGCCGTAGCTGCCATCATGCGCTGGCTGAGCGCCCAGAGGCGCTGGGCGGCAGCGTCGTCCTGGGCCGCCGACGCGGATGGGATGGGGCGCGACTGGTAGAAGTACTGGCCGCTGATCTGCCCGACCTCAGGGGCGCACGCTAGGTAGAGGATCGTCTGCGCGCCCTGTTCGGGGCTGATCGAGCCGCGGTTGAACAGCGGCCGCAGCGCACGGCCGATCCAGCCGTTGTTGGTGCCAAAGCTCGTGGCCACCACGCCGGGGTGGAGCACGTTGGCTGTCACACCGCTGCCAGCGAGGCGCCGGGCCAGCTCACGGGTGAACAAGACATTGGCCAGCTTCGACTGGGCGTAGGCGCTGAACCCGGTGGCCCGCTGCGGGTCGTCGAAGTTGATCCGCCCGCGCTCGTGGGCGTTGGAGGCGACACTGATCACCCGCGCCGGCGCGCTGGCCTTCAGCGTATCGAGTAGCAGGTCGGTGAGCAGGAAGTACGCCAGGTGGTTGAGCGCCCAGGTCATCTCGATCCCGTCAACGCTCTCCTCGCGGCGGAGCAGCACGGCTCCGGCGTTGTTGATCAGCACATGCAGCTGCGGGTGTTCTGCCCGAACCTGGGCCGCGAGCTGTCGGACGGCATGTTGTGCGGAGAGATCGGCCAGCATGTATGACACCTTGGGGTTGCCAGTGGCGCTGGTGATCTGCTCTACGGTGGCGGCACTCTTCGCCTGGCTCCGGCCAACGATAATCACCGTCGCGCCGCGCTCGGCCAGCACGCGCGCGGTCACTAGGCCGATCCCAGAGGTTGCGCCGGTGACAAGGCAGACCTTGCCGTCCATGGGGTGGGTGGTGCTCATGCGTGCTCCTTGGCCGTGGGCCACGCTGGGCACCACGGGGCAGTAGGTTCCAGTCTGCGGGCGTAGCGCGTGGCTGGCGTGCGGTCAGGAACCGCACACCCGGCGAAGTTGCGCCCGTGCGGTTAGGGCTGGCGCTCGTCGTGGGCGGCGATCAGCCGGAGCAGCATGGCCCGCAGGGCTGCTCGCTCCGGCTCGCTGAGCGCGGCAAAAAAGATGTCGTCGGCGGCAAAGACGGCGGCGTGGGCAACGGCCAAGCGCTCGGCACCCAACGTAGTCAGGGTCACATCGTGGACGCGCCGGTCGCCGGGGTTGCGCCGACGCTCGACGAACTGCCAGGCCTCAAGCTCGTCGATAATCGCCACCATGGTGGTGCGGTCGGTCTGGAGGCGAGCTGAGAGCGTAACCTGGGAGAGCGGCCCGTCGGCGAGCATGGTCAGCACCGCGTTGTGCGGGGGGCGGAGCGCAGCAGCGGCAAGTGCCTCGGCGACGTTGCCTTGTGCGCGTAGGGTCGCCTGGCGCAGTAGGTAGCTGAGCCAGACGGTGAGCGGCGCTGGCAGTTCGGGGCCAGGCAAAGGTGTGTGTGAAGAATCCATCGTCATAGTCATAGCGACATATTATCAGTATATCTGATAATTGTCAATACTGACGAAAGAAACGGCGTGGGCGCGCCGTCGTCCCGCTCTGCCCATTCATCAGCGCCGACATCAGGTGCTCTAGAGATTGGGCCGACGCCTGGCCATCGCCGGCGACGACATCGCTTTGTACTTCAGTAAAGAGAAGCACCTCGACCACGCCACGCGCTACGACCGGGCGCACGAGTTTGTCGCGCTGATCAAACAGCTCTGGGATAGCTGGGAGGATGCGGCCCGTGCCCCTGGCGCGCCCGACACTGAGCAGATCCATGCGCTCGATCACGCGGCGCAATGGTTCTAGGGGCGCGCCCGCCCCAGGGCCACCCGGTCATAATCCAAGCTGACCAGTCGGACAATGGGCGCGACCGCGCCGCCCGCATCGCCGATGTGATCTTTAGCCCGCTGCGCAGCCTGGCGGACACCAAAGCCTACTACGCCGATATCCCCCTATGTGCTAGCGCGTGCTTTGGGCTGAGGGAGAGCCAGACTCGCACCTATCTATTCGGAGATCCGATCGAGGGAGAGATCGGATCTCCTGCTCGGTTTAGGCCGATACTAGCACTGGCCGTGATACGCCGGAATGTGTCAATAGCTTTGCGAGCGTGCAGACAGCTCGGGAGTGGATGCGGCGCTTTGCGGAGTGGTACAAGGCTGCCCTGCTGCGCCCTGAGGTGGTGCATAGCGGTCGGGCGGACGAGGTGGCGAAGCGCCAGGAGGTGCTCGACGCCGCATACGCCGCACACCCCGAGCGCTTCGCACGAGGCCGGCCTCTGGTGGGGCAGGTGCCGAACGAGGTAGGCATCAACCTGCCGCGTGGAAGCACTGGTGAAGCTACGCAAGCCACATCTGCAGCTCAGCTGGCGGCGACACCGGGGTCAGGCTGGCTCAGAGGTGCTGGCGGCAGTCACCAATGTATGCGCGCTTCGCGGTACGCCCGCCACCTGCGTATGTCCTGATGACCTGGCAGCGTGGGGCTGATCACTGATCAGCGGACGCAGGCCACCCGTGCATGTCAGGAGCGAACCGTCGGCCCATAGCATCAGCCTCGATGCGCCTGACGTGTCGCCACAGATGTAATCACGCGTCTGGTGCCTGCTCCAGCACCGTGCGCACGAGCCGGGCCAGCGTGCCCGCGGTGAATGGCTTCTGGAGTAGCACGCCTTGCGCCAACAGCCCCTCAGGAAGCGTGGCGGCATAGCCCGACATGTAGATCACCCGCAGGCGCGGCTGGTGGGCGGTGAGCCGGGCGGCCAGCACGCTGCCGTGGAGCCCCGGCATGACCATATCGGTCAGGAGCAGATCAAACGCAAACCCGCGCTGGGCGAGCTGGAGCGCGTCAAGCCCGTGTTGCGCGAAGAGCACGGTGTAGCCGAGCGCGCGCAGCACGCGTTCCACAAAGGCGCGAACCGCCCCCTCGTCCTCAACAACCAGGATGGTCTCGCTTCCGCCGGGGAGGGCGCCGATAGGTGGGGGGGACGCGTCCGCCTCCGGGATCGCATCGACGGTGGGCAGGGCGATGGTAAACGCCGAACCCTCGCCAACCCGGCTATTTACCGCAATATGCCCGCCGTGCTGCATGATGATCCCGTAGCTCGTCGCCAGCCCCAGGCCAGTACCACGGCCCACCTCCTTGGTGGTGACGAACGGCTCGAAGATCCGCGGCAGTACCTCGGGTGGGATGCCCATCCCAGTGTCCTGCACGATGATGCGGACGGCCGCGCTGCTCGTGGTGGCCGCCCCCTGCACCAGGTCTGACCAGGTCGTCAGCCGCGTGCTGATGCGCAGCAGCCCGCCCGCTGGCATCGCGTCCCGCGCGTTCACCGCCAAGTTGACGAGCACCTGCTGGATCTGGTTGGGGTCGGCGCGGACCGGGATCGGGCCGGGCAGCAGGTCAAGCAG
>JBBQSD010000140.1:0-15714 GCA_038214135.1 Chloroflexales bacterium | reverse complement strand
TGCACCGGGTTGCCCACTGGCATCCAGCACCAACCGCTCAACCAATGCTGACTCGATGAACACGCCAATCTGTTCAGCCGGGCGCGTGATCGCCTGATGCATACCATCGGTATCGAGTGGCAGCACTTCATAGCGACCATTACGTATCGCACTCCATGCTGGCGATACCATCAGCTCTGGATAAAAGTCGGCGCGAACTGTTAGGATCACATAACAGCCGGGGAGCTGTGCGAGTGCAAGCACTGCCTGCTGGAAGGGCACGGCATCGGCAGTTCCAGTTGTGAACAGCTCCTCGAACTGATCCACAATCAGCAAGAACTGGCGTGTACCCTGTTCTCGGGCCAGTAATGCTTCGATATCCGAGGCCACAATCGGATGAGTCAGGTCAGAACCGATTGCTGACGCCAGCACCTGGAGTGGAGTAACGCCGGGTCTGATCGTTCGCACCAGCCAGGCTGCATTCCCAAACAGGCCACTCTTCCGCAGGCTGGGGATTAATCCTGCAAACACAAGCGATGATTTACCACTCCCCGATGGCCCGATGACTGTTTGGAATGGTTGCACTCGTAGACGCTCGGTGAGTTCTTCAACCTCACGCTCCCGCCCAAAGAAGCGCCCACTATCGGCTTCCTCATATTGTTTCATCCCTGGGTATGGGCAACTGGGGCGGGGCGATGCACCAGGCGGCGGTCGCTGCAGCGCCTCACACAGGCGCTCGATCACCCTGGGCCAATCATCAGGGTTTGTTGCATCAAGCGCCATCAGCACAGCCAACCGTGGCGGGAGCTGTGTATGGCTCAACATGAGTGGGATAACCGGCCAGGTTGCGCTCTCCAGCCCATAGCTCTGCGCGATCACATTCGCAAACTGATCGAGAGCATCTGCAAGGTAGGCTGGCGAGAGGAGGATCAGAATGCGGCGGCTCTGCGCGATCGCCCGTTCAAATTCAAGCAGGCGTGGCCGACCGAGCTCGAATGCATCCTCGGAGATATAGCTCACGCCTGCCTGGGTGAGAGCATCGTTGAGATAACCCTCGACCCAGGCTCGGTCGGTGTCTGCATATGAAATGAATAGATCATTGTGCGTCTGGATACTCATATTGTCACTAGTAGTCCATCCTCATGTGATGGGTAGCCCGACTGCGTACAGACGCGATATATCGCGTCACTATGGGTTCCGTTGGGCGATGAGTTTAGCACCCTCCGCCAACGCCAGCGGAAGGGCTGCTTGTTCTTGTTTGTATAGATCGTCTCGACACTGAAGATGCCAGGGCCAATATCACTATTCGTGCGCGGATCTGGATTCGTTGTCGTCGCCGGTTCGAGCGCTGATGCGCCAGGGCGGCACAACACTGGGTCGGGCAGGCTCAGAAAGTAGCGTGCCTGCACAGCTGCAACGGCCGTCGCCGTTGCCGCAATAGCCGCCGCGCTCTTGGTTGGCGTCGGTACCTTTGGGCGTGGCGTCGGCGTGGCCACTGGCGTGCTACGGCGTGGTGTCGGCGTACGGGTTGGCGCAACCTGCGCTGTGGCAGATTCTGGGAACGTTGGCGCGAGAAGCCAGGCGAAGAGTGCGATGCCGAGCGCCAGCGCAAGCGCCGTGCGGGATCGCTGCAATTTCATGGTTCCCTCCTGGTATCTGTGGTAGCATCATAGAAAGAACAAGCGAACAAGCGAACAAGCGAACAAGCGTTTGTTCTATAAGATCTTTGAGCCAAGTTTGTTGCGTTGAGAATGCCTCGATCTTTGAATCAGAGAACGGAGGCCGTATCATTTTTGGAAGAGGAGTATCATCGAACACATTATGGGTGCAACGTATTCTTTTGGAAGGGTCGGGTGCGGACCCATGTGTCCGCCAACCAGTGCGGAACAGCGCAGGCCGACACGTAGGTCGGCCCATACGCGTGGACGCAGCGCAGGCCGCCGCAAGAGTTTACGTCACACCCACACATTATTCGGGGCTTCACAAACCGCATCGGAATCAGCTATACTCGTCGATGGGCGGAGTTCTGCCGTGCCTGCGGGACACGATGAGTTGGGCAGATGCAACAGGCCGGGTGCAACCATGATCCTCCCCAAAGACCGCGACCCCCGCTTCATCACCATCCGCCGCGGGGGGACGCTCACGGACTCCGATCATCGGCTCCTGGCTTTGTGGGCGGCCGCGTGCGCTGAGCACGTTCTGCACCTCTTCGAGTCGGTGCAGCCCTCGGACGCGCGGCCCCACCAGGCGATCGAGCAGACTCGGGCATGGGTGCGCGGCGAGATCACGATGTCTCAGGCCCGCACGGCGGGTGGCCATGCCATGGCCGCGGCAAGAGCGCTAAGCGGAGCCGCTCGGCACGCC
Source organism: Chloroflexales bacterium (assembly GCA_038214135.1). Taxonomy (GTDB): domain Bacteria; phylum Chloroflexota; class Chloroflexia; order Chloroflexales; family Roseiflexaceae; genus JANLSE01. The sequence goes on along the minus strand of JBBQSD010000140.1, from coordinate 13,371 downwards.
GCATATGCTGCCGGCCAGGCGGCAGTGGTGGCGCATGTCGCCGCACACGAGCTCGGTGCTGCGGCCTACGCGATCAAGGCTGTGCGTACGGTCGCACTCGGATGCGAGAGTGAGAGCGCCGGCCAACTCGAGTGCCGTTGGCAGCGCGAACAGCTCCCCAATGCGATTCGCGAACTCGTGCTGGAGGATCAGCGGTTGCGAAACGAGATCTGCTGGTCGGTGTTCGACTGCTGACGGGCGTTTTGGGTAGTTTCCAACATTCACCCGTGAGGAGTATAACCTGAGATGGCCGGGTGAGCATATAGTGAGCGATTCCGTTAACATTACGTTCCAATCGCGTTCATCTTGCGTTAAACCATAGGTGTTTTCATGAGAAGTAATGCACATCGGGTGCGCTGGTAGTATTATGTACTGTCCGCTGCACAATGCGCGTATTGCCCTGACACCTGGGGCATAGATTGGCAGGTGTTCCAAAGGAAATGAGCCTCCATGTCCGCGTTGACAATGCAGCAGATGCTGCTGCTGGCGATCACAGCCATCGCGATTGTATTGATTGTCAGTAATCGGCTGCGCCCCGATCTCGTTGCCCTCATGACGCTGCTGGCCCTCGGCCTCACCAGTATTCTTCCAGCCGAACAAGCACTGGCTGGCTTTAGCCGCCCTGCGGTACTGACGATCGTTGGCCTATTTGTGATCACCGATGCCCTTGAGCGGGTCGGTGTCGTGCAGTGGCTCGCCGATCAGCTTGCCCTGCTTGGTGGCACCACCGAAGTTCGCCTGATTGCCGTGTTTATGAGCGCTGGAGCACTGCTCTCGCTGGTGATGAACAATATCGCGGCGGGGGCGGTTCTGCTGCCTGCAGCCGTCAATGTGGCCCATCGTGCCCGGATCGCCCCTTCAAAGCTGCTCATTCCACTATCGTTTGGCACGCTCGTTGGTGGTATGGCAACACTCTTTACCACCGCCAACATCATTCTAAGCGGCAACCTGCAGACGCAGGGCCAACGTGGTTTGACGATGCTCGATTTTCTGCCTGCTGGCGGCGCGATGGTTGTGGTTGGCCTGCTGTATATGCTCACAATTGGAAGGCGATTATTGCCCAATCGCGAGACGGTTGGTCGGGCGGCATTGGGCGGCACAGATTTGAGCGAAACCTATCAATTGGCTGAACGACTCTGGGAGGTGAAGGTTCACCCAGAATCGCCGTTGGTTCATCGGCGCTTGGGCGAGAGCGTGATTGGTGCAACGCTTGGCGCAACTGTTCTGGCTATCTGGCATGGGCGTGAGGCCCGTATTGCTCCATCGCCAATCGAAACGATTGACGCCAACGATATTCTGCTGGTGCTTGGGCGTGAAGATCGCGTGCGCCAACTTGAAGACCAGGGGATGACGATTGGGCGCAATGGAGCCAACCACCATGCGCTGCGTGGGTTGCCTGTTCTGCTCAGTGAGGTGGTGATCGGGCCACGCGCTCCCGCAATCGGCCAAACAGTCAAGGCGCTACGGTTTCGCTCCAACTATGGATTGACCGTCGTTGCGCTGTGGCGTGAGGGGCGCAGCTACCGTACCGATGTTGGCGATTTCGTGCTGGAAGCTGGCGATGCGCTGCTGATGGTTGGGCCACGCCAGAAGGCACAGGCGCTCGCCCAGGAACCAGGCTTTATCGTGCTCGACCAACCACTTGCGACGCCACGCTCACTCGACAGGAAGGCAGCCGCCGCTGTTGCGATCACAATCACTGTCATTGGCCTCTCTGCTGCTGGAATAGTTCCAACCGCCGAAGCCATGTTGGCCGGTGCGGCGGGATTGGTGCTGACACGCTGTTTGACGATGGAGGAAGCATACCGAGCCATTGAGTGGCGTGTGGTTGTGCTGATCGCCGGGCTCTTGCCGATCGGCACCGCCCTTGTAGCGACCGGGCTTGCCGAACAGATCGGGCGATTGTTTACGGGTGCGCTGGCTGGATCAGGGCCGCTGGCATTGATTGGCGGGCTGTGGCTATTCACGGCGGTTGTGACACAACTTGTTGGCGGGCAGGTGGCGGCGCTGATCATCGGGCCGATTGCCGTGAGCGCCGCTGTGCATTTGGGCGTCAACCCACAAGCCGTTGCCGTTGCTGTTGCAATGGCCTGCTCGGCAGCATTCCTGACGCCCATCGCGCACCCGGTGAATGTTCTGATGATGGGCCCGGGTGGATATGATTTCGGCGATTTCTTTCGGGTTGGGCTTGGACTCCTGGCCACCTGCTTTGTCACGCTCCTCGTTGTGATGCCGCTCTTCTGGTCGTTCTAGCAGTGGGAACCCGAGTTAAAGCGAGTCTATTCAGCCAATGCGATAGACCCGTGCCTCATATGGTCGCAGGGTCAGATTGCTGATCAGATCGGGTGAGTCAACAGGATAGTTGCTGATCAGTAATTCTGCGTTGGCACTGACAATGCTGGTTGGAATGGAGAACACAGGCATGGTATTCGTGAAATTCAGGATGACCAGCAGGCGGTCGTCGTTCAGGGTGCGCGTGAAGGCATAGATCGTTGCATCGGTTTCATCCAAGAGATCATATGTGCCATAGACGATCACCGGGTTTGCTTTGCGGAGCCGAATGAGCTGCTGATAGTAGGCAAAGATTGAGTGCGGATCGGCAACAGCCTGCTTGGCGTTGATCGCCTGGTAGTTGGGGTTGACCTTAATCCATGGCGTTCCAGTGGTGAAGCCAGCGTGATCACTCGCATCCCATTGCATCGGTGTGCGCGCATTATCACAGCCCTTGGCATAGATCATGGTCATGGCTTCCTGTGGATCAATGCGGCGTTCCTGCACAAACTCCCGGTACATATTCAGTGACTCACTATCTCGGTAATCAGTGATCGAATCGAACCGCACATTGGTCATCCCGATCTCTTCGCTCGTGGCTGATCGTGGTTGGAAAGATACAGGTTGTTCCAGCCTTTGCCATCCAGATCATTCTGCCAACGGCTGATCGAGCGCTTCAGATCACGCAGATCAAGATCCATAAAGCCCCATTTGCCCAACATGCGCCTGGCGTCTGTGTCGAGATCCATATGCTCGAACTGAAAGAGCATGTTGAGCGGCCCAGTTTGTGCATCGGTCAACTCAATTGCCTGTACCGTTGTCACAGCTGGTGCTTCACCAACGGTCAGGGTATCGTATAACGAGAGAACCTGTTGCTTCATTTCCTGGAGAAACTCTAGCAGCCGTGGCCCATGGAAGTAATACATCGCCCCGGATTGGTAGCGAGTAGCAGTGACGACTGGTGCGTTCGGTAGCCCGGGAACTTTCGAGATCATGTTGATAACATCCATCCGAAAGCCATCGACACCCTTTTCCAACCACCAGCGCATCATGGCGAAGATCTCGTGGCAAACCTGCTCATTCTCCCAGTTCAGATCCGGCTGCTTCTTTGAAAAGAGATGCAAGAAGTATTCGTCCGTCGCCGCATCGTATTCCCAGGCCGAACCACCGAATAATGCGACCCAGTTGTTTGGCTCGTGGCCATCTTGGCCAGGCCGCCAGATATAATAATCGCGGAACGGGTTATCCTTGGATGTCCGCGATTCAATAAACCAGCGATGCTCATCGGAGGAATGGTTGACAACCAGATCCACAATGAGCTTGATACCACGTTCGTGCAAACCAGCGAGCAATTCCTCCCAATCGGCCATGGTGCCGAACTCGTCCGCAATCGCCTGATAATCGCTGATATCGTAGCCATTATCATCATTGGGCGATTTGCGGTGACGGGATGATGGCCGCTCCTCCCGTGGAATGGAAGAAGCGGCTGAGTTGTTACGCCCGCGCTGCGTGGTGCAGGTAGTCAATCATTGGCTGGGTGACGAGTGGGACGACATCGCCAATCATATGCGGCATCAGTCGATCAACCACCTTTGGCATCAGATCTGGCATCTGCTTGACCATATTGTCTGGCATGGCGATCATCGCCGCAACTCGTTCCAGCATTGTTGGCATGATCTTCGGCATCATGAGCGGCAGCAGCCGTGGGAATAGCACCGGAAAGATCGGCTTCATCGCCTCAAGCGCACCCGGTACCTTGCCCATTGCACGCATCATTGCACCCATCCCGAGCGGCATTGCATCAATGATCTCCGGCCACATCGTGCCCATCAGCGCCGCAAATCCCTCGGGCGTCATCAGCTTGATCATGGCCTCGAATACTGCCCACTGTGCCCGCACCTCCGGGTGTGGATCTGGCAGCGTGAACCCCAACCGCTCGGCTGCAAAGTGCGCGAGATCAACGATCTCGATCGGTAGATGCTGCTTCTCCGCGCTAACACGCAATTGGAACTCGCAGCATGGGCATAGCGCCAACATCTGTTCAGCCCCAACCTCAATTGCCTCATCGATACGCGATTTGCCGATATCTGCGGCAACCTCCGGCTCGTGGATCAGCGTCAGTACTGAGCCGCAGCAGTGTGCACACTCACGATTGAATGGCATCTCAACGAAGTTGACATTCGGGATGGCCTTGATCAGATCACGCGGTGGCTCGTACACACCCGATGCCCGCCCGATATGGCATGAATCATGCCAGGTGACAGTGATTGGTGCCAGATTGTTCGGCGGGAACTGAAACTCACCCGTTCCGATCTTCTCGGCGACGATCTCGGTATAGTGGCGTGCCGTAATATCGTAATCGATCCCCAGCTTCGTAGCCCATGTCGGGTAGACATGCCGCCACATCATGTCACAGGCCGGGCACGAGCAGATCACCGTGTCGGCACCAGCTTCCTTCACCGCCGCAATATTCTGCTTCATCGTATCGACGAATAGATCCCAGCGACCAGCCACCAGCATTGGTGTCGCGCAACAGTTCTCCTTCTGCCCAAGATAGGTGAAATCGACTCCGGCTGCGTCGAGCAGGCGTACGCTGGCGATACCAATATCGTGCTCGACATAGCTGGCGGTGCATCCGGCAAAATAGACGGCACTGGCCTTATGTTCTGACCCATGCTTCTGCTTCAGATCCTCTGGGAACCAGGCATCGCGATCCTTGCGATAGCCCGCCCAGATGTTGCCCTCTGCCGCGAGTGCGGCACCCATCATCTCGAATGGCGGGAAGGTCATCTGTTGTTGTTCCTGAACCAGTTGCCCACGCAACTTCATCCAGGATGGCTCGATCGGCAGGTTTGCCGAGCAGCGCAGATTACACAGCTCGCAGGTTGTGCAGGCCAGGAAGGTATCGACCATACGCTGATCCCATTCGGCACGCCCCTCCATATGTTCACGCAACCAGAACCACTTGCCACGTGGGCTCTGGCTCTCCCAGCCGCGCCCATAGAACTGATCGCACTCATCAACGCAATAGCCGCACTGCGAACAGGCATAGGCGTACCAGGCCACATCGCCGGGAATATCACGCACTGGCTTATCGGGAATGCGCTCACCGACCTGAACCGGGGCGGCGTTGCCGAAGCGCTGCACAATTGGCTCAATCGCGCTTGCCGCAGTCAGCGCCGCGCCGACCAGCCCACCACCAAATACCTTGCCTGGATTCATAATATTAGCGGGATCGACCTGCGCCTTATAGGCGCGCAGTTTTGCCGCCCGCGCCAGGCCAAGTACCGCATCGGCCTTCTGCGCGAAGTAGATGCCAGTGGCATATGGACGCCCGCCATGCGCCTCGGCAATCTTCATGATTGTCAGCGCCAGGCCGAACACGAAATTATAGTTGAACGTACGCTGGTCGGCTGGAATAAAGCCAAGAATAACTGCTTCTGGCTTGCCGCCAACACCATTCCGAACGATCACACCCTCCTGAACCAGGGGCTGGCTGACCTGGCGCTCAAGGTCATCGAGCGCTCCGGCCAATCCATCAATCGGCACAATCACCTCTGCTGGCACAAGCGATGGACCAAGGCGCTTGATCGTCATCAGCTTGAAGCGGGTATCCCACTCGTGCTGCGCGATCTGATTGCCAAGAATCTCGGTATGGGTGCTGGCCGCCAGGCCTGGGAGCGCGGTATAGAGAGCCGCTGCATCGGCACTGCGGAATGCGAGTGTCAGAATATATGCATGTGGCAGTTCTATGCGATGCTCGACCGCATGGCCATTATGCTCACGTAGCGGTGCCACACTCTTCAGTTCAGCCATCTTCGGGCTGATGAAGATCATCGACCAGATTGGCAGCTTGGCCGCAATCAGCAGTTGCACAAGCGCCGTAAACGCCTTGGCCGTTGGCGCAGCCAGAGCAGCAACACTCACATGCGCCAGTGGTTGAACACGCAGCGTCACAGCGCTGATCATACCGGTGATGCCCTCTGCATCTGACACCAGATCAACCTCATCGCCGGTGAGTTCGCATATGAGGCCATCAGGAACAACCAATCGTACCGCAACAACATTCTCGCGGAAGTAGCCGAACTCATAGCTTCCGATCCCAGCGCCGCCCTGTGCTAGCCATCCGCCGACCGTCGATGATGGGTAGCTGGTTGGGTAGAGCCGCAGCGTCAGCTCGTGTTCGCGCAACTGCATATCGAGGCGCTCCCAGGTGATCCCTGGCTCAACGGTGACAGTCATGGCCTGCGGATCGACAGCAAGAACCCGCCGCATATGGTGAAAATCGACAACAATGCCATGGTTGATTGGCAGGACGCCGCCATAACCAGATGTTGCCTTGCCACGTGGTGTGAGCGCAATACGTTCATGAGTCGCCCAGCGTGCCAGATCGGCCAATTCACGCTCGTTTTCGGGCTGCACAACCGCATCTGGGGTGGTGTCGCCAATCAGCGGGGCGATCAGCGCCGGGATCGCCGCAATGTCGTGCCCATACAGGCGGCGTTCAGTTGGATCGAACGAAACCCGATCACCATAGTGTTCGAGGTAGGCGTGCTGCTGAGCATTCATAACTGATGCTCCTTATATAACGGGTGCGACGCAATAGCATGTATGAACACAATAGCGCATCCGCAGCACTATGACAGGGAAGATCCGATCTGCTTCAGGGGAATACACCACAACTACGTATTAGGTGTGCAGCGAGCCAATATTCAAAGCCCAAAGACGCAGCCTTTTGTGCGTTTCTGCTATACGATCCTGCCGAATATCCATTATATAGCCATGCAATAGCTGGTGTTTTGTACGAATCATACAAGACAACAAAATATTACTTGGAAACTATGACTGTAGCTTAATCCATTGTTCACCCATATTATACAAATACCCAAGTATCAGTCCATTATGCTAGGCGATGAAGCAACATTGGCATGGATCGAAACTGATCTAGCCAATGTTGTTGTGTTACAGAGAGGTGCTGGATGCACGAGACGATCAACATGCTGCTGCCACTGGCCGGGATTTTGCTGGGTGCTAAGGCCGCTGCACAGCTTAGCCATCGATTAGGTTACCAGCAGTTTTTGGAGAACTACTGCTTGGTCTGGTGCTTGGCCCTTCATTGATCGGTCTGCTGAAACCCAATGAAACGTTTCAGTTGTTCGCTGATATTGGCGTGATCTTGCTCATGTTCATGGCTGGTTTAGAGACTGACACGATAGCCATGAAGCAGGCGGGCAAGTCATCGCTGTTCACAGCCATTGGCGGTGTCATATTGCCATTGGCGGCGGGGCTGCTGATTGGCGAGGCCTTTGGAATGGAATGGCATCATGCGCTGTTCCTTGGCGCAGTACTCACCGCCACTAGTGTGAGTATCTCGGCCCAAACGCTCCGCGAACTTGGGCGGCTACGCACAAAAGAGGGTTCAACAATCCTCGGAGCAGCAATTATTGATGATGTGTTGGGAGTACTAGTCTTCGCACTGGTTATGAGTCTCTCTGGCGGCGGCAATATGCTCTGGACGATCAGCAAGATGGTGTTGTTCTTCCCAATTGCCTGGCTCATCGGTGATAAACTGGTGCCAGTGCTGGTGCGTTGGGAGCGCCATCTACACCATCGTGAGGCGAGCCTCGCAATGTTGCTTGGGCTCGTACTGATCTATGCTTGGTCGGCTGAAGTGCTCGGGAGTGTCGCAACAATCACCGGTGCCTATCTGCTTGGTGTGGTGGTTGCGCGGCATGCCGATGAGAGCCATATCGTACACAAAGGTATATCTGCACTGGGCTACGCCTTTTTCATTCCGATTTTCTTCATCAACATTGGTTTACAGGCACGCGCCGATGGTTTGCTCGCTGCGCCGATTCTAACGGTTGTGCTGGTGATTGTGGCGATTGCGACAAAGATTGTTGGTGGTGGTGTTGGTGCCTGGTTGAGTGGTTTTAGCCAGCGTTCATCGCTCCAAATTGGAGTTGGAATGGTCTCGCGTGGTGAAGTGGCGCTTGTTATTGCTAGTGCTGGGCTGGCGAATGGCATGATCAAAGCCGATTTGTTCTCGGTTCTAATAGTCATGACCCTCGCCACAACGCTTGTCACGCCACCATTGCTGCGGTTCGCTTTCGCCGCTCGTGGCCAAGATTCGGCTCCCGAACACAGCGTTGGTCGCATGCCGGAAATAGTGCCTGAGTAGATCCTAGAATCTATCTGATACACAGACAGTCGTGCGGGAGATTCCACAAGCCGGACGAGCCGCAGTATAGCATCCAGCAGACTCGCGTCCAATGGGCTCACATCCATGGCCTTCACATCACTGTGATTGGGCAGCGATGGAAGATCGGCCTCCACCAACACTGAGCCAACCAAGGCCGGGTCGAGTTGCACGCGGGCGCTGAGGTATGGCTGCTGCTGCGAGGCTTCGAGAACCTGGCTCACCACCGGCAGCTCAACGGTAGTGAGCAGATAGTGTGCTGGATCGTACTGATAGCGCTCATCCCCAAGAAAGACCTCCTTGCTGCCTTGGGCAATCACGCAAAAGGTCGGCTTGGAAACGCTATGCACTGGCTCCGTGGGGAACGAGGAACGATGCAGGTGTAGGCCTTCCAATGGTTCAACCCGCCCATCTTCACGGATAAGCCACGCAATGCGCTCAACTAACTCCTGTTTGTTGGCCTGCATACGCTGCGCCTCATACACTACCTGCTGGGTACTGAGCGAATCCATACACCCTCCCTCCCGCTCCTCAGTTTCCATTGGTATGTTGCAGAATTATACAATGATTCTCCATAATCATACTACCAACCCACGCTCCCGTATGCCTATAATTCCTACAAGGCCAGAGAAACAAATCCAGACAACCTATGGAGATTCATGATGTCTGAACCAAAAGAACCATCGATTGCACAGAAGCTGGTTGGCGATTTTGCACCCAAGCTGGCAGAGCTTACAGACGATGTCCTGTTCGGTGATGTCTGGGAACGTGCAGCGCTCTCGAAGCGCGACCGCAGCCTCATCACTGTTGCCGGAACCGACCAGGGAGAACGGCCTGTCGGAGGCCGAGATTGCTGAGGTGATCATTCATCTGGCTTTCTACGCTGGGTGGCCGCGGGCAATGTCCGCCATCAGGGTCGCACGGGACGTATTCAAGAAGTAGCCTCAACCACATCATCCAAAGTAAAAGGAGAAGAATGATGAGTCTCGAAAAACGAACACTCGGCCAGCAAGGCCTTGCGGTTTCGGCGCTCGGCCTGGGCTGCATGGGTATGAGCCAATCGTACGGCACCCCCGAGGAGCGCGACGAGCGCGAGTCGATCGCCACCATCCACCGCGCCATTGATCTAGGCTGTACCTTCCTCGACACGGCGGAGGTCTATGGCCCTTACACCAATGAGGAACTGCTGGGTCGGGCGCTCAAGGGCCGACGTGATCAGGTGGTTCTCGCGACGAAGTTCGGCTTCCGCATCGAGAATGGGCCTGGCCTCGACAGTCGGCCAGAACACATCCGTCAGGTGGTCGAGGAATCGCTGCGGCGACTCCAGACCGACCACATCGATCTGCTGTACCAGCACCGCGTCGACCCAGCGGTTCCGATTGAGGAGGTGGCCGGCACGGTGGGTGAGCTGATCAAGGCGGGCAAGGTGCGCTTCTTCGGCCTTTCCGAAGCGGGCGTGGCGAACATCCGGCGCGCCCACGCTGTCTACCCGATCTCGGCGCTCCAGAGCGAGTACTCGCTGTGGGAGCGGAACCTGGAAGCGGAGATCATCCCGGTGCTGCGCGAGCTCGGCATTGGCCTGGTGCCGTTTTCGCCACTTGGTCGCGGCTTCCTGACCGGCGCAGTCAAGCGGGCGGAGGAATACCCCGAGGGCGACTTCCGGCGTGGCGACCCGCGCTACCAGGGTGAGAACTTCGATGCCAATGTGCGGGCAGCCGCGGCGGTGCGCGAGCTTGCGCAGGCGATCGGCGTGACACCAGGACAGGTCGCGATCGCTTGGCTGCTCCATAAGGGGCCAGGTATTGTGCCGATTCCGGGCACCAAGCGGGTGAAGCACCTGGAGGAGAATGTCGCCGCTGCTTCGGTCGCGCTCGACGCGGCGCAGATGCAGGCGCTCGACGCAGCACTCGCACCAGAGAACATCTCCGGGCCACGCTACAATCCTACCACGATGTCCATGATCGATCGCTAACCACAACATCGAACGGAGAGGTCATCAGCAGGAGCTGCATCGAATGACCGCGTGGATGGTTTGAACGCAGGTGATGGAAAGCGAGGAAACTCCCATGGATTACACGAAGCTCGGAAACACTGGCATGGATGTGTCGCGCATCTGTCTTGGCTGCATGGCGTTCGGGGATGCGGAACGTTGGGTTCACAAGTGGGTTCTGAACGAAGAAAACAGCCGACCGATCATCAAGAAAGCCATTGAGTTGGGGATCAATTTCTTTGATACCGCCAACGTCTATTCGATTGGCAAGAGTGAGGAGATCCTCGGGCGCGCATTGAAGGATTTCGCAAAGTGGGACGAGATCGTCATTGCCACCAAGTTGCATGGCAAAATGCACGATGGACCAAATGGCTCAGGCCTTTCGCGCAAGGCGATCATGAGTGAGATTGATAAAAGCCTAATGCGGCTTGGAACCGAGTACGTCGACCTCTACCTGATCCATCGTTGGGACTATCAAACCCCGATCAAGGAGACGATGGAGGCGTTGCATGATGTGGTTCGGGCTGGCAAAGCCCGCTATATCGGTGCATCGGCCATGTTCGCGTGGCAGTTCCAGAAGGCGCTGCATGTGGCAGAGGAGCATTGGTGGACACGCTTCGTCGCGATGCAGAACCATCTGAACCTGATCTATCGCGAAGAGGAGCGCGAGATGCTGCCACTCTGCCGCGAGGAGAAGATCGGTGTTACCCCGTATAGCCCACTCGCATCTGGAAGATTGACGCGTGACTGGTCGTCGGAGAGTACGCTGCGCTCCGAAAGCGATCAAATTGCGAAAAGTAAATACGATGCGACTGCTGAAACCGATCAACAGGTCGTGGAGCGGGTCGCGGAAATCGCGGAAAAGCATGGAGTTCCGCGCGTGCATATCGCGTTGGCCTGGCTGTTACAGAAGCAGCCAGTGATGGCACCGATCATCGGGGCAACCAAGATTACGCATCTTGAAGATACCGTCGGCGCTCTGTCAGTGAAACTGACCCAGGAAGAGGTCGCATATCTGGAAGAGCCGTATGTGCCGCACCGCATTGTTGGTCATCAGTAAAGAAGAGGAACAACCAATGGAGTACGTTCGATTTGGATCAACAGGCATGAGAGTATCGCGCATCTGCCTGGGCACCATGAGCTATGGTGGCACCAACCGAGCGCTGGCCATGGGCGCTTGATGAAGCAACCAGCCGTCCGTTTATTCAGCATGCGCTGGAGCTGGGCATCAATTTCTTCGACACCGCCAATGTCTATTCCAATGGGGCGAGCGAAGAGATCGTTGGCAAAGCCCGCTATATTGGCGCAGCGGCGATGTATGCATGGCAGTTCGCCAAGGTCCTGTACACCACAGATCTGCATGGCTGGACGCGCTGTTGCGTTTGCCTGATATGACTAAGAGCAGCCATCGCAGGGGCACCAAGAGCCGCTGCTAGGGCGCCCACCCCGGCGTCTTGCATGTATCCATATCACCCGACTGCAGTCCATCCTTCAGTGCCATCTGGCGCTGCTCCGATGACCCATGCGTCCACGACTCGGGCGAGACGTGGCCTTGGGTCTCTTGCTGGATGCGGTCGTCGCCCACTGCTGCCGCAGCGTCCAGGCTCTGTGCAATCTCCGCGTCCGTTATCTTCGTCAGGTAGCCAGTCTCGGTGGCGTGGTACGCCCAAACACCCGCCAAGCAGTCAGCCTGGAGTTCAGTCAGCACTGCGCCGCTCGTCGGTCCAGTGTCGCGTGCGCCAGCCGATGCCTCCAGTGCGCCGGTGAGATTCTGGACATGGTGACCATACTCATGCGCCAGCACATACGCCTCAGCAAACGAGCCGCCCTGGGCACCAAAGCGCGTGCGTAGCTCCTCAAAGAAGCTCAGATCCAGGTAGACCTGCTGGTCTCTCGGGCAGTAGAATGGTCCTACTGCGGCGCTGGCGTAGCCACAAGCGGCATCGGTTGAGCCGGTGAAGAGCACAAGCTTGGCAGGGGTGTAGCTGCTCCCCTGGCGAGCAAACTCATCCGTCCAGAACGACTGAATGCTATTGACGAAGCCCACAATGCGGCATTCCTCACTGGCATTGGCATCAGCGCCCGTCTTGCATTGCTCTCCCAGGCTACTGGTTGAGCCAGAGTCCTGCGTCGATACCGATGTTGACGGCTCCACCAAGCCTCCCAGGTTGGATGGATCGACACCAAGTAGCAGCGCGACCACGAGGATTACGAGACCGAGCCCGCCGCCGCCAATAGCCATCGCAGTGCCGCCCCCGCGGCCACGCCGGTCATCGACCTGAGATGGATCTAGGCGTGATCGATCATTAAATGGCATTGGTCTGTCCTCTCCGCCTCACGGCGAACTCGATTATGCACAGCACGGCAGCTTACCCATCGCATTTCGTGCAAGAATTATGCCATGGATACCGAATGTTCTACGCTCGTATTCGCCCATTGGCGAATGCATAGGCCCACGGCGTGTAGCGCATAAGTCATTTCTATCTCGATACTCCTATTCCATCCAAGCTCATTGGATGGGCCTACCTATGGTGCCTGGGCGATACGCCGCCACCACACTCAGCCTGAACTTGTTTCGATTGCAGCACCTATGCGCTGGCACAGCAGTGGCTCACGAATTGCCATCGTATCCAGCTTGCTTGCGCCGAGAAATCTCACGAATCGTGCAAACCCGAGCGCCAATGCTTCTGCAAATGCCTGATCGTTGCCGAGCGCATCATCTTCTAGCCACTATAATGGACCCCATAATCTAGACAGTCATCCATGAAAGGTTCCGTTCGAACACGCTATGAAAAAGGTTTACACATCCACGTTCAAAGCGCAGGTGGTATTGGAACTGTTCAAGGATCTGAAAACGGTTCCGCAACTCGCC
>JBBQSD010000139.1:0-15781 GCA_038214135.1 Chloroflexales bacterium | reverse complement strand
CACGAGGCCGGAAGCCATCGCGTGGGCCATCATCCCGACGCGGCGCTCCAGGGCCACGGTCATCCCGACGCGGGAACCCACCCTGATCCTCACGTGGCCGGAAGCCGACAACTCGTGGAACATCAGCACGAGGGCGGACCCCTCCCCGGGGCCGATCCACACGTGGGCGGAACCCACCAGCGCGTGGGCCGTCATCCCGGCGCGGCGCACCAAGGCCGCGGTCATCCCGACGCGGGAACCCACCCTGATCCTCACGTGGCTGGAAGCCTTCGCGTGGGCGCTCTTCACGGGGCCGTTCTTCGCGGGGTTGATCTTCACGGCGTGGACGATCCTCGCGACGTGGGCGCTCAGTTTTTGCTTGTTCGCGAGTTTGCTGGTCGGCGTGTTCCCAGAGTTGTTCAACCTCTTCTTCGGTGAGCATCCGCCATGCACCAGTGGCCAGATCACCAAGGGCCAGTGGACCCTCTCGCACACGGATGAGCCGCAATACCTCATAGCCAAGTAGTTTGGCAACTTCACGAATCTGGCGCTTCCGGCCCTCACGAAGCACCACCCGCACCCAGACGCCATCATCGGTGCGTTCGATCAGATCGACCCATGCAGGGGCCGTTGTGACACCATCCAGCTCAACGCCAGTGCGCCAATCACGGATCGCATCTGGAGTTGGGGGAGCATCGAGTAATACCCGATATTCCTTCTCGATCTGATTGCTTGGATGCGTCAGGCGTTGGGTCAGTTCCCCATCATCAGTCAACAGCAACAATCCTTCGCTGTCGTAATCGAGCCGCCCAACCGGAAACAGGCGGGCTGGCGTCTCAATCAGGCCAACAACAGTCGGCCGCCCCTGTGGATCATCTGTCGTCGAGACAACCCCAGTGGGTTTGTGGAGCATGACATACGTTCTGGGTTGAATTTGGCCAAGTGGGCGACCATCAATTGTGATCTGGTCGCTCTCTGGATCAACGCGGGTACCGGGAACACGCACAACTTTACCGTTCACGGCAATGCGACCGGCGCTGATCAATTCCTCGCAATCACGGCGGGAGGCAATGCCCGCACTCGCGAGGACCTTCTGTAACCGTTCTGGACTCAACCGTACTCTCCTTGCGATGGAATGAATAGCTACCACATGCACTTGACCATGCGCGGGATGTGCTGCAGGCCCTGCGGCTTCACGCCGGGGGCATCAACGGCCGGGCTTCGCGGGTGGCCCAAGCGAGCTTCAAAAACATCATTATCGTCGAGGAAGCTTTGTGTATTATAGCACGTCTATCAACTCTCAACCTTGACAGCAATACGCTCAACTTTGTATAATATGAGCATTATTTCTGGTGAGAGGTGCTGCATGGTAGCCTATCAAGATTATTACCAGATCCTCGGGGTGGAGCGTACCGCCAGCGAGGCCGAAATTAAAAAAGCATATCGAAAGCTTGCGCGTCAGTATCACCCGGATATCAATCCAGGGAATGCAACAGCCGAGGCCAAATTCAAGGAGATCAACGAGGCCTACGAGGTTCTTTCTGATTCCGAAAAGCGCGAGAAGTATGATCGCTTCGGGCGCGATTGGCAGCGCTACCAGCAGGGTAATGGCGGGCCAGCGGGCGATTATGATTGGAATGGCACTGGAAACTCAACCAACTTCGCTGATCTGTTTGAATCGCTGTTTGGTGGATCGGGGCGTGGCACGAGCAGCAGTGGCGGTGTTCGCATGGATGGGCAGGATGTTGAGCATCAGGCCGAGATCGCACTCGAAGAGGCCTTCAGCGGCACACAACGAACACTGCAATTCCATAGCCCAAACGGCCAACCGCGCAATGTAACAGTCAAGGTTCCGGTTGGTGCCGATAACGGCACCCGTGTACGGGTTTCTGGTGAGGGCGGGCCAGGGATTGGCGGAGGCAAGCGCGGTGATCTCTATCTGATCCTGAAGATTGCACCGCACCCACGCTATGAGCGGCGCGGCGATGATCTCCATATCAAGATCCCCGTCGATCTGTATACGATGGTATTAGGTGGCGAAGTACGTGTGCCAGCAATGGGTGGCAAAACGATCAACCTCAAGATCCCGGCCAGTTCTCAAAATGGCAAGATGCACCGTATTGGCGGGCAGGGTATGCCGCGCCTTCGCGCACCCGAAACCCGCGGCGATCTATTTGTCGCACTCGAAGTCCAACTGCCATCACAGATCAGCCAGCGTGAGCGCGAATTGTTTGAGCAATTACGCGCCATGACCATGGCAAACTCATAGAATGAACGAGAGAACATTGGACGACGCACTTCTTGTTCATTTGTTCTTCTACCACTGAACAAGAGAACAAGAATTTCATGCTTCCTTGTTCTCTCTACAAGTCGGTGATCAAGTGACATGGAAGAGCGCTACTATACGATTAAAATCGCTGCCGAGCTGTGCGGATTGCATGAGCAAAGCCTGCGAATGTATGAACGGCGCGGGCTGATCACCCCACGGCGTAGCCCTGGGAACTTCCGCTATTTTAGCGATATTGATATCGAGCAGATCCGCTTTATTAAACGCCTGATCGATGATCTTGGCGTCAATCTGGCCGGCGTCGAAGTCATTCTGCGCCTACGCCAGCAGTTGCTCGATGCACAACGTGAGATCGATACCCTGCGCGACAAATAACCCTGCAACCGCCACGATATTGACTGTGCCAAGATCGGCTACACTCATTGTGTTGGCGGTTTTGCTATGAGAGAGGAAGAGATGGAGCAGTTTCCAAAGCGTAGGCGGATTGTGCTGATGCGCCATGGCGAGGTCAGCTATTTTGTTGATGGACGCCCAGTACCGCCACCAGAGGCACAGCTTAACAATGAGGGTCGCATACAGGCGGCAACTGCCGCACAATTACTAGCCGACATCCCGTTTGATCGGGCGGTTGCGACGGGGCTTTCACGAACGATGGAGACAGCCAGGATTGTGCTGGCAACCCGCAATCTGGAGATCGAGGTCGTGCCCGAATTGCAGGAGATTCGTGGCGGGCGCATGGCCGATCTGCCGCGCGATGAGCTGCGAAGGGTATTCCTCAATTCCATGACCCATCATTTGGCGGAGGATAGCCAGTTCTTGATGGGTGATCGGTTTGGGGATTTTCGTGATCGGGTGGTGCCGGCCTTCCACAGGCTTCTGGAAAACGAACACTGGCAGAATCTGCTGATCGTCGCCCATGGTGCCGTCAATCGTGCGATTCTGGCCGATGTGCTGCACGCACCAATTGAAGCCATGGGCCATATCGAACAGGATGCTGGCTGCGTCAATATGATTGATGTCGATGAGCGTGGCTATGGCATCATCCGTTTGCTGAACTATACGCCATATAACCCATCCAAACGTGGCATGGATCTGACGACCATGGAGCGTTATTTTCTGGAATTCCCCGAGAGCGAGTGACAAGGTGACTTTTTGTGACAAGGTGAATGCGCCTGTTTGAGATAGTACAGCTTCGATCTAGGATGTGTCGCCTTGTCACCGTCTTAGGTGTCACCTTATCAGGTTCTCGGTTCTCAGTTCCAAATCCACCTCAGCCGCACAACTTCTTCACATGGCCTGCATATCTGGAGGATATTCTTCAGTTGGGCAATATGACACAGCGGCGCACACTGCACCGCTCCATGAAACACAACAGGAGAAGTATCGTGAAGCAACTCAACTGGCTGAAGGTGATGATCGCAATGGTGGTGGCATTGGCGCTATTGGCACCATCTGGTGCAGCATTCGCCGCCGAAGAGAATGGAACCGGTACAATCACAGCTAAGGGTGTCGGGTTCGCCCGCATTGAGGGCAACGGCACGGTGACGATCAATCGTGGCGCAGGGGCGGTGTGGGTTACTGGTGCAACCGATATTCAGACCAGCGGGCGTGGCCGCAGGACAATCCTCGCCGATGGTACAATCCGCCTGACGGGCTATAGCGGTGCTATCACAATCACTGGCGAGCAGCTGGTCGTGAAAATCGAGGGTGGTACCATCGATCTGACTGCTATCGGTACAGGTAGTGTGCTCCTGAAAGGCCGTGGCAGCTATAGCGTTGGCGATACAACTGGTGCATGGACGAAAGCTGGTCTCACAGTCGGATATTAAGGTTGAGCAGCCCTCATCCCCAGCCCCTTCTCCCATTGCCAGGGAGGAGGGGAGCAATCATCCATGAATGCTACTCTGCGTGGCGATTGGTGATTGTGACTCATTCTTGTTCGCTTGTTCGCTTTGTGCTGTAGTTCTGTAGTTTCTCGATTCTGCAGTTCTGTAATTCTTGTTCGCTTGGTTCGTATTCTGACTTCTGACTTCTGACTCCTGAATACTCGGTTCACACATACATCTGCCGCGCCCGTAGATAAACCCGATCCCATGTTAGGTGTTGATCGACCTTTTTGCGGCCAGCCGAACCCATTCTTCGCCGTAGCTCAGGATCGGCAAGCAAGCGCCCAAGCGCATCGGCCAGTGCATTCGGATCGCCATAGCATACCAACAATCCATCCTGCCCATCAGTGATCACATCTGGTATGCCGCCAGCCTGCGCCCCAACAACTGGCACGCCATAGCACCATGCCTCCAAAAACACAATCCCGAATGAATCTGTTCGCGATGGCATTGCCAGAATATCTGCTGCGGCCAGCCCATCGCATTTGACGGCATCTGCGGCATAGGGCAACAACCGGATGCGCGCCCGCTCTTGCTCCGGCAGATTGGCATAGTATGTTTCGAAGTGTGCCAATGGCGCGCCGATCAGTGCCAATGTTGCCGATGAACCATCTGCCCACAGCCGCCGCATGGCTTCGACGGTATCGATCGCGCCTTTATCGCGGGCCAGCGCACCGATATACAGCACCAATGGCCCATCAATACGCTGTTCTGCCCGAAAACGAGCCGCGTCGCCACCTGCCAGCTCAGCTGGATCAACGCCAACGCCAATCGTTCGCAGCCGCTGGCGAGAAACGCCAAGTCGCACTAATGCCGCCGACTCGAGTTCAGTCATCGTCCCAACCAGATCGGCATCGCGCAACAATTCAACATGATGGCGCATTGTATAGTAGCGCAGCAGCGAGTGATCGCCGGGGACGCCAAGATGCACAAATGGTGTACACACAAACCGCGCACCAATCGAATGGGCATATGCTTGAGCCGGCAAAATAGCAAAATCCAGGGTGATATTCCCGGCATGGATCAGATCGAACGGCCCTTCGCGAGCAAAAAAGGCCTGCAATCCAGCCATTTTGGGTGTGAGTGTGGCCAGGCGGCGTAACAGGCCAGTGCTTCCCGGAAGGCGCGCGAGTTCAACCATCATGCGGCGCAGGAGCGGATAGATGACTGGCGGGCCGGGAATGCGTTGGATCGGCAGGCGCACAATCCGCACACCACGATGTACTTCTTCTGCAATCGCAACCCGTCGGCGGCCAGAAATCCAGAAATATTCGAGATCGTGAGCATCGGTTGCCAGCACCGTTACACGATGCCCTTCCGCAACCAGGCGCGCACCAATCTCTTCAAAATAGCGTGACGCGCCACTGTTCACCGGGTGGTAGAGCTGGACGACATGGAGAATATTCATAAAAGCGTTCAGCTCTCAGCTTTCAGCCATCAGCATTCCTGAATCTGTATGCGGGTGTCATGCTGAACGGCGGTGCCCTTTGGGACCAACATCTCGCATCTTGACGCGATCCGCTAGACCCTTCGTGTTGCTCAGGGTGACATACACCCCAATAGCTCTTTCCGCTGTTTTGTAGTATTCCATTTTCGGCTATCGAAGTATCGGTTATCGGCTATTTTACCGTCCCCAGCTCAGCCCAGAATCGGCATCGACACCCAGATCGAATGAGATTCGGCGTGGTTCTGTGGCACCACCAGGCTTCAGTTCAACAACCCATAGATCAAAGCCGCGCTCGCCTGGTGCAGATGCAATGAATGCAAGCTGCTTGCCATCTGGCGAAAAAGCGGGTGCCCGCGCCGCACCGATATTGGTAATCTGTACTGGTGAACCGCCTGCCAGCGGCATCAGAAAAATATCGGTTTTGCCCGTGTGGCGAGCGGCAAAAGCTATCAGCGTTCCATCTGGCGAGATCGCTGGATCATAGCTCTGTTCTGGGATTCCCCGTATTTCGCCAACTTCCTCGCTCGTTCGATCATAGCGATAGATACGCGGGATGCCAGGCGGATCTGGGGTGAGCGTATACAGAATAGCTGCACCATCGGGCGTATAGGCGATGCGCCCAATCTGGCCATTCTCATCGGTATAGCGCCTACTGCGCTCTGCATCGGGTTGAGGCGGCATTGTGTAGAGCCCCAGCCGATAATCACTGGCATATGCGCCATATGGCGGGCCATATTGCGAGACAAACGCAAGTTCTTGGCCATCGGGCGACCAAGCCGGATAGAAGGCCCACATGCTTTCATAGACCCGTTCGATGCTACTGAGTGGCTGATCGGGTGTGTATGCTGTCAAAACGCGGTTCTCACCCGTCGCAACATTCAGTTCAACGAGATCGCTGGCGCTCTGGCTGTGGCGAACATAGGCGATGCGAGTTCCATCGGGAGAAAGTGCTGGCTGGAGCGCATCACCACTGCTGGTGAGTTGGCGGCCACGCTCACCCTGCCACAGCCAGATTTCTCCGGCAGCAGCAAATACCAGCCGGCCAGGCAACCCGTTTCCTGGCACAACAGCGGTTGCATCCATAGCGCGGCGGGGTGTTGGAGTTTGCGGGAGCGCTAATGCGGGCGGTGCTGTTGGGGTTGAATTTGATGAGAGTGGGTTTGTGCAGGCGATCAGGGCGAATACGAACACAACCGATATACCGATAGCCCATAGCCGAAAACCCAAAGTACTCATGATTGGTCACTCATTATTGTGGGCGGCGGCGGGCAAGCCATCCAAGCAAGCGTCGCCAGGCACGCGGGCGCGGGCGCGGCGAACCCTGGAGCAGATCATCGGTTGGCAGTGTCTGCGGGAGTAAGGCCCAGAGTATACCCGGAGCAACATCGAACTGAATCGGTGTATGGCCAAGATGATCACCATCAACCTGAATTGGTAGCTGTTGGCGTGATTCGATCCGAATGGAGTGCGCCCGATAGTATTCGATCTTTGAATCAAGCGTATAGCGTTGCAGAAAGATCGAGACGAGCCGCAATGGAGCATCGATCAGCGAATTACCATTGATCAGGCACACATCCAGCAGGCCATCATCGATGCTTGCGCGGGCAGTGATCTTCATCACGCCACCATACAACTGGCTATTCCCAACCACAATCAGAATTGTACGCCGCCGAACAACCATGCCATCGATTGTCAGGCGCACCCGTGTGCCACGAAATCCCAACGCAATCTCAAATGCACGCAGCACATACGCCAGTGCGCCAAATTTGCGTTTCTCCTGCGAACGAACCCCCCCAACAACCGCAGCATCAAAGCCAATACCTGCCATCAGCAGGAAGTAGCGATCACCGGCACGTCCAAGATCGATGGCCCGAACACGAGCGCCGAGCAGGGCTTCCGCAGCAGCACGCGGTTGAAGCGGCATGCCAAGCTCACGAACCCAGACATTCATTGTTCCGATTGGCAATGCCCCAAGCGCTGCACGAGTACCGGCCAGGCCATTAATAACCTCATTGATCGTGCCATCGCCACCAGCCGCAATAACGACATCATAACCATCAGCAGCTGCCGCACGTGCAATTCGCGATCCATCACCTGGGCTGCCAGTTGGCCGCATCTCAATCTGCCAGCCACCAGCGCGCAAAATCTCGCTACAGGCACCCAATTCGTGGCTGAGGGCATCGGCCTGGCCCGCATTTGGGTTAAAAACAATCAATCCACGCGTTCCAGGTCCAAGAATCCGGTCACTTGTCATCGTCATGTTGCTCGGGAACAGGCCCACCACCAATCATTGTCTCAGGAGTTTCAATCCAACCACGGCGCAGAGCAAACAACACTGCCTGCGTTCGATCATTGAGTGAGAGCTTGCGTAGAATCGATGAAATATGGTTTTTGACCGTCTGGGTGCTGATACCAAGTGACTCAGCGATATCACGATTACTCCCACCAGCCGCAATCCGTTCTAGCACCTCAATCTCGCGATCACTAAGCGGGGTGAATAATGGAAAATCAGCATCGGGAGCGGTTGAGAGATCGCGGGGCATACTGCGAAATTGGCTCAGCAGGCGACTCGCGACTTTTGGATCCTCAAACACAACATCATTAATCACATATTCGCCACGGGCAACCCGCCGCAAGACTTCGACAAGATCCTTTGGTTTGATATCCTTTGGCCGATAGGCCGCCGCGCCTGCCTGAAGGGCATTAAAGGCCTGTTCATCGCTTTCGTGCATGCTCAGCATCACCACCCCAATATTCGGGTACTGATGCCGAATCTGGCGTGTCACCTCAAGGCCACTGATCTGGGGCAGGTTCAGATCAACCAGAACAATACTCGGCTCCTGGCTGTGGATCGTTGCATTCAACCATTGGAGCGCCTCTTCACCCGTGGCCGCCTCGGCCACAACCGTAATGTCCTCGTAGGCCGAGAGCGCAGCACGCACGCCCTGCCGAAAGAGCGGATGATCATCGACAATCAGCACCTTTATGGTAAGGTTGGGGGGCATGGGAGTGCTTCCTTTCCCTGGTCACTCAGCCAACGCTGATATACTGTATGGGGATCGGCTAAACCCACAATACCAATTTTAGTCAGCAGTTGGTGAAGATCGATAACTGGCAAGCCAACCACATTGGTGTAACTGCCGATAACCATACGAACAAGCCGACCACCAAGACCTTGAATGCCATATGCACCGGCTTTATCCAGCGGCTCACCAGTGGCAACATAGGCAGCAATCTGATCATCGCTGAGTTCGGCAACATGCACACGACTCGCTACAAGATCGAGCAGCAGCGTATCTGTGTGACCGGGCCGCCCATCAAGCACCGCCAAACCAGTATAGACGATATGCTCACGCCCGGAGAGCCGCCGTAGCATCATCCGCGCATGGGCCGCATCTTCCGGCTTATTTAACACATCTTCATCGAGCACAACAATCGTATCTGCGGCGATGATAACACCGGCTACCATCTGTTCATATACGGCATGCGCTTTTCGCCAGGCCCGCAGAGTTGGGTGATCATGGATACGCAATGGCAATGATGCTGTTGGCAACAGCGCGACAATATCTTCGGGGGCGTGCTCTTGCTCCTCGGCATCGGTGGCAACGCTTTGAAAGGGCAACCCAAAATAACTCAGCAACTCACGACGGCGCGGTGAAGCAGAGGCAAGCACGAGATCAGCTGTATTGATCATACTCTTTGTCGCAACGATTGAATTGATCATATCCAAGCTATGGTAGCATGGAACGATAGACACGGCAACCGCACTATTCACAGCTCCTTCACACCAATATACTACTATTACTTGTCACGAAGGGCATCTGGAGGTGTTATGCCACAACGTATTCTGATCGTCGACGATGAACGTAAGCTAGTGCAGGGGTTGGTTGCCTACTTCCGGCAGGCCGGGTTCGACACGATCACTGCCTATGATGGCCGTGCTGCAATCGAATCGGCCCGCCGCGATCGGCCAGATCTGATACTGCTGGATCTGATGCTGCCTGAAATCGATGGTATGGAAGTCTGTCGTCAGATCCGCCGCACCTCCGATGTCCCGATTATGATGCTGACCGCCAGGGTTGAGGAGGCCGATATGCTGATTGGCCTGGAACTTGGTGCCGATGATTATATTACCAAGCCCTTTAGCCCGCGTGAGGTCGTCGCCCGCGCCCGAGCGCTCCTGCGGCGTGCAACAGGGAATCTGACCACAACGACAGTGTTGCGTAGCGGCATGGTCGAGCTCGATATTGATCGGCGGAGTGTTCGCATTGATGGCCGACTGATCGATCTCACACCAACCGAATTCGAACTGCTGACCGCATTGATGCGCAATCAGGGGCGGCCACTGAGTCGCGCGCAACTGCTCGATATTGTGGCAGGCGATGCCGATGCTGGCTATGAACGAACAATCGATGCCCATATCAAGAATCTGCGCCGCAAAATCGAGCCAGATGCTGCCAACCCAACCTATATTCTGACAGTCTTTGGGATTGGGTACAAATTCCGTGATGATGAATAGCCGCCATATATACCAGATCAAGCGATCATATCATGCGATCACTCCGTAATCGACTGACCATTACCTATATTCTTGTCGCGCTGCTTGCCGTGGCGGTTGTGGCTGGCCTCGCCACGTTTCTGATCCAGCGCGGCTTCGACAGTCTGGCGGATCGTCAAGCACAGCTTGAAGCCAGTGACGCCGCCGAACGATTGGCCGATTATTATGATCGGCGCGGGAGCTGGCGCGGTGTTGATGGATTCCTACGCCATCGTTTTCCGCTGCTCCAATCAGGCAAACTTGCTGATCGACGCCAGTTGCAACTGCTCGACAACCAGGGTGGCGTGATCTTCGATAGCACAGTCCCATTCAGCAATCGTCGGACGGCGGCACTGCGCAGCGAGATGCGTGCCCCTGTTATCGTCAATGAAACGATGGTTGGAACGGTACTGGTGAGCAGCGCCCGCGACCAGTTGAGCCAATCGGAACGGGAGTTCCTGACTCGGGTGCGCCTGAGTGTGTTGATCGGCAGCATTACCGCTCTTGCCATTGCACTCGTCGCCGGATTGGTCAGTGCGGCACAGGTGACAGGCCCACTGCGGACGCTGACGGTGGCTGCCCGCCGATTGGCCAGTGGTGCGCGCCACGAGGCGCTTCCAATACCAGTTGATCGCGAATTGGCCGATCTTGCAACAGCATTCAATACAATGGCCGCCCAGCTCGAACAGCAGGAGGACCTGCGCCGCCAACAGGTTGCCGATATTGCCCACGAATTACGCACCCCTTTGAGCGTCCTACGCTTGCAACTCGAAAGCCTGGAGGATGGTGTTGAGCAGCCGACGCCAATGTTACTTGGATCACTAACTGAGGAGGTTGGGCTGCTGAGCAGGCTTGTTGATGATCTGCGGCTGATCTCATTAGCCGATGCAGGCCAACTGACCCTCAATCTTGAGCAACTCGATGTCGGCGACAGCCTGCGCCAAGCGGCTGCGAGTGCCGCTGCGCGTGCCCGCCAACAGCACATTACCCTGCAGACAAACCCACCACCAACACCCCTCACGGTGGTTGCCGACCCACAACGGATGGCCCAGGTTCTTGGAAACCTGATCGAGAATGCGATTCGCTATACACCAGCAGGCGGGATCATCACACTTGCTGCTGCAATCGATACACACAACCGTCTGGACGCAATCCAACCTCGTACCGACACGATATATCGCGTCCCTACAAGCACCCGACAACCAGCAGGAAGCGTGATCTTCTCGGTAAGTGACACAGGGCCTGGCATTCCTCCCGAAGATCTGGCGCGGTTGTTTGAGCGCTTCTGGCGGGCAGATCGGGCACGAACGCGTGAAACAGGCGGAAGCGGATTAGGGCTGACAATTGTTAAGCGCCTGGTTGATTTGCAAGGCGGGCGGGTGTGGGCCACCAGCCAGATTGGCCATGGAACAACCTTTCATGTTGCGCTGCCAATTTCCACGGCGGTGAAACCAATCCGACTCACATCCGCCGAAAGAGTCTAGTATTCATTCCCAACTCCTGATACTATTATCTCCATTCACAACACCCACAACACTCTTCTATGCTTTCGCCTACCCAAATATAGAAAGTATGCTTCTGCAATGGATAGTAGAGAAGCTCGGCAGACAAAGCTGATGATGCTGATCGCCTTTGCTATTGGCGCATGGGTGATTGTGTTAGCGAACCAAGCGACTGCAGGCTACCCTGACAACTGGTTCACATATATTAGCCCAATTATCTTCTCGGTGCTGGCTTACCTCTATTGGCGGCATTTGGAATCGGCTGCGTTCATTACAGTCATGCTGTTCGCGATCATCATCGCAATATCACAGCCTGAGCCATTCGTAACACAATATGGCTCATTGCTGGTTTTCTTCCCGCCAGTGCTGGCATTAGTGCTGCTCACGCCACGTTGGGTGGTTATTGCATCATTCACAACCATCCTGATCCTCTTGGCCCGTGCGAACTGGCAGGGGGTCTATGCAAACCCACTATTCCTCGCGATCTACATCACACTGATCGGCGGGCTGCTGATTAGCCGAAGAGTGCTAGATCTGAATAGTAGGCAGCTCGCAGCATTGAACCGCACACTCGAACAGCGCATTACCGAACGAACCAGTGATCTCCAGAATGCACTTGCCGAGCTACGAACAAGCGATGAACGGCTACGCACCGTTGCCACGAATGCACCACTTATTTTGTTTGGCATTAACCAGCAGGCGATCTTCACTGTTGCAGAAGGGCGCGGATTGGCCCTCCTCGAGATAGAACCAAACGAAGTGATCGGCCAATCGGTGTTTGAACTGTTTGCCGATCGCCAGGAGATCATCGCCGATTTGCACCGAGCACTGGCTGGCGAGAGCTTCAGTTGCATTCGTACTATGCGCGAATATACATTCGAGACCTGGTATGCACCCTTGTACGATGCCAATGGCAACGTTGATGGCATCACTGCTGTCTCGATCAATATTACCGTGCGCCAGCGCGCCGAAGAGGAACTTGCTCGCAGCCTCAAATTCGCCCAGAGTATTAATAATGCAACGCCGGATATCGTGTATGTGTATAATCTGCATACCAATGAGACATTCTCTTCCAACCGTTCGCCCCTAACGATTCTTGGCTACACACCAGAACAGATTGAGCACCTAGGGACGGAATTCTTTCTCAAAGTAGCCCACCCGGATGATATTCACTTGCTGCAAAAACAATACAATCATCTGGCTGTTCTGGCCGATGGAGATATCTTCGCGAGCGAATACCGTTTGCGTACCGCTGGTGGGGTTTGGCGCTGGTTTTCCAGCCGTGAGATCATCTTCCAGCGCAGGCCGGATGGAACACCGGAACTGATCTTTGGGATCGAGACTGATATCACCGAACGCAAGATAGCAGAGGCTAAGATCCGCAAACACAGTGAAGAGCTTGTCCAGGCAAATATTGAACTGGCCCGTGCTGCCCGCCTTAAGGATGAGTTTCTGGCCAATATGAGCCATGAATTGCGTACACCATTGACATCTATTCTTGGCCGTTCCGAACTCCTTCAGGATGATCTCTCTGGGCCACTGACCGAATTTCAGCGGCGCTCGGTGCGCGGTATTGAGGAAAGCGGACGCCATCTGCTGGAACTGATCAATGATATTCTCGATCTCTCGAAGATTGAGGCTGGCAAGCTGGTACTGGAGATCCAGCCGATACCAATGGCAGGGCTGGTTCATTCGTGTATTCGGATGATTGCCGAAACAGCGAAACGCAAACAATTGCGTGTCGATACCACGCTCGATCCGGCGGTTGCCATTATTGATGCCGATCCGCGACGGCTGAAGCAGATTCTTGTTAATCTGCTGGGTAATGCGGTCAAATTTACTCCCAATGGCGGCGAAGTTGGCCTGGAAGTGTGTGGCAATATCGCCGCAAATGCAGTCGATCTGATCGTCTGGGATACGGGAATTGGGATTGATAGTAGTGATCAAACCCACCTTTTTCAACCATTCGTCCAGATCGATAGTGGCCTTACACGCCAGTATGAAGGCACTGGGCTGGGGCTCGCGCTGGTTGAACGGCTCACCAAGCTGCATGGTGGATCTGTTAGCCTTGTCAGTGAACTCGGAAAGGGCAGCCGCTTCATTGTGAGTTTACCCTGGCAACCAAGCAGTAGCCCTGCGCTGGTTGCGGCATTGCCACCCGAAGATAGAGCGATCCCTGATATTCATGTGAATGGCGATGCACCACTAATCCTGTTGGTTGAGGATAATCCCGAGACGCGCACGATGATTGCTGAATATCTAACCATGCGTGGCTATCGGGTTGCTCAAGCCCAGACAGGCCATGATGCATTGATTGATGCCCACGCTGAACCGCCAGCCCTGATCATTATGGATATTCAGCTACCCGATATGGATGGGTTAACGGCAACCCGTACCCTACGCGCCGATCCGCCAGGTACTAACATTCCCATTCTTGTCCTTTCGGCACACGCCATGCCAGGCGACCGCGAGCAATCACTGGCTGCCGGTGCGAACGCGTACCTGAGCAAGCCTGTTCGGCTTACTGATCTGGTCACAACAATTAAGACACTTATTTAAGATACTTTTCCTCGTGATTCATGATATGCAATGAGCTTGTGAGGTCGATGATGCCCCAATCACCAACGCCATGGACACTCGCGCCCGACCGTTGTTTTCACCCGGAACCATCGCGGCGGGCTATGGCCCGTAGCCTGTATGAGCATGTTCGTGGTCTGCCGATCATCAGCCCACACGGCCATGTGGACCCGGCACTGCTGAGTAACCCAGATGCGACGCTCGGTAGCCCAGCGGATCTGTTTATCATCCCGGATCACTATGTCTTCCGCATGCTCTACAGCCAGGGCGTTGCACTCGAAGATCTGGGCTTGGCTAGCCTTGATGGCAAACCTATAGAACCCGATCATCGGGCGATCTGGAAACGCTTTGCCAGCCATTTTGATCTGTTTCGGGCGACGCCAACGGGCCTGTGGTTGGCCGATGAACTGATCAACCTGTTTGGTGTCACCGAACGGCTGACCAATGAGAGTGCCGACCGGATCTATGATCATCTGCTGGAACGCCTGGCGCTGCCCGAGTATCGGCCACGGGCCTTGTTTGAGCGCTTTGGGATTGAGGTGCTGTGTACGACGGATGCAGCAACTGATCCACTTGATCACCACCGGGCGCTGCATGCCGCTGGCTGGGGCAGGGTTCGCCCGACCTTCCGCCCGGATGCGCTGGTGAATCTGCAGACACCGAACTGGCGCGAGCAGATCCGCGTGCTCAGCACGCGGGTGGGCTGGGATGTAGAGACGTTTACAGGGTTTGTGCAGGCGCTTGAACAGCGACGAGTTGCATTCAAACAATTAGGGGCAACTGCAACCGATCATGCGGCCCTGACGCCCTATACCAATCGGCTCTCGAATGCGGAAGCTGAACGGATTTTTGCGGCGGCATTGCAGGGGCAGGCAACAGAGGCCGATGCACAGGCGTTTACTGGGCATATGCTGATCGAACTGGCACGGATGAGCTGCGAGGATGGCTTGGTGATGCAGTTGCATGTTGGCAGCTTGCGCAACCACAACACCGGCTTGTTTGAGCGATTTGGGGCGGATAAGGGTGCCGATATTCCAATTGCAACCGAATGGACACGCAATCTGCGACCGCTGCTGAATGCATATGGGGCCGATCCGCGCTTCCGCTTGATTCTGTTTACGCTTGATGAAAGCACCTATGGCCGCGAATTAGCGCCACTGGCTGGCCATTACCCGGCGGTACTGCTTGGGCCACCCTGGTGGTTCTACGATAGTGTGAATGGCATGCGGCGCTATCTCGATCTGGTGATCGAGACGGCTGGGTTGGCCAATACGGCTGGCTTCAATGATGATACGCGGGCGTTTGCCTCGATCCCAACGCGTCACGATATCTGGCGGCGGGTGTGCTGTGATTGGCTGGCTGGCCTCACCCTGGAGGGGCTGATCGATGAGCAGGCAGCCGCCGAGATGGCCCACGATTGTGCGATTGGGCTGGCGCGTAGGGCGTATCGGTTAACGGGTGAGTGATAGGTATACGGTAGGGGCGGTTTGGGGAACCCCCCGTTGGAAAAGGGGGGGTAGCAAACCCCCCCCAACAACAACCCCACAACCCCCCAACCCCCCACCA
>JBBQSD010000138.1:0-16348 GCA_038214135.1 Chloroflexales bacterium | reverse complement strand
CATGGTAAAATAACTCTATGACGGATACACCAGATCTGCTGATTACTGACGCAGCCGCGCAATGGGCCGAAGCCCAACGCCGCCGCCGTAAACCGCTGGCCGAAGCGACGATTGCCTCCTATTGTGATGCCTGGAGTTCCTTTCATCGTTGGGCCGAACGCAATGGGCGGCAATCGGTTCGCCAGATTAAACCGAATGATCTGGCCTCTTGGATCGATTCATTACGCGGGCTGACCGATGGAACCGCTCAAACATACAGCCATGGTGCATTGGCAGTGACACGCTTTCTGGCCGACCGTGGGCTGCTAATGTGTGAACTAGCTGTGATGCGCATGCATCTCCGTGATGCATTGCCCCGTGCTCCTGCCGGGCGCGCCCCCGATGTACCTGATCTGCGCCGATTAGTTGGTTTCTATGATAGCGAATTGCCAGCAGCCGAGCCAGGAACAAAAGCAGAACGGGATCGCCTGAGCGCGCTCCGTAATGCCAGCCTGCTACATGTGTTATTCTCGACTGGCGCACGTATTTCGGAGATCCTGGCGCTGAATACCCACGATGTACGCGGCGATGATGGCCGGATCGGCCCGCGCACCCACGTTGTTGGGAAAGGCCAGCGCCGCCGAGCCGTCTTTATTCGGCCACACGCACAGCGCGCAATTGAGCATTACCTTCTGGCCCGTCGTGTTGCCTTTCCGCAGGCACAACCACTGTTTATTTCGCACGGGCCACGCGGTGCGGGCGGCCGTTTGGGCCGCATTGCCGCATGGGCAATCGTGACTGATGCGGCCTTTGGCTTGGCCGATGTGATTGAACGGGATGGCCGCCCACGCGAAGCCCGCGCCCTGCGCGCCGTCACCCCACACACATTTCGGCATTTTGTTGCCACATGGTTGCTGAATGAAGGCGCGCAGCTTTCGGAAGTCTCGGCGCTGCTTGGCCACGCCAATACGCGTATCACCGAGCAATACTATGCACGCCATACCGATGAACGCCTTCAGGAACTCCATGATCAGTTCTCACCAGATCCAGATGCTACAAAACAACCACATAACCAAACAAAAAAGGCATCGGATTTCTAATCTTTACATACGCTTAACCTGCGCTTGATACGATAATCGTATGGTATCTGGAAGTATATTTGCTCGGTTTTACACGTTATGCTATACTCGATACATCTGTCTCTGGTGCGGATACGTTCCCTGGCGGCGCTCATACTCCAGTGCTGCTGAATGATGCTACGCTCGCACAGGTCTAATAGGTTCGAACACAAGGAGTCTTGCATGCGCATCCTCGTTCTTGGCGGCGACGGCTATCTGGGTTGGCCGACCGCACTTCACCTTTCGCAGCGTGGCCATGATGTTGCCGTGCTGGATAACCTTGCCCGCCGAAGTTGGGATCACGAACTGGGTGCCCATAGTTTGACCACTATTCACTCCCTGCAAGAACGCATCGCAGCCTGGCGGCAGGTAACAGGCAAGATCATTCATGCCTTTATTGGCGATCTATGTGATTATACATTTTTGGAGCCGATTATCCGTGATTTCCGGCCCGAGGCTATTGTTCATTATGGTGAGCAGCGCAGTGCTCCCTATTCCATGATCGACCGCCGCCATGCTGTCTTTACGCAGCAAAATAATGTTATTGGCACTCTGAATGTGCTGTATGCGATAGCTGAACATGTGCCCGAGTGCCATCTTGTGAAACTTGGCACCATGGGCGAGTATGGCACCCCAAATATCGATATTGAAGAGGGCTTCATTACCATCACCCATAAAGGCCGTACCGATACACTGCCCTTTCCAAAGCAGCCAGGCAGCTTCTACCATCTCTCGAAGGTTCACGATAGCCATAACATGATGTTCTGCTGCCGCATCTGGGGGCTACGCGCCACCGATCTCAATCAGGGGGTTGTGTATGGCATCTCAACCCCGGAAGTCGAACTGGACGAGCGATTATGCACGCGCTTCGATTATGATGGCGTCTTTGGTACGGCTCTCAATCGCTTCCTGGTGCAGGCTGTGGCTGGCGTCCCGCTGACAGTCTATGGCAAGGGTGGCCAGACGCGTGGGTTCCTCGATATTCGCGATACCCTTGCTTGTGTGGAACTGGCGATCCTGAATCCCGCGGCACAGGGCGAGTTTCGGGTTTTCAATCAATTCACCGAGCAGTTTAATGTCGCAGGGCTGGCAGAAGCCGTCCGTGAAGCGGCACTTGCCTTTGGTATTCAGGCCCATATCGATCATCTGCCCAATCCGCGAGTCGAAAAGGAAGAACACTACTATAACGCCGCCAACACGCGCCTGCTCGATCTGGGGTTGAAGCCACACTTTCTGAGTGAAACGCTGCTTGAATCGGTGCTGCGTACCGTCATGCGCCACCAGGATCATATTCGCCCGCACCTGATCGCCCCAACCGTGAACTGGCGCCGAACGCATAATGCACCGGTTGCCGAAGAGGCCCCACAAGCCAGCGAAGCATAGCAAAAAGCCAATGATGCGACCAACCGTTGCAACTCTGATTGCGTCATTGGCACTAGCATTCACCATCATCATTGGAGCCATCTGGCAGTTTCAGCAACGCATCGATCAGCAGGTTGTGATTGGCGGTGCGCTTGATGATGGAGCCGTTAGCAACTTCCAGGAACGTGAGCAGAGCGCCTTTCTGGGCAACCGGCCCTTTCGTTGGTCGCGGCCTACTGTCCAATTGCGCTTCTGGGCCATTCCACAACCTGCAATCCTAACGCTGCATCTGATCGCTCCAAGCGTGCCGGGTTTCTCCCAACACCTTGCTTTACAAGCCAGTGCGACACCACTGGGAGCCTTTCCTATCGCGCCTGAACAGCGCCGTTATCGATTGTTGGTGCCAGCCAATCAGGCGAGCGGCGATCTGCTGATTAACCTTGCGAGCGAGCGATTCCCTGGCGATACACGCCGCGAATTGGGCCTGGTATTCACTGCCGCAGCACTCAACGGTTTGTCCACTACTCCATGGAATGGCATTGTTGCAGAATTGTGGCAGATGCCATTACTCCCACTGACGCTGCTGCTCAGTGGATTACTTGGCCTACGCAGCACACAATCCCGCCGATTGTCCATTCTCCTGTGCATCAGCACGCCATTGCTTGTGCTTGCCATCCTCTCCCTAGGAACAATCCTCTTTCCTAATATGGGCCTATTACTGGCCGAATATGCACTCTGCATCACCATCACCATTGGCCTTGCACTTGTGTTGCTCCGGCTGCTACGGCACTTCCCACAGCTACGCCCAGACGACGACCAACGCGCACACTATTGGATCGTTCTCACGTTTGTGCTGGCTCTCGCATTCACTTTTAGCCCTTCCATGCGTTCGGATGGGGTTGGGTATTATGTCTATCTGCGCTCACTCGCAATCGATGGCGATCTGCATTTCGATAATGAATATGACGCGCTGTTGCCCGTCTACAAACCAGGCGATGTGCCAACACTGAAGACAGGTTATCTCGCCAATCCGTGGTCGGTTGGACCAGCATTCTGGTGGGCACCAGGGTTTGGCATTGCCCATGTGCTAGTTCTTGCTAGCTATGCCCTGGGTGGGCCATGGCAGCCAAATGGCTATGATCAACCATATATCGTGATGACGGATCTGACGAGCGCATTGGCCGGGTTGGCAACCATGCTGATCTGCTACCGAATCAGCCGCCGTTGGGTTGCGCCACCAATCGCAACACTAGCGATCATTAGCCTTGTGTTTGGTTCCAATATTCTGTATTACATGACACGTTGGGGTTGTTATGCCCATGCACTTGCCGCGATGCTCGCATCGCTGTTTGTGTTGGCCTGGCTACGGCTCGAAGAACAACCAAGCATGCTGCGCTGGGTGATGTTGGGTATTGCGGCAGGCGCAATGATCCAGACCTATTGGGTCAGTGGTCTCGCGTTAATCCTCGCGCTGCTCACATTTGCCCGCATCCTTGTGGCCGCGTTGCGTGGCCCAACCGAATGGCGGATGCACACGATCAAACAGCTCATTCTTGGCAGCACTGCTGCAGCAGTTATAGCACTCGTGATCTTTAGCCCGCAGATGATCGCCTGGCAGATCATCTATGGCTCACCAGTAACGATACCACAGGGCAATGGCTTTGCCACCCCTGGCGCATCGCGTATTCTGACTATGCTGATCGGCCAGCCATATGGCCTGCTGTTCTGGACGCCAGCGCTCTTTTTGGGGATTGTCGGTCTGGCGCTACTCTGGCGACCTGCGCCCTGGCTGTGCGGATGCCTGATGCTGGCGTTTGCACTCTACTTCTGGTATAACTCCACTATCCCAGATTGGCACGGCAGTGGCGGATTTGGCCTGCGGCGTATGACTCTGCTGGCACCATGGTGTGCGATTGGGCTGGGCTTGCTCTATGATGCACTCCATCGCCGACAGGCAGCATTACCTGTCGTTCTTACGATGCTGATGGGCGGCTGGATTCTGATGCTATTGGTACGTCTCGACCATAGCCTGATTCCATTCCGCGCCATCGATCTCGAACAGCGGCCATTTGCCGAATTCGTACTCAGCCGCAATGCGCTCCCATTGTGGGATGTGCCAAAATTCTTACTCGGCAGCCATTTCGCCGATCAGATCCGCAACCTTGGCAGCCCATTTGTTGTGCCATACTTAATCTGCCTGATCACAATTATTGCGCTGTCGATATGGGGTATTCTACGAATATCTGGGAGAAACTCATGAGCGAGCAGAATATCACAGTCATCTTCGAGGTTGGCAGCGAGCGCTACAGCGGTATCCTGCCACGAACCAAGATCGTCCATCAGGCGATGGATCAATTGCTGCCCCATGCAATCCTGTATGCCCACCGCCTACGTGTCACCCGGAGCGATGGAACCCTGATCTACCCGGATATGTTTCTGGGCGAGATTGCCGATCACTATGGCGATCTGCACTTTCAGGTCGATGCGATTCCACTGCGCGAACAGGCTGGCGAATGGACGAACTATGGCTTTGATCATCTGGCACTAGCCACCACCGATCGAGCAACAGCGCGAGCATTTTTCAGCGAAGGGCTCAACATGAAGCTTGTGCGCGATGATGACCACCTGACCGTTGTGACAACCGGTAATACTGCCATCTTTCTGTTTGATGCCAAGCCCGGCGCACCACTCTCCGATGGGCTACCATCACGTATTCACCATATCGGGTTCGTTGTGGATAATCTAGAGGCTGCCTATGGCCACGTCCGGCGCAACTTCCCTGATTTCGCTTCAGAATTTACCATGCTTGAGCGTGAGGAACGTTTTTCACTCTATGGGCATGTCACATTCGGGGATGTTCGGTTCATGATCCAGCTCTCTGAGGTTAAGGCGCAGTATCGTGGGTTCCGCGATGGCACACCCTTCGCCGATGTTATGTACGATTATGCCGCCCGCGATTATGGCGTGCGTCTCGGCTGACGGGCAGAGCCAATAACGGATAGCCGATAGAGGAACGGGAGAACATAGAGCACATACTAAATACTCCGGAAATTAAATAATCGGGTATTCTTCCGCATCCTGGCTCGCTCCCCGCTCCCGTTCTGGGAGAGGGGCCGGGGGTGAGGGCAATACGGTGCGAAATACCGGAAAACGTAGTTTACGGAGTACTAAAGCGCACAGAGACCACGAGTTTATGTCATCCTGAGCGCAGCGAAGGATCTCGTCGAATCAGAAAGCGAGATGCTTCGCATTGCTCAGCATGGCATACGATTGGTACACTCGGCTAAACGATCACAATTTGTTCCCGTGTTCTCTCGTATTCGTCGTTACGCCTGCTGTAACATCGCAATCAAGGGCGAGTCGTCAATATCGAGCGGCAGATCAACGCGCGCCCGGCGTCGGCTGGATTCATAGGTCGCAAAGATTACCTCGGTGGTTCGCAATGCTCGGCGGCCTGCTAATTCTGGCTCGCGGCCAGTTTTCAGCGCATCAACAAGATCCAAAACCCCACGCTTGACCGCATCGATTGGGTGCAGGCCTTCTGGAACATCGACGATCTGCCAATCGCTCATACCCTTGCCCCAATAGCGCAATGGCACCTCGGCACTATGGCCAACCTCAATCGTGCCCTCTGTGCCAATCAACCGATTCGTCAGTGTAGCATTGGCACCGAAACCAGTGATCATCAGCCCATCGACACCATTCTGGAAGCGAAAGTGACACAACCCATGGCCTTCAATTGGCACACCAAAGACCTTCTCTGTGCCACGCAGGTCGATCTGACCAATCACCCATTCGGCTGGTGTCTCATCGTTATAGAAGAACAGCATATCAAACCAGTGGGTGCCCCAGTCAAACAGATTACCGGTGGTGCCTTCCAGCCGCACAAGTTGGCCAATCGCCCCTTCCTTGAGCAGGCGCTTGGCCTCGCGGAATGGTGCCCCAAAGCGCCGCTGGTGGTTGAAGGTGAGTTGGCAGCCATGCTGCTCACAGATCTCAACCATCCGGCGTGATTCGCCATAGGTTGGGGCCATTGGCTTCTCGCAATGAATGGCCTTGACGCCCGCCTCCGCTGCTGCGATCACCATTTCGGCGTGCAGATGCGGCCACGTGCTGATGCTGACGATATCGAGCTGTTCCTGTTTGAGCATCTCGTGATAATTGGTATAGATCCGATCACCACCATGGCGCTCCTGAAACGCCAGCGCATTCTCCTCGCTGATATCGGCCAGCGCCACAATCTGGCAATCCGGCGATGCCTTATACCCTTCCGCGTGTGCATGCGACATCCCAAAGCCAGTTGCGCCCTCTGCACGCCATGGTTTGCCACACCCGATAATTCCAACCTTGTACATGGAGGAACCTCTTTCAATAGTATTCAGGAGTCAGAAGCCTGAATTCAGAATGCCTTCATTGAAACGCTCTGCACTCGAAAGCCAACACGTGTAATCCAGCAACATTCTGACTCCTGACTCCTGGCTCCTGACTCCAGCTAAATCCCAATACGCTTCAGATATTCCCGGCTCACCACAGCACTCTCGAATGGCGTGGCCAATTGCGTCACATCGGTTTCGACAATCGCCCAGCCTG
Source organism: Chloroflexales bacterium (assembly GCA_038214135.1). Taxonomy (GTDB): domain Bacteria; phylum Chloroflexota; class Chloroflexia; order Chloroflexales; family Roseiflexaceae; genus JANLSE01. Next base: position 9,299 of record JBBQSD010000138.1, on the reverse strand, counting down.
CAAAACCCGCAGCTTGCAGATCGGCAAAGATTGCCTTGAAATCGATTGCCCCCTGGCCCAACTCCGTCCAGATCCCATGCCGGGAAAAAGTCCCGTAATCCCAGCCTTGGCTACGCCCTTCGATAGCAACGGCGGTATTAATATCCTTCACATGCAGGGTCTTGATCCGTGCCGCATAATCGTGGCAGAACGCGGCTGCATCATCGCCAGCCCAGGCCAAATGGCCAGTATCCGGCCCTAAAAACAGCAGATTCAGGTCAACCAGCGCCAATAATCGCTCAAACTCAGAGCGCGTCTCAATCACGGTGCCAACATGGTTATGAAAACAGCAGCGCACCCCTTCTTTCAAAGTAATCTCGCAGGCTGCCGCAAGTGTATCTGCAAACTGGCGCATCTCAGCATTTGTCAAACCATCTGCTTCAGTGATCTGGCCAGCTAACTGGTTGCGGGTTTTACCGCTCGGTGTAAGATATGCTCCTCCACCAGTGGCAACATACATTTCGGTCAGGCCAACAGCATGGCTAAAGCGTGCGAATGTAGCAGCCTGCTCAAGAATCTCAGCTCGCTTTTCCGGCAGCCAGAACTCGGCACTAAAATAACCAGGAGCCGGGCGCATGCCAAGCTCGGTATATTGCGCTATTGTCGCTTCTGGTGAGAGCCTACCAGGCCCAGCTGGCGCACCCTGATACCCAGCCTGAGCAATCTGCACGAGCACCTGATCCTCGGGTACGATCCATTCCGCGCCCTGGGCAGAAAAACGCATCCATGTAATCTGGCCGCATCCAACATTGATACTGTTTGTTGAGGACATCGTGGCTCCTTTTCTTGGCAACACTGCCATTCCTGCCGGGCCATCCGGTCGGTTCATTATAGCCGCTTCGTCCAATTACCCCATAAACACGGCTGCCGACATCCTTGCCGTTTCTGCACATAATCTGCGTATCCAAATGTACCATTCCAATGGTATTATGCACAGTACGTCACGCATCCCTGCCAACGGGACGATGCCATACGAGGAACCAAACGAATGAGCGATCCACAACCTGAGTCGCGCGGCAATGTTGCCGACTTGATCGAACAGGGTACGGCGGCACTCAAGAATGGAGACATGCCGCAAGCCTACACGCTCCTCCGCGAAGCAGTCCGCCTCGAACCAAACAATGAACGCGCCTGGCTTTGGCTCGCCGGTGCAGTTGCCAGCGATGAACAGCGCCGCTTCTGCCTTGATCGCGTGCTCCAGATCAACCCCCAGAACATGGCAGCGCGCCGTGGCCTGATGGCGCTCCCGACTTCCGCCGCAGCACCAGCACCAAACCCACCAGCCACAAGGGTCAACACACCATACGATCCGCTCGCCAATGTTGCCAGATCCTCACCACCGCCCGCAACACCCGCAGCTAGTTCGAATACACCATACGATCCATTGGCCCAGCCAGCCACTCGCCCACAGCCAGTCGTTTCACCAACTGAAGCAATACGAACACGCCTCAACCAACCAGAATCACAGCCACCAACTCCAGCAGCGCAGCCATCAGTATCAGAGCGCCCATCACTTGCGCTATTGCAGAGCGAACAACCACCAGAACCATCCGAACCGCCGCGCCAACAACGGCGCTCAAGTTTCATCCGGCTAGGGCGTGGCGATCAGGAAAAGCCTGCTCCTGCACAAAAATCGAATACCAGCATGCGGCCCGATATTCCGATCACCAAGGCCAAGCCGAGGATCGACCGCGATACACTGGTGATTATTGTTCTCGTCATCGCCCTTATTGCTATCATTGCTTTCATTATGTATCTGGTTACAACAGAACTAGATCGGCGCAATCGCAATGCTGCTGCGCCCACTGCCATCCCAGCGACAGCACAGATCGAGGAGAGTACTGCAACGCCTGCGCCAAGCCCAACCATTGCCAGCACTCCAACGCCGCGCCCCGAGGATCTGATTGCTCGCGGACGCCAACTTGCACAAGCCAGTGATTATAAAGGCGCAATAGCTGCCTACACCGAATCACTCGCCATTGCCAAGCTGCCCGATGCCTATTTTGAGCGTGGGCAGGCTCATTTCGCGCTGGCCGAATACCAGCCAGCGGCTGATGATTATACTGCGGCGATTGAACTCAAACCGGATTATGCCGATGCCTACCATAACCGTGCGCGTGCGCGTGCACGCCTCAACGATAGTGCGGGGGCAATTGAAGATTTTGGTGAAGCGCTGCGCCTTAATCCGGATGATGCCATATCCCACCTGCGCCGTGGCATTACCCTGCGCGCCACAGGCGATCTGAAGGGCGCGCGTGCCGATTTTGATATGGCGATCAAACTTAAACCGGATTATATCGAGGCCTACTATAATCGTGCAACGCTCAAACAATCACAGAAGGATTTTCCTGGTGCAATCGCCGATTTTGACGAAGCCCTGAAGGTCAAGCCAGATTTCGCACTTGGGCTAACGGGCCGTGGCCTGGTGCAGATCGATCTCAAACGCTATCAGGCCAGCCTCAATGATTGCACAAAGGCGATTGAACTCGTCCCAGATCTCGTTGAAGCCCACTATTGCAGTGGCCGTGCCAACGCCGGGCTGAAGAAGTACAAGGATGCCCTGGCCGATTTTGAGCAGTTATTTGCGCTCAACCCAGATTACCCAGATGGCTACCGTGAGCGAGCACGCGTCTATCTTGCACAGGGTAATCGAGTCGATGCCAAGACCGATTTCCAAACGGCCATCGATCTCTACAAACGGATCGGCAATCCCGATCAAGCAACCGCTACCGAACAAGAATTAGCTCGCCTCAAATAACCCACTAAACTGAGGGCCGTAGAGACGCAAGATCTTGCGTCTCTACGGCCAAACTGCCCTCACATCCTATTACCCTTGCACCAAGGCTCCCAAACCCACCGAAAGGCCAATCGCTGCCATTACCAGCAGCGTGTAGTAGATACGACCGATCAGCGATCCAGAGCGACGACTCCAGATCATCCAACCACCAACAACCATCAGCAACGTCCCAACCACAACTACCCATGGCAGTACCAAGAGCCAACCCACCGATGCTGGCACACCAAACAGCAGAATCAGATCCTCACCAGCGAATGCCAACTGAAAAACGACGACGACTAACCCGATCATACAGATCGCTCCGAGAACAGTCACCAGCAGCGCCGACCAACGCGCCAGCATCAGGCCACCTGATCGTTCATCAGGGCGGCCACGAACGATCCGCACCAACCAACCAATTGGCCAGACAATCACCAATGATAGCAGGAATAACAAGCTGATCATTGGCAGAAGCAGCGGTGCCCATTGGTTCTGTTCTATTCCCGAAAGAATGCGCCCCAGGCTCGGTGCCAGGCGAACTGTCGCAGGCGAGATAAACGTTGGTGCTGGTTTATCCGCAATACATGCAGAATCTGGAGCGCGGCTTGGGTCACGCAGAAACTGTCGCATGATCGATTCTGGACAAGATCCGGTTGTCGCAGCGCCATGGCCAGAATACCCAAATGTGTACACATAGCTTGGGCTGATGGTGCGCGCTGCCTCAATACCATTGGCTGGTGGAGTGATTGGATCGAAGCGCCCATTCAGCACAAGTGTCGGGATCGTGCTTGTCACTGGTTGATCGACACTCGGATCGAGCGGCGTAACATTCCAGATCTGGCAGCCTTGCAGGAAATTCTCTGCATCCTCAGTCGCATATTCAGCAAACTGTGGGCGGATACCCTGCACATCAAGCGCAGATGACTGGAAATCGGCATCCTCCGCACAGATCACCGATTCATACATTCCGCTTGCAAACGTGCGATCAAACAGAATCTGTGGTGCAATGCGCTGCATAAACGAGAAATCGCCAGCCCGCATGGCATAGATCACATGCGGTAACGCAGGGATGATCTCAGTCGAATAGAGTAATTGAAAGATCAGTGATTGGATCGTATCGCCATCAATCACGGCATTATAGGATTTCTTGGTCTCTGGATCAGTTAATGAAACCCGCGCCGGTTCACGATTGAGCGCCGCCACAAGATCAAAAAACACCTGTTCAAGATTGGGATAGGCGGTATTACACCCCTGATCGGCCACACATGCAGCAAATAATTCGGTAAAGGCCCGATCCTGTGAACGGGGAGCTTCCAGGATGAAATTCGTCTGTGTTGGCACAACCGCATCAAGAATCACTGAGCGTATGCCCTGGGGATGTTCACGCATGGTATGCAAGGCAAGCAGCGTTCCATACGAAACCCCATAGATATTGATCTGCTGGTAGCCAAGCGCAATCCGAAGTGCCTCTATATCACTTGCATTCTCAACGCTATCGTAGGCTGCAAGGTTGACCCCTTCTGCAACTAACCGCTCATAGCACGCACTTGTTGCTGCAAGCGAAAGCCGATACGCCTCATCGCGCGGTACCCGCCGCTCAATCGTATCCTCGGTCAGCTTGAGCTGTTCCGGACATGTCAGCGCTGGTTTCGAATATAGGGTGCCGCGTTGGTCGAACAACACGAGATCTCGATCCATACGAAGCTCATTCAATCGACCAAGGCCAATAAGCTGAATATAGGTATCGATTGTTGATCCACCCGGGCCACCCTGGAGCATCACCAGCGGATCAGATGCAGCAGCAGGCGTCGTTATACTCTTCACAATTGCAACCGCCAACTGGATCGAAGGCCCATCCGGTACGGCGTGTTGCTCAGGAACCGTCAGATAGCCACATTCCAGGCTACTGCCCTCGGTAAGGCCAGTTGGCACATCGAACATACACGCCGCTGGTTTGAATGCACTCGTTCGCTGCTGCATTGGCGCTACCGATCGCGTTGGTGCAGCCATTTCAGACAAAAACATAGCCACAAATAGTATGCGTAATAGTACAATAGCCATGCATTCCCCAATTCAGATTATTAAGCATCTCCACAATTGTAGCAGATTGACGTTGATCGTGTCATCGGGAACGGTTGAACACCGTTGTATAATAATGCGAAATCTGGCGGCTCTCACACATCCTGCGCCAGAGCCACGAGGTTTCGCATGTCCAATCCCACAGCACACACAACCTGTATCATACTCAGTGAACACCTCAGCAATCACTATGTTGGCCCACTTATTCGTGGTGCTGTTGCTGCTGCGGCTGCAATGGGAGTACACCTCATCCTCTACAGTCCACTCAGCATCTACATGGATCGGCGTGATTTCACCCTGGCCGATCTGCCACTACTCCCTCAACAAGTCGATACCTATTTATTACCGGCGAATGTTGCCGATGAGGTTGTAAACTTCTGCCAGAGAACTGGCGCAACCCTGCTCACCTATGCCGGAACACATCCTGGTCTGCCAGTGATCGGGCCAGATAATCGGGCTGGTGCGCGAATGGCGACTAACCATCTGATCAACCATGGCCGACGTCGCATTGTTCATCTGGCGGGATTACCGGATTCTGATGAGGCGCAGGAGCGGATGGCAGGCTATCGTGAAGCGCTCGAGGTGGCTGGAATTGCCTATGATCCAGCAATAGTCGTGCATGGCCACTTCCGTGTGCAAGAGGCCGAGGATGCCATAGAACAACTTCTTCATAATGGAATCACATTTGATGCCATCTTTGCAGCAAATGATCTTGAGGCACGTGGCGCAATAAATATCTTGGCTCGTGCTGGCATACGTATCCCAGAGGATGTTGCGATTATCGGATTCGATGACGCAACTGGCTCGGATCTGCTCGACCCGCCACTGACGACTGTTCGACAATCAGCCTTCCAACTCGGCTGGGATGCGCTGACCATGCTTATGCAGGCTGGCGAACACCCTCTGCCTGAACGCACCAATACCCGCGTCCAGTTGGTGATCCGCCAATCCTGTGGCTGCACATCATCCAATGAGCGCACCGATGATTGGGCCGCTGCACTTGCAGAACGATTCGGATCAGGTCAGGCACCACTTGTGGAAGCCAAGGATGTGATCAGATGGACATCGGCACTCGAAGATACGCTAGATAACGCGGGAGATTGGATTGCGGTAGTAGACGCAACCGTTGACACAATCGAACGACACGGCGGCTACGCCCCGGCCCTGCGTGATTACATAGAAACATGGCGCGCCCGACGTATCGCCGATGGTGCTGCGCCGCTGCGGGTCGCCACTATAGCTGGAGCGGCAAAAGACATGCTCGCGGCACTACTGGAATCCCGCGCTGTTCACGAAATGCTGGAGCGTAATAGCCGCCTTAACGCCATTACCTATGTGATCGATCTGCTGCGCGAATATCGCTATGAGCAATCGCTTGAGCCAGTGCTGCGCTATATGGCAAGTAGCGGTCCACTGGCTGCAATAAGTGTACAGCGCCGCATAGCCAGTGATTCAATCACAGCACAACGGGTAAGTGCGCTTGGCATCGAGCAGTGGCAAGGCCCTGCTGCAACATTTCCGCCACCGTCTTGGCTAGATTCGGGCGAAACACTGCTGCTCATGCCCGTCGAGTCAGGCGCACAGCAGCGTCTCTTATTTGGTGTTATCGAAGGCGCAGGTCGAACACATATCGAACTCGATGACCATCTGCTGCGCTCAATTAACACATATCGTTCAATCACGGTGTTGGACGAAACCCTACGAGAATTGGACGCAGCGCGTTCAGTACAACTCAGCCTGCTCCCGCGTCATGCACCTGCCTCAGAACAGTACGATATCGCTGGAGCAACCCGGACCGCACGCCAGGTCGGCGGCGATTTGTATGGCTACTATGTTCGTAGCGACGGTGAGCTAGCGCTAGCGTTGGGCGATGTTGCGGGCAAAGGCATGCCAGCAGCCCTTCTCATGTCCGCCTGCGCCACAGCTCTCGCTGGCACTATTCAGAACGGCCTATCCCCTGGTCGTACTCTCACCCAGATTCATCACATGCTATTGCCTTCGGTGAGCCGCGTGCAGAATGCAGCCATCTGTTTAGCCTATCTGAATGGCCCACAAGTGCGAATTGCTAATGCTGGCTCAGTCGCACCGATTGTACGTGATGCTGAGGGTGTGCGCCTCGTAAATGTTGGTGGAATCCCACTAGGAACACCACTCTCAGGGTTACGGCCATATGCTGAGGCAGAGTTACATCTGAAACCCGGTGATATCCTCATCCTCAGCAGCGATGGAATTGTCGAGGCGATGAACGAGGCTGGCGAACTATATGGTTTCGAACGTTTCATTGAGGCAATCGCCAACAGTCCACCGGAGAGCGCTCAAAATACATTGACATACCTATTCGATCAGGTGAGCGCATTTGGGGGTGAATCCGAAATGCACGATGACATGGCGATTATAGTTGCCCGTTATTGTGGATAAAAGGTGGACGAGGTATCAATTCTAATCTATACATATAGGCTAATCACATATCGTTCTGCCATAATAGCCAAATATAGAAAAACCAACGAGCGCACGTATCGTGATACGTGCGCTCGTTGGTTCACGCAAATTGCGATTGCGTTCAATTGGTAGACCACTCTATGATGGGGCTAACCAGGATTAGCATCCCATTCTCGTGGAAGATCCGGGTACCAGAGTAACTGCCATAGAGATTGCCACTGGACACGCTCCACCATCTGATCCGCACTGAGCACAACTCGCGCAACGCATTGCTTGATCGCCGTATATTGCTGCTCCGGTGACACCCGATCCCACTGCTGAAACGTGTTGATGATCGTCATCATGTCGGCCACGACCATTGTCTGCATCTCGATGAGTTGATCGATCTGCTGCTGCTCGGCCTGAAGCCAAAAATGCTCATGTTCGAGTTGATTCATCTCGGCATCGACTTCGGCTTCCGTAAACCGGCCGCGCGTTGCGAAATGCATGAGCCGACTCCGCGCCGCCTGAAGGTTGGTGATCTGCGTGGACAGTTCCGCTTGGCGCTGTGTGGCGGTTTGATTGAAGCGCTGAACCAGGGTATGAGCCGGGTCGTCGCCAAGAGTCGCCAGATGTGCATAAATGGCGCTAATGACCTGCTGATCAATCGGATCAGCGAGATAATACACGCGCTTGCGATTGGGCAAGCGATGATAGTAGTACTGATACACCCGCTGACGCCGAACTACCTGCGTACAAAAAAGTGGAATCTGCTGTATCCACAACCGACCTTGCAAGAGATAGTGATGCTTGCGGGTTGTATCCTGATGCCGATCCGCCAACGTGTCCTGCACCCGCTGAAACAGGGCAAGGCTGATAATAGGCGGATGGGTTCCTAACCCCGTATACGTCCATGCCTGCACCCGAATCTCGCCAATATAAAAGCGGTTCTTCAGGATCTGCCACAGTTGTTGTGGGTACCATGCGCCCCCGCGCCGCGCACGGCATCCATGCTTCCCGCGTGCGATGCGGTTGGAATGTAGTTGCTCCAAGCGCGTCACCAGATCGGCTAAGGTCATTGTTCCGGTTGCATACCAGCGATAGATCAGGCGGATAATCGCGGCACGCGGGCGATCAATGGCCACCCAAGATCGCACCTTGCGCGGAGCAATCTCCTCACGCAGATTGCTATAGCCATCTGGGGCCAGAAACGTCCAGCCGCCACCCTGGACTTTCTCCTCCATGCCCTTGCGGGATTCCTGACCGAGATTCTCAACCTCGTATTGCCCTTGCCCCAGCAGGAACGTGAAAATAAACGCACCTTCCGGCTTTCGCACATCCAGTGTGGGCAAATCGACGATCCGAATCTCGATACCGAGACTCCGCAAGGCATGCATGGCCTGAAGTCCTTCGACGACATCGCGGCCAAATCGGTTGATTTTGTGGAACACGACCATGGAGATCCGACCGGCGCGGGCATCCGCCAACATCTGCTGATAGCCCGCCCGATCTGGGCGCGTGCCGGAGAGGATGTCCTGATACACCATGGTTTTTGGAGAGCAAAGTTGCTGATGGGCCAGAAATGCCCGTATGAGCCGCTCCTGCGCCGGAAGCGTCAATTCACTTTGCTTATTACTTGATTTCCGAACATAGATTCCGATGGCTTGCTGAAGAGTCATTGAAAACCTCAACATGGAGGTGAGATCCCACCGAACGAGTTCATACGCGCCTCCAGAGTGTACCAAAGATTTCCCGACATCGTGTCAGTAACCTATCTGCGGCCCAGCGCAACGTGCGCTGGGCCGTTTTTGTTGTGTAAGGAACCGACCATGGCCGATTACCCGTTTTTCTTCGTACCCGATCCCATCCTCGACCGCTACGACCCGCTGACTGTGGCCGTCTACGGCGGCATTGCCCGCTGCTGTGTTGCGGCCAGCGAGCCAGTGCCGCTCTCTGCGCCGGATCTCGCGCAGTGGTTTGGCCTCAC
>JBBQSD010000137.1:0-16499 GCA_038214135.1 Chloroflexales bacterium | reverse complement strand
CGCTGTGGGATGCATCTTCTACGCACCAAAGGATGGCTATCTGTATGTTGGCCGACTGGCCGTTATCCCTGCATATCGGCATCGGAACATCGCAACGCTGCTGCTCGATGCTGCCGAACAGCGTGCCCGCGATCTCGGCTTTGATCGTGTTCGCCTTGGTGTTCGCCTAGTGTTGACGAAACTACGAGCATATTACGAGACGTGTGGGTATGTTCCGATTGCATTTCATTCTCATGCTGAATACAGTGAACCGACATATGTCGAAATGGAAAGAAGCCTGAACTAATATACTACTTCCAGCCAAAACTCTCGACCTGATCAACAGCAAGGCGGCCCAGCAGCACCTGATACGGCGCAGGGTTGCCGGGATGGTATTCAAAGCGGGCGCGTTCAAACCATTGAGTAAGCACAACCTCGCCCGTTTCGGTTTGTTCTTGTTGTGGTGGGCTGATCGGCAGGCCCCACAGTGCCAGTGCCTCACGCTCACTCACACCTCGGTCGCCAAACTCAAGGCCATGGCTGCGCCAATATTCCCAGAATTGTGGCGCAATTGCCTGGCCTGTTTGGGCATAATAGTGCGGTGTGGATGGATCGGCCTTTGGGAAATCCTGCCAGATCCGGCCACTGCGGGCCAGTGCCTCCGCGCCCAGGCGGCCTAACAAGACTTCATATGCTGTTCCGGCATGTTCGGGATGATATTCATAGCGCTGCCGCTCAAGATACTGGACAGCATAGCCACTGGTTGCATCAGGGCTCTGCTGAATGAACTCCTCGGTCAATGGGAAACCAAAGACAGCTAGCCCGCCACTTCGATTCCAGAAGGTACGGAAGCTTCCACCCAATGTATGGCCTGTCTCTGGATAATAGTTTCGCCCAATAAGCGTTGGATCATCGGCAGTGCGTGGGGCGTTCGGCAGGAGGCTGGTAAGCGGCGCATAACTCACAGCGGTCGTGCCATCCGTCGTACTGCTCCACACAAGCAGCCCATTGTGGTAGGCTCGTGGCGTTACACCCGTACCGATCTGAAACGCACTATTGGTGGATGGATCAAAGCCCCACAGCCGCGATGGATCATTATTGTTGCCATAGCTATTCCACAGCACAAAACGGCCAGCTGCGAAAAGCGTCGCATTCCCCTGTGGCCCGCTGACATGTTCCTGGCCTGTTGCGAAATTCAGTATTCTGAGCTTGCCATCATTACTCGGCCCGCGATAACAATCCGAGCTACTATAGATCAGGCTCGTCTCTGTCAGTGCAAAGCGATCATAGCCCCGCGAATCTGCACAGCCAATGTTCTCTTTGATCAACTGCACGGTTCCGTTTGGTGGCAGTGCGAACAAATTCCAGATTGCCGACCCATAGGCAAAGCCGCTATACTCACTCCATGCAATCCATCCACCAGCAGCACGCAACTGGCCGGGGAACAGAATACCGAAGTGTGTCTGATACACCGCCTCAACTGCGCCCAATGGGGCCAGCGATTGGCGCATGATCGTGCCCGTACTGCCATCAAATTGCCGATCTGGGTTATCGGGATGTGTATCCCACCAGAACAGTGTTGAACCAACAAGCAGCGGCTGGTAGGCCAGCATAGCAACAGGAATAGGTGTATCGTTCAGCAGGTTGTAGCCATTCAGCGATTGCTTCAAGAACCCATTTTGGGTTTCCCTGGTGCCCCACACAACGATACCATCACTCAGCAGCAGGGTTGTCACTTCTGTACTAGTGCTACCAATTGACCGTGCCTGCACCTCACCCTGAAGCACACGTGCATAGATCAGCGAACCGCCAGCAGATGGCACAGCCCAGGCAATATAGGTACCATCGCTGGCAATCATGGATGATGGGATGCTCAACCTGCCGCTGGCGTTCTGGGCCTGGATTGGTGCAGCCTGGCTCAACCAAGCGCAGCAGACCGTGACCAGTATAAAGCGTATCAATCGATTCATGATGCTCTCCCTATATAAAACACGGCATTTATGGTAAACGAAATCTGTCGATAGAAATCGGCTACCATAGGATGTGACGAATTTTCTGTATTGACAGCAATGGCATCACAATGGGTAGGGGCGAACCTCGTGTTCGCCCACATTGGGTATCGCCATGCGACCATGGCGGGCGAACACAGATGCCGCACCCATCAATACATACCCGCAGGCGGGCGAACACAAGGTTCGCCCCTACGGGTATCGCCGTGCGACCATGGCGGGCGAACACAAGGTTCGCCCCTACAGGTATTGGGCGGTATGACATCGGTGCAAAAATATACGTCACACTCCCATCAATAAGCACCGCCTGATTGTTCTTGCGAGGACATGCTACACTCACAACAAAAAGCCCCCCCTGGTTATGGCTATTCAACGATTGAGGAACACGCTCGATGATATACTTTTTGACTGTCGCCTGTTGTTTGTTGTTCACACGCCGTGCCCCTCGTACCTTTTGGTGGATCATTATTGGCATCCTCATGGTATTTGGACTCAGCACCATGACCAATTTCCCACAGCACATGACCATCGTTGGGCGTCAATTCGCCCTTGAACACGGGTGGTATCGTATTCGACGCCCGGCACAAACATTTGGGAGCGTTGGCATGTTGCTTGCCAGCGTCGCGATTGTAGTTGGCCTACGCACCCAATTCCGCAGCCTGCGCCCACCAGAATGGTTGGCACTCCTTGCGATGAGTTGCCTCTTTAATCTGACGATTATCCAGGCTATTTCGCTTCATGATGTTGATGATCTGTTGAGTACGCGCCTATTTGGCCTCCGATTTGGCACACTCGCCGAACTGCTGATTCTGCTGTGCATCATCGTAGCAGCAGCATGGGCCGGGCGATTGTCACGAACCAAGTATTCAGAAGTCAGAAGTCAGGAGTCAGAAGGCTGAACCAAGAATCAACCCCGAACCACCGAACTGCAGAACTGCCCTCACCCCCGGCCCCGCTCCCAGTGGGAGCGGGCGGCGCAGTAGGGGTGAGGGAACCAGCCACAATCACCGATTGATCGCAGCCGAGGCATGATCAGCGGGCCTTGGTGGACCACCAACATTCTTTGAACAAGGAAATAAAGCAATAGGGAACAGCCACAGCCAGATATTGATCGCAGCCGAGGCATAATTCACAAACTGTAATGAGCTGCCGAGTTGCATTTAGGGTCCAGGGACAAGGTCCCTGGCCGGGGGTGTTGGGGTGGCGGGCCACCCCGACCGCAGGTACGGGGCGCGCAGCCCCGAAACGCAGAAGTAGGGACAACGGCCCGCCACGCAGAGTGTCAAGAAACGCTGACCACACGCAGTGGCATAAAAATAGGAGCACATCTTCAATGGAAACATCCAATATAACTCATCAACCCAAACGGATTGGCGTCCTCACTAGTGGTGGCGATGCACCAGGCATGAATGCTGCCGTACGGGCTGTCGTTCGGAGCGCACTTGATCGCGGTGTTGAAGTCTATGGTATCTATGAAGGCTACCAGGGAATGGTCAATGGTGGCGATCTGCTGCGCCCATTACACTGGAACGATGTCGGTGGGATTTTGCATCGTGGCGGCACCATCATCGGCACAGCACGCAGTACGGCCTTTCGCACCCACGAAGGCCGGCTGCAAGCGGCCCATAACCTCTTGCGCCATGCCATCGATAGCCTGGTGGTGATCGGCGGCGATGGCAGCCTGACGGGAGCCAATATCTTTCGCCAGGAATGGCCAACACTCCTTCGCGAATTGGTTGCCCAGGGCACAATCAGCCAGGAACTTGCCGATCACCATCCAACGCTGTTTCTTGTTGGGCTGGTTGGTTCGATCGATAATGATATGTTTGGTACAGATATGACGATTGGTGCCGATACGGCGCTACATCGGATCACAGATGCCGTCGATGCGATCAGCAGTACCGCCGCCAGCCACCAGCGCACATTTGTCGTCGAGGTGATGGGGCGGCATTGTGGCTACCTGGCTCTCATGGCAGCATTGGCCACCGGAGCCGAATGGGTGTTGTTCCCCGAAAGCCCGCCCGATGTCGATGATTGGGAAACAACCATGTGCGCGGTGTTGCGGGCAGGCCGCATGGCAGGCCGTCGATCAAGTATCGTGATTATTGCGGAGGGTGCCCGGGATCGCAAGGGCAGCCCAATCAGCAGTTCGTATGTCAAACAGGTACTGGAGGAACGGCTGCGCGAGGATGTGCGGGTCACTATTCTTGGGCACCTCCAGCGCGGCGGTCGGCCAAGTTCGTTTGATCGAACGATGAGCACCATTCTTGGCGCTGCCGCCGTCGATGATCTGCTTTCGACGACCCCAGAGCGCGAGCCACAGGTGATTGGCATTCGCAGCAATCGGGTTGTGCATTCGCCGCTGGTGTATTGTGTGGAACAGACCCAGGCGGTTGCTAAGGCCATGGCCGATCAGAACTATGAGCAGGCCATGGCCCTACGTGGGCGCAGCTTCACCAATGCGTTTCGCACATACCAGACACTCGTGCGAGCGCTACCGCATGCACCAATTGCAGGGCAGCGGCGGCTCAGGTTGGCAGTTATGCACGCGGGCGGGCTCGCGCCTGGAATGAACACGGCAGTGCGAGCAGCAGTGCGGCTTGGCATCGATAACGGCCATACTATGCTGGCCGTCCATCATGGCATCAAAGGGCTGATCGCTGGCAATCTGACCGAGATGGAATGGATGAGTGTGAATGACTGGGCGCCAATGGGTGGCGCGGAGCTTGGCACCGATCACCATATTCCAAGCAGCGATGAGTGTTTGGCAATCGCTCGCACCATCGAAACCAACCAGATCGATGGGCTGTTGATTATTGGCGGGTGGGTTGGGTATCAGGCAGCCTATCAGTTGCATAGCCAACGACACACGATTCCCGCCTTCAAGCTACCGATTGTGTGTTTGCCAGCATCGATCGACAATAACCTGCCTGGTTCGGAATTGAGTATTGGAGCCGATACCGCACTCAATAGCATTATCGATGCAGTTGATAAGATCAAACAATCGGCGGTCGCATCCCAGCGCTGCTTTGTTGTCGAGGTCATGGGCCGCGATTGTGGGTATCTGGCGCTGATGAGTGGCCTGGCAACCGGAGCAGAGCGTGTGTATCTTCCAGAAGAAGGTACGACGCTCCATGATCTTCAGGAAACGCTTGATGCGCTGGTTCGCGGATTCAAGCAGGGCAAGCAACTGGGCCTGATCATTCGCAACGAGAACGCGAACCCCATTTATACCACTGGCTTTATGGCCGCTTTGTTCGAAGAGGAGGGCGGCAACTATTTCGATGTCCGGCAGGCCATTCTCGGCCATCTTCAGCAGGGCGGCGATCCATCGCCATTTGATCGCATTCAGGCGACCCGGCTCGCATCCGATTGCATCAACTTCCTGTGTGTAGAGGCTGCCAAATCTGTGCCAACATCAGCAGTGATCGGATTCCGCGATGGTGAAGTACAGTTCACCAATGTGGACGATCTGCCACCTATGATGGCAACCGGTGTGCAGCGGCCAAACGAACAGTGGTGGCTGGAATTACGCGGAATCGCACGAATCCTGGCGAAATCAGCAGCCCAATAGAGATAAGGGTAGAGACGCCTAGTGGGGCATCTGGCATATGGTTCGTGCCGATTCCCCCTCGCCCCGGCATGGGCGAGGGGCAGGGGGTGAGGGCGACTCATCTACCGATCACTCAGCAGTTTCTCGCCAACCAATGTTGTCGCAAAGGGCAGAACCTCAAGCCGCTCAATTGGAATGGGCCGCCCCGAGACTTCACTGATGCCATAGGTTCCAGCGGCGATACGCGCCAGCGCCCGCTCAACCACGGCGAGTTCGATACGTGTGCGTGCAATTAAATCCAGGGCCTGTTCATGGGCAAATATTAAGTTGCCATCATCGCCCTGGTTGCTTTCTGCATCACTAATCGCTTCTGGCGATGTCAGATCACGCTCTGCATCGGTGATCTGTGTTTGTAAATTGGTGCGTGTCGCTTCCAGGCGTATACGGAAGCCCTCAACCTGCTGCTGGGTTAATCCAATTGTTGGCTCATCCATGGAGTACTCCTTATGTAATGTTTGATAGAGAATAAGCATATCTGGAACTCTTGTTCTCTTGTTTAGTGACAAAGGAACAAACGAACAAATAATCTGCGAAATCTGCATAATCTGCATAATCTGCGGATACTATCCGACTCTCAGCTGCGTCGCACAATGATGGATGAAAACAGCCTCCGGATCGCATTTTCGGCTATCGGCTATCGGTCTATCGGCTATGTTCACGCTAGACTACCGTTCCGAAGAGTGCGCCAACACCGGCGGTAATCAGCATTGCCAATGCACCCCAGAATGTCACCCGCAGCGCACCAACAAGAATGGGCGCACCGCCAGTATAGGCCGCCAGAACCCCAAGCACTGCCAGAAAAATGAGTGATGTTACTGCAACAAGTAGGACAATACTCGAGATTGGGGCAATCAAAACGACGAGCATCGGGAGTGCGGCACCAACTATAAACGATCCAGCAGAAGCAAGCGCGGCCTGTATTGGGCGAGCAGTAATCGTATCCGAGATACCGAGTTCATCGCGGGCGTGGGCGGAAAGCGCATTCTTGGCCATAAGCTGCTCAGCGACCTGGCGTGCCAAGACTGTATCAAGCCCGCGTTCAACATAGATCGCGGCCAACTCCGCCTGCTCATATTCCGGGCTGCTTGCAAGTTCGCCACGTTCACGCACAAGATCGGCCTTTTCTGTATCTGCTTGAGAACTCACCGAAACATATTCACCAGCAGCCATCGACATCGCTCCTGCAACCAGAGCAGCTACTCCAGCAACAAGTACGGCACTATGGGTTGCATTCGATGCTGCAACACCAACCACCAGGCTAGCCGTCGATACAATACCATCGTTTGCCCCTAGCACAGCTGCACGTAACCAACCAATATGTTGCGTTCGATGTTGTTCGGGTATATGGATTGCCATATCAGCTTCCTTCGTAAAACAATCAGGAGAGCGATTTGATAGCAGTATCCTGTATATACCTGACATTGTCAGGGAAAACAGAGATTCCAGCCATTGGACACATAATCAGGGGTATAGCAAATCTCTTTGATGCATAAAAGGTACGGGCGCGATATATCGCGCCCCAGCACTGCGTCCATTTGGCAATCAGCGAGAGATGCTATATAGCAGCATCTATCACCCATCTGAAAGAACAAAGGTATCATACCACGTTGTGAGCCAGTCAAGGGCCAATGGCGACCGGATCGACCAAACCTGCACAATATATTCCTCCAACAATGACCGTAGGGGCGGTTCGCGAACCGCCGTGCATGCATTGCCCGTCGTGATGGGCGGTTCGCGAACCGCTCCCTACCCTGGATGGGTGCGTGGCTGATTCCGAAACAATCCGTCACCCCCTATTCACAAGGCTGTTTGCACCGTTCCAGAGAACGACGTATACTGGCGCAGCATATGGCGATCATCTTTATCTTTGCCGATGGTATCGGGCTTGCACCAGCTGGCCTAGATAACCCACTTTCAACGGCTACGATGCCGATACTGCACAACCTGCTTGGCGGACCGCTGACGACTGAATCGGTTGGTTCTTCCACGCACCTGTTGCTGCGCCCAATCGACGCAACGCTCGGTGTTGATGGGCTGCCCCAGAGCGGTACCGGCCATACTGCGCTGCTTGGTGGGTTCAATGCATCCAAACTGCATGGCCGCCATCAGCCACACCTACCACCAATTGCGCTGCGCCCACGCCTGGCCGCCGAGAATGTGTTCCATATGGTTCAGAAACTCGGCAAGCAGGCAGCATTTGCCAATGTATTTGGGCCGAACTACTGGCAGGCGCTGGAACAGGGCCGGCTGCGCCCATCTGCAAGCGTGATCGCTGCCAATGGAGCCAAGATCCGCCTCCGAACCCTCAGTGATTATCAATCCGGTGCAGCAGTTGCCTGGGATGTGACAGGAACGCTGCTAAGCGCCTATGAACCAGAGATCATGCCGACGACACCAGAACAAGCTGGAATCGTACTTGCCAAGCTTGCTTATACCCATGATCTTGTGTTCTTCGAGACGTTTCTGCCTGATCTGGCGGCGCACGAACGGCTCGGCACATATCGGCGCGATCAAGCTGATTCCAACGATGCAAACAGCTCATCGCGTCTCTTACAGATCCATACAGCGCTTGAATTGATCGATGCCCTGATCGGCGCGACAGTGGCAGCAATGCGCCCTTCCGACACACTGTTGTTGACCAGCGACCATGGCAATATCGAGAGCCTGGCCGCCAAATCGCATACCCGCCATCCTGTGCCGCTGCTGGCAATTGGCCCTTCTGCCCCTGCCTTCGCCAATATCGAATCGATCGCTGGGGTTGCCGATGCGATAATCGCTGCGCTCACCGAAACGCCCTAGCCCTGGAGTTGCTATGCATCGCTTTGGTGTTCTGTTTAATCCACTATCGGAGGCTTCCGTCCAGCTTTCACGTGAAGTGGCCGATTGGCTCCGACTCCGTGGCTGTACCGTCTGGCGTGGCACATCGCATGGCGCACGAGCAGAACCACCGCTGCCAACAGATATCGAACTGCTTATCGCACTTGGTGGTGATGGCACCGTTCTACGAGCTGCTCGCCTTGCGATTGAATATGGTAGCATTCCTGTGCTACCAGTGGCGCTTGGGCACCTCAACTTTATGGCCGATATCAGCCCTGCCGATCTGTACCCTGGCCTGGAAATGCTCTTGGATGGTGCTGGCTGGCACGATGAGCGCACCCTGCTTGATGCCACGATCTACCATCGCCATGCCGGTGGCAATCCATCACAGCGCATGCTGGCACTGAACGAAATTCTGCTGGCCCGTGGTGAGATCAATCGCGTGATTATTGTGGATATCGAAATCTATGATGCACACCTGACAACCTATCATGCCGATGGCGTGCTTGTTGCAACTGCGACCGGCTCAACAGCCTATGCGCTGGCGGCTGGTGGCCCGATTATCGATCCACGCTCACACGCACTGGCGCTGGTGCCGGTTGCCCCGCATCTGACCACACTACCATCATTGGTACTCCACGAAGATGCCGTTGTCACTATGCGTGTACGCAGCCGCCACGCTGCTGCACTCTCGGCGGATGGCCGGATGCCCGTGCCGATCCACGAGGGCGATGAAGTGATGATCCGCCGTGCCCAACAAACCTGTATCTTCGCCCGCGTTCGCCCGCAGAGCGATTTCTATACCCGTATGACCCAACGGTTGCGTAGGGAGCCGTAACTGAGTATTCAGAAGTCAGAAGTCAGAATTGAGCATTGATTGCCCAGAACCGAGAACCCATAACGGCTGAACTGTGGAACTACAGAACTGCCCTCACCCCTGCTGCGCTTCCCCGCTCCTAGTGGGAGAGGGGCTAGGGGTGAGGGAACCTGCCACCAACCCACATTGATCGCAGCCGTGGCATGACCCACAGGCGTTGGGATGCCACCGGCATTCTTTAAACAAAAAACGAAGAACCAAGCTATCAGCCACGGCCAGATATTGATCGCGGACGAGGCATGATCAACGAACGAATGACAGCTCTGATTGGTTTCAGGCGCAGCTACCCATATGCCATTGGATCAAGATAACGGGCTAGCGCAGCATCAAGCGAGAGATGCTCGATCTTTTGCCAGCGTTGATAGGCGTGCAGAAAAGGCACAATATAGAATGAGGCAGTCGCTACTTCGCGCAGATACAATTGTGCCATTGGCCCAGCCGCTGCCAGATACCCACTTGTATGGAAGCGTTGGATCGTTGCCTGGATATCATAGGGAACCGATTGATGCCAGAACTTCCAGCCAGGCTGGTCGTGTGGGCCACGCGGGGTTTGTTCGAGCAGTAGATACTGCGCCGTTGGGTGGCTATCGAGCGCTAACCCAACAGAACCAGTCGTGACGATCTGGTGTCCGGCCCATAATCGCACCTGGCCCTGGTGGTTATGGGCGCGCACAATCAGCGATTCGCTCACATCCGGGAACATTGGGGCAAGCGCTGCTTCAGGCGTGTGCGCCATAATGCTATCACGGTCGTTGCGTAGTGATGCATGCACTACCAGGAGATCCGGAATGTGCGGCAGGCGCAGGAAGGCTGGCAAATTGTCGATAGCCTGGCGTTCTGTTTCTGTAAATTGTGCGGCGGCCCACTGAATAGGAGTAAACTGGCGTGTTTGCCACTCAGCCGGTGCTGCTGCTGTACCATAGCGAGCGACATAGCCCTCGTGATTGCCGCGCACAATCGGGCAGTTGAGCGATTGGGCAAGCTGCCAACAGGCCGCCGATTCGGGCGCACCCACCACCAGATCACCAGCGATGATGATCTGATCAACCCGTTGCTGGGCGACATGCTCAAGCGCTGCTTCAAACGCCGGCATATTCCCATGAATATCCGCCAACACTGCGATACGCATACCTCAGAAGCCTCCGTTGTGTGGCCAATTCGTTTTACCCGCAAATTGTATAGCAATCCTATCGGATAAGGAAATCAGGGAGAAGGGATTTTTCTTGGGGCTGCGCCCCCAATGCCCCCGCTTTTGATGAACCAGATAGGATTGCTATAGCATGGGCACGATTGCGCGCTGCAATGTTCCGTAGTAGGATGCTGGCGATTCATTCATATTGCGTACCCATACTCATGCACTCTTTCGTATATCCGAAAATCCCACAAAGGAGATTCCATGGCTCTAACACGCGTTATTCTCGATACCGATATTGGCACCGATGTCGATGATTGCCTGGCATTGGCATTACTCCTGGCCTCGCCCGAAATCGAACTCATCGGTATTACCTGTGTGTATGGCAATGTTCGCAAACGCGCACAGATCGTCCAGAAGCTACTGGAACTCAGCGGCAATCTGGCAATTCCGATCTATCTTGGTGCCGAACAGACCCTGCTCGGCATACGGCCAATCTACTGGCCTGGGCACGAGGGTGCTGGCCTGGTTGCGGATGATTCTCCGCTAGCAACAACGGCTCCTGGCCATGCAATCGATTTCATCATCGAAACCGTGCTGGCAAACCCCGGCCAGATCACGATATTGGCAATCGGCCCGCTCACAAATATCGGCCTGGCATTGCGCAAGGAACCACGCATCGCGCAACTGCTTGGCAGCCTGATGATCATGGGTGGTGTTGTTCGTGGGCCTGGGCAATTTCATTTGCCCATCGCAGAGCACAATATCGTCTGTGATCCAGAGGCAGCCCAGATTGTGTTTAGCAGTGGTGCGCCGATCCAGCTGGTGCCACTCGATGTCACCACCCAGGTACATATTCGTGCCGCTGATGTTGAGAAAATCCGTGCTGTTGACACGCCATATCATACAGCCATTGCCGATCAGGTCGCCTTCTATCCGCCATTTGGCCAGCGCGGTGGTTCTACTTTTCTGCACGATCCACTTGCTGCCGCAGTATTGATCGACCCAAGTTTTGTGACCATGAGCCCATACCATGTGGCAATTGAGACGAACGGGCGGCTAACATCTGGGGCGACAATTGTCAGCGCGCCAAGCGCCAAAACTCCGACAACAGCCCAGATCGCGTTGAGTGTCGATGCCAGCCGGTTCGAAGAATTCCTGGTAGAGCGCATAGCAAAGCCGCTAGGGTAGGGTGCCACGAATCGTCTTGCAATGATCGATCATCGCATCACCACAGGGTAGGGACAGTTCGCGAACCGCCCACAATGATCGCATTGCCCGTTTGATGGTCGGTTCACGAACCGCCCGACGGCATGGTCGGCAGCGCAATGGCAAAACGTTATGTAACGTGCCTAAACCTAAAGGATTGGGCTTTGCTCTGGCGCTCCTGAAACCTATCAGCATCCGAGCAGTACTAAAGGGGAACCATCTATGATCGACCAATCCTGGCTGCAGGCCGTTTCTACAGATGCCGAGGCCCTGGGGCTGACTGCCGAACTAGTTGCACAGCGCAGTTACCCTGGTGAAGAAGGGCCGGTACAACGGGTTGTTGCTGCATGGCTTGAGCGCAATGGACTCCAACCGGAATTCATGCCAACCGAGGGTGATCGTCCAAATGTGCTGGTGCGGCTCGAAAATGGCCCTGGCCCAACCCTGCTGCTCAACGGCCATGTCGATACTGTGCTGGCAGCGCAGGGCTGGAGTTGCGATCCATGGAAGGGGCGGCGCGATGGCAATCGCTTCTATGGGCTTGGATCGTTCGATATGAAATCCGGTGTTGCAGCGGCCATGCTGGTCACTCGCGCGCTGGCCGAGCGGCGCGATCTGTGGCGGGGCACGTTGATTTTTAGTTCGGTTGTGGACGAAGAGGCCTACTCGATTGGTGCTCGCGCTCTGGTTGATACACGCATGCAGGCCGATTACTGTATCGTTACCGAGCCAAGCTGGGAGCGACCGGTGATCGGTGGTGTTGGCAAGGTACTCGTTCGCGGAGATGTCACCGGCAAAGCGGCGCATGGTTCCTGGCCCGCCGATGGGATCAATGCTGGGGTCGAGGCCGCCCGGCTGATTGCGCAACTCGATCAGATGCCGCTTGGCCAACACCCCAAACTAGCGGCCACCCAATGCCTGCTCTCGCTGCATAGCGGCAGCGCTCAGTATGTGATCACCGTGCCAGAACAGGCCCGTTTCACGATCAATCGCCATATTGTTCCAGGCGAAACCGGTGAGAGTGTTCTGGCCGAAATGCGTGCATTGGCCGAAAGCCTGCACTCAGCAGCCCGCTTCGATTTCGCCATCGATCCGCCATACTACCCGCCCTGGGAGATCGATCAGGCGCATCCATTTGTGCAGCGCTTCGCAGAAGCCTATCAGGCCGAGGCTGGTCGGGCGCCAGTCTTCGCATATCAACCAGGCGTGGCCGATAGTAACTATTTTTCTGCCGATCTTGGTATTCCAACCATTCAGTTTGGGCCACACGGCGGCGGCGGCCACCAGCGCGATGAATGGGTCGATATTCAATCAATTGGTGCAAGCGTGCGCGTGATCCTACGCTTGGCAGCGGAAATACTCAATAATATATAGCAATCCTTTTTGAGATGCCCCTCTAGCCGCAGGCTTCAGCCTGCGGGGCGTAGTATAGATGACGATACCCGATTTAGAGAGAAAAGGGCCTATATGTCAACCATAGCTCCATATGGCGCATGGCGCTCACCAATCACATCCGCATTGATCGTCGCCGATGGTATTCGGCTTGGGCAACCACAGATCGATGGCGATACCATCTACTGGCTGGAAGGGCGTCCGCTCGATGGCGGGCGGAATGTGCTGGTTTCCCGCACGCCAGATGGCCAGATTTCGGATGTCACCCCGCTCGGCTACAATGTCCGCACCCGTGTTCACGAATATGGTGGCGGAGCCTACCTGGTTGTTGCGGGCGTGATCTATTTCGCCAATGATGCCGATCAGCGCCTGTATCGGCAGTGCCCCGGCCAAGCCCCAACCGCGTTAACCGCCGGGGGTGCCATACGCTATACCGATTTTGTGCTTGATGCACAGCGCAATCGGCTGATCTGTGTCTGTGAGCGCCACGATACCGGCTCACAGGAGGCGGAAAACTCTCTGGCAGCCATCGATCTTGCGACCGGCGCTGTTATGTCGATACAAAACGGACGTGATTTCTATTCCAACCCGCGCATAAGCCCAGATGGCACCAAGTTGGCCTGGCTGAGTTGGGGGCACCCACACCTGCCCTGGGATGCTGCCGAACTCTGGATCGCTGAGATCCAAACGGATGGCAGCCTGACAGATGCTCGTATGGTTGCTGGCGGTGTTGGCGATGCGGCCTTTCAACCAGAATGGGGCGATAACGCGACCCTGTATGTCGTTTTGGAGCGAACTGGCTGGTGGAATCTGTATGCCGTGCAGGGTGATCAGATCAGCGCGTTGCATCCAATCGAAGCCGAATTTGGGCAACCAACCTGGCTGTTCCGCACCAATACCTATGCGATCATCGGGGCCACCCGCTTGCTGTGTACCTACTGTGTCGCTGGAACATGGCATATGGCTATTCTCGACACAGCGCAGCAGAGTTTTAGCACACTCGAACTGCCCTATGATGAGATCGCTTATGTGGATGCCAGCGAACGGCAGGCTGTCTTCCTGGCTGGTTCGCCAACCAAAGAACGCACACTGGTTGTGCTTGATCTGGCCACACTCACCACCGAGGAAATTCGTGGCTCCAGTGCAACAACCATCGATCCAGAGTATCTCTCCATCCCCGAAACAATTGAGTTCCCAACCGAAGCAGGGCTGACAGCCCACGGCTTCTTCTACGCGCCCCACAATCAGGATTTTGATGCACCACAGGGCGAACTACCACCCTTGCTGGTGATGAGCCATGGCGGCCCAACCGGTTCAACAGAGGCAACGCTGGATCCCAAGATCCAGTACTGGACCAGCCGTGGCTTTGGGGTACTTGATGTGAACTATGGCGGCAGCACCGGCTACGGGCGGGCCTATCGCGAGCGATTGCGTGGCATGTGGGGCATCGTGGATGTCGATGATTGTGTGAATGGGGCCAAGTATCTTGTTGCGCAGGGGCGCGTGGATGGCAACCGGTTGGCGATCACCGGAGGCAGCGCTGGTGGCTACACAACTCTGGCCGCGCTCACATTCCGGGATGTGTTCAAGGCCGGTGCCAGCCACTTCGGGATCGGTGATCTGGCAGGGTTCGTTGGCGACACCCACAAATTCGAGTCGCGCTATATCGATGGCCTGGTTGGCCCATATCCGGCTATGCGTGATCTGTATATCGAGCGCTCGCCAATTCATCATGTAGGGCGGCTGGAATGCCCAACAATCTTCTTCCAAGGGCTTGAAGACAAGATCGTCCCGCCGAATCAGGCCGAAGCGATGGTCGCCGCGCTACGTGCAAAAGGCATTCCCGTCGCCTATCTCCCATTCGAGGGCGAACAGCATGGCTTCCGGCGGGCAGAAAACATCCGCCGTTCACTCGATGGCGAATTCTATTTCTATAGCCGCGTGTTTGGCTATACTCCAGCCGAAACGATTGAACCCGTTGAGATTGAGAATCTATGAGGAAGCAGCATGCATATTGAAACCGTGAATGCAGCGACGTTTGAGCAAATTTTGCCATTGATCGCCGCTTACCAACGCTTCTACCAGACAGAACCAGACGATCAGCGCAATCGTGCCCATTTTGGGCAATTCATGAACGATCATAGCAAGGGTATTCAGTTTGTTGCGCTGGACGATACCGGCAGCGCGCTTGGCTTTGCAACGCTGTATTTCCCGCTCTCATCAACTCGTGCGACGGTCTACTGCCTGCTGAATGATCTGTTTACCATCCCCGAATCACGCGGACAGGGCGTCGGGCGTGCGCTGATCGGCCATAGCCTGCACTATGCCCAGGGACTCGGCTTTGATCGCATCTCCTGGCAAACCGCCCAAACCAACAGCACCGCCCAACAACTCTACGACCGCACTGGCGCAACCCGTGGTGCCTGGTATACCTACACCCTGTTTGTCAAGGATTATCGCGAGGTGTAGATATTTCCCCTCACCCCTGCTGCGTCTGCCCGCTCCCCGGCGTGGGAGCGGGGGCAGGGGGTGAGTTTTCAGGTGAAGGGTTTTCTCAGACCGTTGCTTATTCCCCGCTCCCCAGCCCCGCCCCCACCGGTGGGGAGGGGTGTAAAGGGTTTGCAAGAGGTCAATTCCCCCGCGCCCTAGCGTGGGAGCGGGGGTGAGGGGGCGCGGGGAAAAGCGCCTCAGGACGCCTGCGCGCAAAAACCCTACACTTGAAAGCAGGGGGTGAGGGGGAGATCCCCGAATCAGCCCAATGGCGGATTTGCCATTCTCAGAACTTGATCTATAATATCTGTGACCAGAAAAATTATTTGTTCATAGCAATACAGGAACCAACAATGAGCCGTCGTTTCAATGAGCAGGAGCGCAGCAAGATCCGCGCTGAATTGCTGACGCACGGGCAGGCCTTTCTGGCAACCTATGGCGTTCGCAAGACCAATGTGGAAGATCTGACAATGGCGGTTGGGATCTCGAAGGGTGCCTTCTATGCCTTCTTTTCCTCGAAGGAAGAGCTGTTTCTGTGCTTGTTTGAGCAATTTGAAGCAGAATACCGCACAAAGCTGCTAGCGATTGCCAGCCAGCAGCCTGATTCGCCACGTGAGCGGATACGCAGTTTCCTGTTTCAGTCGATCACACTCTGGCGCACCAGCCCGTTGTTCCGCCATTTTGATCGTGAGGCTTTTGAGTATTTAGCGCGTCGGTTGCCAGCCGAGCGCATGCAGAGCCACCAACACGATGATGAAGCCTTTGTTGGGCAATTACTGGAACACTGGCGCACCGATGGGTTGGTGCTAACCTGCACAGCCAAAGAACTTAATGGGTTGTTTCGGGCGCTGTTCTTCGTGAGTTTGCATGCCGATGATATCGGAGCCGATGTCTACCCAACAACCATTGGGTTGCTGGCCGATTTGATCGCCAACCATCTTGTTGATCATGCTCGGATCGAAACGCCAGAGCAGAAGTCAG
>JBBQSD010000136.1:0-16715 GCA_038214135.1 Chloroflexales bacterium | reverse complement strand
GGAGTGGTCGCGCACGATTGAGGAGCGGGCCGAGCGATTGCGTGAGCGTGCCCGTGATGTTGCGCGCGCAGCCAAGGATCGGGCGCGTGCGGCTCGTGATCAGGCTCGCCAGGCAGATGATGCCCGCCGTGAGGGCCGCGAGGCCGAGCGTGGTGGCAGGGTGCGGGTGCGGATCAATGATCGGGAATGGCGGCTTGACCCTGAGCGGATTGAACGTCTGAAGACACAGGCCCGCCAGGCAGCGGCTGAGGGTGTCAGCGGTGCGCTTGAAGCAGTTGAGCGGGCATTGGCTGGGATCGCAATCCCAACGCCACCGACCCCACCGACCCCGCCAGTTGCACCAATGGCACCGACCCCACCGGTGCCACCGGTCGCGCCAGTTGCGCCCGTCGTCGCGCATACGTCAGTCTCGGCAGACTCAACGCTCAATGTACCAGTGGTGGCTGATGTGTTGATTGATGCACCACAGCCATTACCAGCCACTGGTGTGACGGTCAAGATTACGCCAGCTATGGCTGGCGAGCATGCTGCGCCGAGTGCAAGTCTGGAGGAGCAACGCGCAACGATCCTACGCCTGGTTGCCGAAGGCCGGATCACACCAGAAGAAGGCGATCTGCTGCTCGAGTCACTCGCATAGCAACGAGTCGTCCGTCCTAGCTACAATGATGGCGCGTACAGGCGCAATAGATCGCCCCTGCAGATTTTAACCTTCATATGAGCTTTGACAGACCACTCGATAGTGGAACAATGGATACGCCCTCCAACACATCTAGCTGTTGGAGGGCGTTTGGATCAACAATTGAATTATCAAAAGTTACAATAAATTGTTTTTAGGCTAGCATAATTCATTCAATAGTTATTATTGACGAGGTATGAACGACAATCTTCCCTTGTGAATGCTTTGACATACGCATAACACAATGCTATTGAGATGAATTGATATTCATAAATGTATTCTCTCGATGAATAAACTATTGTTACTACGAGTATACTTATAGTACCTTTACGAAAATTACATACATACCGTCCTTGAATGATCAAAATAGCGCTTTTTGGTAACAGCCTACTTTTATTATTCCGGTATACTGTATTCGATACGTGAGCCAAAGTTACGTTATATCAAGTGATTATTCAGTATAGTTTACCCGAAGGAGTCGCAGGATGTCTATCCCAGATAGTTCATCTACCATCTCTGGTAGCTCTAGTAGCATGCCAAGGCAAAGGCTAGTCTGGCATGAGCTTTTTGTCCAGTGGGCACCTGTGCTGCTGAGCCTGTTTGTATTTGCGCTGTTTGCGCGTACGTTATCATATGGCCTGTACCTCGACGATAATCATTTTGTTCGGCCATGGACGCTTGGTGAGGTGCTTGGGGCATTTGCCGGGCCATTTGATCCATTGGGCATCGAGCCGGCCTACTTCCGCCCGCTTGTGGGTGTTATGTTTTCAATTGAGTGGCATCTGTGGGGTTACGCCCCATGGGGTTATCATTTGGTGAATATTCTGCTGCATACACTGGTAGCAGTATTGCTCTACTTTCTCCTACGGCGTATGCAACTGAGTTGGTGGGCGGCCTGGTTTGGCGCTGCTTTTTTTGCTGCCATTCCTGCCAACGCAGCCACTGCAGTCTATATTGCAGAACTTAGCGATGCGCTCGTCGCAATTTTTGTCTTGTGTGGGCTGTTGAGCCTCGATACGTACCACCGAACGGGCCGCGTGCGCTGGCTTGTGTTGCTGAATGTCATGTTTGTCGGTGCAGTCTGCTCAAAGGAAATCGGAGCAGCCATGCCGATGTTGGTTGCACTCTACTGGCTTCATTTGTGTAGTACTGATCAGGCTTCTACTAAGGGCAATGAGCCTACGATGGCGACCGGTTTATCCGCGATCTTCAAGCATTGGTCTAGCGAAGTACAGTTTGTGTGGCAGGCGCTCGTATCACGAGCCAATCGTAGGAACTGGCTTTTGGTTGTTGTGCCACTATTCCTTTTAGCAATTGCATACGTGGCCTATCGAGGCATGGTGCTACCAACCGGTATGCTCGGCGCACGCTACAATCAGAATATTAATCCCCTGCATGCCCTGCTGAGTGCTGTCCTATGGACATTCAAAGGCGTGCCATATGAAGTCTCGGATTGGGCCTTGCCAACACTCATTGGTGTGGTTGGCCTTGCACTGATCCTCCGTCCGCTCTCATCGGCTTGGCGGGTTGTGCGTACGGGGTTTCTATGGGTTGTTGCTGGGTGCCTACCACTCTCGTATCTCGGCCAGGTTGAGCCGCGCCTGCTGTATGTCGTTCAAATTGGTGTTGGAATCGTGATAGCAGGGTTGGTGACGATCCTTGCAGAGGCGATTGTGCTTGCACGGCAACCAAAGCCAATCTGGTGGCGTGGAGCTGTTGGCCTCGCACTTCTTTCGATGGTTGCGCTGCTAGGAACAACGTTTGTGAGCACAATCAAAGCCCAAAATGAGTTCCAGCCCGGTAGCCCAAAGGTGCTGCAAGCCGATCTTGGGATCTGGAAGAATCTGAAAACACGCTCACGCTACCCGGAACATAACCTGAAGATCGTTGAGCAGCATCTGCGCGATGCGAATATGATTGATGCGAATACACCCTAGAGACGCAACATCTTGCGTCTCTACGGCTCGCCCATAATTACAGGCGCACATTCCAGAATGGGATGTGCGCCTGTTTGTGATCCAGCATATAATTGTTGTACGAAGGACGGCGCACCTGTGCTACACTTCCGGCATGCCAATTGATGTACTTGCTGATGTTGCCGTGGACGCATTCGCTGGGGCAGATCCGGTGTTTACCTACCGGGTGCCCGATGAACTGCGGGCGTTTGTCCAACCGGGCCAATTAGTCTGGGCACCTCTCCGCCGCCAACGGGTGCAGGGGGTAGTTCTGCATGTGTATGCATGGGATGATCCGCCGCTGCGTTCATCTGGTATACCGCCCGCTTCCGCAGTCCTGGCCGATCCAAAGGTCATCCGTGATCTGATCGATCTGGCTGATCCCGAGGCTGCACTGACACCAGCGCAACTGCGGCTGGCGCGTTGGGTCAGCGAGACATATCGTGCGCCATTATACGAATGCCTCTCGCTGATGTTGCCAACCGGTGTGTCCCAGGAATCCGAACCAACCTGGCGAGCATCGGCGGATGGGTTCGCCATTGAATTAGGCACACTGCCGGAAAAAGAACGCGCCATCCTGTATTTCCTACGCCGCTCGGGCGAGACAAGCGAGCATGATCTGCGCGATGCGTTGCGCGGCAGCGATGCGGAATTGCGTGAATTATATGCAGCCCTGTTTGAGCGCGGGTTGGCATTGCGCGGTGCTCGCCTGAGCAGCCCAAAGGCCCGCCCACGCCTGGAACGCATGGTTCGTCTGGTAGTGCCGCTCGAACAGGCAGAACAGGCGATAACGACATTGACGCGCTCGCCGAAGCAGCGAGCGGCACTGGCAACCCTGGCCGCACTCGCAGCGGGTGGCGAGGAGATTCCTGCATCGGCAGTCTATCAGGCTGGTGATGCCGATCTGGCAGCGCTACGGGCACTGGAGAAGCGTGAGCTTGTCGCCCTTGGCGCTCGTGAGGTTCGTCGCGATCCATTGGCTAATCTGGTGGTGCCAGCCGATATACCACCAACGCTTTCGATTGGCCAGGAACGAATCTGGCGAGAGCTTTCGGCTGCATTGGATCTTCTGCGGGCGGAGGCGAGCGAAGAACTACCCTCACTCCCAGCTCCTCTTCCAGTGGGAGAGGGGAGGCGCAAACAATTCCTGCTGCATGGTGTCACTGGTAGCGGTAAAACCGAACTGTATCTGCGCGCCATTGCGCGTGCGTTGCGGATGAAGCGGCAAACACTGGTTCTGGTGCCAGAAATTGCACTGACAACCCAGCTTGTGCGGCGGTTTGCCGCCCGCTTTCCTGGGAAGCTGGCTGTCCTCCATAGCGGGCTGAGTGATGGTGAGCGCTATGATGAATGGCGGCGCTTGCGGCGCGGCGATGCATGGGTGGCGATTGGCTCGCGCTCGGCAGTCTTTGCCCCATTGCCATCATTGGGTGTGGTCATTGTTGACGAAGAGCATGAATCGACCTACAAGCACGATGGTGCTCCGCGCTACCATGCCCGCGATGCGGCTCGCCAGCTGGCTGAATTGACTGGTGCCGTACTTATTCTTGGCAGCGCTACTCCATCGGTGGAGACCTATGCGGCAGCACAATCTGGCGAGTTGCAGTTGCTTGAATTGCTTGAACGAGTTGGTGGCGGACGCGATGCTGTCGGCCTGCCGCGCTCGGAACCACTGCCGCTCCCGCCGGTGCAGATTGTTGATATGCGTCGTGAGCTACAGAGCGGCAATCGGTCGATCTTTAGCCGCCCACTGCAACAGGCACTGGCCGAAACACTTGATCGCAGCGAGCAGGCAATCCTTTTTCTTAATCGGCGCGGTGCTGCTGCATTTGTGATGTGCCGCGATTGCGGCCATGTAGTGAATTGCCCGAACTGTTCGGCACCCTTAACACTGCACTACGAAGAAGGGCAAACCTCAGGCGGCCCAAGGCTTGATGATTCGCCAGCACCGACATCAGGCACCCAATCACCAGCATCGCTCCTGGTTTGCCATTCCTGTGGGCATCGTGAGCTGGTTCCGGTCTTGTGCCCAAACTGTTGGAGCACGCGAATTAAATCGTTTGGAGTTGGCACCCAGCGCGTGGTTGAGGATGTTGCGGCTCTCTTCCCGGCGGCACGCATCCTGCGCTGGGATCGCGATACAGTCAAGCGCCGTGGCGATCATGGGCGCATGCTTGATCGATTCCTGGATCGAGAGGCCGATATTCTGGTTGGCACACAGATGATTGCCAAGGGCCTTGATCTGCCAATGGTCTCGTTAGTTGGCGTCGTTGCCGCCGATACGGGGCTGTACTTGCCGGATTTCCGGGCAGGCGAGCGAGCATTTCAACTGATGACGCAGGTGGCGGGGCGGGCTGGGCGGCGCAGCGCGGGTGCGAAGGTCGTTGTTCAAACCTATACGCCAGAGCATTATGCACTTCGGGCCGCCCAGGAACACGATTATGCGACCTTCTATGCACAGGAAATCGCCTTTCGCCGGGCGACATCCTACCCGCCATTTAGTCGATTGGTACGGTTTGTGTATGCCAGCGGGAGTGATGACCGTGGGCGGCGCGAGGCGGATCGCCTGGCAGAGGAGATCCGCCGATTGGCAGATGCCCTGGATATTGGTGATTGGGGATTGGTCGGCCCAGCACCGGCATTCTTCCATCGGGTACGCAACCGTTTCCGCTGGCATGTCCTGCTGCGAGCCACCAACCCCATGCCGCTGTTACGCCATCTGCGCCCTGGCCCGGGCTGGGTGGTCGATGTTGATCCAGCGCATGTGTTGTGAGACAGGAGACAGGAGTTGTTCCGCTGGAATGCCTGTGCGTTGAAGGTACGGCCAGGATAGAGACGCTCCGCTGGAGCGTCTGGACATACACAGGTGGCCTTAGACGCCCCAACAGGGCGCCTCTACCCCGATGTTCTGCATGCAGGTTGCCACCGACGTTCTGCATACGCTATTCTGACTCCCGACTTCTGAATGCTGAATACTACTTCGGCACCAAATGGCTCACAACAATGAAACTGATTGTGCTGAGCAGCAGCAGCATGAAGCTGTAGCCAAATAGTACACCGGCGAGTGGTTGAAACATGCCGACCATGCCAATCACCATGAGTGCAATAATAATCCGCTCAACCAGATTGTATGTTTTTTGTGACATCATTATATCCGTTGCCCTGTTTCTGGATGGAACAGATGAATGCGCTGGGTGTCGAAGCTACACCAAAGCTGAGCGCCAAGAACGTCTGTTGATGTTGGCGGAACCCGCACACGCACCTGTGCCCCGCCAATTGCGAGATCAATAATCGTTCGATCACCAAGCGGTTCGATGACATAGATTTTACCTGGAATAGAACTAGGCAATGGTTCAGCTGAGAGCGCAATGTCCTCTGGCCGAACCCCCAGAATCAATCGGCCACCGCCAATTGTGGTATGGACACGATCCCATAGTTCGCCAGGAATGGGTAGACTCCATGATCCATCGGTTGCGATAAGCTGCGGACCACCATCGGCGCGTAAGCCACATTCGAGGAAATTCATGCGCGGGTTGCCAACGAAGGCCGCCACGAACTGATTCACTGGCCGCTCGTAGATCGCCTCGGGTGTATCGACCTGCTGAAGCACGCCGCTATTCAATACTGCGATCCGGTCGGCCAGCGACATGGCTTCGGTCTGGTCGTTGGTGACATACAGCAGCGTGGTCTTCAATTCAAAATGGATACGCTTCAGTTCGCCACGCATCTCGACTCGCAGCTTAAAATCGAGATTGGTCAATGGTTCGTCCATCAGGAACGCCCTTGGCTTGCGCACCATGGCCCGCCCTAGGGCAACGCGCTGCTGTTCGCCACCAGAAAGTTGTCCAGGACGCCGCTGCAACAGGTGCTCGATCCGCAGTTTTTTGGCAACCTCACGAACCGTATGCTCGATCTCGGTTGGCGCGAGGCGGCGGGCTTCAAGCGGAAAGGCAATATTCTCGAATGCTGTCTTGCGCGGATAGAGTGCGTAGGTCTGAAACACAAATGCGATATCGCGTTCGGCAGGAGAAACCGTAGTCACGGCCTGGCCATCAAAGCGTATATCGCCAACATCTGGTTTCTCGACACCCGCAACACAGCGTAGGGTCGTCGTCTTGCCAGCACCAGATGGCCCAAGCAGTACCAGAAATTCGCGGTCGGCAATCGTCAGGTTCATATCGCGAACGGCTGTCACCTTGCCGAATCGTTTGGTCAGGTTATGAATAGCGAGTTCTGCCATGAGAAGTAATCCTACACAATCGCCTGTTCAGTTTGCCGATCAAAGATCCGCAGGGCTTGTTGATCAATCTTCAGCGGAACCTGATCACCCAATTTTAAGCGTAGCGTCGGTGCGGCCCGTAATTGGAGTAGCTGTGTGCCAACCTGCAAATCATAGATCGTTTCATCGCCGAGTGGCTCACGCAGCGCGACGATTCCGATCAGATCGGGTGGTGTTTCTTGTGCAATGGTGATCTCTTCTGGACGAATGCCAAATACCAGTTTGGTAGCTCCGTGTTCACGAATCCTTGCGACAGTCGGGGCGTTGAGTTTGAGCCTGAAGATGCCTGATGGATCGATAAATGCATCATCGGCCAACTCCCCATCGATCAGGCGCATCGGTGGGCTGCCGATAAATCCAGCGACAAATAGGGTTGCTGGGCGTCGGTAGACATCCAGCGGCGTTCCGATCTGTTGCAGCACACCCAGGTTCATGACCACAATCCGATGGCTCATGGACATGGCCTCGACCTGATCATGGGTGACATAGACCATTGTTGTGGCGAGTTCGTGTTGCAGGTGCTTGAGTTCGGTGCGCATATCGGCCCGCAACGCCGCGTCCAGGTTGGTCAGCGGCTCGTCCATCAGGAACACCTGCGGTCGGCGAACCATGGCCCGCCCAAGGGCAACGCGCTGCTGTTCACCACCAGAAAGCTGGCGTGGGCGGCGGTTGAGCAGATGTTCGATCCGCAATTGCGCGGCAACCGCTCGCACGCGCTGTTCGATCTCGGGAATGGGGATACGCTGGGCGCGCAGCGGAAAGGCAATATTATCGAAGGCCGTCAGGTGTGGGTAGAGTGCATAGAACTGGAACACCATGGCAATATCGCGGTCGCCGGGGCGCAGATCATTCACCAATCGTGGGCCAATGAAGATATCGCCCTCGGTTTGGCGTTCGAGTCCGGCAATCGAGCGCAGCGTTGTTGTTTTGCCACAGCCCGATGGGCCAAGCAGCACCAGGAACTCGCCGTCGTTGATCGTCAGGTTCAGATCGCGTACGGCGTATACATCGCCAAAGCGCTTGATCAGATTGGTAATGCGAATTTCAGCCATATCAAATACAAATTCTCATATTAGCGACGAACCGCCCCGAATGTCACACCACGCAGGAGATGGTTGCGCACCAGGAAGGTGAAGATCACCACTGGCAACAAGAACACAACCGATGTCGCCGCCATGCGGCCCCATTCGATCTGACCATAGCCAACGATTGCCAGCAGGAAGGGCGGCACGGTGGTTCCACGGCTTGGGTTGAGGAGTTGCACGAACACAAATTCATTCCAGGATGTGATCAGCACAAACACAGCGGTTGCGAGCATGGCTGGCAAGGCTTCTGGCAACACAATCTTCCAGATCGCCTCGATCCGTGAGTAGCCATCGGTCATGGCTGCTTCCTCATACTCGCGTGGAATTTCGTCGAAGAAACCCTTCATCATCCAGACAACGAACGGTAGGCCGGTTGTGATATACAGCAGTGTGATGCCAAGATAGCCTTCGCGCAGATTGGCCCATGTGAACATCAGGAAGATCGGAATCAGCACCACAATGGGCGGCAGCATACGAGTACTGAGAATGAAGAACAGCAGATCGCCCTCACCTGCAATACGAAAGCGCGAAAATGCATAGGCAGCCAGCGTCCCCAGAATAACGGATAGGATGGTTGAGCCGCCAGCAATAATGAAGCTATTCAATAGGTGTTCGGGGAATTCGCTCAGTGTGGCCTGTTTATCGCCGCCCACAGTATTGCCAAGTTCCGAGACGCGGGTAAACACTGCCAGATAGTTGATGCCAGTCGGCTTGAAATCGACAAATGGCACAAATGTTGGCGGCAGCAGCGTTACCTCGGAGCGCTCCTTGAATGATGTCACCAGCATCCAGTACAGCGGAAACATCATCACCGTAAACGCAATCAGAACTGCTATCCAGAACAGGGCTTCTTTGACCCAATCCTGTGCTGTTCGCCTGGGTGTGTATGTAGGCATGGTTTGGTTTCCATATTATTCGTTCTCGGCTTTCAGCCCATTCAGCAGCCGAATCAGCAGATTTGCCAGCGCAATAATCACAATCAGCATGATATAGCCGAGTGCTGAGCCAACACCGGTATTGAAATCGCGGAAGGCCACCTGATAGATATAGACAGACAGTACCTGGGTTGCGCGAGCTGGCCCGCCACCCGTCAGCGCATAGACGGTATCGAACAGGCGGTAGGAGTCGATCAGCCGAAAGATCAGCCCAACCAGGATCAGCGGTGCGATAATTGGCAGCGTGATCTGGCGGAACTTGAACCATGTCGATGCTCGATCCACTTCAGCTGCTTCATACAGATATGTTGGTACTGCCTGTAAACCGGCCAGTGTGATCAGCATCATAAATGGCGTCCACATCCACACATCAACCATGACAATCGACCACATGGCGATCTTCACATCGGTCAGCCAGAAGACACCCTTTTCGTTCCAGTGAAACACATCACGGATGAACCAGTTCAGCACCCCTGTATCGGCGCGGAACATGAAACGCCAGAATAATGCTACAACAACTGGGCAGAGCATCATTGGCGTGAGCATGGCCGTGAGGAGCAACCCGCGCCCGGCGAAATTACGGTTGAGCAGCAGCGCTAGCCCGAACCCAAGGATTAGTTCAATCGCGACAGCCGGGACGACAAAGGCACCGGTGGTGGTAAAACGCCCCCAGATATTGGGATCGGCCAGAAGTTTGGCGTAGTTCTCGAATCCAACCCATACTGGGCCGGTATCGGCATCTTTGATCACCGAGTATTTGGTAAAACTGAGATACAGCGACCAGATCAATGGGAAGATGGCGATCAGTAGCAGCAGAACCATCGTCGGTGTGAGAAAGATTCGAACAAGCCATGCATCGGAAAGCCAGCCGAAGCGGGGACGCAGGATGCTGCTACTGCCAGATTCTGGTTGTGTGGTTGTCGTTTCGCGCATGGTTGTGTGCCCACTGATTACGTGATTATATGATTACGTGATTGCGTGGCGCTTTTTGACATGGTGACGCTTTTGACTAGGTGACAAAGTGACTAGGTGAATGTGCTTGATTGGTGTGGTACCGCTTTGATTAAGCATCTTTCACCGTGTCACCCCATCACCATGTCACTATGTCAGATTGTGCTACTTTGGTGGCCCATTCGGGTAGGCTTCATCAAGGATTTTCTGTTGCTCACTGGCAATCGTATCGAGTGCCGTTTTTGGATCAGCCTGGCCAGTGACAGCTAGGTTGAGTTGTTCCATCTGGACGACCAGCAGTTTGTTGTATTCTGGTACGTTCCAGAAATCCTTGACATATTGATATGCTTCGGCAAAGGCCGGGTTGTATGGGGTTGCGTTCTTGAAGGCATCACTGGCCAGAACCGACTTGCGCGCCGAGAAGCCACCAATCGTGACCCACTTGGTCTGGATGTCCTTCGACTCGACCCATTTTAGGAAGGCTAGTGAGGCATCCTTGTTCTTGGTATAGGCGCTGACGTGCATACCCATGCCACCAAGGCTGATAAAGTGCTTATCCTGACCAGGAGCGACGGCATAGCCCAGGTTGGCGGAATTCTTGCAGCCAGCTGGGTCGATGAAGGCTGGCCCAAAACCAAACCAGATTGTCGTCATGGCTGTCGAGCCACTACAGATCGCATCAACTGTCTCGTTGAACTGGAAATCACCCGAACCGTCCGGGCCGGTCTTGAACAGATCCGTTGCGAATTGGAGTGCTTTGACATTCGTCTCGCTATTAATGATACCATTGACCTTATAGGTTGCTGGATCCCATAATTCGCCACCAAACGACCATGCCATCTGATTCCAGACTGTCGCCATCTGATCGTAACAAGCTGGCGTGCCACACCAGAAGGTTGTGTAGCCATTCTGGACACCATAGGCACCGTTGCTGCCCTTGAAGAACTGTGCCGTCTTGAGCAGATCAGTCCATGTTGCTGGAACGGCCAAATCCTGGCCTTCCTTGGCTTTGTAATCCGCTTTCACCTTCTCGTCGTTGAAGATATCCTTGCGGTACACAATCATCTGCGTGTCGGCCATGAAGGCGACGCCATAGTACTTGCTGCTACCAGTCGGATATTCGCCATAGGCGCTCAACGCCGCTGGAACGTAATCGTCCAGTTCGATATTGCCAGCCTTCATCCAATCGGTCAGATCAAGAACATGTTTTCCGACAACGGCCTCACCAATGAACTGACTGTCGAGGATGACGAGATCAGCACCACCCTTGGCGGCAAAGTCGGTAAAGATCTGATCATGCCATTGTGCGATTGGGACACAGCGCACTGTGACATCAGCGTCTTTATAATCCTTGACTAGTTCGGTCAGCGCCTGGCATGGTTGCCACGCAAACCAGATGATCTGCAGCGCTGGCTTGCTGCCTGTCGCAGCCGGTGCTACGGTCGGTTCAGCAGCCGCTGCTACGGTCGGTTCAGCGGCTGGTGCTACGGTCGGTTCAGCGGCTGGCGCGGCGGTTGGCGCTGCGGCTGGTGCTGCGGTTGGCGCTGCTGCTGGCGTTGCGCCACCACAGGCTGCCAGTAGGCCGATCAGCAGCGGCATCAGCAACACTGCTGAAATCCACCTATGTGTTCTGTTCATGGATGCTTCCTTTCTGATAGGTACCTATGAGAGTTTGGTTGATAACCAATAATACTTTTGCCGGGGGCCGTTCTGCTCCCGGGCTTGTCATTCGGGGCTGCGCGCCCCGCGCCCGCGGTCGGGGTAGCCCGCCACCCCAACACCCCCGGCCAGGGACCTTGTCCCTGGACCCTAAATAGACCACCTTGACCCTTCAATGCTCGTTGGTCATGCCTCGGCTGCGATCAATATGTGATTGTAGCTGGTTCCCTCACCTCTGTTCCCTCTCCCACTGGGAGAGGGGCAGCGCAGCAGGGGTGAGGGCAAGTTCTGCATAACTGCAGTTCGGTTCTCACTTCTCACATATACTTGCGCAGCGTCTTGATCGACTCTTCGACCAGCCAGGAATAGAATTCCTCGGAAAGCACGCCCGAGCCATGGTCCTCGATGAACTTGAGTTGCTCGGCGGTCAGGGTGGCATCGGCAGCGGCAACGGCATTCTTGAATGGATTGGCTGGTGTGCGGTCGAGCGGCGGCACAAATTCGACGGTCAGTGAGCCGTTGTAGCCGATCTTCTTGCATGTACCAATAATCTGCGGCCAATCCAGCGCGCCCATACCGCACGCCAAACGATTGTTGTCGGCAACGTGTAGATCGAACAATCTGTCGCCAGCAGTTTCGATGGCCTTGAACATGCTGGCATCTTCCTGGTTCATGTGATAGACATCCAGGCACACGCCAACATCCGGGCCGACTTCCCGTGCCAATAATAATGCTTGATCATGGCGGTTGAGGAAGTTGGTTTCGAAGCGATTCAGTGGCTCAAGTGCAACCCGCACCCCAACCGAACGAGCAAAATCGTTGACGACCTTGAGCCCTTCGATTGCCCACTGCCATTCTTCCTCTGGTGAAGCCATGGCCTTGACCTTGCCGACCTCAGATGGCACAATGCTCATTGTGCTGCCATCGAGATCGGCAACCATCTGGATGCAGCCCTTGAGGTACTCAATCGAACTCTCGCGTGCTGCTGGATCGGAATGGATCAGATCGCGCCCTGCGAACATGAGGCTGATCGAACCATAACAACCGATCCCGTTATCCTTGAGCATCTGCCGAACGGCTTTCACACCAGGGGCACCAGGCGAAAGCGCAACACTATCATAGCTAATCTCGATACTATCGTAGCCATACTTCGCCAGCCGCCGGATGGTCGTCTCGACTGGTTCCGCCCGCATCCAGTTGTGCATCGATACCTGCATTGGTACTCCTCCCTGCAATGGGCCGTTTAGCCGCGAAACACCGAGATAGGATTGGGTTCTTCACCTCGTAGAATTGCCAACACATTCGTGGCTGTTTCAACACATATCGCCCGATAGGTTACGTCGGTCAATACCGCGATATGGGGTGTGACAAGAACGCGGTCATCATGCAACAGCGTTTCATTAGCACGAGGCGGTTCTTGTTCCAGAACATCGGCGGCGAACCCGCCCAACTGTCCTTTTGCGATTGCAACCCGCAATGCTGCCTGATCGATGATCGCGCCACGCGCCGTATTGATCAGAATCGCCCCAGGCTTCATTAAGGCCAGTTCGTGTGCGCCAATCAGATGATGGGTTTCTGGTGTGAGCGCAACATGAATGCTGATCACATCCGAATCACGCAACAGTTGTTCAAGGCTTTGCTGTTCGGCCATTGCTGGCGCGCTACGGCTCCATGTCACAACATGCATGCCAAATGCAGTTGCGAGTTCACGAACACGCCGTCCGATCTGGCCCAGCCCAATGATTCCAAGCGTTTTACCAGCTAATTCAAGCCCGCGATAGCCATTGCGAATATTCCAGTTGCCTGTATGAACGGCCTGTGCTACCAGGCGAAGCTGCCGTGCTGCAGCCAGCATAAGCATGAGCGTGTGTTCGGCAACGGTGGCGGTGGTTGCGCCAGGCGCATAGATAACTGCAATACCGCGTTGATTGGCCGCCTGCGTGTCGATATTATCCAGGCCAACGCCGCAGCGGGCGATCACCCTGAGCTGTGGGCAACGCGCCATGAGTGCATCGGTGATCCTTCCGCGCCCACGCGTCAAAATTGCCTCAACAGTGCCTGGCTCGAAGGGTTCGCTGGCCTCCTCACCAACAAGCAGCGTTGTGCCATATGTGCCAAGTAGCGCTTCTGCATCGGCATGAAGCGACTCAAGCAGCAGGATACTCATGGCTGTTGATCGGCGTGATAGAGTGTGGCCCCCTCGCCGCGTGTGCCACGCGGATCGTTGCGCCCCGAGACATAGGCGCTCACGCCTGGCTGAGCCAGATTGGTATCGGCAAATACCGCATCATCGATCTGCGCACCCGGCTTGCACGAGATTTCAAGCAGGTTGCCGGATGGGTCACGAACGAACATCTGCATGGCACCATCCGGCAATCGGCGCACCTTGCCCCACGGGCTGGTGTCGATCACACCCAGATCACGCATGCGAAAGAAGATTGCGTTGAAATCATCGACCTGTAGGCAAACATGCCCACGGAACGATGGTGTATCTGGCCATTCGGTGACGTGTAGTTGCTGGGTTTCGTTGACACGGTAGAACTGGGCGGGGAAATCGAGGTTGAAGGTCGGCAGCGGTTCGAGGCCCAATTCCTGCTCATAGAAAGTTCGCGCCTGCTCAAGATTATTGACGATAATCGTGGCGTGATTGATCTGTAGCACCATTGCCATACAGTCCTCCATAGAACCAAGTATTCAGGAGTCAGGCGGCAGAATATGTATGACCAACCTTACTCTCGACCATTCTGACTTCTGACTCCTGACTTCTGACTCCTAGACACGTCGATATTCCGCAATAAATTCGGGCCGTGGAGTGACACCCAATCCAGGCCGTTTGGGTGCGCTGATCATGCCATTCTCACAGACAATCGGTTCCATCACGAGTTCGTGTAGCAATGGGTTGGCACCCAGCGAGAATTCCAGGATCGTTGCCGCTGGGCTAGCAAATGCCAGATGCAACCCGGCCATAAACGAGCATGCCGAACCCCAGATATGCGGTGCCAGTGCTAGTTGGTAGGCCGATGCCAATGCCGCAATCCGCAATCCTTCGGTCAGCCCGCCGCAGATCGCTAGATCGGGCTGCAACACATCAACGGCCCGTGCCTCGATCAGATCGCGGAAATCAAAGCGCGTAAATTCGCTCTCGCCAGCCGCAATTGGCGTGCTCGTCATTGCCCGTACTTCAGCCGTTCCGCGCCGATCATCGGCACTGATTGGCTCCTCAAACCACATCAGATTATATACTTCGGTTGCACGGCAGAACTGTTTGGCCTCTGGCACACTATAGGTTCCATGAGCATCAACCGCAATCCCAATGCCTGGGTCAAGCGCCTCACGGGCGGCTCGAACTCGCGCCACACTCGTTGCAACCGTTCCATCCATCACGCCAACACGCATCTTGATCGCCTGAAAGCCGCGTTCGACATAGCTGCACACCTGTGCCCCAATACCATCCACATCGGCCCACCCACCGCTGGCATAGGCTGGCATGTGCTCGCGGCAGGCACCACCAAGCAGATTGACGATTGGTTGGCCAAGCGATTGGCCAAACACATCCCACAACGCCATATCGATCCCACTGATCGCTGAGATGGTCAGGCCGCGCCGACCAAGCACCGGGAAACCACGCCCACGCGCCAGTGCATAGTGATCACGCGGGCCGTTATACATGCGCTCCCATAGTTCGTTGATCTGCCTCGGATCGCGCCCAAGCAAGATTGGCCGCAACTCCTGCTTGACGCAGGTGACGAGCGCGGCACAAACCCCTGAGCTGCCAACCGCTGCTTTGGCCTCGCCATAGCCCACCAGGCCATCATCGGTCGTCACCGAAACGAGCGTCATATCGAAGCTGGCAATCCGCCC
Source organism: Chloroflexales bacterium (assembly GCA_038214135.1). GTDB lineage: Bacteria > Chloroflexota > Chloroflexia > Chloroflexales > Roseiflexaceae > JANLSE01. Next base: position 1,314 of record JBBQSD010000136.1, on the reverse strand, counting down.
AAAATCCGAGACATGCTGGCGCTCATAGGGAATTGGGCAGTGCAACCAGACAGCATCAACATCGATAATCTTCATGGCCTACTCACGTGCGCCTAGTGTCAGCGACAACTCGCGTGCCGCCTGAACCACCATATCGCGCAATTCATCCAGCCGATTCCATGTTAGTCGGTCGTTCGGTACCCCGATACTCATCGCAGCAACAACTTCACGGCTGTGATCGCGGATCGGTGCGGCAACGCAGGTTAACCCAATAGCGGCTTCTTCCCGATCATAGGCGAACCCATAGGTGCGTGCATGCTGTATTTGGCTCAACAATTCTTCGAGTGTATGAATAGTATTTGGCGTGCAAACCGCAAACTGATAGCTTTCATACAGATTCATGATCTGATCATCACTGAGTTGTGCAAGCAGAACTTTGCCAACGGCTGTTCCGTGGGCTGGTACACGGCTGCCAACTCGCGCAACCAATCGTACCGAATAGAGCCCCTCCTGCTTGCCAAGATAAACAACATCGCGCCCTTCGATAACCGCCAGCTTGACGGTTTCCTGGCATTGTTCGACAAGCTGCTGCGCAACAATATTAAAGGCCGGAACCAGCGACACATTATTCAGGTAGGCACTGCCAAGCTCAAAGATCGCCACCCCAAGCCGATACGTCTTATGGCGGACATCCTTTTCCACCATGCCATGCTGCTGGAGCGTATTCAGGATGTTAAAAACACTACTGCGCGAAACGCCAATCGAAGAAGCAAGCTCCGATAACGTCTGCGGTTTGCCGGTAGTGGCAAGCTCGCGTAAGAGCTGCAATGCCCGATCAAGGGCTGGAACTAACGAACCCTCTGCCATGGCATGCCTTCAGGGATGTAAGTATTCAGCCTATTGAATTAGATTTTATTGGTAGAAATTGGATGAGGCGATTATAGCAGTTCTGGTGTTGGTGTCAAGAGGGATGTGCGTGACAGGGTGACAGGGTGAATGCGCTTGATTGGTGCAGTACCACTTCGATCAAGCATCTGTCACCATGTCACCCCTCACGAAGTCACTTTGTCAGGTCGCGGTACGGGAAGCCAGCATTTCCATCCGGCTGACGAACAGTTCGATAAAACGCGGGGTATCGAAGGCAGTAACAGCCTGTACATTGGCTTTGGGCTTGAACACCCGCCGCCATTGTGCTGGCCAGCTTTTCGTATCGAACCCACTGATATCGTGATCATCTGGCTCACGATGGGCCTCACCAAGGTAGCTGATCACAGTTTTACCGGCAGTCAGTTCGCTGGTATATTCAATCGCTACATGGATTGATTGGGTGGTTGC
>JBBQSD010000135.1:0-16790 GCA_038214135.1 Chloroflexales bacterium | reverse complement strand
CTGCCACCAAGAACCAAAAACCCGTGTAGGGTGCAGACCCATGTGTCTGCCACCAAGAACCAAGAACCCGTGTAGGGTGCAGACCCATGTGTCTGCCACCAAGAACCAAAAACCCGTGTAGGGTGCAGACCCATGTGTCTGCCACCAAGAACCAAGAACCCGTGTAGGGTGCAGACCCATGTGTCTGCCACCAAGAACCAAGAACCAAGCAGTCCCGTAGGGGCGAACCTCGTGTTCGCCCAAATAAAAGCCACCATCATTCATCGATTGCAGCCGTGGCATAATCCACCGACGTGAGCCAGCCATGATGCTCCATTCAGGGTTCAGGGACAATGTCCCTGGCCGGGGGTGTTGGGGTGGCGGCCCACCCCGACCGCGGGTGCGGGGCGCGTAGCCCGCGAAAGCCGAAAGGATGGAAAAGTGCTGCCGCGCACAGCGGCTGAAGAGTGCTGCCGCGCACAGCAGCCGAAAGCAAAACTAATGCCTAATCCCCAATGCATGCATACGCTTATGTAATGCAGCCACCGCCTCCTGAAACGGGCGCTCCAAAAATGCCATGTGATCATCCTCGCCATGATGATGCGTCACGCTTCCCGCTACGTCGTGGGCTGCGGTATTACGCATATAGGCCAGGCTGCCATCGATCAGCGTTAGCATGTACTGTGCCGTATCGCGATCAAACATCTGCCACGGCTCACCAACCGCAATATAGATCGGCGATGTGTGTGCGAACATCCCACGCTGCCAACAATCCGGGAATTTGGTCATCTCATAGTAGCGCGGGCCGCCACAACGGGCCGCCAGCCAACTATGCCGATCAATCCGAATCTTCTCACGTAATGTCAGCCGCCGGGTGCCATGCGTCTCGCTGGTTGCGGAAACAACCCGGCCATCCTTAATCAATTCCAGTGTGTGGATCGGGAAGATCGACTCGGCGCTCACATCAACTTCAACCATCCCGCCACCAGCCGGTAGCATGAGCATATCACCAATCTGGCGACCCTCAACGCTGAATGTCAGAATCGGCCCGGCACTCAGAAATGTCCGCCCAGCCCGCACCGCCCGGCACCAGCTATCGTAATTGAATTCCTCATCGGCAACATTGGCATAGGTGCGATACAGGCCAACAGGCACATCACTCGACATCTTATCCGTGCCGCCAACAAGTGGCAGCCGATAGCCACAGTTGAGGTAGCGATAGTATTCGTTATGTTTGTAGGCACTCGCATCAATCATCTCAACCGCATCGGCACGCCCGGTAGCGATCAACGCGGCTGGCTCACCATTCGGATTTGGCAGATGCGGGATGACGACCGTCCCGCCCTGTGCGCGGCAGGCATCCGCCCAGTGTGAGAGCGTCGTCTCAAGCGTTCCACCAAGCTCGGCCTCGCCTGGCCCATCACTACACCATGGCATCACCGGTCGCTTCAGGCCAAGCAGCGTCAGGTGCCCAAGCAAATGCTGGCGGTTCTCCTGTGTGGTATAGACAATTGTTTTGCCGCTATTCGAGAACGTCGCGCCAAGCGCATCCTCAGTATTCGTGAACAGATGCCCCCATTGTGATTGCAGCAAATTGACGACATTCAGATCTTCGGCTTGGGCCTCGCGATGGGCGCCATTCGCACCAAGAAAGTGAACATGCGTATCGCCACTATACCAATGCCGAGCATTCATATCCGTCCAGCGCTTCAGCCGTAATGTCAGCTCACGCTGGCCGGGAACAATCGTGATTGTTGTTCGCAATGGTTCATACTCAAACCCACGCGCAACGTCAACAAGCACATCGCCACGCGGCAGCCAGCCTTCACAGGTTCCGTCGATATAGGCATAGCTGATCTGGCCAAGCCGCAGATCACCGCCAATATCGATATGCCATGTATCATTATTCGAGTTCACATGGCTGTGGTGTCCATGTGGCTGGTAGGGGATTCCTTCTGGTGAGCGGAAATGCACGCGGCAGGCCACCGGTGTGTTCGTCGCATCATCAACCACCGTGACGCGCACCCAATTGCGGCCGCGATCAACAAGCTCAATCAGCGCACGGGCCGTCGCAACGCTTCCCTGCTGCTGCAATTCGCCCCACGAAACACTGGCCAATATCTCGCCGCCACTCTTGAGTTCAACGGTTGCCGATGGAATTGCCGCGACCTCGGTATAGGCCGGGCTGTTGTGTTCATTCTGGGCCTCACCATAGCCACGGAATGGCTCGGCCAGAAAAGCAGCACTGGTTGTGCTGGGCAACGCATATGGGTAGGTTGCCACCCCACGATCAACCGAAACCTCAAGATCAAATGGCCGCGCGGCATCATCTGGGCGTGGGAGCGTCATTTTGATCGCCCGTGTTGGCATGCGCCGCAATGGTTGCTCATCACTATGTCCAAGCGTGATCGCCGCAACCACAACCAGGCGGCCAGCCGGTTCGAGCATTATCGTGGCAATCGGCTGATCTGGGCGCGGGTTTGCCCAGGCCCACAGATAGAAATGATGCGGCCAACCCTGGCTTGCCTCTGTCTGGCGTTCGCCGGCTTCGCCCCATGGACCACGATCACGGGTAGCCAGTTCATCCTTCCTATCAGGCACCGCCAGAAACGGGAAGGCACTCCACCACATCGGGATCGCGGCGATCTCGAAGCGCTCACGAATAGGAATCCGGGCTACTTCGCCATCGGCATAGGTAATGATGTACTGAGCAACAACACTGCCAACCGTTTCGCCATCGAGCAGGCGCGAGTCCAAAAGGGCATGGGCGAACAGCACATTTCGTGCAGTTGTGTTCACCGGCACATTGATACCCGAACTCGCTACTGCTGGCCCAAGCCCAACAAAACAGCGCTCAGCATCAGGCACCTGCCCGCCGATCAGGAATGGCAGGCCATGCAATGAAACCGCGCCAAGCGGCGGCGTGGCCTTTGGCCCGTACAGGGTGATTCCGGCATTACATAGCGAACTCAGATCCAATGGCGAATAATCGACCATCATAATCCTCCCTCTATTCCGAGGCCAGAGTCAACGTTCTGTTTTCCATCCTGGTTTGCTCCTGTGACGTAATAGGTGCGTGTATGCTATACTTGCATCAGCAAACACCCGTTACGGCCACTACGGAAGGAGAATGCGCCGTGCCCTATATACCAGTACCCACGATTGTTGAGCGGACGCCGCGCGGCGAGCGTTCCTGGGATCTCTTCTCGCGCCTGCTGCGTGAGCGCGTCATCCTGCTGGGCACGCCAATTGATGATGAAGTAGCTTCTTCGATTGTGGCCCAGTTGTTGTTCCTGCAACATTCCGAACCAGATCGCGATATCTGGTTTTATATCAACAGCCCTGGTGGCAGCGTCCGCGATGGCCTGGCGATCTACGATACAATGCACCTGATCAGCTGCGATGTCAATACCGTCTGTATTGGCCGCGCCGGTAGCATGGCTACCATTCTGCTTGCTGGTGGCCAACACGGCAAACGCTATGCACTGCCGAATGCAACCGTTCACTTTCACCCAGCTGGTGGTGGCGTCGAGGGCTATGCGCCCGATCTCGAACGAATGGTGCGCGAACTACTACGCCTGCAAACCGTCGGAAACGGGCTACTCGCCCACGATACCGGCAGATCACCAGAAGAAATCTCGAACGATTTCAGCCGTGATCGCTTTATGACAGCACAACAAGCCAAGGAGTATGGCTTCATCGATCAGATTCTTGAATCGAAACGGTAGGCTATAGGGGCGGTTCGCGAACCGCCCCCTACGCCCGATCTTCACCGGTGATCACCTCCCGCATCCATCCCCCTAACCGAGCCAGCGCCTGCGGATGTAATGTCAGGCTGAGATGGCTGGCTTCTGCAATCAGATCGAACTCTGCCTGTGTTGGAGCCGCCCGCCGCACAATCGCCGCCTGATCCCTGCGCACAATCGCATCGCGGCCACCATAGATCAACAACAGCGGCGCACCAATCCTCGGCAAACTACCAGCCAGATCGAGTGCGGCAATCAGATCAACAGTGCCAATCTCGCAACGAATGCGTGGCCCGCCCTGCACGCGAATAAGATCATAGATCGTATAGCCGAGATGGTAGGCTGTCGATTCGCCAAACAACCCAAGTAAAAACGGCTCGGTCAGCGCACGAGCCTCCCGCAGCATATGCTCGCGGCCAAACTGGAGATAGGGCGGTGTTTCCAGTAGCGCCAACCCATCGACATGTAATCCATCGGCGACGGCACGCGCCGCCAGGCAGCCCCCCAAACTCACACCAACCAAGCCCACCCGTATATGGCGTTCCCGCAGCCAGGCAACCCCATCGGTCGCGTTTTCCAGCATATCCGGGAAGCGCTGAATGCGTGGGCTTTCGCCATGCCCATCCAGATCAACAAGCAATGTTGCGATCCCACGCGATACGAATGTTTCGGCCAGACGCCAGGCATAATAGGTTTTATCGCACCCAGAACCGTGTAATACAACCACGGCTCCAATAATTTGCCCATGTGGAACAATATACAGCGCCGGCATCGATCCGTTTGGCATCACAATATCAACCCGCTCAATCGTTCGATCCGCATGCGTTCCTGGGTGAAGCTGCCGTAATGGGTTCAACCGCCAATTCCGCATACTCGCCAATCCGGCCTGCACCGCCAATGCCGGCAGCGACATCAGCGCAAACCGAGCAGCAAGTGGCTTCCAGCGCACACCAAACAGCGCAAGCGGCACCAACCCAACCAGCAGCGCTGTCGGCAATCCAGCCAACCATGTGAGCCCATGCCATTGGCGGCGGCGGGCAAATGCCTCAAGCAATACCAGCCATATAATCAGCGAACGGATAATTATCATCATGAGTACTCGTACACTGCATAGCTTTCAGCTTGCTTACTTGAACTCTCAGCTTATAGCGAACGACGCTCTATCGATTCATGTTCGTGCCAGCAACAGCCTTTACCGTCATAGTGTCAGTATCCATCCACACCAACAAGCTGACGGCTGAGAGCTCCTACAGAATCGACGTTTTCCGCTATCGGTAGTATGATAGCCGCCATTCAGTGCAATTTCAATATCATACGCTAATGGAGGGCATAATGGGCTTGCTCGATGGCAAGAAGGGTCTCGTCCTGGGTGTGGCCAATGATCACTCAATCGCCTGGGGTATCGCAAAGGCGTTACATGCCGAGGGTGCCGAACTGGGCTTCAATTTCCTGGGTGAAGCACTCGAACGCCGGGTTCGCCCATTGGCCGCAAGCGTCGGCGCAAAACTGATTGAGCCATGCAATTTCAATAGCGATGATGAGATCGCCGCACTCATGGCCCGCGCCAAGGAAGTCTTCGGCACGCTGGATTTCATCATCCATGCTGCTGCATTCGCCAACCGCGAGCATCTCAACGGCCCCTACATGAAGGTTGATCGCGCCGGCTTCCTGCTGGCCCTCGAAGTCAGCGCCTACTCGCTCACCGCCGTGATCAAAGCCGCCGAGGATATTTTGGCTCCGACTGCATCAATCGTGACGCTGACCTATCACGGCTCACAGCAGGTGTTCCAGAACTATAACATCATGGGTGTTGCCAAAGCTGCCCTGGAAGCCAGCGTTCGCTATCTGGCCAATGATCTCGGGCCGCGCGGTATTCGCGTGAATGCCATCAGCGCTGGGCCATTGCGTACCCTGTCGGCCTCGGGTATCGCCGATTTCCGCACCATGCACAAACAATTCGCCGAGGTCGCCCCATTGCGCCGCAATATTACCACCGATGATGTCGGCAAGACGGCGCTGTGGTTATGCAGCGATCTGGCCAGCGGCGTGACAAGCGAGGTGATCTATGTTGATGCTGGCTTCCATAATATTGCCGTCTCGCTGCCGGATTAGCCTTAAATAATATTCTTCTCGAACCGTTTCTCGGCCATCGCAAAGCGCGCGATCCGCAGGTCATCGATATTGATCGTATGGGCACGGCCATCCAGGATCTCTTCGGCCATCAGCAACCCCGTTGCTGGCGAATGCATCACGCCGTGCCCACTGAAGCCACTGGCATCGATATACCCTGCTAGGGCAGGGTTGCGCCCCAGAATCGGCAGATCATCTGGCGTAATCTCATAGGAACCAGCCCAGCATTGCTTCTCGGCCAGGCCCGCCCGTTCTAACACGGGAAAGCGCATCAACCCGGCCTCAAGCACCGCATCGAGCCACTCCCAATCCACCTGTACACTATGGCTGGGCGGCTCGGCATGGTTCGATTTGCCGAAAATCAGGCTCTCATGCTCCTTACGCATATAGAACCCACTCGACACATCGACCGTTAATGGAATGGCGGGCGGCACGGCCAAAAATGGCTCGGTGACATAGATGCAGCGCCGGTATGGCAGAACCGGAATGTCCAGCCCGGCCAACGCACCAACCTCGCCGGACCAACAGCCAGCCGCGTTCACGATTGTCTCACAGAACAACGGGCCATCTGGCGTCTCGACGGCTTTAATCTGGCCGTTTTCAATCCGAAAGCCCGTCGCCGCAGTTGCCCGCCGCAGCCGCACACCCATCTCGCGGGCACGCTTCAGATACCCCATCGCAATCATGTGTGGGTCGCAGAAGCCATCATCTGGGCCAAATGTCGCCCCAATCAACCCATCGGTGTTCATGCCCGGAACGAAACGAGCAGCCTCGGCCACTGTCAGCGTTTCCACCCGCGCCCCCAGGCTGCGCTGCAATTCGGCACTGCGCTGATAGACAGCCCAATCATCGGGATCGCTAACCAGAAACAAATAGCCAACCTGGTGCAACCCTGGGTCAGCGCCAATCTCTTCGGTAAAATGTTTCAAGCGCTCGATACTATATAACGAGAGCAGGATATTCACGGCGTTCGAGAACTGATGGCGCACACCCGCTGCCGAACGAGCCGTGCTACCCGTCACTTCCGTCTCGGCCTGTTCGAGGATCACCACATCGCGGCAGCCACGCAATGCCAGATGGTAGGCAATCGATGCTCCAACAATGCCTGCCCCAATGATCACAACCTGGGCGCTCTTCTCGCTCATCCGCGAGCCTCCTTATACACTACGATGAAACCGAACTGAGGCCAGCGCCGTCACAACTCCAAGCCCTGCCGCCAATGCACCGGCCAATAACGCCGTCAGAACCAGATCCCCAGTTCCACCAGCCACATCGCCCTGTGCAAACAAGAGCATTGTCCGGAAGGCCATCCCACCCGGCACTAACGTAATAATGCCAGGTATCGAAAAGATCGAGGCCGGCGCACGCAACAGCCGTGCCAGGAGTTCGGCAAGCATACCAACTGCCATTCCGCCAAGAAACATGGCCATACCAAGCGGAGCACCAACCTCGCTAGCTGCCCGATTGGCAGCATATGCCACCATCCCGGCTAATGCACAAGCTGGTAAGCGCCGCAGCGGCACGCCAAACAACATGGCAAATCCAATTGTCGTCCCGAATGCCAGGCCAAACGCAACTGGCCATATAGGCGGATGATCGGCAACGAGAATCATACCGATCCCGCTGACCAAGAGAACCAGCCAGACTCCGGCAGCAATTGCAGCCACCGAGAGAACCGCCATCGCGGCGCGAGCAAGGCCAGCAATCGTATCCCCGCGAAACAGATCCGAGATGGCGCTGACAATCAGCACACCCGGCGTCAGCATCAGGATCGAGGAGAACATTGCAGTGGCTGGCGAAACAGCTCCAAGCGCCAACGACAACACCAACGCCAGGCCTGTCGCCACCGCCGCCGCAATACCGGCTGCCATCACCCGGCTCAGATTGATCTGCCCTAGCAATGCTGCCGCCAAATATCCAATCGCAGCGGCCATCGCTGTCGCAATAATCTCGCGCACACCACCGCCGAACAGGCCCGCCGTACAGCTACAACATAGCGCACTCGCCAGGGTTGTCAGCCAAAGCCCAAATGGCCGTGGGGCAGAAGCCGCCTGTTCAAGCGCCACGCGCGTCGCCGCACTATCGAGCTTGCCCGCCGCCGCTTGCCGCGAAATCGCCAGTACCGCCTCGATCTTACTCAGATCCATGCCAGAGCGCATAATCCGTTGGATGCGCGTTGCGTGGCCACCACCCACACCAAAGGTCGCAAACAGGCCGGTTGGTGTCGCAAATACCTCCACCTGTTCGGCCCCAAGCGAACGACCCAATCGGCGAATCGTATCTTCCACACGAGCAGTGCTGGCCCCATGTTCAAGCAGCAATTGTCCAGCTTGTAGCGCTGTCGCAAGCACCTCGCTGAGTTGATCAGGGGCGGTATCGGGTCGAGCAATCAGCAATGCTTCCAGGAATGCATCGGTTGATGATGGCAGCATTACCCGTTCTTCTTCCCCAGTGGCTTCTTCTGCGCTGGCCGCCGCACCTGCGCACCATCATCGTCTGGTGGCACCTGCGATTCTTCGCCAGCAGCCATTTGCGATTGATCAACAATCGTGGTTGGCTTCTGCGCCCGCCGCCCGACGGCTGCTGAGCCTGATTCTCCACTAGCCGTACTCAGCGGAGCAGCAGCTGGCTGCGCATCGCGCCATGCCAAACGCTCACGGATCTCGGCCTCAAACCCACGCGCCGTTGGATCATAGTAGCGTCGGCCAGCCAGATTCGGCGGGAAGTGCTCCTGATCAACCTGTGCTTCCTCATAATCGTGGGCGTATTTATAGCCCTGGCCATAGCCCATACCCTTCATCAACTTCGTCGGCGCATTGCGCAGATGCAGCGGCACCGGCTCATTACGCGTCTCGGCAACATCCTTCAACGCTGCGCCATAGGCGCGATAGACCGCATTGCTCTTTGGGGCTTGTGCTAGGTACACCACCGCCTGCGCCAATGCGAGGTCGCCCTCCGGCTGGCCAAGGAAGTGAACCGCCTGCTGTGCCGCCATACACAACGGCAGCGCCTGTGGATCCGCGAGGCCAATATCCTCAACGGCCATCCGCACCACCCGCCGTGCAATATACAGCGGATCCTCGCCACCCTCAAGCATGCGCCCAAGCCAGTAGATCGCCGCATCTGGATCACTATCGCGAACACACTTATGCAGCGCCGAGATCGCATCATAGTGCAGCTCGCCATTCTTATCATAGCGCAGCGCCCGGCTCTGCAACGCATCCCGAATATCCTCAACGGTGATCAAACGCTTGCCAGCCAGCCCAGGGGCTTTGGCAACGACTGCCGCCTCAAGCGCATTCAGCGCCGTTCGCGCATCGCCATTGGCCATGTTGATCAGGTAGGAACGAGCATCGGCGGCGATCAGCACATCATACTGAGCCAATCCACGTTCGGAATCGGCCAGCGCTCGATCAACGACAACGCCAATCTGCTCATCATTCAGCGATTCGAGCACAAACACCCGCGCCCGCGAAAGCAGCGCCGCATTCACCTCAAACGATGGGTTTTCGGTCGTCGCCCCAATCAGAATAATCGTTCCATCCTCAACATATGGCAGAACCGCATCCTGCTGGCTTTTATTGAACCGATGAATCTCATCAATAAACAGCACCGTGCGCTGCTGAAACATGCCCAAGCGATCCTGAGCCTCCTTGACCACCCGCCGCAGATCGGCAACACCAGCCGAAACAGCCGATATTGGCTCAAAATGGGCACTGGTTGTTTCAGCCACAATCCGTGCCAACGTCGTCTTGCCACTCCCAGGCGGCCCCCACAGAATGATCGAGAAGATCGTATCGCCAGCAATCGACCGGCGCAACAACTTCCCTGCACCAACAATCTGCTCCTGGCCAACATACTCATCCAGGGTGCGAGGGCGCATGCGCGCAGCAAGTGGTGCCTGGCGATCAAGCGCCTCTTCACGCTGGCTATCGAAGAGTGTTTTCTGGGCCTTTGCCATAGTGGTTCTCTTTGCTGGTTATTGAGTATTTGCAAGCGGGGTTATGCACCCCGCACCCGCGTCCAGGAACCTGTAAAGGATGGCGGTGGCACGCTAACGTCGGTTGGTCATGCCTCGGCTGCGAATGGCAACCACCGTGGAATAGCAACGCTTGCATCGCATCCAACAAATGTAGGGGCGCTACCAAGCCGCCGACATGCAGCCACCATCCTCGATTTCGCCACGCGGCGCGTGTTCGCCCGCATCGAATGACGCGTTGATGTGCGATAAGCAGGATGCCAATAACTCGTTGCTAATGCCTCGGCTGCGATCAATCCGTGTTGGTGGCTTCTTCGGGGCACAGTGCGCTTATTCCTTTGTTCACTTGTTCGTCGGTTCAGGGTATGGTTCCTGGTTTTGAAAGCTGAAAGCTGAAAGCTGACGGCTGACGGCTCCCATGATAGCATACTCCATCGCATACATAATCTACCAGGCTGATCAGCAGGTCATCCCTAAGAATGGTACTTCTCCATCGCTAGGGGCATACAAGAGTGGGAAGATGGTTCTATTGTGCAATGCTCTCGCAGGCGCTATTCTATAAACAGGTACAGCACTCAGCAAACAAACAGTATAGTTGGCTCACAAAGGGTCCTCATACAACCTCATACACCTCATACACCTCATACACCCTCGGTTGATCAATTATACTGGTTGAGGGCTTCGAAAAACAGACAGCGGCGAGGGCTTACGCCCTCGCCGCTGATCTTTCTTTGGGCCTTATTAACGCGAACGGCGGCGGCCCCATCCAGTGATGGCCAACAACCCCACCGCTCCCACTACCGCAACCAGGAAACTGCGTAGGTTCCACGCAAAATTAAACTCGTTGCCGGTGGCAAACTCGATCACAAACCCGCCAATGAATGCGCCAATCACCCCAATCACGATATTCGTGAGGCAACCCTGGCGATCATTCGTTCCCGCAATCATACTGGCGACCCAGCCAGCCAATGCGCCAAACACAAGCCACGCGATAATACCCATGTGATTCCTCCATCATCCAACCCCACACCCCATCTTGAAAGACAGGCGCTGCTATCATACCGGACGCCATACGATCTAGGTAGAGACATAATGCATCGCATCTGCCACTATCATGCCAACGCTATACAATCAATGCCTCGCACGCCTCTATCATACCGGACGCCATATGAGGCCCAAGAGTTGCAGTACTATTGGCCATTCGCACGGCAGAGATCATCATACGCCCTTCGCCCAAACCGGCTCGCCTCAATATTGCCAGTCGCCGCATTCACTTCCAAGCGCCCAAACTGGAAATATTGAACAACTGTTGGCACACCATTGACAATCTCGCTGAATGGCTCGGAGATCGCTGAACCAAATCGCCATTGCCCGCGATACACACGATAGAAGTTCTGGAAGGGATTGCCGATCTTGTGTGCGCCAGCAGCAAAATACTGGCCACGATCACCAGCCGATACAGCACCTACATAGATCTCGCCAAGCGCCTGCACCCGCATCGATGCCCGTAGGATGTCGATCTGGAGTTGTTCCAAACTTCCTGGGTCAACCGCTAGGCCAACAGGTATTTCTAGCACGGCTGCCTCAAAATACTGCACAACCATCGGCCCGCGCTCGCTCTCACGAATGAACGCCTCGGCAATTGGAGCGCCAAAACTGCTCTGCCCGCCAAGCAACAGCCATGCGCGCCGAAATGGCCCTTTGACCGAATGCCCGGTTGCTTGAATGATCTGCGGCGCATTCTTATCACCAGCCGTCTTTGGTTCGACTGTTGTCAGTGGCAGATTCGTTGTCACCACACTCGGCAACGCTGCCGCTGGATAGTCGCGCAATGCATCGGCTGCTGGCTTGAGGGTGCCATTCGGGCGAACAAGGCCATAGAATTCTTCACGCGTCTCCCAACGAGTCGTCAGCAATGGATCATAGTCGCGCAGCGTCCAGCCAATCACACCCGCCACACGCCCCGCCGATTGGCGTAGCGTCTCACGATACACCCAGGCTTGCTGCGCTTCGGTATACCCAGGCACCGCACACATCGGGCCAGTCGGCCAGCCAAATTCGCCAATCACAATCGGTTTCTTGGTGTAGGTACGCAGTTCATCCAACTGGCGTGCCGCATCAGCAGCGTTATAGTTATGTAAACTCACGAAATCGATATAATCGACAGGGCGGCGGCCATCTGGGCCAATTCGCCAGAAACTCTGGTACTCACCCATACCCACGGTTACAAGATGATTGGGTGCCAAACGATGGATCGTATCGGCCATGCGCCCCAGCCACAGCAGTACCCGATCGGCGTGTTCTTCCTTCCAGGTGCCATAGTGATCTGGCTCATTATGCACATCCCAGGCAATGATCCGATCATCACCAACAAAATTCCCAATCAGCGTCTCCAGATACGCAATATGATCCTGCTCCTCCAGGCTTCCAGGCGGCGGGAATCCGTTATAGAAATCGAACAGCGCAATAATCACCCGTATATTCAGGCTACCCGCCACCTGGAGCAGTTCGCGCAAACTCCGCAGAATTTCGGGTGTCACCTTGCCAGCCGATTTTCCAGATGTACTAATATCGTATGGTAACAATACCCGGATCGTGTTGATGCCAAGCTGATCACGCGCCTGGCGCAGCTCACGCTCGGCCTGAACCCCATCCCAATATTGCCACATTTCCGCCCAGGGCCGCCCCTGCGGATAGTAATTGACCCCCTTCAGCTGGATTGTTTGCCCAAGCCGCGTGAACTGATCGCCATTCACAACCACAAAGCCGCCGCGATCACCGATACTGGCCGGAGCAACAGGAAGTGCGGTCTCCGTCTTCGCGCCAAGTTCGCGGCCAAGTAACCCCAGCAACACACCCTGTGCGCCATGATCCTCAAAACGGGCACGTTCGAACCATTGAATCATTGCACTCGTGCCATCACCCAACTGCTCAACATGCGCCGGCCCAAGCGGCAAGCCAAACAGCGCCAAGCTCTCCGCCTCGCTCACACCCGGTTGACCCAGATCGAGCCCATAGCGCCGCCATGTGTCCAGAAACGGCGAGCAAATATTCTGGTTTGTTGCCGTAAAGAAGCGGCAGCCAGCGCGTGGCTGATCCGGTGCAGCAGGCGCTTCACCCCGCCGAACCAACGCATCGAAGCCAAGCCGCCCAAGCTGGACATCATATGGCGCACGCTGGCGGGGATGCACCTCAATCCGTGCCCGCTCAAACATCTGAACCGTAATCGGGCCATCATCAGATGCCTGCTCCGTTGCCGACGCCAAGGGGAAGCCAAACACGGCCAGGCCACCATTACGCTCCCAGAATGTGCGAATCCGGCCATCAATACATGCCGAAACGCCAGCAGTATCGGGAAAGCAGCGTGGCGCAGCCGCCAATGGAGCAGCCGGAATAAGCATCAGCAGCATTGCAAGCACAATCGCTCGGAAAACGAATTGTCGTTTCATAGGATATTAGCGTCCTTTGTCATCTGGTAGGGTTCGCCTCCACCATGCCGCGCAGGCTTCAGCCTGCGGCTATGATTCGCTGGTTCATCGTGCCCTTGCCACATCCATCAACCTGCGCATGGAGGGGCATCCATGAGACTCTGCGAAATTTGCTACCTTATGGTTTTGACGATCAATGTGGAATGCGCAAGCCATGCTTGCGCGGCGGCAGCATGGCTGCCGCACTCCATATCATGCATCGATAATCTGTAATCTATAATCAATGCAAACAACGATCAACAATCGCAGCCATGCCCGCATGCTGTGGTATCATACGGCCCTTATGATCACAATTACGACGCCCGACCACGCCTTGCATGCTGCGCCACACGAGTTTCTCGATGGCCAGATCGTTCCAGCCTTTGAGTCGCCAGCTCGGGCCGAAATCATCCATGCTGCCCTTCGTGCTGCGGCATTTGGCCCAATTCTGCCACCAAGGCAATTCGGCGAGAAACCACTTCTGGCTGTTCATGATGCCAGCTATTTGCGCTTTCTCGAAACAATCTATCAGCGCTGGGTTGCTGCTGGTGCGACCCCAGCTGCCGTCATTCCGAGTACCTTTGCGGCTCGCTGGATGAACCGCCCATGCAACGATCCACTAGCCGAACCAGGCTACTATCTGTTCGATGGCAGCGCGCCAATTATGGCCGATACCTATCGCGTCGCCAGCCAATCGGCTAATGCAGCCCTAACCGCCGCCGATCTCTTACTCCATGGCGAACAATCAGCCTATGCACTCTGCCGCCCACCCGGCCACCACGCTGGCTCAGATCTCGGCGGTGGCTATTGTTATCTCAATAATGCCGCGATTGCCGCTCAGTATCTGCGTCACCACAGCGAACGAGTGGCGGTGTTGGATATCGATTTCCATCATGGCAATGGTACCCAACAGATCTTCTACGAACGTGGCGATGTTCTGGTCGTCTCGATCCACGCCGATCCGGCCCGCAATTATCCGTATTTTTCTGGCTATGCCGATGAAACCGGCCAGGGTTCTGGTACCAATGCCAATCTGAACATCCCACTCACTGGCACCCCGACCAACGACGATTATATGATCGCACTCGAACAGGCCAGCGCCCGTATTGCCAGCTTCGCCCCTGGCTTTCTGATCGTCTCAGCCGGGCTCGACACCTATAGCGGCGATCCAGTGGCCGAGAATGGGGCTGGCTTCGCGCTCACACAAGCAGCCTACCCACTGATTGGGGCCAGAATCGCCGATCTTGGCTTGCCAACGCTGTTTGCTCAGGAAGGTGGCTATGGCGTTGCGGCCCTTGGCGAGAATGTCGTCGCCCTGCTGCGGGGTTTTATTGTTCAACAGGAGCAACAACGGAGTTAGGCATGACCCGACCATCTTCTGGCGGTCGCATTGAAGTCATCTGCGGCTGCATGTTCAGCGGCAAAACGGAAGAACTCATCCGCCGCCTCAATCACGTCAAGATCGCTCGTCAGCATCTGGTGGCATTTACACCACGCCGCGACACACGCTACAAAATTGGCAACCTAGTCAGTCATAATGGGCTAAGCGTCACCGCCCATGTGATCGAGTCGGTTCGTGAGATCAGCGCTCATCTTGAGGATGGGTTGCAGGTCGTCGCACTGGACGAACTACACTTCCTGGATGATAGCGCTGAGACGATTTGTGCCGCCATTCAGGATCTGGCCGATCAAGGGCTGCGGGTCGTTGTTGCTGGGCTGGATCAGGACTACCGTGCAGCACCATTTCCAGCAATGGCCGGCCTCATGGCCGTCGCCGAGCAGGTCGATAAACTCTTCGCTATCTGCATACGCTGTGGAGCCTATGCCACCCGCTCACAACGGCTGATCGATGGTCAACCCGCCCCCGCCGAAGCGCCCACAATTGTCGTTGGCGGGCTGGATCTCTACGAAGCCCGCTGCCGGGCATGCTATGAACCAGCGCGCTAAGGAAGGCCACATAACATTCTGCGCTCTATGCCGCAGGCTTATAGATTTTATATTTTAACCGGGTATTGTTTGCGTCCACCATGCTCCGCAGGCTGAAGCCTGCGGCTATGATTCGCCGGTTCATCTTCCCCTTGCCGCAGGCTTCAGCCTGCGGATGGAGGGGCATCAATTGTGTCGCCCAATGATTTCCACAATTTCTATCGGCCTGCGGTATACTATGCTGCAGAGGAGGTACTATGCTGCCCGAAGATTTTATCACCCGCAAACGGCCAGGTTGGGAACAACTAACAGCCCTGCTCGACAAAACGAATCTTGGTGGGTTGGCAGCGCTCTCCGCCGAGGATCTGCTTGAGCTTGGGCGGCTCTATCGAACCGCAACATCCGATCTCGCCGTTGCTCGGCGCGATTTCGCCACCCATCGGGTCGTGGAATACCTGAATGGCCTGGTCGCCCGCGCCCACGGAACCGTCTATCAGGGCCGCGCAGCCAGCCGACGCGGACTGCTGACGTTTTTCGGCCAGACGTTCCCGCGCACCTTTCGGGCAACCTGGCCATACACATTCGCGGCCTTCCTCATGTTCTTCCTGCCAGCACTGCTCGGGTTCATTGCCGCCGAACGCGATCCAGCAGCTGGTGTGGCACTCTACCCCGCAGCCGAAGAAGTGGTGCAGGATATCAAGCTCGGCAATGAGTGGTGGCTCAATATTAACGCCGAAGGCCGCAGTTCATCGGCTGCGCTGATCATGACCAACAATATTCGGGTGGCCATCCTCGCCTTCGCAGGCGGCATCCTGCTTGGCGTCCCGACACTCTATGTGCTTGTTCAAAACGGCCTGTCCCTTGGTGTGATCGCTGGAGCTGCCCAGGCCTATGGCTTCAGCCCTAATCTCTGGGGCTTCGTTGCTGCCCACGGAATGGTCGAACTGAGTGTCATCTTCATCGCAGGTGGGGCCGGCCTCCAACTCGGCTGGTCCGTTCTACGCCCTGGACTCACCACCCGTCAGGCCGCACTGACTCTCGCCGCACGGCGGGCCGCCTACCTGCTCCTCGGTTGCATCCCACTGCTTATGATCGCTGGCCTGATCGAAGCCTTCATCTCACCCTCGCCACTGCCACTTACCCTCAAACTAGCGGTATCGATCACCAGCGGCGTGGCACTCTACTCCTATCTCACCCTGGCTGGCCGAACAAGCAAACCCCGCTGAATGGTATACATATCATCGCAAACAAAGCTGCAAAGGAATAACAACGCGCTTATTCTTGGCTCTTGGTTCTTGGTTCTCGGTTCTTGGTTCTCGGTTCTTGGTTTTCGGAAAAAGCTATGAATTACATCATTGGGGTCGATCTTGGCGGCACGCAGCTGCGGGTCGGGCTGGCCGACGAAACCGGCACGCTCCACGCCTCGCAGCGCGCGCCGACCGAAGCACACACTGGGCCAAACGCGATCATTGCCCGCATGGTTGAGCTGATCGGGCTCGTGCGCGGCCAGGCTCCGGCGGATGCCACGCTGCTGGGCATCGGCATCGGCGCGCCGGGGCCGCT
>JBBQSD010000134.1:0-16807 GCA_038214135.1 Chloroflexales bacterium | reverse complement strand
GTGGTGGTCAAAATCGCTTGCATGGCAGTGGCAACCTGATCTATCATGGTCATGAGCGTGCTCCTGGTTGTGATGGTGGCGGTCGAATTCCATCCATCATGCCACAGATGCACGCTCGTTGTTAGCTTAATGCGCATGGGGGCGGTTCGCGAACCGCCCCTACACCGCCGATCATCGCCATTATGTTAAAATAGGCCGTTCGCTTGCATACTGCACAGAATTGCCAGGATTATCAGGATTGCCTTCAGGTTTCGTGGTGCTGCATTCTGACTCCTGACTCCTGACTCCTGAATAATTGGTTCTATGACACATCGCCCCAATCAATCGCTCTGCCACTATCGGCCCGCCGATCCGGCTGCACCCCCAGCCGTCAGTATTGTCACACCCTATTACAATACTGGCCCATTATTTCTCGAAACCGCCGAATCGCTGCTCGGCCAATCCCTGCAACAATGGGAATGGATTATTGTCAACGATGGTAGCACCGATCCGCAATCGCTACGGGTGCTGTTGCCATTTCGTAGCGCCGATCCACGCATTCGTGTCATCGATCAGCAAAATGCTGGTCCATCGGCAGCGCGTAATACTGGCGTTGCTGCTGCCCGCGCTGAGTTAATCTTCTTCCTCGATAGCGATAACCTGCTGGCACCAACGGCACTCGAAAAACTAACCTGGTTTCTGATTGGCCGACCACAGGCGGCATTTGTGAGTTCCTGGAATGTGGCCTTTGGCCACCAGCAATCGCGCTCACGGCGTGGTTTCGGCTCACGGGTCATCTTCCCATACGATAATACCTGTAGCTCACAGGCGCTTATTCGCCGCGCTGCCTTCGAGCAGATTGGCCGCTTCGATGAGCAACGCCGCCAGGGAATGGAGGATTGGGAGTTCTGGGTTCGTGCGGCAGCATCTGGCATGTGGGGTACCGATCTGCCCGAATATCTGATCTGGGATCGCCGCAAGCCAGCACAAGCCTATACCAGCTACCGCTGGCAATTCCGCGATGACCCACAGGCCATTCCGCAATTGCGCGCCGAGCTACGCGCTACCTACCCACAGGTCTTCCGCGATGGCCCGCCACGCCTGCCCGACCCAACTAGCGATCCGTATCCGATTATTCCCAATCTGCTGCCCTTCCATAATCGGCTTGCAACCCAGGGCCAACGGCGCATCCTGATACTGTTGCCATCGATCTCGCCAGGCGGCGCGGATCGCTATGCACTCGATCTGGCCGCTGGCCTGATTGATGGCGGCGATCAGGTCTCTGTTTGCCTGACGCGCGATCTGGCGCATGGCTGGCTTCCCGATCTCGAACGGATCACCAGCGATGTCTTCAATCTGCCTGGTTTCCTGGCCCCCGGCGATACCCCGCGCTTCCTGCACTACCTGATTGAATCACGTAACATCACCCATGTCTTCATCTCGAACAGCCTGTTGGCCTACAATCTGCTGGCCTATCTGCGCTCGCGCTGCCCACATGTCGCCTATCTGGATTTCGTCCACGCCGAACAGGAACAGCGCCATGGCGGCTTCGCCCGCGTCGCCGCCGATCACGACCAACTACTCGATCTGCATGGTGTCACCTCCAGGCATCTTGGGAAGATTACTGCCGAATTAGGGGCTGATCCGGATCGAACCGAGATCTGTTATGTCGGCACCGATGATCAGCACTGGCGGCCCGATCCATCTGCGCGCCTGCGGATTCGTGCAGAATTGGGCATTCCTCAGGAACAAACCCTGATTCTGTTCGTCGCCCGGCTTTCGGCAGAAAAACGCCCACGCCTCGCCGCCCAGATTTTGCTGGCGCTGCGTAAGGCTGCTACCCCATTCTGTGCGCTGATCATCGGCGATGGTGAGGATCGGGCATTCCTGAGCCTGTTTCTGCGCCAGAATCGCATGCACCCACAGGTTCGCATGCTTGGCAACCAGCCACATGCCCGTGTGCGCGAACTGATGGCCGCCGCCGATATTCTGCTGCTGCCATCGCAGCGCGAGGGCATCGCACTCACACTCTACGAAGCCATGGCCAGTGGTGTCGTTCCGGTTGCAGCACAGGTCGGCGGGCATGCCGAATTGGTTCTGCCAACCTGTGGTATCCTGATCGACCACGGCCAACACGAGATCGAGCGTTATGCAGCCGCGTTGCGAACACTGATCGAACAGCCAGAACAGCGCCAAACCATGAGCAGGGCAGCTCGTGTCCGAATCAGCCAATCATTCAGCGCAAGCGTTGGTCTTGCCCATGTACGAACAGCCCTTGATCGCGCAACCATGCTCAGTCAGAAACAACCGCGCCCACCGGTTGCATTGGGGGTTGGGCTTGCGAGTGCAGCACTGTCCATCGAACACGAACAACTTGATCGACGATTACGGCGGCTTGCGCCCGTTCGCTTGGCCCTGGCCCTACGCTGGTCGTCGGCTGGGCGGCTGTTGACGAGGCTTGCTGGAATACGGGCAGCCGTGCTACGCCTGGATCGCCGGATCTATAGCACCCGCCGCACAATCGGCCAGTTCATTCGGCGTATATGTAAACAATATGGGCAATAGTAGAGGAGAAATCTTCAGCTGTATTCCCTCACCCCCGGCCCCTCTCGCTCTGGGAGAGGGTTGGGTGAGGGAAAGAATACTGGAAAACGTACGTTACGGAGTAGTTATAGCGTTTCGGAAAAGTTGTTTGGGTTGTAGGCACATAATTCTCGGCTATCGGCTATCGGCTATCGGCTATCGGCTATCGGCTATCGGCTATCGGCTATCACTCAGAGGCACCCATGGCCCCACACGTCAGCGTGATCATTCCCTGCTATAAGCAGGCCCATTACCTCCCCGATGCCGTCGCTAGTATTGTTGCCCAACAATATACCGATTGGGAGCTGATTATTGTTGATGATGGCAGCCCAGATGATACCGCAGCGGTCGCTACAAACCTGATCGCTGCCTACCCGGATCGGGCGATCCGATTGCTACGCCAGACCAATAGTGGGCTTTCTGGCGCACGCAATGCTGGTATTGCCATCGCCCAGGGTTCGATTATTATGCCGCTCGACTCGGACGACATGCTCGAACCAGAGATTCTTATGCGTGTGGTCGCAATCTTCAATTCCCGCCCCGATGTTGGCTTCGTGTATACCGATGTGCAACTCTTCGATGGCGAGCAGGGAATCGTACACAACCGCCCATATGATGCACGCCGGCTACGGGTCACATGCCTGCTACACTCAACATCACCATTCCGGCGGATTGCATGGCAACAGGTTGGCGGGTATCGGACGACCATGGGCCGTGGTTATGAGGATTGGGATTTCTGGCTGGCATTATCCGCGGCTGGCTGGGTCGGGCAACACATTCCTGTAGCACTCGTCTGCTATCGGCGTACTGGCGCGAGTAAGCTCACCAGAGATCGGCGGTTCGATCTGGAACTGCGCGCCATGCTGATTCGCAACCACCCAGGGCTGTATGAAACTGGCTTCCACACCTGGGCAGGGCGCGTCCTATCATCTGGATGGAACACCAACGAGGAACTACGCCCTGATCGATGGCTACTGGCATTTCTCAACTATAACCTGCTGATCGCACTGCACGCCCCACGCGAACTCCCACGCACGATGCTGCGGCCACTCTACTGGCAACTCCCGCCAGCCTTCCATACGCCGCTCCGCCGATTGGCACGCCTGCTGTTGCGCTAATGATGCCGCTGTGACTGTCCAATGTCTATTAACCATGCCTCTGCTTCGATCAATATATGATTGAGGCTGGTTCCCTTGCTTAATATTCTGACTCCTGACTCCTCAGCGTCCAATAATCTCAATATACTGCGGCAATTCGTTCACACCCCGTGGAATCAGCCCATCGCCATTTGTATCAGAGCAATAGTACGTCGCCGGAACATCCCGGCTCAGCTGATCGGTACATACTGCCGTCGCCCCAGGCGGAACCGGTAAATTATACAGCTTCGGGAAACTCGCCACCGGCACCCACAGCACATACAGCAGATTATTGCCCTTGCGGAACACCCGTGTCTGCACCTGATCAATCTGATCCGCTGTTGGTTCTGTTGGCGGAAGGCCAATATAGGTTGCCCCCTGGAGCAGGCGCGCCGAATTACGGAAGGAATAGAACGATGGCCGCGGGGACAGCGTGCCATTCTGATCATCGATCAATTGGGCACTGGCAATCACCTGTGGGTTGGCTGCAACAAGCGAGAACCATAATGCGCCACTCAGGTTTAGGGCCGCGGCCTCGGCATAGATCCGCGCCGCATAGTTGGCCTGCTGGGTATAAAAATCATCAGGGCATGTCTGTGTCAACCCGCCAGAAGTCGCTCGTGCGCTATAACACGTTGCCGCGATCTCGGTTGCAAACAGTGGCTTCTGCGCCAGCCCAAACTCACCAAGAATCGCCCGCAACCGCAGCGTCTTCGCAATCAGCAGATCGCCAGCTCCCCAGACCCCATAGGCGTGGAAGCTCAATGCATCAAACGAATTCCCGGCTCCGCTGGCCAGAATGCCGCGCAGAAACTCTCGGCTCACCGTATCGTTCGGCCACTGATACGCCAGCGCACCAGCAAGCACCATGGCATATGGGTTGCCCGCTTTTACTGCTGGATACACCTGTTTGATCACATCGCCATAGTATGAGCCGCCATAGAATGGCATATCGCTGCGCGCCCAACAACCAAACCCCTGGCTATCCTGAACCTCAGCGGCACTATAATCTGGCTCGTTCCAGATCTCCCAGTAATGAATAGCTGTTGGCCCATCGGCATAGCGCGCCGCCAATGCCTGCATGAACCGAGCAAATGCGCCAGCATATTCAGGGCGCGGTGGGCTACATAAACGGCCTGGCTCGCGCTGCGCCCAGGCTGGCGATTGCTGCACAATCACAATTGGCTCAAAGCCGATCTGACGCAGCCGCCGCACATTCGCTTCGACCTGCTCCAGTGCTGCCCAGTTATAGACTCCAGGTGTTGGCTCGACTTCGGACCATAACATGTCGCCAGCTCGCACCCAACGTGGGTTGGCCTCACGCGCAAACGATAACACCCGATCATCATAGTACGACCGAAGATCGAAGCCGAATGTGCTTAGTGGCCCTGGTGAGGTGATAACCATCGGCAGATACACATTCCGGCTGATCACCGATGTCTCCTGGGCCGCACTCGGAACTGAGACCAACAACAGCAGCAGGCTGATCAATATGCTGAGCCAACGGAGCATGCTACGCATCGTTCCCTTTTGCCCCTTTCCCATCGCAAGCACGAACAAACAATACTTGCACATCCATATCCAATCACGGCCCGATCACCTCAACATAGCGCGTTGAATTGGTTCTTACTGTGAGCAGCCCGGAGGCCACCTGATTCGTACAATCATAGGTCACAGGTGTCGGCAGTTCCAACCGATCGGTACAGATCACCCGCGCACCTGCTGGAATAGAAAGCCATGCCGTTGCCCCAGCCTGGCGTGGATCCCAGATCACATAGATCACCCCACGCGGCGTACGTAACTGGAGCGTCTGGATACCCTCAGCATAATCGGGCGGTAACACAGGCGGTGGGCCAAGCGGCTGTGCATCGCGCAACAATACCAGAGAGTTGCGCAGCGCATAGTAGGCTGGCCTGGGGGCACTTCCCGGCCCATCAAGGAGATCGTGCTGCATGGGATCATCATCGGACATCTGCAATGAGAACCACACGCCCATCTCCAGATCGGCGGCAATCAGTTCGGCATAGATCCGTGCTGCATAATCGGCCTGCCGCTCAACCGAACCCTGCCCACAGCTAGCTGCATCAAAGCAGGGGTAGCCCAGTTCCGCAGCGATCAGTGGTTTCCAGGCCAAGCCATATTCCCCTAGGACGCCACGCAGGTGTGCAGCCTTCAGCAGAACCTTATCATTCACCCCGAGCGCACCATAGCCACTATAACTCAGCGCATCAAACGAATTCCCAGCGCCAGCTGCCAGCATGCCACGAACGAACCCAAGCGTTTGTGCATCATCCGGCCAGGGATGCGCCAGCCCAGCGGCGATGATCTCGGCACCTGGATTACCGCGCCGAACGGCTGCCGCAACCTGTTTGAGCGCAACACCATAGTAATCGCCACCATAATACGGCGGAATGCCAGTTCCCCAACACCCCGAACCAAGCCAATCGACGATCTGATCGGGAGCGAAATCGACTTCATTGCCGATCTGCCAGACATGCACGGCCAATGGGCCAGTTGCATAGCGCCGCGCCATCGCTTCGGCAAATTGAGCAAATGCCGGAATCGCCGTTGATGCTGGCTGCCCACACACACGCCCAGCAACCGCCGATGCCCATAGTGGCGTACGCTGGATAACACCAGTTGGTTCTAGCCCGGCTGCTCGTATCCGCCGCACATTGGCCTCAAATCCAGCCGCAGCCGACCAATCGAGCAATCCCTGCTGTGCCTCAACCCGCGACCAATCGATATCACCGGCCCGCGCCCAGCGCGCTCCTGTATCGTGTAATGGTGTGAGAGCACTCTGCGGTGCTTCCAAACGGAGATCAATCCCGAGCCGATTGGGTGTCAGCGAATGATACACAATCCGTGGCAGATGGGTTGTGTAGCGACGCGGCTGAGCGCTAAGCGAGGGAACCAGAACTGCACAAAGGCTCAAGAGCATCATCAGAATAGGGCGAAGACGCATGCATCTCCTCCTTGCAATGCGGAACCAGCATGAACAGTATACTTGTTTTGGGGTGGCCATGCACGCCTATGGTATAATGCAACCCGCGATGGAGGGTAGGAATCGTGCGAGGGTACCATGCGGCTAGCCGAGCGCCATAAAATCGAACAGGCCTATCACGATCAGGCCTCGGCCCGCGAGCGTACCGATTTTTACGCCTGGGGTGCGCTGAGTGCTGCCGATGATTATGCATTTGGGTTGCTTGGCGATCTGCACGGTAAACGCGTTCTGGATCTTGGCTGTGGCGATGGTGCAAACGCCATTCGGCTGGCCCGCGCAGGCGCACATGTAATCGCCATTGATCTGTCGATCGGCATGGTTGCCGCAACTCGCAAACGCGTTGAGCAGGCCGGGTTGGCATCTGCAGTGGATGCCCAGCAGATGAGTGCCGAGCATCTTGGGTTTGCCGATGGTAGCTTCGATGCCATTCTCGGGCACTCGGTTCTGCATCATACCGATCTGCGCATCACGCGCCGTGAGGTGCATCGCCTGCTCAAATCCGCCGGGAAAGCCATCTTCCTGGAACCACTCGATCATAACCCACTGCTCAATCTATTCCGCAAACTTACCCCGTGGCGCCGCACGCCGACCGAAAAACCACTCAGTTATGATGAGATTCATTTCTTTGGCGAACCATTCAGCCAGTTGCATCATCACGAATTCTACCTTGTGGCCCTGGCCGCGTTCGCCTGCATCCCATTGAAGAATCGAACGTTGTTTCAAATGGCACTTAACACACTTATTCCACTCGATGATCGCATCTTTGCGCGTTGGCCACACATGCGCCGCTATGCATGGGCCGTTGTGCTGGAACTAACGCTGTGAGAGTGCTGTTTGTTGCACCACGCTTCCCATACCCACCGCTACAAGGGGATCGCCTGCGCGCCTACGAACTGCTGCGCCAGCTCCATCAACGTCATACCATCACACTCGTGGCTCCAGATCAGCCAGGAGCCGAACAGCACGCAGCCAACATCTGCACTACCTGGCAACCAGTTGCACAATCACGATTGGCGGCATTCATCCGTACGGCTGCTGCAATACCCAGCTCGCGCCCGCTACAGGTCGCCTATCTGTGTTCATCAGCATTGCGTGCAACAGTGCGCGAACTGCTCCAAACCGGCAATTACGATATTCTGCATCTGCATACAGCCCGCGTCGCACCCGTTGCGGATGGTACAACACTTCCGGCAGTTGTTGATTTTATTGATCCGCTCTCACTTAACATGCGCCGCCGTGCAGAACGTGAACATGGCCTGGCCCAATTACTGTTCGCTGCCGAAAGTCAGCGCATGGCCAACTACGAACAGCAATTGCTCACCAAGCTCGCCAGTGCAGTGCTTGTTTCAGCAGCGGATCGGGCAGCACTTGGTAATCATCCGCGATTGTACGTTATACCATTAGGGGTTGATCTACAGCGCTTTCGCTATTCTGAAACCGAACGCGATCCAGCGACGATCATCTTCAGCGGGCGAATGGCCTACTTTCCAAATGCCGATGCAGCACAGTTCCTGGCCAGAGATATTTTCCCACTGGTGCGGGCGCAGGTACCCAATGTGCAACTACGCATCGTTGGTGCAGATCCACCGGCAGCCATACAGGAACTTACACTGCTCCCAGGCGTTCAGGTGACAGGCTATGTTGCCGATTTGGCGGGCGAACTCCAGCGTGCCACGATTGCCGCAGCACCATTACGCGCCGGTACTGGTATGCAGATCAAAGTCCTTGAAGCCATGGCATGTGGCCTACCAGTCGTCGCTACTCGGCAGGTTCTGGCCGGCGTTGCCGCACAGCACGGGCAGCACGCACTCCAGGGCGAAACAGCAGCACAACTGGCCGCTGCAATGGTGCAACTGATACAACAACCGGCACTCAGGGTTCAGCTCGCTCGCGCTGCCCACCGTTTGGTGGAGGAGCTGTATACATGGGAACGAGCAGCCGACGCATTCGAGCACCTCTATCAATCCATCGCGCTCATGCCCGCCAACGGTTTCGTGGCCGAAATCGGCCCTATCGCACCCGAATACTACGGCGTCTCGCCCGGAAACAACTAATGGATCCAATCACGGCAACAGAATCATCTGCCAAAACAGTTTCAGCAAGCCTGCGGCCACGGATCGTCATCTCCGAGCGGCGATTATTACTGGTGACTGGCGATATCCTGTTGATCGTTGCCAGCCTGGTTGGCTCCCTGATATTCTGGGAACAGATCGGTGGCTTTAGCCTGGGCCTGCGCCTGTTGCGTGCCCAGGCCTACTGGCTCATCCCGCTTGCCGTTGGCTGGATGATCTGGTTGGCCCTCAGCGATACCTACAATCTGCGGCTGGCGGTACGCTCAGGCGCGATTGTCTGGCGTGTGTTCGCCGGTGGTCTATTCGTCACATTTCTGTATCTGCTGGTGTTCTTCATCGCCTCACGTGCAACTGTAACCCAGGGCCTGCCAAGTGTGCTGAATAGCCTCTCATCTGGATCTGAACCGCTGCGCTTTGCCCCTGCTGTCGCCATTGGCGGCTCAACAGCACTGATCATCATCTGGCGGCTGTTCTATATCTGGGCATTGTGTGGCCCACAGACACGCCCACGCCTGCTGATTCTTGGGGCCGGGCAGGCTGGCCGCACACTCTACACAACCATCGCCCGCCACTATACCTCCCATTATCATGTGGTTGGCTTTATCGATGACGATCCGCATAAGCAAGGGGCCGAATTCGCTGGCATTCCTGTGCTTGGCGCACACCAGGATCTTGAACGAATCGCCGCCGCCAATCACACCGATGAAATTGCACTGGCGATCAGCACCCGTTTGCCGGATGATCTGCTGCAACGCTTGATGAACTGCCACGAACACGGCCTGACTGTCACACCCATGCCGCTGATCTACGAACGTCTGACTGGTAAAGTCGCCGTTGAGCATATCGGCACCCAATGGTATGTTGCCTTGCCACTGCAACCACGCACCGCTGCTACTGCGCTGGCCGTGATCAAACGCCTCATGGATCTGATCGGCGGGCTATTGCTAGGCCTGCTCCTCGCGCTCCTAACACCTCTGATCGCGATTGCGATCAAACTCGATAGCCCTGGCCCAGTCCTCTACCGCCAGCAACGGCTTGGCCTACATGGACGCTCCTTTCTAGTCTACAAATTCCGCTCCATGCATACTAATGCAGAGCGCGATGGCGTGGCCCGCTGGTCCACCAAGGGCGATTCACGGATCACCCGCGTTGGAGCCATCCTGCGCCGCACCCGATTGGACGAACTGCCCCAGACGATCAATGTCATCCGTGGCGATATGAGCCTGGTTGGCCCACGGCCCGAACGCGAACAATTTGTTGAACAACTCCAACAGCACATCCCGTTCTATCGAACACGCCTAGCTGCCAAACCTGGCCTCACCGGCTGGGCACAGATCAACTATGGCTATGGCAGCTCAATTTCCGATTCACTCACCAAACTACAGTACGATCTCTACTACCTCAAACACCAATCGCCCTGGTTCGATCTGCTCATCCTGGCCCGCACCATCGCAGTCGTCCTGCGCATGCAAGGCCGATGACCAACCATGACATTCCGACGCCTCATCCCGGCCCTCATTCTTATAGCCACCCTGCTGATACTCTTCCTCGGCCTGTGGAGCGCACCCCTCAGCCTGGCCTATTCCGTTGATGCACCAGCTAGTACTGCCTACCTCAACGGCTTCCGCGCCCTAGAACGGAATGATACCAGCGCCTATCGATGGTCGTATCCACTGGCTGTTATAAATCTATATGCCTTCGCACGAACACCCGTGATTATCGATCTGCGCCTGACCTCCCCACGGCCAGCCGATGAGCCACCCCCCGCGCTTGGCCTTGCGCGTGGCCGCTGGCATACATCCAGCTTTGATGTGCGCGGAGATTGGCGGCGCTACCAGGTTCTCCTGCCAGCCAACGCCAATCAACCCGAAATTGCCCTGCTTGGCAGCACCTTCCGCCCCGATGAACGCGACCGCCGCAGCCTGAGTATGGCGCTCAGTCGCCTCCGGTTGAGTATCCCATCAACAATGCAGCAACTGCCTGCCGGACTCGCCATGCTTGGGCCATGGCGGCTTGCGCTTCTACTTATGCTGCCACTCTTCGTCTATAGCAGCGCACTGCGCCTGCTTGCGTACCGGCGCGATACATCGCGTCGCTACGGGTTTCATCTTGCGATCAGTTTAGGAGTAGGTGTCAGCCTTGCGTTTGTATGGTCTCAGGCCAGCAATCCAATCAGCGCAGGATTGGTTCTGAACGAGTCCTGGATTCCACTCATCCTGCTCCTGGCGATTGCACTCTTGTGGATCGCCTATCGCCCACAGATGATGCCTATCGAGCAAACCATCCAACATCTGCTCGATACTGATCGCACGCGCCCATGGATCGTTGTGAGTGCCGCATGTATTATTGGACTGATCATGCTGGTGGCTATGCCGCCGTGGGAGCATCCAGATGAAAGCTCTCACTTTGAGTTTGCCTGGCTGATTGCCAACCATCCAACCTGGCCAACGCCAGGAACCAGCGATCCGCGCCTGGCAAGCATTGCCGGAGGCGGGCGGGCATTGTTTCACCAACCACTGTATCATGTGCTGATCAGCCTCGTGCTGCGCTTCGTCGGCGGGCTGACGCTGGTTGGCCAGTTATATGTGGCCCGCAGCGTCTCACTGTTGCTGTTTCTGGCAACTATTGCAATGTCGGAGCGCAGCGCCCGCATCCTGTTTCCATCAGGGCATATGTTGCGCTGGCTCACGCCACTCGCATTGATCCTGAATCCAACGTTTGCAAGCCTGATGACAAGCGTCAATAATGATGTTGCTGTCACAACCGTTTGCACACTCACAATCTGGATCGCAGTTCACACACTCATGTACGGGTTGACATGGCGTCGGATACTCGCGCTAGTTGCGACAATTCCGCTGGCAATTGCCTGTAAGAACACAGGGGCGATCACTGCTGGAATCGTTCCGTTCGTCCTGATAATTGGATTCTGGCACCAATTTGGCTGGCGCTGGCGTTGGTTGCTGCTTACGCTTACCGCAACAAGCACAATTCTTATGGCGCTTTTGTTGTCCTGGGGCGATCCAGCCAACTGGTATCGCTGGGGAGCCGCAACACAGGGTCAGGTGATGCGCATCACACGGTCAGAAGCACCACTCGGCGAACACGTCCTGCGCATTCAGAGTGTCGCCATACCAAATTTCGAGGGTCTTTCGGCCCCAAATCTGCTCGAGTCGCAGATCTCAGGAAGGCATGTCACAGTCGGAGCATGGGTATGGGCCAGCCGGCCAGCGCACATCTGGGCACCTGGTATCATCTATCAGGGCCGTGAAGGGCCGCTCCTGGGCGATCACCGTTATATTGATGTCGGAACCCAGCCGCAGTTTGTTGCTTTTGGCTATGATCTGCCACCGCGCCTGATGTTCGCCCACATGATGGCCTGGTCGGTTGCACCCGATGAACAAACCCCACTCGATATCTATTTCGATGGCATGGTGTTTGCAGTCGGCACATACCCCACCGAAGTCCCACCGCAGTATGGGCAATCAGGCACTGCCGGCGGTATCTGGGGCGGAAAGCCATTCACCAACCTCATCCGCAATGGCGATGCCGAACAAGGCTGGTTCTATCTGCGGCCCGAGCTTGATCGACTAATCGCCCGTTTTGCCCGTCGCTCACCATCACGGCTGATCGCCAGTTTTGCCGATCTTGGGACAACCATTCGTCTCGAAGCGACGGACTATCTGCCCTGGATGGTCTTCACATCATTTGGTGCCTATGGCGGTCGCATCTTCCTGCGCGATCCGCTCTGGCAATCGGTGATTCCCGGAATAGCGTTTGCCATCCTACTGGGAATCATTGGCGGGCTGCGCAAGATCAGACGCTTCGATGCACCTCGTCAGATCACATTCACCACACTTGGCCTGATCTGCCTTGCTGTGTGGGGCATCATTCTCCTGGCGCATCTGCCAGTCAACTTCCCTGGTGGCCTACCATCGCCACGCTATGGCTTTACAATCATGATCCCCACTACGCTGATCTTCATCTGTGGATGGCTCAACCTCTGGCCAGCAACATACCGGCACAGCGCAGCAGTCGTACTGCTTGGAGCGCTATTGCTGCTGAGTATCGCAGCCATAACAACCATGCGTCTGTTCGATACTACCGCATGCGCCTTTGATCCAGTGCGCTGTGCATTCTCTCCTGTTCCCTCACTCCTCAGCCTACTCACTCCCTAACTACGACACACCATCGTACCCCTGTCATCGTCCGCTCATCATATCTAGTATTCAATCATCGCTCACTCTCCTAGAATGAGTCGCAGAACACCGGCGTGCCACCGCAGTCTGACCGAAGCCTAGCCGGAGCAACACCGCAGATCTTGCCTGGTAATCTGTGGGCAGATGAGATGCGACGCCGTTACAAGCGGGACACGTAAGAGGAGAGCGGACCATGCAAGCAATCAGCGCGACATTCCAGGCTTCTACGCAGCCAACGGGCACAATCAGGAGAACCCGCGCCTTGGCTGTGCCAAACCAGGCGATCAACGCGACAGAGATCGAGCGCATGAGCCTGACAATCCTCGAACGGCACTGCGCCATCGAGGGTGAGCGTTTCTATCGCGGCCAACCACACGATACCCGCTTCGGCTATGAACTCTTCCGCAGGGCACTTGTCGAACGTGATGAAATTGCCTGGGAGTACATCTTCAACCAGTATCGCGGTTTGGTCGAGAGTTGGGTACGCCGCAGTGGAGCCTTTGCCAGCAGCGGTGAAACAAGCGAATTCTTTGTAGTATCGGCATTTACACGCTTCTGGCAGGCCATCAGCGCCGAACGATTTGCATCGTTTGCCTCATTGGCAGCCCTCCTCCATTATCTACAATTGTGCGCTAGTTGTGTCGTCATCGATAGTGTACGAGCGCAATCCTGGGCCGAGATGATGCCCGAGGAGGCAATCGTCTTCGCCCGCAGCCCCTATAGCTCACCGGATGAGGAAGCCATGGAACGGGTTAATCGCACCGAATTCTGGGAATATATTAACGCGCTGCTGAACGACGAAGCCGAGCGGGTGGTGCTGTTCAATTCATTTGTTATGGGAATGAAGCCAGGCGATATCTACGCACGCCGCACCGATCTGTTTTCCAGCGTGAATGATGTCTATAACGTGAAGCGCAATGTTCTGGGGCGCCTGAGCCGTAACCAGGATCTGCGCCAGCAGTTCGATATCTAGCTTCCCTTAGCACAGATACCAACACACACGAAGGCCGTAGCATATGCTGCGGCCTTTGTGTGTACGCTACTATCAGCCCCATCAATTCTTAAAATTGTCTTACAATCTGCCCCAAAAAGCGTGGTACGTGCGTTCAATTCTATGAAAACGGTACTGCTTGGTGCGGTGCCAACACCCACGGAGAGATGGAATGTTTGTGCACCATCAGAACCCCAGCGGCTGCACACTCACACCGCCGCTTGATGATCTCGATTTGATCGCTGCGCTCGATGGTGTGATTGATGTCAACGTACGGGCTCACCTCCAGGCATGTTCATCATGCGCCAGGCGTGCAAATGATCTTGCCATTATTCAGCAAACACTGCAGCAACGCTTCTACCGGATGTTCTGTCCTTCCAGTGAAGATCTGCTCGCCTTTCAGCAGCGTATGATCAACCCAGATCGCTATATCTCAATTGCCAACCATCTCCACGATTGCCAGCATTGCACCAACGAACTGCGTATGCTTGAGCAGGCGGCTACCAACACAGGTATCTTCCCTAGCATTGGCATCTTTCCAACCAATCGGATCGCGCTCAGGCTCGAAAAGCAGGGGTTGTTTCCGGCTATATCTGGCGCTCCATCAAACCGCAGCTATGGATCACTTGGCGATCAATATATCTATCGTGCAGATCGCATTCGGCTCATGCTCTCCATCGAACGTACATTTGGGCGGCCAAGCCGCAGTATTGTAACGGGTAAACTCTCTGTTGGAAATGCTCGCAATCAGCATGGCATGACGGCCAGCATCCTCTCTGGCGAACACATCCTGGGCTGTTCCTTGATCGACACCCTGGGCTGCTTTACGATTGAGGATGTGCCATCAGGTAATCTGACGCTCTCACTGCGATTGCGTGATTATGAGGTCGTCGTCGATTCGCTGAGGGTCTAGCATCATCGATCTATTCTTCAAAGCCCTCCGCCACATAGGCCGTCAGATCGGCGACACGTGTGGCATAGCCCCACTCATTATCGTACCATGCCACAACCTTGAAGAAATCCTCGCCAACCGCCATCGTTAGCGGCAGATCCACAACTGCCGAATAGGTCGTTCCAATATAATCGCTTGATACGAGTGCATCCGAACTCACCCCCAGAATCCCTTCCATATCATCGCTCTCGGCAGCATCGCGGAAGGCCTGATTGAGCATCTCGACGGTTGCACTGCGATCCAGTTCGACAACAAAATCAACAATCGAGACGGTCGGCGTTGGCACTCGTATGGCAAAGCCATCAAAGCGGCCTTTTAGTTCGGGAATGACAAGCGCCACGGCCTTGGCAGCACCGGTGGTCGTCGGCACAAGGTTCATAGCCGCCGCCCGCGCCCGCCGCAGATCGGTATGCACATTATCCTGGAGATTCTGGTCCATCGTATACGAATGGATGGTCGTCATCATGCCACGCCGTATTCCAAAGCGATCATTCAGCACTTTTGCAATCGGCGCGAGGCAGTTTGTGGTGCAGGATGCATTCGAAATAATATGATGCACCGCATGATCATAGCGCTCATCATTCACACCCAAACAAATCGTAATATCCTCACCCTTGGCTGGTGCTGTGATAATCACCTTTTTTGCCCCAGCCTGAAGATGTGCCCTGGCCCTATCGGCATCCGTGAAGCGGCCAGTCGATTCAATCACAATGTCGATCTCTAGTTGGCTCCATGGCAGCTGTGCCGGGTCACGCTCGGCATAGGTTGTGATATGCAGGATGCGTTCCTCGCCATCTGGATCATAGAACGTGACCGTCAATTCTCGCTCGGTCGAACTCACCTGACCCTCAAACGCGCCATAGGTTGAATCATATTTGAGTAAATGTGCCAGCGTGGCATTATCCGTAAGATCGTTAATTGCAACAACTTCAAGATCATCAGGGTAGTTTTCGAGCATTGCTTTGAAGCTCTGCCGTCCGATCCGGCCAAAGCCGTTGATCGCTACGCGAACCATGGTGCGCAATCCTTTCAGGTCCATCTCCTACAAGTATAGGGATAGCTCATGATCGACCGACAGGAAGCTGTCAGACGGCCCATTATAGCACGCCACGGTATGCTACAATGCCCCGTAGCAATGATCTTGAAATGGTCAAAGCGCGGAGGGAGCTATGTCGCTGGCGATCACACTCATCATCGCGCTAGTGTTGCTTCTGTTACTATTGGTCGGGGCCTGGCGCGATCTCAGGCGCGGTATGCTGGCGCTTATCGCAACGCTATTTGGAGCAGCACTCAGTGGCTTCTGGGGCGAACGCTGGGGCAATGAGTTGGCATCCCGGTTTGATACAAACCCATCGCCAATCATTGTTGCTATGAGTATTATGCTACTGGCAGGCGTAGCATTGCTGATCGGCTATGGGGGCGGTATTTTGCTGCCACCGCTACCAAAAGTACGGACATGGCAACAGCGTGTGGCTGGTGGCACGCTTGGCCTGTTGAATGGAATTGTTCTGGTTGGCTATCTGCTACGCATCGGTACCCGCGATAACCCCGCATTTGCTGAGCTTATTGGATCAGCCGCCCCCACCCAACTCCTCTACGATAGTCTGCCATTCCTGTTTCTGGCAACTGCCCTGATTGGCGGCGCTATCATCATCGGCAAGAGTGCGATGCTAGCGCTTCGCAAACGTGCCGCTGCACCCTCCAGCCCCCTTGCTTCACGGCCGGTTCCTCCTGCAACGCCAAGCAGTGTTGCGCCGCTACCAACCACAGCAGAACAACACGAAAACCAGCAGCGAACGCTCGATAAGATCAATAATCGATTACGGTAGGGCGGAGTCAGAAGTCAGGAGTCAGAAGTGAAAATCGCTTCGATTCGGCTAGTCGGCTTGAGCGC